>NZ_CP091487.1:0-316592 GCF_021869665.1 Enterobacter cloacae complex sp. ECL411
GATGATGAAGCTATTCAGGCCTGGTATGAGTCAGCAACACCTTCTTCACGAGGCAGACCTCAGCGCTATTCTGACCTTGCCATCACGACTGTGCTGGTCATTAAACGCGTATTCAGGCTGACCCTGCGCGCTGCGCAGGGCTTTATTGATTCCATTTTTTCTCTGATGAACGTTCCGCTACGCTGCCCGGATTACAGCTGTGTCAGCAGGCGGGCAAAGTCGGTTAACGTCAGTTTCAAAACGGCTTTGTTGAATAAATCGAACTTTTGCTGAGTTGAAGGATCAGATCACGTATCTTCCCGACAACGCAGACCGTTCCGTGGCAAAGCAAAAGTTCAAAATCACCAACTGGCCCACCTACAATAAAGCCCTCATCAACCGTGGCTCCATAACTTTCTGGCTGGATGATGAAGCTATTCAGGCCTGGTATGAGTCAGCAACACCTTCTTCACGAGGCAGACCTCAGCGCTATTCTGACCTTGCCATCACGACTGTGCTGGTCATTAAACGCGTATTCAGGCTGACCCTGCGCGCTGCGCAGGGCTTTATTGATTCCATTTTTTCTCTGATGAACGTTCCGCTACGCTGCCCGGATTACAGCTGTGTCAGCAGGCGGGCAAAGTCGGTTAATGTCAGTTTCAAAACGCCCACCCGGGGTGAAATCGCACACCTGGTAATTGATTCCACCGGGCTGAAGGTCTTCGGTGAAGGCGAGTGGAAAGTCAAAAAGCATGGCCAGGAACGCCGCCGTATCTGGCGTAAGCTGCATCTCGCCGTTGACAGTAAAACACATGAAATCATCTGTGCAGACCTGTCGCTGAACAATGTGACGGACTCAGAAGCCTTCCCGGGTCTTATCCGGCAGACTCACAGAAAAATCAGGGCAGCATCGGCAGACGGCGCTTACGACACCCGGCTCTGTCACGATGAACTGCGGCGTAAGAAAATCAGCGCGCTTATCCCGCCCCGAAAAGGCGCGGGTTACTGGCCCGGTGAATATGCAGACCGTAACCGTGCAGTGGCTAATCAGCGAATGACCGGGAGTAATGCGCGGTGGAAATGGACAACAGATTACAACCGTCGCTCGATAGCGGAAACGGCGATGTACCGGGTAAAACAGCTGTTCGGGGGTTCACTGACGCTGCGTGACTACGATGGTCAGGTTGCGGAGGCTATGGCCCTGGTACGAGCGCTGAACAAAATGACGAAAGCAGGTATGCCTGAAAGCGTGCGTATTGCCTGAAAACACAACCCGCTACGGGGGAGACTTACCCGAAATCTGATTTATTCAACAAAGCCACGTTGTGTCTCAAAATCTCTGATGTTACATTGCACAAGATAAAAATATATCATCATGAACAATAAAACTGTCTGCTTACATAAACAGTAATACAAGGGGTGTTATGAGCCATATTCAACGGGAAACGTCTTGCTCGAGGCCGCGATTAAATTCCAACCTGGATGTTGATTTATATGGGTATAGATGGGCTCGCGATAATGTCGGGCAATCAGGTGCGACAATCTATCGATTGTATGGGAAGCCCGATGCGCCAGAGTTGTTTCTGAAACATGGCAAAGGTAGCGTTGCCAATGATGTTACAGATGAGATGGTCAGACTAAACTGGCTGACGGCATTTATGCCTCTTCCGACCATCAAGCATTTTATCCGTACTCCTGATGATGCATGGTTACTCACCACTGCGATCCCCGGGAAAACAGCATTCCAGGTATTAGAAGAATATCCTGATTCAGGTGAAAATATTGTTGATGCGCTGGCAGCGTTCCTGCGCCGGTTGCATTCGATTCCTGTTTGTAATTGTCCTTTTAACAGCGATCGCGTATTTCGTCTCGCTCAGGCGCAATCACGAATGAATAACGGTTTGGTTGATGCGAGTGATTTTGATGACGAGCGTAATGGCTGGCCTGTTGAACAAGTCTGGAAAGAAATGCATAAGCTTTTGCCATTCTCACCGGATTCAGTCGTCACTCATGGTGATTTCTCACTTGATAACCTTATTTTTGACGAGGGGAAATTAATAGGTTGTATTGATGTTGGACGAGTCGGAATCGCAGACCGATACCAGGATCTTGCCATCCTATGGAACTGCCTCGGTGAGTTTTCTCCTTCATTACAGAAACGGCTTTTTCAAAAATATGGTATTGATAATCCTGATATGAATAAATTGCAGTTTCATTTGATGCTCGATGAGTTTTTCTAATCAGAATTGGTTAATTGGTTGTAACACTGGCAGAGCATTACGCTGACTTGACGGGACGGCGCTTCCCTACCCTCATGGCCGCCTCCCAGGAATCGACCCAGGTGCTTATCGTGGACATAATCCTTTACTCATAAATTTATCTTATTCCATTATTGTACCTGTCGCGCAAAAGTTGCAGAAAAGCCATAAACGCAGGAGAATCCTGTCGGCGGTGAGGATAATAAATATGGTAGCCGTCAAAATATGGACACCACTCGGTCAGAACAGCAATCAGCTTGCCGCTTTTGATATATCCATCTGCAACATACTCGGGAATATAGGCAATCCCCAGCCCGTCTAATGCTGCATCGAGCTGATGAATCGTGCTGTTCGCAATATATTGCCCTTTGACTTTCAGACTGAATTTCTGAGCATCTTTCTCGAATTCCCAGGCGTACAATCCACTCGTATCAGAATAGCGGACGTTAATGCAGTTGTGGTTCAAAAGATCCTGCGGCTTCCTGGGCTTAGCATAACGCTTAAAATAATCTGGTGCAGCAACAACAAGCTGGCGCCAGTTCTGGCTTATTTTTGCGGCAATCATATCATTATTCAGAACATCGCCCGGACGAATCCCGGCATCAAAACGCTGATCAACAATATCTGTAAATCCATAGTCAATGCCGATTTCAATCTGAATATCTGGGTAGCGACTCAGAAAGTCCGGTAATACAGGACGGATCAAATACTGGATAACATCATCTGCCGCCGTGAGGCGTATGACGCCAGTGGGTTTTTCCCTAAGCTCACTCAACCGACTAATAGCATCATCAACCTGTTCCATTAACGGGCCAACTTCGTTAATGAGCCTTTCACCTGCTTCCGTAGTGGAGATACTGCGGGTGGTTCTGGCCAGCAGGCGGATCCCAAGCCTTTCCTCAAGAGATTTCACCGTGTGGCTGATGGCTGAGGGTGTCACACCTATTTCAGCTGCGGCTTTGGTAAAGCTTTTCAGCCTGGCCACTGTTAAAAAAACCTTTAATTCATCCACACGATTCCTCCTCCTCGGTCCCTACTGGAGACGTCAGCGTACCAGTCTGTCATTAATTATCAAATAAATTTCACAAGTAAGTGAAATTTATGTTGATTAATAAATAAAATTCAAAATGGTACTTTATATTCCACGACGTGAATATGTCCTCGTTGTAGTGACGGCTTTTAATTCTGAAAATGAGGTAATCATTATGCAAGATTTTATCTATCATAATCCGGTAAAAATTCTTTTTGGTCGCGATCAAATTTCTGCGTTAGCACAAGAAGTCCCGCAGGGTAAAAAGGTCATGATTGTCTATGGCGGGGGCAGCGTTATAAAACACGGTATATTGAAACGCGTAAAAGAGTCCCTGACAAACACCCTGGTTTATGAGTTTGGCGGTGTAGAAGCAAACCCTCATTATGAAACCCTGATGAAAGCCGTTGAGATTGTCAGAACAGAAAAAATTGATTTTCTTCTGGCCGTGGGCGGCGGTTCAGTGATCGACGGGACTAAATTTATTGCCGCCGCAGCCCTCTACGAAAATGATCCATGGGAGATCGTCAAGAGTTATGGCGGCGTGGTGAAACAAGCTCTCCCTTTTGGATGCGTGCTGACCCTGGCGGCCACGGGTTCAGAGATGAATAACACGGCGGTGATTAATCGGGTGACCACCCAGGATAAACTCTTTTTCACCTCCCCTTACGTTATGCCGAAATTTTCAGTGCTCGAACCGGAAATGACCTACACGCTGCCTGAACAACAAACCGCAAACGGGGTTGTTGATGCCTTTGTCCACGTTCTTGAGCAATACATTACTTACCCGGTTAACGCTAAGGTGCAGGATCGCCTGGCGGAAGGACTGCTGAGCACGCTGAAAGAAGAAGGCCCAGTAGCCCTTAAAAATCCACAGAACTACGACGCCAGAGCTAACATCATGTGGGCTGCGACGATGGCCCTGAATGGAATGTTGAGCGCAGGTGTCCCAACTGACTGGGCTTCTCACATGATTGGCCAGGAAATTACTGCATTATACGGAATCGACCACGCCCGTACCCTCGCTATCGTTATGCCTGCACTATGGCGCTTGTGCAAAAAGGAAAAAGCAGAAAAGCTGGCTCAGTACGGTGCGCGTGTCTGGAATATTCCTGAGTCTGATAGCGAAAAAATGGCCGATGAGGCTATCAATGCCACCGTGGAATTTTTTGAACTGATGGGCGTTAAAACCCGACTTTCTGATTATGGTCTGGGCGCGGAAGATATTTCAGCTGTTATCGGCAAGTTAAAAGAACATGGGCACATCGCATTAGGTGAACATGGAAAAATTACTGCTGAAGTGGCGGAAACAATACTGAACATGGCACTTTAATTGACTAACGATCTACTCTATTAGGCGCTAAGCCTGCGCACCTGGCAGGCTTAATTAAACATTAACGGTATTGCAAAATGCAGAAAATGAATGACACATTTCCCTATATGCCATTAATGGCTTTTGCGATGACCGGATTTATTTGCATCATGACGGAAACTATTCCAGCAGGATTATTGCCAGAAATCAGTAAGGGAATGAATATTTCGCTGGCTAGCGCAGGCCAGTGGGTCACCGTCTACGCCCTCGGGTCATTATTTGCCGCTATTCCGTTAACTATCGTTACCCGGTCGTGGAATCGGAAATATGTCTTATTAATGACCGTAGCGGGATTCTTCATTTTTAATACCATTACCGCACTTTCATCAAATGTTTACCTGACCCTGTTAGCGCGTTTGGGGGCCGGGGCGGCTGCGGGACTGGCGTGGAGCCTGCTGGCGGGGTTTTCACGCCGAATTGTTGAGCCGCTTCATCAGGGTCGGGCTATGGCGATAGCCATGGCTGGGACACCGCTGGCGCTCTCACTAGGCGTTCCGCTGGGAACCTGGCTTGGGCATTATCTTGGCTGGCGCCTGACGTTCGGTATTATGTCAGTACTTTCGCTGTTACTAATGATATGGATCCGTATCAGCGTTCCGGACTCTGCGGGGCGGCTTTGTTGAATAAATCGAACTTTTGCTGAGTTGAAGGATCAGATCACGCATCTTCCCGACAACGCAGACCGTTCCGTGGCAAAGCAAAAGTTCAAAATCACCAACTGGCCCACCTACAATAAAGCCCTCATCAACCGTGGCTCCATAACTTTCTGGCTGGATGATGAAGCTATTCAGGCCTGGTATGAGTCAGCAACACCTTCTTCACGAGGCAGACCTCAGCGCTATTCTGACCTTGCCATCACGACTGTGCTGGTCATTAAACGCGTATTCAGGCTGACCCTGCGCGCTGCGCAGGGCTTTATTGATTCCATTTTTTCTCTGATGAACGTTCCGCTACGCTGCCCGGATTACAGCTGTGTCAGCAGGCGGGCAAAGTCGGTTAACGTCAGTTTCAAAACGTTCACCCGGGGTGAAATCGCGCATCTGGTGATTGATTCCACCGGGCTGAAGGTCTTTGGTGAAGGCGAGTGGAAAGTCAAAAAGCATGGCCAGGAACGCCGTCGTATATGGCGAAAGTTGCATCTGGCAGTTGACAGCAACACACATGAAATCATCTGTGCAGACCTGTCGCTGAACAATGTGACGGACTCAGAAGCCTTCCCGGGTCTTATCCGGCAGACTCACAGAAAAATCAGGGCAGCATCGGCAGACGGCGCTTACGACACCCGGCTCTGTCACGATGAACTGCGGCGTAAGAAAATCAGCGCGCTTATCCCACCCCGAAAAGGTGCGGGTTACTGGCCCGGTGAATATGCAGACCGTAACCGTGCAGTGGCTAATCAGCGAATGACCGGGAGTAATGCGCGGTGGAAATGGACAACAGATTACAACCGTCGCTCGATAGCGGAAACGGCGATGTACCGGGTAAAACAGCTGTTCGGGGGTTCACTGACGCTGCGTGACTACGATGGTCAGGTTGCGGAGGCTATGGCCCTGGTACGAGCGCTGAACAAAATGACGAAAGCAGGTATGCCTGAAAGCGTGCGTATTGCCTGAAAACACAACCCGCTACGGGGGAGACTTACCCGAAATCTGATTTATTCAACAAAGCCAAGTCTATCAGTAAAGAGAATGAGAGATCAAAGTGGTCATTTTAATTGAGCTGGATAACGGACATTTCAATTGAGCCTTGACATAAGTTGTAGTAGCAAAGTTGTAATGTCCGATAATGGCTAAGTTAAGATGTCCGGCGTGTATAATCAAGTAAGGATTACCATGACGGCTCTCGCAGCGGAGTTTTTCACATTGGATGAAGTTAACCGACTCAAAATCATTCAGGATGTCATCGACCGGCGTCTGACAACACAAATGGCAGCTCAGCGGCTTGGTATCTCCGACCGTCAGTGCCGTCGTCTGCTTGCGCGTTATCGTGAAGATGGTCCGATTGGCATGACCAGCCGCCGTCGTGGTAAATCCAGTAACAACCAGTTGCCTCAGGGACTGGCCGCATACGCGCTGAACATTATTCGCGAACGCTATAACGATTTCGGTCCGACGCTGGCCTGTGAAAAACTGTCTGAGGTGCACGGTGTTCATCTTTCCAAAGAAACCGTCCGTAAGCTGATGACTCAGGCCAGTCTGTGGGTCCCACGTAAGCAACGTGCGCCAAAAATTCAGCAACCTCGTTACCGCCGTGCCTGTGCCGGTGAACTCATACAAATCGACGGCTGCGACCACCACTGGTTTGAAAATCGGGGACCTAAGTGTACGGCACTGGTTTACGTTGATGACGCAACCAGTCGTTTAATGCAGCTTCTTTTCGTGAAATCTGAGTCTACTTTCACCTATTTTGAAGCGACCCGGGGCTATATTGAAAAACATGGCAAACCGCTTGCGCTGTACAGCGACAAAGCCAGCGTATTCAGGATCAACAATAAAAATGCAACCGGCGGCGACGGCGATACCCAGTTTGGCCGTGCGATGCATGAACTGAACATTCAGACCATTTGTGCAGAAACCAGTGCTGCCAAAGGCCGCGTTGAACGGGCGCACCTGACGCTTCAGGACCGACTGGTCAAGGAGCTCAGGCTCCAGGGCATCAGTTCCATGGAAGCTGCGAACGCATTTGCCGAAGAGTTCATGAACGATTACAACCGTCGTTTCGCAAAAGCGCCTCGCCAGGCGTTTGATGTTCATCGGGAACTGGATGTCGATGACGATCTTGATATGGTATTTAACTGGCGTGAAGCTCGTAAAGTGTCGAAATCACTCACAGTGCAATACGACAAAGTCCTTTATCTGATTGAAGACAGCGAATTCAGTCGTCGGGCGATTGGTAAATACATCGATGTCTGGCATTACCCGGATGGACATAAAGAGCTCCGGCTTAATGGCGTATCACTTCCCTACTCCACCTATGACAAGCTTTCTGAAATCGATCAGGGGGCCATTGTGGATAACAAACGTCTGGGGCGGGCCCTGGAAATGGCGCAGCTGGTCCAGGCCGAGCGGGATAATAACCGGTCGCAATCCGTACCATCCGGAGACGGCCCTTCTCGCAGGCGTAAAGCTCCCACGACGAAGAAATCCCAGCGTTCCCTGGATCAGGACGATATGTTCAATGCCCTGGTGAAACTTCAGTCACGCTCTGAAGAGATATTTGGGAAGAAACCGATTTAAAGCCCGGTAATCCATCCGGGCATGCCTGGCTGTCAGATTTTGGCCTGATTGACCCGTGCCGCGAGCTCCTGATGACTCTCTTTCCTTTCGCTGTAGCGGTCGGACAGGTAGGCTGTGTGCCCTTTCAGGAGTAACGTCATTTTGAACAACTCTTCGGTAACGTCGACAATCCTGTCATACCAGGGTGAGGGTTTCATGCGCCCTTCATCATCAAATTCCTGCCATGCCTTTGGCACTGACGACTGATTGGGGATGGTGAACATCCGCATCCAGCGGCCAAGTATCCGCATCTGATTGACCGTGTTAAACGACTGTGAACCACCACAAACCTGCATGACGGCCAGCGTTTTACCCTGGGAAGGACGAACAGCACCTTCACTCAGGGGTATCCAGTCAATCTGGGCCTTCATCACCGAGCTCATGGCGCCATGTCTTTCCGGAGAACTCCAGACCATTCCGTCACACCACCTGACCAGCTCGCGGAGTTCAAGCACTTTGGGGTGACTTTCGGGCGCATCATCGGGTAACGGCAGACCGGATGGGTTAAATATTTTCACCTCAGCCCCCATCTTTGCCAGCAACCGCCCGGCCTCTTCCGCTGCAAAACGACTGTAGGACCGCTCTCGTACTGAACCGTACAGGATGAGAATTCGCGGCATGGTTTCGTTGTTGCCCGTAAGTTTGCTGGCAAGCGCATCATCAAAATAAGCCGGTTCGATTGCTGGTAAGTCGGTCATAAAAAATCTCCATTTCATAAGCTATGCTTTAAAAGTTATCACATATGAAATACCATATGTATTGTTATTTTTTTACGAGGTTAAGCATGCTACAGCCTGTTCAGCTTTTTAAACTGCTCGCCGACGAGACCCGTTCAACTATCGTGATGCTTCTCAGGGAGTCCGGTGAAATGTGCGTCTGTGACATCTGTGCGGCAACCGCAGAGTCTCAGCCAAAAATTTCTCGCCATATGGCCCTTTTACGTGAAGCCGAGCTGGTCATCGACCGTCGCGAAGGAAAATGGGTGCATTACCGACTGTCGCCACACATGCCAGCATGGGCTGCGGGTATTATTGATACAGCCTGGAACTGTGAACGAGAAAACATACGCAACAAGCTCAGTAGCGTGGCATCTGTCTCCTGCTGATGGCGATATATATATCCGAATAAACAAATGTGAATGGAGTTTCTGATGTTACTGGCTGGTGCTATCTTTTTATTCACGCTCGTCCTGGTTATCTGGCAACCCAGAGGGCTGGGGATTGGCTGGAGTGCCTCACTGGGCGCAATTCTGGCATTGCTGACTGGCGTCGTTCATCTGGGGGATATTCCGGTGGTCTGGCAGATAGTGTGGAATGCGACCGCCACCTTTATCGCCGTGATCATCATCAGTCTTCTGCTCGACGAATCCGGCTTCTTTGAATGGGCCGCGCTGCACGTTGCCCGTTGGGGGAATGGCCGGGGGCGGCTGCTCTTCACCTGGATCGTCCTGCTTGGTGCGATGGTTGCGGCACTGTTTGCCAACGACGGTGCGGCACTGATCCTGACACCTATCGTTATCGCGATGCTGCTGGCGCTGGGATTCAGCCGGGGAGCAACCTTAGCGTTTATCATGGCCGCAGGGTTTATCGCTGACACGGCAAGCCTGCCACTGATTGTCTCAAACCTGGTGAATATCGTCTCGGCGGATTTCTTTAAGCTTGGTTTCTCAGAATATGCCGCCGTGATGGTCCCGGTTAACCTGGCCGCGATTGCGGCTACGCTGGTGATGCTGCATCTGTTTTTCCGTAAGGACATTCCCGCCGTTTACGACGTTTCTCTGTTGAAAGAACCGAAAGACGCTATACGTGATGTGAATACCTTTAAAACCGGCTGGCTGGTTCTGGTGTTGCTTCTGGTGGGATTCTTCGGACTGGAGCCGCTGGGCGTACCGGTCAGTTTGGTCGCAGCCGCTGGTGCATTGCTTCTGTTTGCTGTTGCGAAAAAAGGGCATGCCATTAACACCGGTAAGGTGCTGCGTGGTGCGCCCTGGCAAATCGTTATCTTCTCGCTGGGGATGTACCTGGTGGTCTACGGCTTACGAAATGCCGGTCTGACCCACTATCTCTCTTCCTTGCTGAATCAGCTGGCAGAGCAGGGATTGTGGGCGGCAACGCTGGGTACGGGCTTCCTGACGGCCTTCCTGTCATCAGTGATGAACAATATGCCGACCGTGCTGGTCGGGGCGCTGTCGATTGATGGCAGCACAGCGACCGGTGTTATCAAAGAAGCGATGATTTACGCCAACGTCATCGGCAGCGACCTGGGGCCAAAAATTACCCCTATCGGCAGTCTGGCAACGTTACTGTGGCTGCACGTTCTGTCGCAGAAAAATATCAAAATTACCTGGGGATATTACTTCCGGGTGGGCATTGTCATGACAATCCCCGTGCTGTTTGTCACGCTTGCAGCACTGGCGCTTCGTCTGTCTTTCACTTTGTAATGAGATACTGATATGAGCAACATTACCATTTATCACAACCCGGCCTGCGGCACGTCACGCAATACCCTTGAAATGATCCGCAACAGCGGTACAGAGCCGACCGTTATTCATTATCTTGAAACCCCACCATCACGAGCTGAGCTGGTAAAACTCATTGCGGATATGGGGATCACGGTACGAGCGCTGCTGCGTAAGAATGTCGAACCTTTTGAAGCGTTAGGGCTGGCGGAAGACCGCTTTACTGACGAGCAGTTAATCGATTTTATGTTGCAGCACCCTGTTCTGATCAATCGCCCTATCGTGGTAACGCCGCTGGGTACCCGGCTATGCCGCCCTTCTGAAGTCGTGCTGGATATTCTTCCCGATGCGCAGAAAAGCGCGTTCACGAAAGAGGACGGTGAGAAGGTAGTTGATGAAAAAGGTAACCGGCTGAACTAAACGTGTTCTTGTGACGAAGGGCGAGAGAACTCGCCCTTTTTTATTTAAGATAATCAGTGCTAACGGAGGATAAGAAGCGGTTGTTGCGTCTTTTGCAGCATTTCGGAGGTATGACTACCGATAAAGAACTGCCGCAACCTGGAATGACCGTAGGCCCCCATCACTATCAGATCGACAGCATTTTCCTCGGCGTAACGAATAAGCGCGTCCCCGACTGATTGCCCGGTAAGATGTGTTGTGCTGTTTTCTATATCCGCGTCACGTAAAATTTGCTGTGCGGTCAGCAGCTCTTCCTTCTTACCGTTTACCATGACAAGGTGGCACTCCAGCCCCCTGAGTAAGGGACTCATCGTCAGACGTTCCAGGTTACTCCTGCTTTCTTCACTGCCATCATAAGCCAGCATGACTCTGGAAGGCACTGAGTAGTTCTCCGGAACAACCAGTAGGGGTTTCTTTTGCAGACGAATAACGCTTTCCAGATGAGAGCCTACCGGATGCTGGCTACCCCGACGCCCCAGCACCATGAGACGAAGGTCGCTCAGCTCTGCCAGAACTTCATCCGGTGTACCGTGTTTTTGCATCAAAAGCACATCCGGGCTTCCCTGTTTTTGAAGCAGTTCAGCACAACTTTCCAGTATTGCTTTCCCCTGGGCCATCAGCAGGCGATTACGTTGCCCTTCAATTTCTACCAGCTCATCGGTCAGCAATTGCTGACTGTCTATGCCGAGAGTGCCGGTCAGGTCTGACACTACCGGGGTGCTGTCTTTTTCGATAACGTGCAACAGTGCTAGCTGTGATTGCAAAGTGCGGGCTGCCCACGCCGCATATTCACACACTGACCGCGTTGAAAGTGAACCGTCCACACAGGCTGTAACAGTATTATTCATAGTTTTCCCTCCAGTCTGTTAATGACCGCCCATCAGTTTTTCGACTTCTTCAGGTTTATCGTGAACACCAAACCGGTCAACGATGGTGCGGGTGGCTTCATTCATCCCACGTATTTCAACCCCGGCGCCCTCTCTACGGAACTTAATGACCACCTTATCCAGGGCGCTGACGGACGTGATGTCCCAGAAATGGGCATGTGAAACGTCTATCACCACATTCTCAATCGCTTCACGGAAATCAAAGTGGCTCGTAAAGCGGTCTGCTGATGCAAAGAATACCTGGCCGGTGACGGTATACGTCCGGCTCGTCCCCTCCAGAACTGAGGTTACACGCATGAACCGGGATACTTTAGTGGCAAAATTGAGCGAAGCAATCAGTACACCGGTCAGCACACCGAAGGCCAGATTATGTGTTGCCACCACAACCGCGACGGTGGCAAGCATGACCACGCTGGTTGAAAGGGGGTGTGTCCGCAGGTTGGCAATGGAGCGCCAGGAGAATGTCCCGATGGAAACCATAATCATCACCGCGACCAGCGCTGCCATCGGAATTTGGGAGACCCAGTTGCGCAGGAACACAATCAGGCAAAGCAGCACCACGCCCGCCGTGAGGGTTGAAAGTCGTCCGCGTCCACCGGATTTTACGTTGATAACAGATTGCCCAATCATCGCGCAGCCTGCCATTCCTCCGATAAAGGATGTGCAGATGTTCGCGATGCCCTGAGCTTTGCACTCCCTGTTTTTGTCGCTTGGCGTGTCGGTCATGTCATCCACGATAGTGGCGGTCATCATCGACTCAAGCAGGCCAACCACCGCAAGCCCCGCAGAATATGGCAGGATGATGAGCAGCGTCTGAAGATTTAAAGGCACGTCCGGGAGCAGGAAGACCGGCAGACTGTCGGGAAGTTTCCCCATATCCCCGACGGTTCGCACATCCAGATGCAGCCACATGGCAATCCCAGTCAGCACCACGATGCACACAAGCGGTGAAGGAATGGTTTTGTTGATATAAGGGAAGAGATAGATGATCCCCAGCCCTGCCGCAGTCATGGCATAAACATGCCATGTCACATTGGTCAGCTCAGGCAACTGGGCCATAAAAATCAGTATTGCCAGTGCATTAACAAACCCCGTGACCACTGAGCGTGAAACAAAACGCATCAGCCCGCCAAGCTTCAGATATCCGGCTATCAGCTGGAATACCCCGGTCAGTATGGAGGCAGCCAGTAAATACTGTAAGCCATGATCTTTCACCAGCGTCACCATCAGGAGAGCCATTGCACCGGTGGAGGACGAAATCATCGCCGGACGTCCGCCAAAGAAGGCCATAACGAGAGGAATACAGAACGCCGAGTAGAGGCCCACCTGGGGATCAACACCGGCGATAATGGAAAAGGCGATCGCTTCTGGAATGAGTGCGAGCGCGACAACAATACCGGCCAGAACGTCACCACGGACGTTACCCAGCCAGTCCTTACGCGTCGAGGACAGCAACATAGTAATTTCTCAGTTTTTAGATACAGTCAGCCCTGGAGGGCTACATTTTTACGTACGGTAAAGCACATCCGCAGACGGGATGTTATTGAGTGCGTGCTGAGGCTTGCTCAGTACGACAGAGGAAGGAAAAACTCAGGGTGGCGTAATACGCATAGCGGTTGTCAGATTCTCCATAGCGGATGTGTATATATTGTCGGCTCTGTTGTCAGGAAGAACTTACAGAACACGTCGCGTTTGAACATGAAACACTTCAAAGCAGCCCAATACTACAAATAAAGCGAATACGGGGTCAACCCAACAAGGTACTCAAACGAAGAGGTTAAGATGCGATTTTTATCCAGGAATTCAATATTATCAAAGGACATTTGAACTTTGCCCCACCCCGGACATCTCTACTTAGCTTTGACATAAGTTATTGATTCATATGTGGTTATTTTTTAACATTTACGTTTCACGTACTGATAGATTGCCTTTGAAGCCAACGCTGACCGTCATTCATCTTGATCAGGAATTTGGGCATCTTCTAAAAACACCTTTGTACGGTAATCATCTTTCCAGCCTAACCAAACTGAATCTTCACCACCGGAAGAAACAACTTTACGGTTTCCTGTGAGATTATCAGCCTGTTCTAAGCATATTGACTGCATATCAATGAGCAAATCAGCTTCTGCGACTTCCGTGCCGCCGATCGTTTCATAGCCGGAAATCAGAACAATTGCCTCAGGGTCTCTTTCGTTCAGCATGGCGATCAACTCTTTCACTTTCATTTTAAGATACCAGTAGTTTATTTGTGTGCATTGCTGATGGATTTTATAGTGCTGCCGACCTTTTTCAAGGTGCTTCCGTTGCTTCCAACGATCATGCTAACGACCTTGTTGTCTGACCTGGTATTGCCGTGGTCATCCTTTTAGAGAAATGCTCCAAAGATCAACATGGCGGCATAGGTTTTCCAGCTTGACCAATCAATCGTGGAACCAAGCAACAGATAGAATGCCAGGGCTACCAGCCCCAGCTTTACTACTAGCGCGATTATTATGGTGAAGATAGACTCATCGCGTTCGCCTTTAAGTATTTTATACCGCGTAATTAAACTGTCGTTTTTCATGTAGCATCCGTTATAGTTATTAAAGTCCTGCATTAGAAGTTGTTATTTGCCGAAGTTACCTTGTATGAGTTAACTGTGGATCCAAAAATACAAAATATAAGCTGTGCCAATTGAAAGGATTAGAAAAGCACAGTTACTAATAAAATCTACTAATGCTTGTAGCTTCTTTATTCTCACAATTGCTGGACCGTGTTCAGTAGAGGTACTACTCAGCCCTTTTGTTCTGGCACTCTCTGCTTTTCTGAAAAAATTGTAATGCAATCCTGACCGCAAGCAAAACCATGCCAAACCAGTCGTTATTACGATATTTATGTAGAAAGCATATTGAATCATTTGTTCAGTTTCGAAGCTTTCCATTGAAAACCCTTTGTTGAAATGTTGAATAAAATTATTTTTAGTAAATGTAAGCAATAAATAGAACGAATATTAATAGTGAAAGATGCAATGCCAACATCTGCTTATGATGCCTTATGAGGATTTCTTCCTTCGCATTCATTAAATCGTACATCTCATCAATATTTTTATTGCTGGTATATTCGAGACGTTCATCACGAAGTAATTTGAACTTTACCAATACGACAAGTGATTTAATAATAAAGCTCGTAAGCATAACAGTTATAGACAAAAATAAAAAATAGGCCAAATTCATATATCACTCCATGGAGATTAATAGAAAAATTTATAATAAGTAATCTCATAGAGCATTACTTGAATCTTCTTCCCATACTAAGGACTCACCGAGAAACTTAGTTAAAGATGATTTGGCATACTGTGGTTCGGAAAAAAAACGTGGGAACCAGCCGTCAAAGCTTTGGGTACCATTGTGACGATTTTCAGGCGAGACTGATAAGCGGTACCCGTCTTCGTAAGGTGAAATGCTAAATGTGTATCCATCATCTGTCTTTGAGATCAGCGTTTTGCATGTCATATGACTGTTTGCTCACAAAGTTACTTTTCTAAGATATCGAAAAGTGTGGATTAGATCATCATTCAGATAGTCTTTTCATCACAAACTTTCCTGCCCACATTATCACAATTATAAAGGTAATAAAACCGATCTGCTCCCAACGTAAATTGGTTTGCTGTTCGGAATCATCCAAATGAATTGCATAAATGTAACATCCGAAGGTAAGCGTGAGTGGAACAACAAGCATCCCTACCTTTTTAGTAATATTTCCAATAAACCACCAATAAAGAACCCAGGAAATAATAGAAGAATAAAAAATTGCTTCTGAAACTATCATATGTAACCTCTTGAATTAGTCGATGCTGTGGGTAAATAAACCCGGACCGTCAAATGATGCAATTGCAAAATATTTAGTAACCATGAATCCTTCGGTTATCTATTTCAGCCATGTATGCAGTAGGCTTTTTTAAGAGATAGATTGGTGAAACGACATTCGTTTTGACTTTATAAGCCAGAATGAAAACACCTGCGGAGCTTGCCATAAGTACCGCAAGAAGAATAGATACCGTTAACTCCTTTGGTGTTTGTATCACCGAAAGAAGAAACAATGCGCTTATGGCTGCAAAAATCCAGCAATATAATGATGCATCCATAAAACCAGCTACAACACTCGATCCAAAAAAAAACCAAAATAAACTTATTAAGATTACTGAGTTTTCATTCATGTCTGTTCCTTGTTATTACTAATTATATTATGCTTTATAGTTGACCGTCAGACTACCCACGGGTTTTGACGAACAAAGTCACGCACTCCATTTATACATGCTTTTGAGATGACTTCAAAATAAGGATGGTTTGATGGAATCATATTCCCGGTATTATCAAGAAGCATAATAGTCCCTAAAGACCGAACCAGTTGATATTCATTGAGCTTACGCTTTAGCAAAGTTTGCAATCTATAAATTGTCTCACCGGAACTGTTACCTTCGATACCTACAACAGAGACCGTACAGTTCACTTCCTGATTATCAGATTGATAATCGAACCAGTAATTTTCGTTGCAATTTCCTTTTTGCGCATGCTCAATTTTGCCAGGCCATTTTACCCATAAAGAAGAGTTGTTTTTAGATCGTAAGATCTGCTTCAGCGTTTCCAATGGATTTTTTTCATCAACCTCAGACCAGGCCGAAATAAATTCTTTCTGCATTGCCTTAGGGTCTATAACGGCAATGAAATCAAATTCCTCTTTATTGATAGAGTTGGCTCGATCTTTGAGATAAAACAGACCGAGTTTATATCCCTTTTCACTTTTCCAGTTTGCTCCCACAGGCTGATAGTCTGTATTTATAAACGGTTTGAAAGTGTGAGTGTCGGGAGAAAAAATTACTGAGGGTGCCAGCACCCGGCCTCGGTATCGTATTGGATTTACAAATATTTTTTCCCCGTCACATAACATTTCAATAATTGCTTTTGTCACAACTACTGAAATAGAAGGTCTACATGTATTTTGATTTATTTCCCCGAGGTGCGCCAAACTTCCATCCTCACTCTTCAACACCTTTGTAAGGCAAGTCGGGCAATACTGTTGATCTCTATAATAAACAGGCATGGTTAGACGACCGGAATCGTTTAGTACCAACTGAAGTAACGGATGAGGCTCTTTCATCATGGTTATTTCTTCCCTTTCACCTTTCTGGGCTTTTCGTTTGCCTGTCTCCACTGCCATGGTGGGACAGGGTTGGTGTCTGCCCATAACCCTTTTGCCTCCTTTTGTGCTGCGGATTCATATTTGATATAGCCAGGGACAATGGCGTTATCTTCGAACCGATAAACCCACGCATATCCACTGTCCACCATAGAGGCATTGATATCATATCCATCTAACCAGATGGTACCTAACATACGGCCATAGATATCCGTACCATGGTCTATCACGGTAACGATTTTAGTTGCTATAGCTGTGGTTAAGGCCTGTTTTGCTTTTTGGCCAAAAGCCTGTTTAGATTCAGGAGCGTCTATACCATACATCCGTATTTTGATGGTTGTGTTTTGAGCATCCAACGCAGTTATGGTGTCACCGTCAACAATCTTAACCACCTTTGCCTCAAAAGTTGTTGAGTTCCCCCAGGACGCCACTGGGAATACAACAATCATGATGGGCAAAAGTAACTTTGTAAAAAAAAACATCATTTCACCTGAATTTGTTGAGTACAGACATGTATCCACAAGCCTATTTACAGGCAGTATTTTAACAAGTCATTATTTCATGGGCGGGCTTAAAACCAATCTTTTTGCAACTTAAAGGCAGAATAATCACAATAAATTTAGAACCTGAACCAAAAAATAATCCAAATTAAGCGTGTTAATCTATCTCAAAGATATTATTCCTGAGAGAGTTTGGATGAAACGTTACACTCATGATCTTGAGACAGACCTGAATGATGTGGATAAAACACCATCTCTGATCCACAAAACTTTGTTAACAGCTTCGACTATTTATGACCTGAAATATCTGGCTCAGGTATTAAATGATGAAAATGGCAGTAATTGGTCCCGTGCATCCCTTAAACGTCAGGTTACATGCATACCTGAGCATTGTGATCTGAGTATCGCAGATGGACGCTATCTACAGACTTTAATACCTTCACGACCTGCTGATTATGAGGACAGGCACTTTAGCTTTATCGATCTGTTTGCAGGGATAGGTGGACTGCGAAGCGGATTTGATGCCATCGGTGGTAAATGTCTTTTCACGAGCGAATGGAATACTTATTCCAGCCGTACTTACCGGGCGAACTGGTATTGCGATGAGAACGAGCACCGCTTCAATTCAGACATCCGTGACATCACTCTTAGCAACCGGCCCGAGGTTACTGATGACGAGGCATACAAATTTATCGATGCCTCTATCCCGGATCATGATGTTCTTCTTGCGGGATTTCCATGCCAGCCATTCAGCATCGCCGGTGTCAGTAAAAAGAACTCTATGGGTCGCAAACACGGTTTCGAGTGCGACACTCAGGGTACGCTCTTCTTTGATGTGGCCAGGATCATCCGGGCAAAACAACCTGCAATTTTTGTTCTGGAAAACGTAAAAAATCTGAAGAGTCACGATAAGGGTAATACCTTTAACATCATCATGAAAACGCTCGATGAGCTTGGCTACGACGTCGCAAACAGCGAAAGCACGGGCGCGGATGATCCTAAAGTCATCGATGGCCGTCATTTCCGACCCCAGCACCGTGAACGTATCGTCCTTATTGGTTTTCGCCGCGACCTACGTCTGAAAGACGGTTTTACTCTGAGAGATATTAAAGACTTTTATCCGGACAAGCGCCCTTCTCTCTCAGATTTACTGGATCCGAGCGTAGATAGTAAATACATCCTCTCCCCTAAACTCTGGGAGTACTTATACAACTATGCAAAGAAACATGCGGCAAAAGGCAATGGTTTTGGTTTTGGACTAGTAGATCCTTCCAATGTTAATAGTGTCACCAGAACCCTCTCAAGCCGCTATATGAAAGACGGATCTGAAATTCTTATTGATCGGGGCTGGTCTCATGAGCTGGGAGAAACTGATTTCCATAACACATACAACATGGACCGTCGGCCACGCATGCTAACGCCACGTGAATGCAGCAGGCTAATGGGCTTCGATAAACCCGGGGAAAGTGTTTTCCGTATCCCTGTGTCCAATACACAGGCTTACAGACAGTTTGGGAACTCCGTGGTCGTTGATGTCTTTGCGGCCGTCGCCAAACTGCTGAAGTCTCGAATTGAATTTGCAGCCTCCCAGCGCTTGCGGCAGTTTTACGACGAAGTCAGCTGACCTGAGCTCCTTCATCAATTTAAATGCTTAAGATTGTTGTAATAATGTCAGAGGTCAACCATGACGTATTTCGAATCAGCTGAAGGTGAGACGGTATCTAAAGAACGAGCATTACAAGAACTGTCCAGGCATTGCGTTCCCGAAACAGATTTCGAAGAATTCTTTAGCGACATGGGCGTAAAGGAACAGTATGACGCTCAGGAAGTGTTGCTTTGGTTGGGATATTAAACTTCCTGTTTAGGAGACTACTATGAGCCAAAAATTCGCAGTGATGATTGCTTACGACGACGATCCAAACGTCAAAAGGTACTCACCTGACTTTCAAACGCAGGATGAGTTTGCTAAAGGGTGGCAGTCGGCTCTTAAAAAGGCACACCACACCTCAGGTCAAAAATCAGTCATCACCTGCGGATGTCGTGGAAAAGGAGAAAAGCGACTTTATGTTCGTGCTTTACCGAACGGTGATGCCTTTATTCTCGTCAAAGCCGCTAACACGGGCATTGAGCATGATCCTTCCTGTGTATTCTTCTCCCTTGATGCCCGGCATACCGGCCTGAAAGGATATGCGAGTGGTGTGGTCCGGATTACAACCGAAGGTGATATGGCTGTAAGGCTCGGTATCGGTATGACAGAGAAAGATCCTCCTGAAAAATCAGAAGTGCCTCCCCTGCCCCATGTTCAGCGACCAGAAGGAGGTCAGGCCTCAATGACCCTCCTGGGCTTGCTTAGTCTTTTGTGGACAGAGTCTGGTCTGAATGTCTGGTACCCGAAAATGGCAGGGAAACGTAACGATTCACTGGTACGGTATCGTCTGCTTGAAACCGCTAAACAAATTCGTACCGGCAGAGCCTGCATAGGTGACCATTTATTCATTGGTGTACCTGACCCGAAACAACCTGTCGCTCAGTCGCAAATTCAGCGTCTTTCATCACAGGCGATGAGTGATAAACGTCTCATGCTCCTGTCAGTTTTACCTCGCTACGATGCTGAAAAGCATGAGAAGCCACTTAAATTTTTACCCCTGCGGAATTTTGGGGGGCTACCGCTGATTTTTTTCAATTCAGAAGGCCATTGGGATAGCGTAAAGAAACGATTTTCATCGGAGTACGCAGCATGGAAATCCGGGGCGAAAATAGTTGTCTTTGCGTTGACGTCACCAGCTGCGGTAACCGGCAGAGGCCCTTCTGTAAGAGCTCATCAAATTGTGCTGATGCACGTTAGCGAGAACTGGATACCTCTGGACTCCTCCTATGAGGCGGTTGTTGCAGAAAAGCTGGATGCAGAGCACCGGCAGTACGTTAAGCCCATGCGTTATGATGCGAGTATTAGTGAGGTGTTCCCTGACTTCTACCTGCTCGACACAAAAAGCGATAAGCCGTTCCCGATGGAAGTATTTGGTATGGCCACTCCTGCTTATCTGGCCCGAAAGCAACTCAAAAAAGATTATTACAACCGTGAATATGGGCCTTATGGATGGTGGCACTGGGATGCGACCACAGCATCTGAAACTATGGTGCTGCCTCATTTTCCAGAATCACGTAAACCTCTTTCAACTGGCACACCTGCTTAAAATGGAGAAAAAATGTCATACATGCTTTCACTAAGCGAACAGACAAAACTGAACGCTTTCCTGTCAGGGATCCTTGATGATTACAAGACTGGGGTTATCACTCAGATACAAGCTGTTGGTAAAATCGGTAACGTGTTTTCTGCACTGGAAAGTGGAGACTCAAAAAAGGTAGTGCATTTGTTGACTGAAGGACGAAAACTCCTGCGGACGGGCTGAATGTCCGCAGAAGGTCTACTGTGCCAGGGGATGCAGAGAAGTCTATCAACCTGGCTTCATTTATCATGATGTTTTTCTACTACGCGGCTGTTTTGACTTTCCAGTACCTCCCCCTGCCATTGCACCAGTCAATGTATCAATGGTGCCTTTCAGGGATTCTGAGATTGTTTTCTCTGCCTCCAGGGTAGCTTCCAGCTTCATTACTTTGGACTGGAGCGTTTTTAATTCACTGCTTTGTTCAGCCACTTCCGCTTCATAGCCCTGGCTGACCAAAGTTACTTTTTTCAGGTCGGCGCTCAGCGACTCGTTTAGTTTATGGAGTTCAGTAAGCTCGGCATTCACCGCCACCAGGTCACCCTCCTTCCCGGACAGTGCACTTTTCAGCTCAGCACAGAGGTTCTGTGCAGCAATCAATTCCTGTTCAAACCTGTCCCTCTCTGCCTTTGTATCTGACACAGTCTGACTTAACTGGTCGCATTGTCTGGAAAGACCGGCATTATCAGAACGCTGAGTGTTGATCTCTTCGTTCAGCTTTTTTTGATATTCAAGGTGACCAGCGATCTCTGTTTTACGTTCAGCCAGTTGCTGGGAGAGTGAGTCATTTGACTGCTGTGCGAGGCTTAATTCATGCCGTGTGCTATCTAACTGGTGATGGCAGGTTTCGAGTTCTGCTTCGGCAACATTCAGCCTTGTTTCTAACTCCTTGACGGTACTGTCCCGGATCTCTAATCGACCCTGTAGCGCCTGATTCTCAAGTTTCAGCTCATCCATATCGGTAGCGCTTTGCTCAAGCCGCTGTAAAAGCTGCGTTACCTCCTCCTCCAGCTGCATGCTACGTGCTTCAGCTTTTTTAACACTATCACTCTGTATTGCGGTATAGCTTCTACGGTAGTGCCAGGTGATGTACGAGATAATATCGCCGAGTGCAACCTTCACCTCATCGGGTATATCCAGGTAACGGGCCTCTTCAGGAACCTCTTTAACATACTTCTGGTACTCAGCGAACATCTCCTGTGACCTTGCAAACGAGCCGCCAACAGCGTTTCTGAGCCAGTGAACTTTGAAGCTCAGATCGATATTTTCCGGGTTAATTTTTTTCTCTTCGCACAGACGTTCGATTGCATTGAAGTAATCGATCATCGCAATAGATGAGTACCTTGAACGACCCATTTCCTTTGATTTTTCTGTGGATTCGCTGCGGATGTCATTCTGCACCTCTGGCGAGGTAGCATCGTTCAGGCTTTTTTCTTTATCGTTTTCGATCATCATTTTTTTCCTGCGGCCGGAAGCTGGTTTGCAAAATATATGCTGATAAGATCGTTCAGAGCATTCAGAAGCGAGATACTGTCGATACAAATATGAACGTTTCCATTCTCAAACAGGCGACACCGCCAGCCATTCTCATCGCAGACCTCGCCTGTGAAATCTGTATTTCTCATGGCCGTCAGCCTGTCGACCATACTCAGCCCACCGCCGGTTGCAGGTGTTGGAGTATCAGAACAGATGCATACAATATTCTCAAAGTCGCGTAAACAAAAGTGATTGTCCTGCGAGAAACCGTTGTACCTCAGTACGTTCACACCAGGAAAAATCCCCCGAAGAACAAGCTTTTTCGGCATTGTATATTGCCGTGCATTGCTTTTAAAACTTCGGTCAAGCTTGTTGAGAACATCAACGAAACCTTCTGCAAGCGTGTCTCGTCTGTTAGCCAGTGCATGCTGTAATGTTCCCTTAACAATCTCCAGGGAAGCGACGGGCGGATCCGTACGTAGGGATTCGTTAAAGGCTTCTTTTTGCTTATGGTTCCAGTACCGGTCCATACCTATTTCTTCAAAGAGCCTTTTCCACGTTTTACGGTCAATTTCCTTACGCCCCTCCTCGATGGTGCGATCCAGTGACGACGGAAGACCAAATGCGTTGGGCTGCATAATTCTGCTGGTGAAGAGAGAGAGACCGCACAGTTCCGACGCTTCCGAGATTAACCGCATCCCTTCTTCGAATTTCTGCATGGCCATATCCCGGGCGCTGATGAGCTGCCCTGTCCGGCTCGCCGGTACTGGCTCAGAACCCTGGTTTTGAGTCATTTTACACTCCATTTTGGTATGTCAGAACATTTTGATTTGAGCAAAGGTAGGTGTACACAGACATTAAAGTTGTCTCCTTTAACATGAAAAAGACTTTAAAGTTGTCTACTTCTTCAGATAGACCTACTTAACAGGATACTAAGTAGGTCATCTCCTTTCTCGCGTAGCATCTCTCGACGTTCACAGCAGAGGACACGTTTCAAAATGTCATCCAAAATTTTTTTCCATTATCTGACGTTGGGTGATTTTGATGGTCAGCGAGTAGAGGCTTTAACAATGTGGGTTGCCCTGAGCAAAGTAAGGGAAGTAGATGTACCAGAAATGTACGCGTTGCCTTGCATGAAGGGGGGCATCTTAAAGCTCATTGATTAAACAAACTCACTATGCCGCTACAAACAGCCCAAAACCGTCACTTGATAACGTGTTATTTAGATAAATTAATGCTCAGGGCTTTTAGCCAAACTGTCACTTGATGTAAGAATCCAGAACCTTCAGCACAACGTCCAGGTCTTCTTCTCGTTTCTGTTCTTCACTTTCATGAACAATATGTTCAGTCAAATGTCCTTTAATCACTTCACGCAATAAACCATTCACGGCACCACGTATGGCGGCTATTTGTTGCAGTACAGCGGCACATTCGTGAGGTTCATCAAGCATTTTTTTCAGCGCAGCAACCTGCCCCTGGATCTTGCTTGTACGTGCTTTCAGTTTTTGTTTATCGCGGATGGTATGTGACATGTGGGCTCTCACTCTCCTGGATATTTTATGTAACTATACCAGCGTTATTCTACTGGGGGGTAGTATATTTTACTGGGGGGGAGTAGAATCCGGCCTACACTTAATAACCAAGAATGATTCTCATGAACGAATTTACGACACTTCTTCAGCAAGGCAACGCATGGTTTTTCATCCCCAGCGCCATTCTGCTTGGCGCGCTTCATGGACTGGAGCCCGGGCACTCCAAAACAATGATGGCAGCATTCATCATTGCTATAAAAGGCACCGTACGTCAGGCCGTGATGCTGGGTGTCGCGGCAACATTGTCGCACACTGCAGTCGTATGGCTGATTGCTTTTGGAGGGATGTATATCAGTAATAAATTTACCGCAGAATCAGCCGAACCCTGGCTACAGATGGTCTCTTCAGTGATCATCCTTGGTACGGCTTTTTGGATGTTCTGGCGAACCTGGAGCGGTGAGAAAAACTGGCTGGAGGGAATGCAGGAGAATGAACATCATCACCATGACGAAACAAGGTTGATCGATACTGGCCATGGAAAAGTTGAACTGTCCATTTTTGAAGAAGGACAACTTCCCCACTGGCGGCTACGCACTCTTAGTGGCCAAAGATGGGCTTCTGAAGATATCTCATTAACCACACTTCGGGAAAACAGTACGATCTCTCAGACTTTTGAATTTGTTGATCATGGTGATTATCTGGAGTCAACATCTCCCATCCCTGAGCCTCACAGTTTCAACGTACGTCTGTCTCTGGGACATCGTGGTCATGTCCATGACTATGATGTGGCGTTCGCTGAACACGACCATGACCATGACCACTCTGAGCTTGATGGGCTGGATGTGAATTCGAAAGAGTATCAGGACGCTCACGAACTGGCTCATGCCAATGACATAAAACGCCGCTTCGACGGGAAAGAAGTAACCAACGGGCAAATCCTGATATTTGGACTGACAGGAGGGCTTATCCCTTGCCCGGCAGCTATAACTGTATTGTTGATCTGCCTTCAGCTTAAAGCGCTTACGCTGGGTGCCACACTGGTTGTTTGTTTCAGTATCGGCCTGGCATTGACCCTCGTAACGGTTGGAGTGGGTGCGGCGATCAGCGTTCGTCAGGTCGCCAAACGCTGGAGTGGCTTCAATACCATCGCCAGAAGAGCCCCCTATATTTCAAGCGCCCTGATTGCTGCTGTTGGGATTTACATGGGTATACATGGCTGGAATGGGCTGGTGCATTAACACCGGTACTGATGACACACACTCTGGGTACTTACAAAGTACATCCTAAGCGCCACCGTTGAGGTTATGAGCAGAAAAACCCGGAATATAAAGCTGCTCTTTCCGGGACTTGTTGCTGAGGCAGGGATTAAGTAACTGATTAAATCCATTCCCATAAGACTCAATGATAAATGAAAGAATAAAAAAAACGCTCCCGGACGGGAGCGTAAGCCAGTGACTTCGGCGTCAAATGAGGGTCTAACAAGTGGAGCTGCGGGTTAATTCTGGGTGATCTGGCTGCGATGCTTTTCAGCCTGCTGCTGATGAATAACGGAAGACTGACCATTATTCGCCTTCTCGTGCACAACAGCGGCTTTTTCATGCTCGTTCATTTCTGAAAATGACGTTGCTGATTCGTTGGTGGCCCCTGGTTTGCCTTTCATCATTTTTTTATGCATCTCCGCCATGTCCTGGTGGGCAGAAGCGTTGCCGTTTTGCATCATTTCATGGGACATTGCAGCCTGATCGTGTCCGCTCATATCCATCATTGTCATACTGTCTCCCTGAACAGCGCTTTTTTCAGAGGTTGACTGCATCTGATGGGCGGGTGCCTGGGCATTATTTACCTGGTCATGCATGTTCATTGTCTCTGCAGCCATGGCGGATGAAGCGACAGCCATAATGGCAACAAATGATACAAGGATCTTTTTCATGGTTGGGTCTCCGGTGTTTTCATACCCAAACAATCAACGGCTTATAACAGAGAAAGCATTTGATCTCAGGGCGGGTTATTCATCACTCCAGGAACCAGGCGATTGCGTTATCACTCTGCTCCTGATTTATGTATGATTATAAAAAACCGCCTCTGTTTATCGCGTGACTGAATGATGACAATTTTGTCACCTTCCAGGTTTCTCCTGAAGAACGGGATTAATCCATTAACAGGCGCACACTGAACACAATTTCCCGCCCCTGCTGTTCTGCTGACAGCTCGCCGCCATGAGCATGAATGATCGACCTTGTAATTGATAATCCCAGCCCCGCGCCTTCCGTGTTGTGGACCCTTGATGAATCAGCTCGATAGAACCGATCAAACAAACGTTCCAGATTAGCGGGAACCTGGCCGGACATCGTATTCGTAATCATCACGTTCACACAGTCACTGTCACGCTCAAGGTGTATCGCTGTACAGGTGTTATCGGGAGAATACTTGATTGCATTGGAAAGCAGGTTACTGAAAGCACGTCGCAGCATATCGCTGTCTCCGGCAACAACGCCCTCTCCTTCAACGGTGATTGTCTTTCCTGTTTCGTCTGCCAGAGGCTCGAACAGCTCACGTAATTCATTCAGTTCGGCGGCCAGATCCACATCATGTTTATCCAGCTGCAGCAGACCATGCTCTGAACGTGCCAGAAAAAGCATATCACTGGTCATTCGTGACAACCTTTTCAGTTCTTCCAGGTAAGCGAATAAGATTTCGCGGTAATGCGAAACATCCCTTTCCTTAGCCAGTGCAAACTGCGTCTGCATCATCAGATTACTGACCGCTGTGCGCAGCTCATGCGCGATGTCAGACGAGAAATCTGACAGTTTCCGGAATGACCCCTCCAGGCGATCGAACATGTTATTGAACTCCTGCATGGTCTCAGAAATTTCCGGCGGAGCCAAATCGGGATTAAGACGCTGATCCAGGCTGTGTACGGTCATGGAGGAAGCCAGACTGGTCATTTCCCGTAGCGGTTTCAGACCAATACGTGTGGTCAGCCAGCCCAGAAAAACAGAAATAAAGACCAGACCGATATTGAACCAGAACAGCCAGGTACTGAGCTTATCCATAAACAGGGTGTGATACCCAGTATCCGTGGCAACCGTAATGATGACATGTTTGCTTTTACCCTGTTCCGGCGTCACGGCAACCCGCCGCGAGATACTGCGGTACACGGTGTTATTTTCTTCCGTCTGGATCATATAGTCGAGAATATCACCCGACTTATTAAGCAGGACCGCTGGAACAACAGAATTTTTGGCATAGAGTTCAACAATTTTTTCATTTTCCATGTTTTTTATAGAAATGAATAAACCATTGTGCCCTACCATCGCATCGTTTATTTTTTCTGATAATGACTTAATATCCGTTTTGTTCCGGAACGTCTCTGTTTTAAGAAACTCTTCGGTGAGCTGAAGTTTACCTGTCAGAAAATCGCGGTCCTGATTATCGAAATAGCCATTAAGGGTGCTAATCAGGATAAAACTTGATAACCACCATACCGTAAGCATCACCGCGGCTTTGTTGAATAAATCGAACTTTTGCTGAGTTGAAGGATCAGATCACGCATCTTCCCGACAACGCAGACCGTTCCGTGGCAAAGCAAAAGTTCAAAATCACCAACTGGCCCACCTACAATAAAGCCCTCATCAACCGTGGCTCCATAACTTTCTGGCTGGATGATGAAGCTATTCAGGCCTGGTATGAGTCGGCAGCGCCTTCTTCACGAGGCAGACCTCAGCGCTATTCTGACCTTGCCATCACGACTGTGCTGGTCATTAAACGCGTATTCAGGCTGACCCTGCGCGCTGCGCAGGGCTTTATTGATTCCATTTTTTCTCTGATGAACGTTCCGCTACGCTGCCCGGATTACAGCTGTGTCAGCAGGCGGGCAAAGTCGGTTAATGTCAGTTTCAAAACGCCCACCCGGGGTGAAATCGCACACCTGGTAATTGATTCCACCGGGCTGAAGGTCTTCGGTGAAGGCGAGTGGAAAGTCAAAAAGCATGGCCAGGAACGCCGCCGTATCTGGCGTAAGCTGCATCTCGCCGTTGACAGTAAAACACATGAAATCATCTGCGCTGACCTGTCGCTGAACAACGTTACGGACTCAGAGGCCTTCCCCGGGTTAATCCGGCAAACCCACCGGAAAATCAGGTCAGCCGCCGCCGATGGCGCTTACGATACCCGGCTATGTCACGATGAACTGCGGCATAAGAAAATCAGCGCGCTTATCCCTCCCCGAAAAGGTGCGGGTTACTGGCCCGGTGAATATGCAGACCGTAACCGTGCAGTGGCTAATCAGCGAATGACCGGGAGTAATGCGCGGTGGAAATGGACAACAGATTACAACCGTCGCTCGATAGCGGAAACGGCGATGTACCGGGTAAAACAGCTGTTCGGGGGTTCACTGACGCTGCGTGACTACGATGGTCAGGTTGCGGAGGCTATGGCCCTGGTACGAGCGCTGAACAAAATGACGAAAGCAGGTATGCCTGAAAGCGTGCGTATTGCCTGAAAACACAACCCGCTACGGGGGAGACTTACCCGAAATCTGATTTATTCAACAAAGCCTCGTTAAGGTTAACCTAAGATTTCAGAATGATAATCTCTGCTTTGCAGCGAATAAGGCAATCATAATATTAGATTGAATTGTTGTAATTATCATCAATGTTTTTACTGGTTTACTATTTTCCGGAGGTGTTAATGCCTGTACTTTTCAGGGTGAAAGTTATTCCGCTGGTTTTACTTCTGGCAATGATCTTTGCGTTTTTACTTAACTGGCCAATATTGCTGCATTTTTACGAGATTTTGTCGCATTTAGAGCATGTCAAAATTGGTTTTGTCATTTCTATTCCCTTTGTTCTGGTTGCGGCGCTTAACGTTGTTTTTATGCCTTTCTCAGTTCGTTTTCTGCTGAAACCTTTCTTTGCTTTACTGTTTATCACTGGCTCACTGGTCAGTTATTCGACACTAAAATATAAAGTAATGTTTGATCAAACGATGATTCAAAACATTATTGAAACTAACCCCCAGGAAGCGCATTCCTATCTTAATGGCTCAATTATTATATGGTTCGTCTTTACCGGTATCCTTCCTGCCATCCTCCTTTTTTCAATAAAAATTCAATATCCTGAAAAATGGTATAAAGGCATTGCTTACCGTTTGCTCTCCGTGCTGGCATCGTTGAGTTTGATTGCAGGTGTTGCCGCACTTTATTATCAGGATTATGCCTCTGTCGGCCGCAATAACTCGACATTGAATAAAGAGATCATCCCGGCGAACTACGCTTACAGCACTTTCCAGTATGTTAAGGATACGTACTTTACGACTAAAGTGCCTTTCCAGACGCTGGGGAATGATGCTAAACGCGTCGTCGCTCACGAAAAACCCACGCTGATGTTCCTGGTGATTGGCGAAACGGCACGCAGCCAGAATTTCTCGATGAACGGTTATTCGCGTGATACCAATGCCTTTACCAGCAAATCCGGCGGCGTTATTTCGTTTAAAAATATGCATTCCTGCGGTACCGCTACCGCAATATCCGTTCCGTGCATGTTCTCGAATATGAATCGCACCGAGTACGACAGTAAAAAAGCATCTAACAGTGAAAATTTCCTCGACATCGTGCAGAAAACCGGTGTCTCGCTGTTATGGAAAGAGAACGATGGCGGTTGTAAAGGCGTATGTAGCCGCATCCCGACTGTCGAAATTAAGCCTAGTGATAACCCGAAACTGTGCGATGGCAAAACGTGCCATGACGAGGTGATGCTGGAAAACCTTGATGATGAAATCGCCAAAATGCCAGGTGATAAGCTTGTCGCCTTCCATATCATTGGCAGCCATGGACCGACTTATTACCTGCGTTATCCGGCTGAGCATCGCCACTTCATGCCCGAATGTGCACGTAGCGATATCGAAAACTGTACTCAGGAACAATTGGTCAACACCTACGACAACACCCTTCGTTATACAGACTATGTATTAGCTGAGATGATTGAAAAGCTAAAAAATTACAGCGATCAGTACAACACCGTGCTGCTTTATGTGTCCGATCATGGTGAATCATTGGGCGAAAGCGGGCTATATCTGCACGGCACGCCGTACAAACTGGCACCGGATCAGCAGACGCATATTCCGATGCAGGTCTGGATGTCACCGGGCTTTATCGCCGGGAAACACATCAACATGTCTTGCCTTGAAAATAATGCGGCGAAAAAATCATATTCCCACGACAACCTGTTCTCATCGATTTTGGGGCTGTGGGACGTAAGCACCAGCGTCTATAATCCTGACCGCGATTTGTTCCGCGAATGCCGTGGCTAATCGATTGTTAGTATAACAAAAAGCCTTACGGCAACCTGGTTGCCGTAAGCTGCAAGAATGCAATAAGGCTTATAATATGAAACAACTTACTTTCAACGACCTACGCAAGCAAAGCGCACAAGCCGCAAATTCCCCCCGCTTACGTGCCCATCATAATTTCCACCCTGAATTGAGCGACCCGGTGCAGCGTCTGGCTATTGCTATGGAACCGGGAACTTATGTTCGCCCTCATCGCCACCCGCATACTTTTGAACTGCTGACATCCCTTACCGGTCGCTTTTTGGTATTGAACTTTGATGACCTGGGTAACCTGACCCAGCGCGTCGTGTTAGGTGAGGACTGTAAAGTGCTGGAGATGGATGCAGGCACCTGGCATACCGTATTGTCACTGGATGAAGGCGGCGTTATTTTTGAGGTAAAACACGGTAGGTACCAGCCTGTTGCTGATCAAGATGCCGCCCCATGGGCCCCCGCCGAAAACGAGCCGGGAACTGCAGAGCTGATGAAATGGTACACACAGGCGCAAGTAGGTGATGGCGGATATCCGCGGTAATTAATGCGTTGCACGGAGTGCCATTCTCTCCTTCGCGCCAACTTCAAAGGCTAAGACGCTTCCTCCCAAATCACCTACTCGTAAACCTGTGGCAAGAGTAGAGGCACTGTTGCAAATAGTCGGTGGTGATAAACTTATCATCCCCTTTTGCTGATGGAGCTGCACATGAACCCATTCAAAGGCCGGCATTTTCAGCGTGACATCATTCTGTGGGCCGTACGCTGGTACTGCAAATACGGCATCAGTTACCGTGAGCTGCAGGAGATGCTGGCTGAACGCGGAGTGAATGTCGATCACTCCACGATTTACCGCTGGGTTCAGCGTTATGCGCCTGAAATGGAAAAACGGCTGCGCTGGTACTGGCGTAACCCTTCCGATCTTTGCCCGTGGCACATGGATGAAACCTACGTGAAGGTCAATGGCCGCTGGGCGTATCTGTACCGGGCCGTCGACAGCCGGGGCCGCACTGTCGATTTTTATCTCTCCTCCCGTCGTAACAGCAAAGCTGCATACCGGTTTCTGGGTAAAATCCTCAACAACGTGAAGAAGTGGCAGATCCCGCGATTCATCAACACGGATAAAGCGCCCGCCTATGGTCGCGCGCTTGCTCTGCTCAAACGCGAAGGCCGGTGCCCGTCTGACGTTGAACACCGACAGATTAAGTACCGGAACAACGTGATTGAATGCGATCATGGCAAACTGAAACGGATAATCGGCGCCACGCTGGGATTTAAATCCATGAAGACGGCTTACGCCACCATCAAAGGTATTGAGGTGATGCGTGCACTACGCAAAGGCCAGGCCTCAGCATTTTATTATGGTGATCCCCTGGGCGAAATGCGCCTGGTAAGCAGAGTTTTTGAAATGTAAGGCCTTTGAATAAGACAAAAGGCTGCCTCATCGCTAACTTTGCAACAGTGCCGGGATTACGTGAAGCATCCACATAAAGCAACTAACCATGATCGCAATAGCACAACCAATTGGAATCCATGTGCTCAACCACGTCTGGATTGATGTAGCGGTTGATTCACCAGTATCGGTGCCAGCGGCCAGCGCAATTTGCGGCAGGGCAATGGACAAAACGCCCATAACTACCGCAGGGCCATACTTCTTAAACAACGTGGTCATACTTTCTCCTTACTCACTATCTTCTGTTGATTGCAGATTTAACCGGCATTCTTCAACGCCACACTTATCTTTCAAAAACTCTGCCAGTAGCCTTAAATCAGCCCAGGTTCGTAGTTCATGCTCTTTGTTAACCCGAATGGAACATGCGATCTGGCCCAACTGTTCATCGTCTATCTGAAAAACGGGATACCACGTCTTTAATGAAACCCGTTTTATCGTTACCTCCTTCACTTTTCCTGTTTCAAATAGCTCCAGGATCTGTGATTGCAATACAAGGTACAAACGTTCCATCCATAACCTCACTCCCCCTTCGCTGTTTCCTGTTTGGTTAAAAAGGCATCCGTATTATTTCGGCTGAAGGCATCGCCATCACCCGAACCAAAAACATCTTGTTCACCGTCATACTGCGTGGCCGTACTTTTTGCCTGCTGAGGCTCAGTCGCGGTGCTGTCCTCACTGGTCTGGCCATCAGGTAGCAGCGTAGGGATTTTCAAATCAGTTGATTGACGCGCCACGTTGATAACTTTCGTGACATACCCGTTAGAAATCCCGTTTATGAGTGAGCCGGTGTTGTAGCAGGAAAGCGCGTGTCTCAGCGCAACCTGCCCGGCTGGATAGGATTTCAGGGCGCTATCATAACAGGCTTTAAGGATGGTCTGGCTCGCCCGCAGGTTGATGCAGGGCTTGAAAATATCGTCAACCGAAAGACCCAGGCCCACTAAATTATTTGAGTTAATTTGTGCAAGGCCCATATCAAAACTTTTATTATCCTTCAGCAGAACTTTCGAAACGCTGACGGCCTCAGCTTCAGTACGTGGTTGCTGTTTTAACTGGGTACTACCACCGTTAATATTGATCCTGTACGGCCCATTTGAGGACTCATGGCCGACGATGTACGCCATTGTTAAGGGTGAAACATCAGGCGCACATCTCTGCGCAAGCCTGGCAACTTCATCTGAGGCAGGCGCAGCACTGGCACGGCCAGCACAAGCAAGGCAGGCCAGAGCGAGAACCAGAAGTTTTGGATGTTTACTCATTTACGTTTCACCGCGTAATTGTAATTTCGACGACTTATGTTTATGATAAGGGCTAATGAGATCGTGTCAAGAAGAAACGAAAAGAAAACCTCTGAAGGAAGGAAGGTAATGCTGGTTCCCCTGAAATCAGAAAAACGCCCCAAAGGTGAACCCATGTATCGTGACCCGGATAACCCTTTTAATACGTGGACTGGTATAGGGAAGCGCCCGGCCTGGCTAACTGCAAAATTGGACGCTGGCATTAGCCTGGAAGCCATGAAAATGCAGGGCGTTGCCAACCCCAGAGAACATAGACAAGTAAAATACCGCGACCCCAGGAACGCAGAAAATACCTGGTCCGGGACTGGCCGCCGACCAACATGGCTCAAAGAGCTGCTTGATAGTGGTTTATCACTTGATGATCTAAAGATATAACCGGAGAGTATAAAAATGGGCGATGTTATTGATTTTGCGGAAAAGCAAAAAGGCAGAAGGAAGAAAAAGGCATTTTCCATTCCGCCCATTTTAAGAAAATTCCGAGTCCATGCTATCAGGTTACTCGCCAGCATCATCAAATCCGGCTCTTATTCAGTTGCTTATATCGTTAAGAAAATTACAGGAAAGTTAATCAAGTTGTTCGCAATGTTAACGATTTTCGTTTTTATTGTCGAATATATCGCAGGCGATATAGGTTACAAATCTATTTATAACTCTGCGTTATTATTAATATTACTTACCGTTATCAACATTCTGGCGGGTGTATATCTGAACAAACTGTTAAGGACAAAACAATGAAGAAACTCTTAATCCCTCTGATAGCAGCTGGTAGTCTGCTTTATCTTCCTGCCAGCCATGCTGAAGATCCCTGCAAAGTTATTATGTGCATGGCGGGCAAGCTCACCGGCGATAGCGGCGGAAGCGAGTGTAACAGTGCTGAAGCTGCTTTCTTCAATATCGTTAAAAAGAACAAGCACGGCTTTTTACCCAACCACACGAGGGATGCCAGGAAGGCTTTTCTTAATGAATGCCCGGATAATGGCGAAGGTGGAAGTAACCAGTCGATGATAAGCCAGATCATAAGTAAATACGGGAAAGTTCGCTTATAGGCGGGCTAGGAATAATCTCAATTTAAGGAGCCAACGTGAAAAAAATAATATTAAGTGCATTAGCCTGTACAGCTCTCTTAACTGGTTGCGTCAGCCAGGATAAAGGTAATGCGATGCAGAGCCAGATGAATAACCAGCAACGCCAGATTAACGAATTATCCGTTCGTTTGCAGTCTGCGGAGTCCCGGCTATCAAAGCAGGAAGAAAAGCTGCGCAACGAACTGCTGCAATCCAGCGGCTATTGCTATCTGAATGGCGCCCGCTACTCGACCGGCACCGTACTTTACGGGCGGATTTGCCAGAATCAGTCAGGCAGCGCTTCGTGGCAGGTATACAGCCGTCGCTAAACACCAGGGCGGTTTAACCGCCCTTTTCTTTACCCTCAGAAAGCCCACTATGACCATGATCCCCTTCCCCACTACAGAAAACCTTATTCTATGGGCTTGCAGCGCCATCGCACTGCTTGCCGTTGTATTCTTCCGGCGTTCAGTACGGCACAGGCGACACAAAAGGAAGCAGCAAAGTGCGCGGCGGGTGCTGGAGCGCATAAAGACGTTGCCGGGCTTCCCACAAAAAATTAACTACCTGAGGAAAATTGATCCTTTTGTGTTTGAAGAACTGTTGCTGGAAGGATTTGAAGCGCATGGCTTCAGAACCATCAGAAACAAACGCTATACCGGCGATGGAGGCATTGACGGCCAGGTAATAATAGGAAAATATCGCTATCTTATTCAGGCTAAACGCTATCGCGGCCATATTGCTTTACAGCACGTACAGGAGTTCGAGAAGTTGCTTAAACGTCATAACTGTCGCGGTCTGTTTTGCCATACCGGGAAAACCGGCGCAGGTTCAAAATCTGTCAGTATTGCCAGTGAACGGATGGAGATTATCAGCGGCCAGCGCCTGATAGATTTGCTCACGCCCGGCAGCTCCTTCACTATCGCAACCGCCCCGCAGACGATGATGAAGCGTACCGCAGCAACACTAGAAACGAGCACCATTGTTAAAGATGCCGGTAAAGAAAATCGATACCATGAGAGTTAATTAAATGAAGTCAGTAACTATAGAAGCAAAAACATTTGCTGAAATGTTAGGAATAACAGAAGGTGAGTTAATCTTTGCCATTAAGAAAACTGGCACATTCAAAAACAAGACCATCCCACAACCTCATGAGCCACATAAATCAAATAATAGATTTTTATATTCAGACGTAATGAGGTTTATAGAATCACTAAAAGACAAAGAGAACCGGTAATGACTCCAACTTACTGATAGTGTTTTATGTTCAGATAATGCCCGATGACCTTGTCATGCAGCTCCACCGATTTTGAGAACGACAGTGACTTCCGTCCCAGCCTTGCCAGATGTTGTCTCAGATTCAGGTTATGTCGCTCAATGCGCTGAGTGTAACGCTTGCTGATAACGTGCAGCTTTCCCTTCAGGCGGGGTTCATACAGCGGCCAGCCATCCGTCATCCATACCACGACCTCAAAGGCCGACAGCAGGCCCAGAAGACGCTCCAGCGTGGCCAACGTGCGTTACCTAACAATAAACCTGTTTAAATATCCAGATAAAAACATTCAATCTGGGTCAAATGAGTGATACAGTTTCACCCATAAGACCCAATGGAGGCAATATGTCTGAATTTGAATTACTGGCGCAGGATCTGCTTGAGAAAGCAGAAGCGGAAGAACAACTGCGACAGGAAAATGATAAAAAGCTGCTCGGGCAGGTGCTGGAAATCTATGACCAGAAGTACGTGGCTGAACTGCTTAGAAAAGTTGGTAAAAATGAGTGGAGTCGCGAGACTCTTAATCGCTGGATTAATGGTAAGTGCTCACCTAAGACGCTGACGTTAGCCGAAGAGGAACTTCTACGAAAAATGCTTCCGGAAGCGCCTGCACATCACCCTGACTATGCCTTCCGGTTTATTGACCTGTTTGCTGGGATTGGAGGTATACGGAAGGGCTTCGAAACCATCGGTGGCCAGTGCGTTTTTACCAGTGAATGGAATAAAGAGGCTGTGCGCACATATAAAGCTAACTGGTTTAACGATGCTCAGGAACACACTTTCAATCTCGATATTCGTGAAGTCACGCTCAGTGATAAACCTGAAGTACCTGAAAACGATGCCTATGCTTACATTAATGAGCATGTGCCGGATCATGATGTACTTCTAGCAGGTTTCCCCTGTCAACCGTTTAGCCTTGCGGGCGTAAGCAAGAAAAACTCGCTCGGGCGCGCGCATGGTTTCGAATGTGAGGCTCAGGGAACGCTTTTCTTCGATGTGGCGCGTATTATCCGCGCAAAAAAACCTGCCATCTTTGTTCTTGAAAACGTTAAAAACCTGAAGAGCCATGACAAGGGTAAAACCTTTAAAGTCATCATGGATACCCTCGACGAACTGGGCTATGAAGTTGCGGATGCAGCTGAGATGGGCAAAAACGATCCTAAAGTTATCGACGGAAAGCACTTTTTACCTCAGCACCGAGAACGTATCGTTTTGGTCGGTTTCCGCCGTGATCTGAACATTCACCAGGGCTTTACCCTGCGCGATATTAGTCGTTTTTATCCGGAACAGCGTCCGTCATTTGGCGAACTGCTGGAACCCGTGGTTGACAGCAAATATATACTGACGCCGAAACTCTGGGAGTATCTCTATAACTACGCCAAAAAGCACGCAGCTAAGGGTAACGGATTCGGTTTTGGCCTCGTTAATCCTGAAAATAAAGAAAGCATTGCCCGTACGCTTTCTGCTCGCTATCACAAAGACGGGTCTGAAATTCTGATAGACCGTGGCTGGGATATGGCCACAGGTGAAACAGACTTCGCGAACGAAGAAAATCAGGCGCATCGGCCCCGCAGGCTGACTCCGCGAGAGTGCGCGCGCCTTATGGGTTTTGAAAAAGTAGATGGCAGGCCTTTTCGCATTCCTGTGTCAGACACTCAGTCGTACAGGCAGTTCGGTAACTCCGTAGTGGTGCCCGTGTTTGAAGCCGTAGCCAAACTGCTTGAACCTTATATCCTGAAAGCGGTTAATGCCGATTCGTGCAAGGTTGAACGAATCTGATCGCTCCTCCCGGTATTTATGCCGGGAGATAATCTATGGAATATCTGCGTAAAGCCCTGTCAGCTCAGCAATAAACGCACCTAGCGTCATTAGCTCAGCTCTCACCGCCTCCGGGTATTTTTTGTGCAGAGATGATGGCACGACCAATCTGACACCCGACTCCCGCATCTCCCGATATTGAGCCAGAGAAACTCCCTCCTGGAGTGTAAACAGATGCACCTGATGAATTTTATCGGCCTCATTCAGTATCTGACGCCAGCGATCCTTACAGGTAGTCTTGACTGCCAGCATGCGCAGATTTTCTACGGGAAACTCAGTATCGTGGTAAGCCCCTGCGGAAGGGAAAAGGAAATCGGGTTTTTTATTACCTTCTGTGATGGCCTGCGTCGCAAAGTGTCGCAGGCCGTGCTCAATGAATAGATGCTCCAGGTGCAGTTCCAGCGACTTCCCGGCTCTGGATTTACGGCGATTGCTGACAGAATTGGCCAGCGCAATAAATTCATCCACAGAGCCAAATCCTTTCCGGATGATATCCAGAACATGCAGTTCCTCAACCAATAGAAATATGTCGTACTCCACGCGCCGGCGGTCAAGAAGTTGCTCATCCGGATCAAGGGAATTTTTCACATAATGGCTGGCTGCATACTGAATAATTTCACTTCCCGACGGAAAGCGCAGGTGCCAGTCTTCAGGTAGAATATATTTATGATTTACTGGCGCTTGCTGTAGAGATAGTCCGCCTAGAATCTGTCCTGCGGGGCCGGATATAAGCGCTCCGGGTATAACTTCACCAATAGCGGTCTCAATGACGTCCTCTTCATCAGTGCTGGCGCATACCCAAATATTTACTTCCTTACAGTCCCCCCCTTGCTCATCAAGCTTGAAAGCCAGGAGCGTCAGAGCCCCTGTATTTTCAGGATCCTGAAGTGGGCTGCCTCTACCCCAGCGGGTAATCCTTTTTTCATTCCGGGTTTTACCAAAATGACGGCTGTTATAATAAATTGCCCTGGCTTCGCTGTCAGGGCAATCATGCGATGACACATGTGCGGTGAGAAAAACCGAAGGGTTCAGTTCACGGGTATGGTTGATAGACGGAAAGAGTTTTTCAACGATACCTGAAGGGATATAAAGCCCTACCTGGTGACCACCTGTTGCGCCGGTATCGTTGGCGGAAAGGCGTTTGATGTAGACGAAGTAATTCTCACATGCGATCTCAAGTAGCCAGTTGTGGAAAACCGACATAAGCATCCCCTGTTACCCTGAAACTCTACTCACCATTTTTTCATGATTATATACAAACAGTGTCATTTTCAGAAGACGACTGCACCAGTTGATTGGGCGTAATGGCTGTTGTGCAGCCAGCTCCTGACAGTTCAATATCAGAAGTGATCTGCACCAATCTCGACTATGCTCAATACTCGTGTGCACCAAAGCGAGGTGAGCATGGCGACGGAGGCTCTGTTGCAAAGATTGGCGGCAGTCAGAGGTAGGCTGTCGCTCTGCGCCGATCAGGCGGCTGCTGCGAAATGGTGGTTGAGCATGCCCATGGCCTCCGTCAGCGCCGAGGGCCCAATGCCAAAAGCTCTCTCCACAAGGCGCACCTCGCCCCTGATGCCGGGCTGCAGGCACCAGGGGCGAGCCTGTCCTTTGCGCAGGGCTCGCATGACTTCGAATCCCTTGATCGTGGCATAGGCCGTGGGGATCGATTTGAAACCGCGCACCGGCTTGATCAGTATCTTGAGCTTTCCGTGATCGGCCTCGATCACGTTATTGAGATACTTCACCTGCCGGTGGGCCGTCTCCCGGTCCAGCTTTCCTTCGCGCTTCAATTCGGTGATCGCTGCACCATAGGGGTCGTTTGCGGGAGAGGGCGAAATCCTACGCTAAGGCTTTGGCCAACGATATTCTCCGGTAAGATTGATGTGTTCCCAGGGGATAGGAGAAGTCGCTTGATATCTAGTATGACGTCTGTCGCACCTGCTTGATCGCGGCCGCGATAGCTAGATCGCGTTGCTCCTCTTCTCCATCCGCGTTCCAAGCTGCGGAAAGGCACCCATAAGCGTACGCCTGGTCGAGCAGGCGACGCGGATCGACGTCCAGCGCACGAGAGAATGCGTCCGCCATCTGTGCAATGCGTCTAGGATCGAGACAAAGGTCGTCTCTGTCAGCCGGATCGTAGAACATATTGGCGGCGCCAAAGCCCACTTCACCGACCAGACCGACGGGATCTATCACCAGCCAGCCGCGACTGGAGAACATGATGTTTTCATGATGCAGATCGCCATGTAGCCCACGCAGTTCCGAGGCATTGCTCATCATTTGATCGGCTATAATCGCCGCGTGGACGTAGTCAGTTTGACAACCTGCGTTTTGATCATCGCGCGCCCGCTGAAACAAAGCTGCAAAGCGATCCCGGATCGGGAGAAGGGCAGAAGGCAGGGGTTCCTCAGATGCGGCATACAGCTTCGCCATTAGTTCCGCTGCAATTTCGGTCGCCTGGTAGTCGCCGTGCTCGGCAACGATGTGAGAGAGCATTCGCTCCCCGGCATATTCGAGCAACATCAGATTGTTCTCACGACCGAGCAACCGGACTGCTCCCCTCCCATTGCGCCATACCAGATAGTCGGCCCCGCGCAGTTCATCAGCAATGTCTTCTATAGGTTTCAATCCCTTGACGATTGCAGGAGTCCCGTCTGGCAATGAAACTTTCCAAACGAGGCTGGAAAAGGTGTCCGCAATGAGAACAGGTTGCGAAACGTGCCAATGAGCAGGAAAAACAGGCGGCATGAACATCAACCCCAAGTCAGAGGGTCCAATCGCAGATAGAAGGCAAGGCGTTCGCGGTCGGGGGCTTCGATCCCCAATACATTGAATAGGACAGCGAAGGCGCGCTCTGCTTCATCTGGCGCTGCCCAGTTCTCTTCGGCGTTAGCAATCATGAGTGCCAAATCGGCATAGCGATCTGCTGTTCCGAGCCGCCCAAGGTCGATCAGACCCGTGCATTGAAGAGTTTTAGGGTCCACCATGAAGTTCGGCATGCAGGGATCACCATGGCAAACAACCATATCGGTGCGCTCTTGGTCGAGCCGCACCGGTAGCTCTCGTTCGACACGAGCCAAAAGATCGAGCTGCGGCGTACTCTTGTCCTCGTCCGGTAAGAAGTCGGGATTGACGGCATTGCGGGACACCACATCAACGGCGCGTCCGAACATTCGCGACAGCCTGCGCTCAAACGGACATTGATCAACCGATAGGCTGTGAACAGCGCCAAGTTGCTGCCCCATTGACGGCCACGCTTTGAGCAAATCCGCTCCAGACAGATCAGCCGCCGGTACTCCCGGAATTGCCGTTATCACCAAGCATGCACCCTCCTGTTCCTCCTGCCAGTTGATCACCTCGGGGCAAGCCACACCTCGACCTTTGAGCCAAATGAGGCGGTCACGCTCTCCAGCGAGCTCACCGCGGCGGGAAGCAGGTGCGATTTTCGCGAAGGCATGCCCGTCACCACGTCGAAAAACAAAATCACCAGATTCTCCGCCTCTGACAGGCAACCAGTCAGAATGCGATTCACCAAAAAAAATATTAGTTCGATTCAATGGAGGTTCCTTCAGTTTTCTGATGAAGCGCGGAGGTGGCTCAACCTGCGAAAAGAAACGAGTTGCTACGTAAGTCCGAGAACATGCTTTCCATGGTCTCTGAGCTCGCCTTGATGCCCGAGGCATAGACTGTACAAAAAAACAGTCATAACAAGCCATGAAAACCGCCACTGCGCCGTTACCACCGCTGCGTTCGGTCAAGGTTCTGGACCAGTTGCGTGAGCGCATACGCTACTTGCATTACAGCTTACCAACCGAACAGGCTTATGTCCACTGGGTTCGTGCCTTCATCCGTTTCCACGGTGTGCGTCACCCGGCAACCTTGGGCAGCAGCGAAGTCGAGGCATTTCTGTCCTGGCTGGCGAACGAGCGCAAGGTTTCGGTCTCCACGCATCGTCAGGCATTGGCGGCCTTGCTGTTCTTCTACGGCAAGGTGCTGTGCACGGATCTGCCCTGGCTTCAGGAGATCGGAAGACCTCGGCCGTCGCGGCGCTTGCCGGTGGTGCTGACCCCGGATGAAGTGGTTCGCATCCTCGGTTTTCTGGAAGGCGAGCATCGTTTGTTCGCCCAGCTTCTGTATGGAACGGGCATGCGGATCAGTGAGGGTTTGCAACTGCGGGTCAAGGATCTGGATTTCGATCACGGCACGATCATCGTGCGGGAGGGCAAGGGCTCCAAGGATCGGGCCTTGATGTTACCCGAGAGCTTGGCACCCAGCCTGCGCGAGCAGCTGTCGCGTGCACGGGCATGGTGGCTGAAGGACCAGGCCGAGGGCCGCAGCGGCGTTGCGCTTCCCGACGCCCTTGAGCGGAAGTATCCGCGCGCCGGGCATTCCTGGCCGTGGTTCTGGGTTTTTGCGCAGCACACGCATTCGACCGATCCACGGAGCGGTGTCGTGCGTCGCCATCACATGTATGACCAGACCTTTCAGCGCGCCTTCAAACGTGCCGTAGAACAAGCAGGCATCACGAAGCCCGCCACACCGCACACCCTCCGCCACTCGTTCGCGACGGCCTTGCTCCGCAGCGGTTACGACATTCGAACCGTGCAGGATCTGCTCGGCCATTCCGACGTCTCTACGACGATGATTTACACGCATGTGCTGAAAGTTGGCGGTGCCGGAGTGCGCTCACCGCTTGATGCGCTGCCGCCCCTCACTAGTGAGAGGTAGGGCAGCGCAAGTCAATCCTGGCGGATTCACTACCCCTGCGCGAAGGCCATCGGTGCCGCATCGAACGGCCGGTTGCGGAAAGTCCTCCCTGCGTCCGCTGATGGCCGGCAGCAGCCCGTCGTTGCCTGATGGATCCAACCCCTCCGCTGCTATAGTGCAGTCGGCTTCTGACGTTCAGTGCAGCCGTCTTCTGAAAACGACAAACGATGTCAGCCAATAAGTTGTTGTAATAATCGACAAGTGTTTGTTGCAACTCGCCGTCCTGTAAGACTGCATTATCAGTCTGATTCAGGGCGGCTATGGTGTCATTTATACACCATAAACCGATGACGGCTGCACGTAAATCTGTGGATGCTCTTGATGGCGATTCAACGTTTGCTGTCCCACGCATGGCGACAGCATTGTTTAGCCCAGCAATAATCCCATTATAAGTTGGGGGGAGGGGCTCCGACAACTGCAAAGCTATCTTTTCTGTATTGTTTTGGATGTCGTCCGCAAGAATGGTATTCTCGATCAGTTCTCGAGCCAATAATGATGTTTCGAAGCAGACGGCCAACACCGTCTGCTTCGTTTCTGGTTCTTGTTCTTCCACTGCCAGCGCGTTACTGATTGTTACGCACGTAAGTAGCAAAGTGAATGCGCTCTTGAGTCTCATCAACGGTTGCCTCCACAGTCTCGCTGGCACTGGAATCAATGTGAAAATTGTTCTGGATCGGATCAACAGGAATAAATCGATCACAGTCGAACTCTCTTGGAATTATGGTCATGTGCAGTTTCGTTGCTGATGAAAGAGCTTGAATGTACAACTTCTCCCCACCAATGACAGCAATGCGTTGATCGGTATTCTCATACAGGTTGATCACAGCACGAAGATCAGGAACGACAGTAGCGCCTATGACATCTTCTTGTTTTAACGTCGAGGAGATCACGAACGATTCGCGTTCGGGGAGAATTCCTTTCTCCTTGATTCGCTCCTCGGCGCCATCCTTTTCTAACTGCATGTCACGCATGTCAGTATACGTGTGTTTCCCCATAACGCACACGCGGATCTCTTTAGAAATCCGCGTAAATCGCGCCATGTCTTCTTTGCATTTCCATGGAATCTTGCCGCCTTTCCCGAATCCCAACTTAGAATCCACAGCGACTATTAGCTCAAGTTGTGGGTGACTCATTAAAACTCCAAACCAGTCGATGCTGGTTGTTCCAGATATTGCTTACGGAAGGTGGCCAGATCAATCAGTTTGATATTTGCCTTTCCGCTGTTGTTGAGATCGTGCACTTTCTTCAATTTGCCGGAAGATCCGGAAGTGGATGCCGCGATCACCATGGTGGTCTTCGACGAGACTGATGATTGCACTTCACCACCCTCAGCTTCAATCAGCTTCTCCAAGGCCGCGTCACGAAAACCGGTGATCACGATCTTCTCACCGGTAAAACGATCCCCCGAAGTGACCTGCTGTTTGAACCCGATGATTGATTGAATCTTGTTGAATAGCTCGGCATGTTCAGCCATACCTGCAAGCACTTTTGCGGCAGTTTTGTAGCTGAATTTGTCGACGCTAACGATCTGCTCTTCGGTGATGGCATTGAAATCATCCAAGGTCTTAATATCCAAGCCTTCACACAGAGCTTTCATCTTGCGGCGCCCAACGCCGCGCCCAAAGTGGGGCATCGACCCCAACCAAACCGACAGGGGAACACTACTGGGTATAGGAAGTATAAACCACCTTTTTGCTCCTCATCCGAAGTATCTTACCTGAAATTCCCTCACTCGTTTACCGCTCAAGCCCCAATTTTAACTGCCGGTCCAGCCTAAACCGCTCTAATAAGGTTCGATTTGGCGGTAAAATCTCTAGCCTGATAGCTCGAGAGATACAAACTGCCCCACCGCCCCGTTTAAAAGTTGGCAGTGTTGAGCAGTGTTGGATTTGGGGTCGTCAGTCAAAGAGACGACTCTGTGATGGATCGAACAGGCTGGGAGTCAGTGGCGGCGCTCGTTCTGGTGGCAGCTCACGCTGCTTGGCGGCATTCGCCTTGGCTGTTTTCTGTTTCAGATGCTTGAGAATCTGCTCAATGACCTTCGGATCTTCGATGCTGGCAATCACTTTGACGTGACCGCCGCAGTGTTCGCAGACTTCAATATCAATATTGAAGACTCGCTTGAGGCGTTGCATCCAGGTCATGGCGCGGTGGCGCTCTGCAGGACTCTTGTCACGCCAGTTAGTATCGAGACCTTCCGATTTGTCGGGCTTCTTGCCCCGCTTGGCGGGTGTTACTTGAACTCGGTGTTTGCTGTTCGGTGCAAAGACGCCGTGGAAGCGTGTGAGGTTGACTCGCGGCTTAGGTACCAACGCAGCGAGTTTGGCGATGAAGTCCAGCGGCTCGAAGATCACATGGGTGGTGCCATTGCGGTACGGAGTTTTGAGGGCACTGTTGCAAATAGTCGGTGGTGATAAACTTATCATCCCCTTTTGCTGATGGAGCTGCACATGAACCCATTCAAAGGCCGGCATTTTCAGCGTGACATCATTCTGTGGGCCGTACGCTGGTACTGCAAATACGGCATCAGTTACCGTGAGCTGCAGGAGATGCTGGCTGAACGCGGAGTGAATGTCGATCACTCCACGATTTACCGCTGGGTTCAGCGTTATGCGCCTGAAATGGAAAAACGGCTGCGCTGGTACTGGCGTAACCCTTCCGATCTTTGCCCGTGGCACATGGATGAAACCTACGTGAAGGTCAATGGCCGCTGGGCGTATCTGTACCGGGCCGTCGACAGCCGGGGCCGCACTGTCGATTTTTATCTCTCCTCCCGTCGTAACAGCAAAGCTGCATACCGGTTTCTGGGTAAAATCCTCAACAACGTGAAGAAGTGGCAGATCCCGCGATTCATCAACACGGATAAAGCGCCCGCCTATGGTCGCGCGCTTGCTCTGCTCAAACGCGAAGGCCGGTGCCCGTCTGACGTTGAACACCGACAGATTAAGTACCGGAACAACGTGATTGAATGCGATCATGGCAAACTGAAACGGATAATCGGCGCCACGCTGGGATTTAAATCCATGAAGACGGCTTACGCCACCATCAAAGGTATTGAGGTGATGCGTGCACTACGCAAAGGCCAGGCCTCAGCATTTTATTATGGTGATCCCCTGGGCGAAATGCGCCTGGTAAGCAGAGTTTTTGAAATGTAAGGCCTTTGAATAAGACAAAAGGCTGCCTCATCGCTAACTTTGCAACAGTGCCATACTGTGTAGTATCATAATGCATAAATCACGATTTTTGATACTGACATTCAGTACCGTTTTGGGTGGTATCAAAACTCATAACATTTGAGACGGTTAAAAAGAGAACAGAACACCCGTTTACGAAAGGATGCGTGATGGCTGCTGATTTTCTGACCGACAAACAGACACAGAACTACGGGCGTTATGCCGCAGAGCCAAACGAGATCCAGCTGGCACGGTATTTTCATCTTGATGAGCGAGACCTTACTTTCATCAACCTGCGTAGGGGCAGGCATAACCGGTTGGGAATTGCCCTTCAACTCACAACTGCCCGCTTTCTGGGAACCTTCTTGTCCGATCTCATGCAAATACCGCCCGGTGTCCAGTTTTATGTCGCAAGGCAACTTAACATCCGCTATCCAGAGATCATTTCCCGCTATGCTCAAAGGGAAAACACACGTTGGGAGCACCACGGGCTTATCAGGCAGCACTATAGCTATCATGATTTCGGTGATTTCCCGTGGTCGTTCAGACTGAAGCGATTGCTGTATACCCGTGCATGGCTCAGTAATGAACGCCCCGGACTGATGTTCGATTTTGCCACCGCGTGGTTGCTTCAAAATAAAGTGTTGTTGCCAGCCGCATCCACCCTGACGAGAGTCATTGGTGAAATCCGTGAGCGTGCGACCCGCCGCTTGTGGCGAAAATTGGCCGCGCTGCCAAACCGTTGGCAGACCGCACAACTGGCTGGGTTACTTGAAATCCCCGAAGGACAGCGACTCTCAGTGATGGAGCACCTAAAAAGAGGCCCTGTCACTATCAGCGGCCCCGCGTTCACTGAAGCACTTGAACGTTACACTCGCCTGCGCAGCCTGGAGTTTTCCTGTCTGAATTTCACTGGGCTGCCCGCCATACAGCTCCGCAATCTGGCACGCTATGCCGGAATGGCATCGGTGAAATATATCAGCAGAATGCCAGAAGAACGGCGGCTGGCGATCCTTACCGCATTCGTGAAAGCGCAAGAAATCTCGGCGCTGGACGAGGCCGTTGACGTGCTGGATATGCTGATCCTCAATATTACCCGGGAGGCGAAGAAAACCGGGCAGAAAAAGCGACTTAGGACGCTCAAGGATCTTGACCGCGCGGCGTTGCTGCTGGCGCGGGCATGCGCACTTTTACTTGATGAAGATACCGCCGATGATTTGCTGCGAAAGACCATATTCAGCAGTGTGTCTGTCGCCAGACTGGCAGAGTCCGTGGAAAAAGTGAATGAACTGGCCCGCCCCCAGGATACAAACTTTCAGGATGAAATGGTGGAGCAATACGGACGGGTAAGGCGTTTTTTGCCCGCACTACTGCGCGATCTGCACTTCCGTGCGGCCCCAGACGGTGAACATACCTTGGCTGCCATCCATTACCTGGCAGAGCTAAACGGCTCGAAAAAACGGATCCTGGACGATGCACCTGAACATATCATTTCAGGCCCTTGGAAACGCCTGGTGTACGATGCTGACGGTCGGATACAGCGAGCAGGTTACTCGTTGTGTCTGCTGGAGCGACTTCAGGATGCGCTACGCCGTCGTGACATCTGGTTGGAAAACAGCGATCGTTGGGGTGATCCGCGCCAAAAACTTCTTCAGGGGGAGGAATGGCAGGCGCAGCGGGTTCCAGTCTGCCGGGCATTGGGTCACCCCACTAATGGCAGTAAAGCATCGGAGCAATTGGCCGCTCAGTTAGATGAAACCTGGAAAACGGTGGCATCACGTTTTGATCGCAATACCGCCGTGGACATCTGCAATGAAGGTAAACATCCTTCGCTGACCATCAGCAGCCTGGATAAATTGGATGAACCACCGGCGCTGATACAACTGAGCAGCCGAGTCAGACAATTGCTTCCACCCGTTGACCTGACAGAACTGTTGCTCGAGATTGACGCCAGAACTGGCTTCACCCGTGAATTCAGCCATGTCAGCGAGTCAGGTGCCCGTGCGCAGGATCTGCATATAAGCCTGTGTGCGGTGATGCTGGCTGAGGCCTGCAATATCGGACATGAGCCGCTGATCAAGCACAATATCCCTGCACTGACTCGCCATCGTCTGAGCTGGGTGAAACAGAACTACATCCGAGCAGAAACGCTGGTTAGCGCCAATGCGCGGCTGGTTGATTTTCAGTCCTCGTTAGCGTTGGCAGGATACTGGGGGGCGGGGAGGTAGCCTCCGCTGATGGTATGCGTTTTGTCACGCCAGTGAAAACGGTGAATTCTGGCCCCAACAGAAAATACTTTGGTTCAGGGCGCGGCATCACCTGGTACAACTTTGTCTCTGACCAATATTCGGGTTTTCATGGCATAGTGATTCCTGGAACACTGCGGGATTCCATCTTTGTGCTGGAAGGGCTACTTGAGCAACAAACGGGACTAAACCCGGTTGAAATCATGACGGACACAGCAGGTACCAGTGACATTATCTTTGGCCTGTTCTGGCTACTGGGATACCAATTTTCACCTCGTCTGGCGGATGCGGGTGAGGCTGTGTTCTGGCGGGCCGACAAAGCAGCGAATTACGGGGCGTTGGACAAACTGGCGCGGGGTTGTGTTGACCTTTCTAAAATCGAAAGCCACTGGGATGAGATGATGCGGGTTGCCGGTTCGCTGAAGCTGGGCACTATTCATGCGTCAGAACTCATTCGATCGCTATTGAGAAGTACCCGACCGTCAGGGCTTGCTCAGGCAATAATGGAGGTCGGAAGAGTTAACAAGACACTGTATCTTCTCAACTATATTGATGATGAGGACTATCGTCGCCGGATCCTAACACAGTTGAACCGGGGTGAAGGCCGCCATGCCGTTGCAAGAGCCATCTGCTACGGTCAGCGTGGCGAGATCAGAAAACGTTACCGCGAGGGGCAGGAAGATCAGTTGGGTGCGCTGGGTCTGGTGACAAACGCAGTGGTGCTGTGGAATACGCTTTATATGCAGGAAGCCTTGTCGCACCTGCGCAGCATCGGGGAAGGGCCAGAGGATGAACATATCGCGCGGCTTTCGCCTCTGATGCACGGTCATATCAACATGCTGGGACATTATACGTTCACACTACCGGAGGATATTATGAAGGGGGAATTGAGGCCGTTAAATCTCAATTTAAACAATGAATTATCTCCTTAGCGTGGTTTTTTACATCATTGGCCCTCAAACCCCATGATGATGGTTTCGAAACGTCTTAAGGCCAAAGACTATCGAACGGTTTCCACGGGATTTAACGTCCTGAGCTCTAAGCCAGGGCTGATAACTTTGGCCATAGCCCACTCCTATGCCGTCACCTAGCGCATTTTCATAATCCAAATAGGATTTGAGACGCCTACCCCTACCCATGATCGTACCCAAAAAACGACATTGATACGTACCTATATGTGCATTTTATAGTCTCCAACCCTATAACCACACATTCAGTAAGCATACAACATTAGCGTCGTTTTTTGAGAATGGTTACAACTTTAGTGCTTTGTGTACAACTTTATTGTCTTCGGACAGTAGGACCCTCTAAAACCAATAGAATTTACGTAGAAACGCGTTTAGTAAAGGCTTTACTAATTACTAATGACTAACATATTAGCACTTTCAGATCTGTCAGCAATAACCCCGGGCGGCGAAATAATGAGAAGAGTTCTTCCGGAGAGCCTTTTCTTTCTATCTGATTGATTTTTAACACTTTTAAATGTCAGCTTTATGTAAACCTGTGGGATTTACTCCTAATTAAATCCCATAGTATGAAAATTAGGCATTTGCAAACCTTAATGACGTGACGTTGTCACGTAAATCAATGGAATTTAGTCTCTAGTAAAGAGTTAACTAGTGACTAACTGCCTGATCGGTGTGCTTGAACGGTGCACTTCAGGCCGGATATAAAAATTGATGAGAGATATACAGAAAATGATGGACCGGCTTAATAGGGGTCTGACGCTCAGTGGAACGAAAACTCACGTTAAGCAACGTTTTCTGCCTCTGACGCCTCTTTTAATGGTCTCAGATGTCCTTTGGTCACCAGTTCTGCCAGCGTGAAGGAATAATGGCCGAGCATATTGATATGTCCGTGGCAAAGCGGGGAGAGGCGTGCGATATCTTCATCATTCAGTGTTTCACCCTGCGCCCGGAGATGATCCAGGGCTGCCTGCATATAAATAGTGTTCCATAACACGACGGCGTTAGTGACCAGCCCCAGTGTGCCCAGTTGATCTTCCTGACCGTCGGTATATCGTTTTCTTATCTCACCTTTTTGACCGTGACAGATGGCTCTGGCAACGGCATGGCGACTTTCTCCCCGATTAAGCTGGGTCAGAATGCGCCGGCGGTAATCTTCATCATCAATATAATTAAGCAGATACAGCGTTTTGTTGATGCGCCCCACTTCAATGATTGCCTGAGTCAGTCCGGAAGGACGTTCACTTTTCAGCAATGAACGGACCAGCACTGAAACCTGTACTTTGCCCAGCTTCAGGGAGCCAGCGGTCCGGATCATTTCGTCCCACTGAAGGACTATTTTTCGGGGATCTGATTGCCCTCTGGCAATATCATTCAGCACGCCATAGTCGGCATCATGGTCCATTCGCCAGAAAACCGAAGCACCGGCATCAGCCAGGCGTGGAGAAAACTGGTATCCCAGCAGCCAGAAAAGGCCAAAGACAAGTTCGCTGGCACCTGCTGTATCGGTCATAATTTCGGTTGGATTCAGCCCGGTCTCCTGTTCCAGAAGACCTTCCAGCACAAAGATAGAGTCCCTCAGCGTCCCCGGTATAACGATGCCATGAAAGCCGGAATACTGATCGGACACAAAGTTGTACCAGGTGATCCCTCTGTTATTACCAAAGTATTTGCGGTTCGGTCCGGCATTGATTGTTCTGACTGGCGTAACAAAGCGCATTCCATCTGCAGATGCCACTTCTCCTCCACCCCATATCTGTGCCAGTGGCAGCGTTGCCTGAAAATCAACCAGTCTGGCATTAGCGCTGGTGATAGTTTCAGCCCGCAGATAGTTCGCTTTTGTCCAGTTCAGCCGGTGTCGGGTCAGTGCAGGAACATTTGATCTGATCAGTGGTTCCAGACCGATATTGCAGGCTTCAGCCATCAGCACGGCGCTGATGCTGACGGGCAGATCATCAACTCTGGCACTGGCTTCACTAGCATGGAAAAACTCATCAGCAAATCCGGTATGGGCGTTAATTTCGAGCAGCAACTCCGTTAAATCCACCGGAGGGAGTAGATCACTGATCATTTTGCTCAGTCGTTTCAGACTGTCCGGCTCATCAAGACTGGCGAGGGGAGAAATTGTCAACCGGGGCTTCGGGCCAGAAACATCGAGTTCGACAGCCTCATTTTCGCAAAGACGTGCAGCAACCTGTCTGTAACGACTATCAAGCTGATGACCCAGAGATTTTATTGCTTCCTGCGGGTCTGTCGGGTGCCCCAAAGAACGATAAACCTTAATCCGGTTTGCCTGCCAGTCAGCACCCTGTAGTAATCTTGCACGAGGATCTCCCCACCGGTTACTGCCGGTAACGTAGACATCCCTCCGCCTCAGACTATCCTGCAGTTTACTGAGAAAGCAGAGCGTGTATCCCCTGCGGGTGATATGTTTTTCCTTGTTAATCACCAGCCGTTTCCATGACCGACTGATAATTTCCGTTGGTGCGTCGTCAAAAAACTGCCGCCGTGAGCTGAACTCCCGGCTGAGGTAGTCACAGGCATTCAGAGTGGTAACCCCGGCAGGTGCGGATGAAAATTTAACGGTATTCAGCAGATGGGGCAGGAAACGACGAACGCGCCCGTACTGCTCCACCATTTCTTCATGAAAATTATCGTCTGAGGGCCGGGCAATTTCACGGACAAGCGTGATGATTTCAGCCAGCTTTTGCCTTGGGATGTAGCTGAACACCTCAGCACGAATCGATTCGTCCGGTGTTTCTTCTTTCAGCAGGTACGAACATGCGCTGGCGAGCGCCAATGCAGATTTATCCAGATCCTTCAGCGAGCGGAGCCGTTTTTTCTGCCCAATCTTTCTGGCGTCACGGATGATAACGGCCAGCATGGCGTCCAGAACGTCCAATGCATCATCCAGCGCCAGCGTTTCCCATGCAAGGACAAAGGCAACCAGAACCGCCATCCTTTTCTGCGGTGACATCCTGGCAATATTGAACACCGAAGTCATACCAGCATAACGTGCGAGATTTTTCAGGCGCACAGCCGGGAGTGTACTCAGGTTTTCAGCATGCAGGCCAAAATCGTTCAGAGTTTTCCAGCGTTCAATTGCTTCATTAAACGCCGGACCACTGATGGTCACAGGGCCCTTTTTCAGTGATTCCAGTAAAGACAGGCGGCTGCAATCAGTTGGCCCCAGCAGCATCTCCAGCTGTGAACGCTGTTCGGCTGACGGTATCAGTGCCAGTTTGTTCCACAGGCGCAACGTCGCCTTTTCCCTTACCTCTGAAATCAACCGGGTCAGCGTAGTGGCTCCGGGGAGAATAATACGATGTTGCATAAGCCACCCTGTCGCCAGATCGAAAAGCAGGCCAGGACGTTCGTTGCTTATCCAGCTCCGGGTATATAAAAGACGGGTAAGGCGAAATGTCCAGGGCCAGGCAAATTCACGATACTGATAGTGCTGACGTATCAGCGCTGCATGCTCACGGCGGGTATTTTCCCTCTGACCGTATTCTGCAAGAACGGTGATATCACGAATCCCGAGCTGTCTGGCGGTAAAATGCCGGACGCCGGAAGGAATATGATTCATATCGGTGAGGAAGGTGCCCAGAAAACGGACACATCCAATTTGCAGGGCAATGCCCAGACGGTTGTGATCACCTCTGCTTTTTCCGATAAATTCCTTGTCTGCTTCATCAAGGTGAAAATATCGTGCCAGCTGAAGCTCATCCGGTTCACCGGTGAATCTGCCATAGCTTTCAGTCTGCTCAGTGGTCAGAAAGTCAACGGGCATATCGGCCTCCCTGCCTGACGGGCATTTAGTAACATTTTTCCAACCGTACGAAATGTTATAAATTATCGGACATCGTAAAACTGTTACATTAATATGTCTATTAAATCGTAAATTTGTAATAATAGACATGAGTTGTCCGATATTCGATTTAAGGTACATTTTTATGCGACTTTTTGGTTACGCTCGGGTCTCAACCAGTCAGCAGTCTCTTGATCTTCAGGTCAGAGCACTCAAAGACGCAGGTGTGAAAGCAAACCGTATATTTACCGATAAGGCATCCGGCAGTTCAACAGACCGGGAAGGGCTGGATTTGCTGAGGATGAAGGTGGAGGAAGGTGATGTCATTCTGGTTAAGAAGCTCGACCGTCTTGGCCGCGACACTGCCGATATGATCCAACTGATAAAGGAATTTGACGCTCAGGGCGTGGCAGTCCGGTTCATTGATGACGGGATCAGTACCGACGGTGATATGGGGCAAATGGTGGTCACCATCCTGTCGGCTGTGGCACAGGCTGAACGCCGGAGGATCCTAGAACGCACGAATGAGGGCCGACAGGAAGCAAAGCTGAAAGGAATCAAATTTGGCCGCAGGCGTACCGTGGACAGGAACGTCGTGCTGACGCTTCATCAGAAGGGCACTGGTGCAACGGAAATTGCTCATCAGCTCAGTATTGCCCGCTCCACGGTTTATAAAATTCTTGAAGACGAAAGGGCCTCGTGATACGCCTATTTTTATAGGTTAATGTCATGATAATAATGGTTTCTTAGACGTCAGGTGGCACTTTTCGGGGAAATGTGCGCGGAACCCCTATTTGTTTATTTTTCTAAATACATTCAAATATGTATCCGCTCATGAGACAATAACCCTGGTAAATGCTTCAATAATATTGAAAAAGGAAGAGTATGAGTATTCAACATTTTCGTGTCGCCCTTATTCCCTTTTTTGCGGCATTTTGCCTTCCTGTTTTTGCTCACCCAGAAACGCTGGTGAAAGTAAAAGATGCTGAAGATCAGTTGGGTGCACGAGTGGGTTACATCGAACTGGATCTCAACAGCGGTAAGATCCTTGAGAGTTTTCGCCCCGAAGAACGTTTTCCAATGATGAGCACTTTTAAAGTTCTGCTATGTGGTGCGGTATTATCCCGTGTTGACGCCGGGCAAGAGCAACTCGGTCGCCGCATACACTATTCTCAGAATGACTTGGTTGAGTACTCACCAGTCACAGAAAAGCATCTTACGGATGGCATGACAGTAAGAGAATTATGCAGTGCTGCCATAACCATGAGTGATAACACTGCTGCCAACTTACTTCTGACAACGATCGGAGGACCGAAGGAGCTAACCGCTTTTTTGCACAACATGGGGGATCATGTAACTCGCCTTGATCGTTGGGAACCGGAGCTGAATGAAGCCATACCAAACGACGAGCGTGACACCACGATGCCTGCAGCAATGGCAACAACGTTGCGCAAACTATTAACTGGCGAACTACTTACTCTAGCTTCCCGGCAACAATTAATAGACTGGATGGAGGCGGATAAAGTTGCAGGACCACTTCTGCGCTCGGCCCTTCCGGCTGGCTGGTTTATTGCTGATAAATCTGGAGCCGGTGAGCGTGGGTCTCGCGGTATCATTGCAGCACTGGGGCCAGATGGTAAGCCCTCCCGTATCGTAGTTATCTACACGACGGGGAGTCAGGCAACTATGGATGAACGAAATAGACAGATCGCTGAGATAGGTGCCTCACTGATTAAGCATTGGTAACTGTCAGACCAAGTTTACTCATATATACTTTAGATTGATTTAAAACTTCATTTTTAATTTAAAAGGATCTAGGTGAAGATCCTTTTTGATAATCTCATGACCAAAATCCCTTAACGTGAGTTTTCGTTCCACTGAGCGTCAGACCCCTAATAAGCGAGAGCATGAAAAACCTCGGGGCAGCCATCGAATGATGCCATCTACAGGGGTTAAAATAACCACCATCATTTCATAACAATACCTGCTGACTATGAAGATCTACGTCATCAAAATAGCAGTTCATGGAGTCAGTCCGATGGTCTGGCGTCGGCTGAGAATTGCTGCCGACACGTCACTGGCCGCGCTTCACTTCATTTTCCAGATAGTGCAGGGCTGGGGGGACGACCATCTCCATCAATTTCACATTTATGGCAAAGATTACGGTATCTCCTACGAAGGAGGCATCGGTTTTGTCGATAATCCGTTCCGGGTCGTGATTGATGATTTTGCTTTTGATGCTGGCGATCGCTTTACCTATGAATACAATTTCTTTGAGCACTGGCTTCATGACATTCGTGTTGAGGCCATTTATGAAAACTCTACGCTGAAAGCGCCGTTTTGTATAAGCGGCCATGGTATGCCCGGAGCCACAGCTGCGGATGAGTTCGATAAAACCCTGGCGTTTCTTGAAGCTATCGTTAATGCGGATGATGAAACAACGGTCGGCGAGATCCGCCCTTTTGCTGACGACCTGGATGCTGTCAGGTTCAACCGCCACAAAATCAACCGGCAACTGAGCAGGCTCGACCTTGCATCTCCGGTACTGGAGCCTGAAGTTATCTGGCTGGGCCGTCGTCGCTGACTGATGTCTATAAAGGTATACGTTTTCAGCATGCCTCTCAGATCCCCGAAAAAATGTCTATAAACCTCCCTAAATCAGTGTTTATGGATTATTCTTTAAATCTCTATGATGTTTAAAGACCTTCCGGAGGTTTTGCGTGCAATATGCCTACATCAGGGTAAGCTCGGCCGATCAGAATACGGCCCGTCAGGAAGAGGCATTGTCAAAGGCGGGTTTTCAGCCTGATAAAATTTGTGTTGAGCATGCCAGCGCGAAGGACACAAACCGCCCGGGGTTACAGGAACTCCTGGGGCAATTACGCCCTGGTGATACGCTTCTGGTTCATTCCATCGATCGCCTTTGCCGGAATATGTCGGATATGTGCGCTGTCACCACCCGGCTTCGTGACCAGGGCGTTACCCTTATTTTTCTGAAAGAGCAGCTGACGTTCAGCGCCGGCACAAACAATCCGATGCAGGAACTGCAGCTGCACATGATGTCGGCATTCAGCCAGTTTGAACGAGCCTTACTGAAGGAAAGGCAGGCCGACGGCATCGCCGCGAAAAAAGCACGGGGTGAAAAAACAGGGCGCCCCGGCGCCGATATCAAAAAGATCCAGGAAATTGACGCACTCAGAAGCAGAGGGGTCAGGCTCAGGATCGCCTGCGACCATGCGGGCCTTGGCGTTTCCACATATTATAAGCTTCGTCACCAGATGAACAACCAGTAGCCGGGAGATAGTCATCCACCACAGCAGGAGGCAATGATGCAACTGACGCTCCAGATAGTCATCACCGATGAATCAGGCTCCAGTCGAACGGAGGAACTGATGACAATCCAGAAATCAGGGGAGACCCGGAACGACATCGGATTATCGGTGTCAGAATCCAAGCTGTTGCTGAATACGGTCCAGCAGTCGGTGGTCCAGCTGCAGGCAGACGAATATACTCAACACCATATCCGGTGCCCTCACTGCCTTGCTGCGCGCAGAATCAAAGGCAAACAGAAAATACGGTACCGGACGCTGTTTGGCGTTATTCCGGTATCCGGGCTTCGGGTGTACCGGTGCCGTTGTGAAGAGAGTGATACAAAGACAGTCAGTTTGCTCAGCGACTGGGCCGGCGATTATTCTCACCCGGCACTGAAATATATTGAAACCCGCTGGGCCTCGATGATCTCCTATGAAATGACGACTCGTCTGCTGAAAGATATTCTGCCGGTGGGCCACAGCCTGAATGCCTCAACGGTGAGGAATCATTTATGCCAGGTGGCGCAGCGTCTTGACGCTGAGGCTGAAGCTCATTCAGGTTTTCTTTCCGGCTGCCCCCGCGACTGGGGGAACCTGCCCAGGCCAGGAAAACCGCTTGTGGTGGGTATAGATGGTGGTTATGTTCGCGATCGGGATGACAAAAAGCGTAATTTTGAAATTATTGCCGGGAAGTCTTTTTCCGTTGGTGCGCCTGCTGACACCCGCCGCTTCGGTTTTGTTCAGAAGGATGACTGTCATCCGGAACGCAGGCTCATGACCCACCTTTCAGCGCAGGGAATGCAGGCCAACCAGCAGATATTTTTTCTGTCCGACGGCGCGGATAATCTCAGGGACCTCCAGTTCGGTATGTACCCTGAGTCAACGCATGTGCTGGACTGGTTTCATATCACCATGAGGCTGACGGTGCTCATGCAATATGCCCGGGGACTGCTGGTATCAGATCCAGAGGCGGGGAGTAAAGTTCTGGCACTGCTGGAAAGCATTAAACGATATCTCTGGCATGGCAATGTTGTCGCTGCGCTGGAACATATTGATAATTGCGTTATGTATTGCGATGACCCTGAACTCAGCTATCCTAGCCTGAAATCCCTGCAAAAACATCTGGATGAAATGTATACCTACATCCGGAATAATAAGATGATGATCCCAAACTACGGCGAAATGCGTCGGTACGGAGAGCCGGTATCAACCGCGTTTGTGGAATCCACGATCAATGAAGTGATCGCCAGACGAATGGCCAAAAAGCAGCAGATGCAGTGGAGCAGAAAAGGGGCTCATTATTTGTTACAGACCCGGACCGCCGTTTTGAATAACGAACTGCAGGATAAATTTGTCTGCTGGTATCCGGGTTTTCAAAGTGACGGGAAGGGACCAGCGATGGCAGCATAGCTCACGCTGCCCCAATATTTTTTATGCTCTCCTAATAAGCCAGCCTTTCTTGGGATGATTGATGATGTTGAACACGCTATAAAGCGAAAATGCCCCTTTTTAACCTATAGGTTGGGCACTATGAGTAAGATACAATCAAATCGCCAGTCAGATGGCTAATTTCATTTTGACCAAAGCGGGCTATTTCAAGCGTTATCGCTGAGACGAGGCTTCAATGACAAGTACACTTGACCCATCACACAAGCAAATTGAAATGTGGCGCAGAGCTACCGGTTCCGAAGGTGGACTCAACGAATACCGCAACTGGGTTCTGGAAAATAGTATGAGATTTACAGCATACGGTATCCATACCGTTATCGTCGAAGGTGAGGCGAAGCATATAACAGCGCTTGATGATGTTACCCTCTGTAACGAGTGGGCGAAGCTTAAAAGAGAAAACAATAGGCTTTACGCAGCAAATGAAAAAATTTGCTCTGGCTGGCGTGGTTTTGTGTTGCGTTTGTTAGGAATAACACTGTCATGCAGAAAACCGGTCATCTTACTGGGGGCAGACGCGAAGAATCAAAATGATGCCGTGAAAGGGGCTGATTTGTAATTTTCAGGCGAGCCCACCGTTCTTAGAAAGCTGTTCTATGGGTATGTAAGGAAGATAATGTTCTCTGAACGCTCAGTACACTTAATCACTTCCTGTACAAAGGGCAAGAATCATCAGGGCCACGTCTGGCCGACATTGGACATAGATCCAAAACAAACCCCGGACGACGCAGCATATGCCTGGAGTAACATTGTAGACGACGCCAGAAGTAATCAGGCGGTACCGGCATTGTCCTTGTATTCAGGTAATCACTGGTCTACGGCAAAGGAAATTTTAAACTCAACCAGAAATCTGGAGTTGTGGATAATCTCTGCCGGGATGGGGTTTTTAAATAGTCGAGATCGGGTGCCCTCTTACGAGGCGACATTTCATCAAGTACCATTCAGGCATGATCTCTGGTGGAAAGCCATCACAAAATCACTAGGAAAGCATAACCGTTGCGCAACTATAAGCCAGTTAATGCAGTCCAGTCCGAATGATGAATATTTGATTGCGGCTTCGCCTGTTTATATTGCTGCTGTCCAGAATGACATCCTGAAGGGCATTGAGAGTTTGACTCATCCTCTTACGCAACTAACGATCGTGACATCAGGGGCATATGCTGGCCCACTTGAAGAATACTTAATTAAGAGTTCTTCTAGGATGATGAAAGAGCTAGAGTGCAATATGGTGTGCCTGAATATAAAACTGGCTCAATACATACTTAAAAGTGGTAGTCGTTAGAACTAGACTGTTAATGATACAATTCTCCTGTTATTTTATTTTTATAAAAGGTCTCAAATATGCTCAAAAACAGATTTTCTTTATTGTGTCTTGCTGTGGCATCGTCACTTACTCTTACTGCTTGCGATGTAGTTGATGCTGCCTATGACGAGACTTTAAATGATAATGCACCCGAAATTGTAATAGCTGGAGGATTCAAAATTGATATCCAAGGTAATGCAGTTCCGGTTGAGGGATATGATAATTGCTCTTTGAATACTCTTCAGGGAAGCGTTGATACGGATAAATCAAATTGTATTGTTCTGGATAGAACACGTAAAAAAGTACCGGTTCTAGTTCATTTGTCATCCGGTCCCGTCAAAGAAGAATGGAAGATCGAGCACCAGGTTGAAAAAACCAAATCCGGCAAAAATTTCATCCAAACTCGTATGATTAGACCTGACGGTAACTTTGTAGTGCCTGCATCCTCAGAACGAGGGATCTTTAGTGGCAAACATTACAGTCAAGCCAGCTAAGTCAAGTCTATCCGTTCAAACAGAAAAAGGTTTCTTAAAAATGACGTTATCCGCTGCATTGCAAGGCACTTTTAAAGAGATGAGGAAAGACAATACAGTAGGCATCACAGTTCAAACTTGTTCAGATATTTTTGACAGCAATGTTCCTCCGGCTTATGTTTTCTGGCTTTATCGTCTCAAAGCGGGAGAAACTTTGCCGCGCGGAAGGTTCTTCAGAAAAAGAAAGCCAATCATCAATGTTATGGCAGTTGTTCATGATGCTGCATTCGAAAAATAACTGCGCTATCAGGAAAGTTACTTTTATGAACGTAATTGCAGCTGGAATTTTTTGCTTTATTTTTTACCCTACAGCTTTCGCTTATGCTTGTTATAAAAAGAGATGGCTAGAGTGGATTTTTCTTACTTTAATTATAATTTTTGCTTCTGCCATTTCGATTCAACAATACAATGAAGCGAATTTTGTAAGTGAGTTAAATTACCCTATGTTTATCTCCGCCATATATGGCCTGTCACTGGCATGGTTTCCTTTTCCGATTGCTTATGTTGTTCTGCGCTTCCTTCTTGATGATTTACAGCATGAGTACCCTAAACAGTGAGCAGATTTTAAGACTCATGAACAACATCGAAAGCACGAAACAGTCTGCACAAGGAAGATAAGGAGTATTCTTAGCAAGATATCTTTGTACCTGAAGACATAAAGCTGGCATCTTTTTCCTTATAGAGTGTATTATGATTAAGTAAATCCTTATCAAAGAATTAGAAAGTGAGGTCGTATGTCTGAAGCACTCAAATCGTTAAACAATATTCGTACTCTTCGCGCCCAGGGCCGCGAGCTGCCTTTAGAAGTACTTGAGGAAATCCTCGAAAAGCTTAATGTCATTGTTGATGAGCGTCGTCAGGAAGAATCATCCAAAGCTGCCGAACTGCAAGCTCGTCAGGAGAAACTTGACGCCCTGCGTAAGTTAATGGAAGAAGATGGTATCAACCCGGAAGAGCTGCTTGGCTCATTCCAGGCCAAATCTACGGCTACCAAGAAAAGCCGTGAACCACGCCCGGCCAAATACTCATTTACTGATGAAAATGGCGAAACAAAAACGTGGACTGGACAGGGCCGTACCCCCAAAGCTCTGGCAGAACAAATTGCAGCCGGTAAAAGTCTTGATGATTTCCTGATCTAACTTTTGCCACCAGTTTTGATAGAGGCCACTTCGGTGGCCTTTTCTCATACGGAATCAATTTCAGGTACAGAACATATGAAAAATTCAGAACTTAAGAGCTGTGATCCCTATGTGGACAGTTTGATTAGAAATGCAGATGCAAAGGAAGCCAGGTCATTTCTCAAAATATTGAAGCCCTTACCATTCCTTATCGTTATCATCGCTGTATTCTTTTTTTGGGTATCGTTTTCCCGTTTATTATCCCAGGTCGCGTAAAACCTTTTTAAAGACTCTTCTTTACCAGATATGCTCCCTCACCGGGATGGTTTCAACCTCTTCAGTTTCCCATATTGGCAAAACCTTCAGGAAATAAGACGATACCCTCCACGCTTTCCATTAAAGCGGGATGACGACGCCCAGTTCTTACGACCAGACTCCACGTTTTCGATTAGGATGCCTTTGGGCCCTTCTAACGAGGCCACCTCAACAACTCGCACTTTCCGGATCAGTCTTGGATCCACTTCTTCCCAGATCTGGCCAACTGTAATATCTTTTTGGGTTTGCATTTAATCTCTCGCTGTCATTTAGTGAACAAGACTAATCCTCGCCGTGGTTCAGCTTATGGCTTTATTTACGCTGACGATCCTTAGCCTTAAATTTTTGCCATCGTATCCGAAGGTTTTCGATGTTAACCGGAACCTGCATGCGTGTCGTCTCTATCTCATTCCCATGCCATTTCAGGAGATCATCATCCAACTCCCGGGCCTCCCGGCTGAAGTAAATTTTCATAGTGTCAGGGTTTATGGCGCAATGGTCATTGTCGAACAGTGTATGGATATCACGGCGAAGTAAAATTCCGTTCGTTACGTCGGGAATGCCTTCTTCATGACGTGGCGTTAAGTGCGCGGCCTCAGTACGCCAGGGGGACCTTACGCCGGTGACAACACATCGCCCGTAGCAATTCAACCTAACATCCCGGGCGAAAGGACCTTGGTCAGGACTGGTGACAGAAGTACATTCCTGGCCCTCTTTGTAGATACGCTTCGGGAAGTCGATAGTGGTTTGAGCTGTTTGGGAAAGTGACACATACGTAACCCCTTTGTATCTCTTTATCCCACCATTAAAAGTGGTAGGAATCGAGCTGGTTATGGCCACCAGTTTCACATCGCCCATTTCGACGATCTTAAGGCTCTTATTAGCGGCTACATGTAACTGGATGAATTTACCTACGTACACATCATGGTTCTCATCTTGTCTTTCAACACACAGAACGACATGGTCGAAGGTTCTCTTGTCAGAGATTACCCAGTTGCCGGTTTTCACACGGCCTGCTTCACTCACCCCTGCGGTAAGATCGGGTATGAGCGTCCCCTGCATGCCGTCAGTTCGAATTGAAAGAATTTCACCCGATAAACCCAGCTCTGCAAGCTCACTAATAAACGGTCTTTTCATCCGGCTTACCGGTTTTGGCTTCGTCATTTTCATCTTTGCTGTAACACCTCAGTACCCCATTGCTCGTTCCTGGCGGGACAGCCGTTCATCAGCAGCCTGAAGACGCTCATCACGCCGCCGTGCTGCCAGAACCCGTCGTTCTGAAAAAGACATAGCCGCTACGTTTGGTACGCTGAGCTTACCGTCACCGGCACAAACGTCACAGCGAACATCAAATGCTCCGGCAAAATACTTTTCACGCATTTCTGGCTCCCACTCAGCCATTTCTGATTGGGTGAATCCATTTTCAAAGGCCGGGTTTTCCATGGTCCCGTGGCCTTCGCACTGGTGACAGATTATGTACTTAAATTTGCGCATGTAACGCTCCTGTATATGATGGATGAACCACTCTCGTTCAGGGTTATGGCGAAATGTTTATCGCCGCAGCGAGAGATTCAGTCTTGCTATCAATATTCCTGAAGGTTGTCCGCCTGATTTCAGGGAAAGCATTCATTCACTGGCCGGTTCTACCTTATTATTCATACAGATTAAAGTAGTTGTGCCTACTACTGCGGTCACCTTCCTTGACAAAGTAAGCAAAGTTTGAAAAATTTAACACCGACGAAAGGCCATACCTTCGTTAGTGTGCGAAAGCCGCTTGCGAGCGACGGAATAGGTGAAAGCTTTAGTCAGGGTTAATTACCCTGTCTGCGGTGATGGGATGGCTCAGGCGTATATCATCACTCCTTCCAAAGTCCGTACACACTCTTTCAGCCTTTGCAGAAATGCAGGGGCTGTTTCATATCAGACAAGCGCAATGAAATTTTCAAATGCTTTCCAGAAATTCAAAGGCCTTAAGCTTTATCTGTATCTTACGGTCCCCGCACGGAAAGTAACTTTCCTGAACAGGAACCGCCTTGCCAGCCTTAACTTTCTAAACGGTTAAAGTTACACCAGGCTGTAAATGGTGAAACAGTTTTTGAAGCCCATGAAACACCGCTGTCGGAAAGATAACTAGCCCCAAGACGTCTAACTTCTTTTTGATGTAGAGCTAATTCTTTCGGATCGGCAATATCTTCCACCACGCTCATCATGGCAATCTGAACTCCGGGAGATGCCATTTTATAAGCTGTCGAGCTTGCAACTGAATTTTTCAGGATTGCCAATCTTTCTTTTTCTGGTCGCCCGTTGTCAGACGTATTCGCGTACGTTGTACCCGCAACTAACAATGGAAGACTGGCGTTGGCACAGAACTGCATAACGCGTTTTTGCTGGAGCTGTAATTCAGTGGCTGCAAATGCTTTACTGCATCCGAGGATCCCGATAATCATCACTAATGCTGTTTTATACATAAAATTGAAACCGTCCTTATTGAACTTTAAATGTTGCGGTTAACACTGTGTGGAGATGTATGGACTGGATAATACCCACATGCCTGCGCCTGCCAGTATACCGGCTCAGGTATTAAACCTAAGAGATCTGGTGCACCGGATTTTACCTTTTCATTTCGGTTTTATCTTGAGCCTGGCTCTTGAGTTTAAATTTAAAGGTATGGCGCATGCAGGTTTCACTGACGGGTTTTCACACATCCCGGCTGTAACCCATCATTGTTCATGAGCCAGGCCCTGGTATCCTGCCCAGCGTACGGCCAGCCGCTCTAAGTCCAGATCGTACACCAGCGGTGTGATTTTACGGCCTTCAAACAGCTCGCCCAGCTCAATGCCTGGCTTAAAATGAACGGTCAGGGTGGCCGGATCTATGCCCATAAGATCGGCATCAAACAGAGCATGCATTGTTGGAGTCATCAGGATGCCATTAGACGGATTGTACCGGGTTCCATGTTCAATGTGTGCCGCATCCAGGACACCGCCATTAACCCAACCGGTTACCGCACAACGGCCCGCGAAATTCTCGATGAGCAGAGCTTTAAATTTACCCTGTGCCACGCCACTACGTTGCGTCACTACGCGCTCGCAGTGCTCACCCTGGATATCTAGGGGTCGTCTCAGAATTCGGAAAATAAAGCACGCTAAGGCGTAGTCACCCCGTGACTCCCCCGCGCCGATGCAGCGAGCTTCGTTCCGTCTTGCAGTGACGCAATCAGCGGGCAGGAAACGTTCCCTTTCCGCGCATGGCAGGCGCACACCAGTTCAGACAGCACGGCCTCCATGCGTGCCAAGTCGGCCATCTTCTCGCGCACATCCTTGAGCTTGTGCTCGGCCAGGCCGCTGGCTTCCTCGCAATGGGTGCCATCCTCCAGCCGCAGTAGCTCGGCGATTTCGTCCAGGCTAAAGCCCAGCCGCTGGGCCGATTTCACGAACCGCACTCGTGTTACATCCGCCTCGCCATAGCGGCGAATGCTGCCATAGGGCTTGTCTGGCTCCGGCAGCAGGCCCTTGCGCTGGTAGAACCGGATGGTCTCCACATTGACCCCGGCCGCCTTGGCAAAAACGCCAATGGTCAGATTCTCAAAATTAATTTGCATATCGCTTGACTCCGTACATAACTACGGAAGTAAGCTTAAGCTATCCAAACCAAATTTGAAAGGACAAGCGTATGTCTGAACCACAAAAGTCTGAACCACAAAACGGGCGCGGCGCGCTCTTCGCCGGTGGGCTGGCCGCCATTCTTGCGTCGGCCTGCTGCCTGGGGCCGCTGGTTTTGATCGCCTTGGGGTTCAGCGGGGCATGGATCGGCAACCTGACGGTGCTGGAACCCTATCGCCCGATCTTCATCGGCGCAGCGCTGGTCGCGCTGTTTTTCGCCTGGCGGCGCATCTACCGCCCGGCGCAAGCCTGCAAACCGGGTGAGGTCTGCGCGATTCCCCAAGTGCGAGCTACTTACAAGCTCATTTTCTGGATCGTGGCCGCGCTGGTCCTGGTCTCGCTCGGATTTCCCTACGTCATGCCATTTTTCTATTAATCACAGGAGTTCATCATGAAAAAACTGTTTGCCGCCCTCGCCCTCGCTGCCGTTGTTGCCCCCGTGTGGGCCGCCACCCAGACCGTCACGCTGTCCGTGCCTGGCATGACCTGCGCCTCTTGCCCGATCACTGTCAAGCACGCGCTTTCCAAGGTTGAGGGCGTGAGCAAGACCGACGTAAGTTTCGACAAGCGCCAGGCCGTCGTCACCTTCGACGATGCCAAGACCAACGTCCAGAAGTTGACCAAGGCGACCGAGGACGCGGGCTATCCGTCCAGCCTCAAACGCTGATCCGTTAACCGAACTCGGGAGCGACACATGGGACTCATCACGCGCATCGCTGGCAAAACCGGCGCGCTCGGCAGCGTCGTTTCCGCGATGGGCTGCGCCGCCTGTTTTCCTGCCATCGCCAGCTTTGGCGCGGCCATCGGACTGGGCTTCTTGAGCCAGTACGAGGGGCTATTCATTGGCATCCTGCTGCCGATGTTCGCCGGCATCGCGTTACTCGCCAATGCTATCGCTTGGCTCAATCATCGACAGTGGCGACGCACGGCGCTCGGCACGATAGGCCCGATCTTGGTGCTGGCAGCGGTGTTTTTAATGCGGGCTTACGGCTGGCAGAGCGGTGGACTGCTCTATGTCGGCCTGGCCTTGATGGTTGGGGTGTCGGTCTGGGATTTCATCTCGCCAGCACATCGCCGCTGCGGGCCGGACAGCTGTGAATTGCCAGAACAACGTGGCTGACGGCAACAGCCGTAGCCACCACAGAAAAGGAAAAATACATGACCACCCTGAAAATCACCGGGATGACCTGCGACTCGTGCGCGGCTCACGTCAAGGAAGCCTTGGAGAAAGTGCCCGGCGTGCAATCGGCGCTGGTGTCCTATCCGAAGGGCACAGCGCAACTCGCCATTGAGGCGGGCACGTCATCGGATGCGCTGACTACCGCCGTGGCCGGACTGGGCTACGAGGCAACGCTTGCCGATGCGCCACCGACGGACAACCGCGCCGGCCTGCTCGACAAGATGCGCGGCTGGATAGGGGCCGCTGATAAGCCCAGTGGCAACGAACGCCCGTTGCAGGTCGTCGTCATTGGTAGCGGTGGAGCCGCGATGGCGGCAGCACTGAAGGCCGTCGAGCAAGGCGCGCAGGTCACGCTGATTGAGCGCGGCACCATCGGCGGCACCTGCGTCAACGTCGGTTGTGTGCCGTCCAAGATCATGATCCGCGCCGCCCACATCGCCCATCTGCGCCGGGAAAGCCCATTCGACGGCGGCATGCCACCCACACCGCCGACGATCTTGCGCGAGCGGCTGCTGGCCCAGCAGCAGGCCCGTGTCGAAGAACTCCGTCATGCCAAGTACGAAGGCATCCTGGACGGCAATTCAGCCATCACCGTTCTGCACGGTGAAGCGCGTTTCAAGGACGACCAGAGCCTTATCGTTAGTTTGAACGAGGGTGGCGAGCGCGTCGTGATGTTCGACCGCTGCCTGGTCGCCACGGGTGCCAGCCCGGCGGTCCCGCCGATTCCGGGCTTGAAAGAGTCACCCTACTGGACTTCCACCGAGGCCCTGGCGAGCGACACCATTCCCGAACGCCTTGCCGTAATCGGCTCGTCGGTGGTGGCGCTGGAGCTGGCGCAAGCCTTTGCCCGGCTGGGCAGCAAGGTCACGGCCCTGGCGCGCAATACCTTGTTCTTCCGTGAAGACCCGGCCATCGGCGAGGCGGTGACAGCCGCTTTCCGTGCCGAGGGCATCGAGGTGCTGGAGCACACGCAAGCCAGCCAGGTCGCCCATATGGACGGTGAATTCGTGCTGACCACCACGCACGGTGAATTGCGCGCCGACAAGCTGCTGGTCGCCACCGGCCGGACACCGAACACGCGCAGCCTGGCATTGGAAGCGGCGGGGGTAGCCGTCAATGCGCAGGGGGCCATCGTCATCGACAAGGGCATGCGCACCAGTAGCCCGAACATCTACGCGGCCGGCGACTGCACCGACCAGCCGCAGTTCGTCTATGTGGCGGCAGCGGCCGGCACTCGTGCGGCGATCAACATGACTGGCGGCGATGCGGCCCTGGACCTGACCGCAATGCCGGCCGTGGTGTTCACCGACCCGCAGGTCGCCACCGTGGGCTACAGCGAGGCGGAAGCACATCACGACGGGATCGAGACCGACAGTCGCCTGCTAACACTGGATAACGTGCCGCGTGCGCTTGCCAACTTCGACACACGCGGCTTCATCAAGCTGGTCATCGAGGAAGGTAGCGGACGGCTCATCGGCGTGCAAGCGGTGGCCCCGGAAGCGGGTGAACTGATCCAGACGGCGGTGCTCGCCATTCGCAACCGTATGACCGTGCAGGAACTGGCCGACCAATTGTTCCCCTACCTGACCATGGTCGAAGGGCTGAAGCTCGCGGCGCAGACCTTCAGCAAGGACGTGAAGCAGCTTTCGTGCTGCGCCGGATGAGGAAAAGGAGGTGTTCAATGAGCGCCTACACAGTGTCCCGGCTGGCCCTTGATGCCGGGGTGAGCGTGCATATCGTGCGCGACTACCTGCTGCGCGGATTGCTACGGCCGGTCGCGTACACCACGGGCGGCTACGGCTTGTTCGATGACACCGCGTTGCAACGGCTGCGCTTTGTACGGGCTGCCTTCGAAGCGGGTATCGGCCTGGACGCACTGGCGCGGCTGTGCCGGGCGCTGGATGCTGCGGACGGTGACGGTGCGTCTGCGCAGCTTGCCGTGTTGCGGCAACTCGTCGAGCGTCGGCGCGAGGCCCTGGCCAGCCTCGAAATGCAACTGGCCGCCATGCCAACCGAACCGGCACAGCACGCGGAGAGTCTGCCATGAACAGCCCAGAGCACTTGCCGTCTGAGACGCACAAACCGATCACCGGCTACTTGTGGGGCGCGCTGGCCGTGCTCACCTGTCCCTGCCATTTGCCGATTCTCGCCATTGTGCTAGCCGGCACGACGGCCGGCGCGTTCATCGGGGAGCACTGGGGTATTGCAGCCCTCACGCTGACCGGCTTGTTTGTCCTGTCTGTGACGCGGCTGCTGCGGGCCTTCAAGGGAAGATCATGACCGCTTCCCAGCCAGCCGAGAGTGGGCAGCTTTGAGCTTCGCTACCAATCTGGAGGAGTACCACCATGAACGCAAACGCCCCGAACACTGCCAGTTGCACCACCTGCTGCGTATGCTGCAAAGAAATTCCGCTCGATGCCGCCTTCACCCCGGAAGGCGCGGAATACGTCGAACATTTCTGCGGGCTGGATTGCTATGAACGCTTCCAGGCACGCGCCAAGGCCGCGACAGAATCTGACATTGCGCCTGTCCCTGGCGGTTCGCAGCCGTCAGATTGAGGCATAGCTTAACCGGACACCTCGGCCTCTGTGCCTTTACTGCTTTTCGGTACAACCGTCAAGAACAGGCAGAGCGCTCCGATAGTTATCGCCACATCAGCGAGGTTGAAGGCGGGCCAGTGCGCAAGTCGCCAATGGAAGTCAAGGAAATCAACAACCTGTCCACGCAGCACACGATCCGCGACATTGCCCAGCGCACCGCCGAGGATCAGGCTGTAGCCCATCGCTTCGAGACGTGGCCGTTGCTGGCACAGCATGCGCCCCAGCCAAGCAGAAACAGCCAGACCCAGCGTGATGAAAAAGTAACGTTGCCAGCCACCAGCGTTCGCCAAAAAGCTGAATGCCGCACCCGGATTCAGGACATGAACGAGGTTGAAAAACGGGGTGATTTCGACTTGCTCACCGTAGGCAAACGTGCGGATGATGGCGAACTTCGTGAGCTGATCGGTCATGACAGCACTGGCGGCCACGGTGAACCAGACCCAAGCCGATGTGCGGCGGGCCGATTGCCACACAGGGGCGGCCAACGGCAGCAACCACCCGGCGAGTGCCGTGCAGCTCCATCCCAGCGTCCACCCCGCCAACACATCGGCCGGAAAGTGCATTCCGGCCGCGATGCGCGACCAGCCGACCAATGTGGCGTACAGCATTAAACTGAGACGACCACGGCGGCCCATCAAAGGCCAGAGCGCACCGACCACCATCGCGGCATAGGTGGCATGCCCGCTGGGCAGGCTGTAGTGAAGCTCTTTGTCCCCGATGACGCGCGCCAGGTCGCCAAGGACGGCAGGCGGGCGTGGAAAGTCGAACCATAGCTTCAAGGCGGTGGCGACCAATAACGCCAGCAAGAAGGCCGCGCTAAAACCAATAAGGCGATGCCGAACGGCCGTACCACGCGCCGGGTTTGTAGCCGATTTCGACCACCACCACAGACCCAACAGCATCAGCGGCGCTGTCCAGTAACTTCCCACGAGGCCAAAGAACCATGCCAGTGGTTTCAGCGTGGCGGGCGTGCCTGTGTTGATGGCTTGAAACAACGCGATGTTCAGGCCACCCCAGTCATAGAGAAAGAGTTTCCAGCTCATCGGCGCAACAACCTCAAGCCGTTGCCGACAACAAGCAAGCTGGCACCCATATCGGCGAACACAGCCATCCACATGGTCGCGTGACCCGTGAAGGTGAGCACCAAAAATACCGCCTTGATGCCAAGGGCCAGCACAATGTTTTGCATCAGCACCTGTGCTGTCGCACGCGACAGGCGCACGAAGGTCGGAATCTTGCGCAGGTCATCGTCCATCAGGGCCACGTCGGCGGTTTCAATAGCGGTATCTGTGCCCGCCGCTCCCATTGCAAAGCCAATGTCCGCACGCGCCAAGGCCGGTGCGTCGTTGATGCCATCACCGACCATGCCAACCTTGCCGTTTCTGGACAATTGCTCCACTTCGCGCAGTTTGTCGTCGGGCAGTTGGTTGCCTTGCGCGCGGTCAATGCCGGCTTGTGCGGCGATGGCCTGTGCCGTGTGGGGGTTATCGCCGGTCAACATCACGGTGTTGATGCCCAGAGCATGCAGCTCGGCGATGGCTCTCTTGCTGCTGTCCTTGATGGTGTCCGCAACGGCGAATAAGCCATGTACCCCTTTTGCGCCCACCAGCATCACGACGGTCTTGCCAGCGGTTTCCAGCGCAGCGATGCGCTGCTCCAGCTCTGGTGTGCACTGCCCCAGCTCTTCGAGCATCCGGTGGTTGCCCAGATGGTAGGTCGCACCGTTGATTTGGCCTTGCACACCCCGACCGGGCAGCGCGTTGAATTCGGCCACGTCGAGCAAGGCAACCCCGTCCGTCTGCGCGGCCTGTGCCACCGCCTTGGATACAGGATGGTCCGAGCGGGCCGCCAGACTGGCAGCGATGCTGCGGCTGTCCGAGGCGAGTGCATTGCCCCATGTGACAAAGTCGGTCTGTGCGGGCTTGCCGTGCGTGATCGTGCCGGTCTTGTCCAGAGCCAGCCAGCGCAGCTTGCGGCCTTCTTCCAGATAGACGCCACCTTTGATGAGAATGCCGTGGCGGGCGGCGGCGGCCAGGCCGCTGACGATGCTGACCGGTGTAGAGATCACCAGTGCGCACGGGCAGGCGACCACCAGCAGAACCAATGCACGGTAGATCCAGTCGAGCCATGCCGCACCCATGAACAGCGGCGGCAACAACGCGACGGCGATGGCAACGCCGAATACAACGGGGGTGTACCAGCGGGCGAACTGATCGACAAAACGCTGAGTCGGCGCACGACTACCTTGCGCAGCCTCTACCGCGTGAATGATCCGGGCCAAAGTGGAGTTGTTGGCCAAGGCGGTGACGCGGTACTCGAACGAGCCGGATTCGTTGATCGTGCCAGCGAACACCGAATCACCGGGGGATTTTTCGACCGGGAGGCTTTCACCCGTGATCGGGGCTTGGTTGACGGCAGAGCGGCCTTCCAGCACCTCACCATCAAGGGCGATGCGCTCACCTGGTTTGACCCGGACGCGGGCGCCGATGGTGATTTGCTTGGCGCCCACCTCGCGCCATGTGCCGTCAGCCTGCTGTACCGTGGCCTGTTCCGGGGTCAGGTCGAGCAGGCCACGGATAGCGTTACGAGCGCGATCCAGCGATTTGGCTTCGATTACCTCGGCCAGCGCGAACAGTACCATCACCATTGCCGCTTCGGGCCAGTGGCCGATCAACATGGCACCCGTGACCGCAATCGACATGAGGGCGTTCATGTTGAGATTACGGTTCTTGAGCGCGATCCACCCCTTCTTGTAGGTGGAGAGGCCACCCGTGAAGACCGCGACAAGCGCCAGAACGACAACCGACCAGTGATTGCCGTTGTGGAGCCAGTAGACCGCCTCGGCCGCCGATGCAGTGACCAAGGAGATGCCCAGCGGCCACCAGTTGGTCGGCGTGGTCACAGGGGCGGCGGATGGAGATGCGACCTCTGCCGTGTCCACGACCTGCGCCTCGAATCCAAGCGCTTGCAGTGCCACGAGCACGTCTGGCAGAACCTGGTTCGCATGGCGTACCGACAGCGTGCGCTGCATCAGGTTGAAATCGAGATCAGCAACACCGGCCACGGTGCCGAGCTTGTTGCGGATCAACGTCTCTTCGGTCGGGCAATCCATCTTGGCAATGGACAGCTTGGTCGTCTGCTCGGCCGACGCCTGATCCATGCGCACAGCTTGCATGCCGATGGCCTTCAGCGCCTGCTCGACGGGAGACAACGAAGGCAATTCGTGTCGCACGGTCAAGGTACGTTGCATCAGGTTGAATTCAAGACCCGCCACCCCCGCCAGACCGGCCAGTTTGCTTCGGATCAGCGCCTCTTCGGTCGGGCAATCCATGTTCTCGATGCGGTACACCGCTTGAGCCGATCCGGTTGCCAGCGGGGCCGGTGCCGTGGGTTGGATGATCGGCTCAGTCGTGCAGCCACACCCCTTTGAAGCGCATTCGCTCATGAGTAACTCCTGAAAATCTTCTATTCAGCCTCCATTAAAATCTCTATAGTCACTATAGAGTCAAGTGATAATTGGAGATTGATGCATGGAAATCAGAATTGGCGACCTCGCCAAGCGCTCTGGGTGCGAGGTCGTGACCATCCGCTACTACGAGAAGGAAGGGCTACTGCCAAAGCCAGCGCGAAGCGGTGGCAACTTTCGGTTGTACGGTGAGGCGCACATTGAGCGCTTGCAATTCATCCGTCATTGCCGTTCGCTCGACATGACGTTGAGCGAGATTCGCGCATTGCTGGGTCTGCGAGACAACCCGATGCAGGACTGTGGGGAGGTCATCACGCTGCTGGAGGCCCATATTCAACAGGTGGAAATGCGTGTGTCCGCGCTGTTGCAGTTAAAACGGCACTTGGTTGATTTGCGCGAGAAGTGTTCTGGCTCTCGATCTGTAGAGGCGTGCGGCATTTTGCAAGGGTTGGGCAATTGCCATGGTGAAAGTGCCACGAACAGTCAAACATCTGGGTAAGTAAGGGCTTAGCGTGCTTTATTTAATGAGATGGTCACTCCCTCCTTCCCGGTACTATGCTGAGGACAGGCTTTCATTCGGAGAACTATCATGGAAAACATTGCGCTCATTGGTATCGATCTGGGTAAAAACTCTTTCCATATTCATTGCCAGGATCGTCGCGGGAAGGCTGTTTACCGTAAAAAATTTACCCGGCCAAAGTTGATCGAATTTTTGGCGACATGCCCCGCTACAACCATCGCAATGGAAGCCTGTGGCGGTTCTCACTTTATGGCACGCAAGTTGGAAGAGTTGGGGCATTCCCCAAAGCTGATATCACCACAATTTGTCCGCCCGTTCGTTAAAAGCAATAAAAACGACTTTGTCGACGCCGAAGCTATTTGTGAAGCTGCATCGCGTCCGTCTATGCGTTTTGTGCAGCCCAGAACGGAATCTCAGCAGGCAATGCGGGCTCTGCATCGTGTCCGTGAATCCCTGGTTCAGGATAAGGGCTTTGTTGAATAAATCGAACTTTTGCTGAGTTGAAGGATCAGATCACGCATCCTCCCGACAACACAGACCATTCCGTGGCAAAGCAAAAGTTCAGAATCACCAACTGGTCCACCTACAACAAAGCTCTCATCAACCGTGGCTCCCTCACTTTCTGGCTGGATGATGAGGCCATTCAGGCCTGGTATGAGTCGGCAACGCCTTCATCACGAGGAAGGCCCCAGCGCTATTCTGATCTCGCCATCACCACCGTTCTGGTGATTAAACGCGTATTCCGGCTGACCCTGCGGGCTGCGCAGGGTTTTATTGATTCCATTTTTGCCCTGATGAACGTTCCGTTGCGCTGCCCGGATTACACCAGTGTCAGTAAGCGGGCAAAGTCGGTTAATGTCAGTTTCAAAACGTCCACCCGGGGTGAAATCGCACACCTGGTGATTGATTCCACCGGGCTGAAGGTCTTTGGTGAAGGCGAATGGAAAGTCAGAAAGCACGGCAAAGAGCGCCGTCGTATCTGGCGAAAGTTGCATCTTGCTGTTGACAGCAACACACATGAAGTTGTCTGTGCAGACCTGTCGCTGAATAACGTCACGGACTCAGAAGCCTTCCCGGGCCTTATCCGGCAGACTCACAGAAAAATCAGGGCAGCCGCGGCAGACGGGGCTTACGATACCCGGCTCTGTCACGATGAACTGCGCCGCAAAAAAATCAGCGCGCTTATTCCTCCCCGAAAAGGAGCAGGTTACTGGCCCGGTGAGTACGCAGACCGCAACCGTGCCGTTGCTAATCAGCGGCTGAGCGGAAGCAATGCACGGTGGAAATGGACAACGGAATATAACCGTCGCTCGATAGCGGAAACGGCAATGTACAGAATGAAGCAGTTGTTGGGAGATTCACTGACGCTGCGTGACTACGATGGTCAGGTATCGGAAGCTATGGCCATGGTGCGTGCGTTGAACAGGATGACAAAGGCCGGGATGCCAGAAAGCGTGCGTATTGCCTGAAAATCCAGCCAGCTACAGGGTCGTTCGCACGAAATCTTATTTATTCAACAAAGCCCAGGATAAGGTAAAAACAACCAATCAAATGCATGCTTTTCTGCTGGAATTTGGCATTAGCGTTCCCCGAGGAGCTGCCGTTATTAGCCGACTGAGTACCATTCTTGAGGATAATAGTTTGCCTCTTTACCTCAGCCAGTTATTGCTGAAATTACAACAGCATTATCACTATCTTGTTGAGCAGATTAAAGATTTGGAATCCCAGTTGAAACGAAAGTTGGACGAAGATGAGGTTGGACAGCGCTTGCTGAGCATTCCCTGCGTCGGAACACTGACAGCGAGTACTATTTCAACTGAGATTGGCGACGGGAAGCAGTACGCCAGCAGCCGTGACTTTGCGGCGGCAACAGGGCTTGTACCTCGGCAGTACAGCACGGGAGGTAGGACGACATTGCTGGGAATTAGTAAGCGAGGTAATAAAAAGATCCGAACTTTGTTGGTTCAATGTGCCAGGGTATTCATACAAAAACTGGAACACCAGTCTGGCAAATTGGCCGATTGGGTCAGGGATTTACTGTGCCGGAAAAGCAACTTTGTCGTCACTTGTGCTCTGGCAAACAAGCTGGCCAGAATAGCCTGGGCCCTAACGGCACGACAGCAAACTTATGTAGCATAACGGCAGAAATACACCGGTTTAAAGAATTACTGATCTGGTTTTGCGAATACTGATATTGATGATACTAACGGCCCACCGGCCTGTTGAGGAACCTGTAAAACGGAAAGGCTCATTGAAGCCGTATATTTTCTGGAGGTTCATCAGGCGCGGAACTCATCAAGGCGCGGGAATAAAATCCCATTCAGACGCCGGATAGATTCAAGCAAGCCAACTTGTCGTCAAAATCGGTGTTGCAAAAACGGGAGTGACCATAGATTCCGTTTTCTGAGACGACCCCATCTACGTCAGGTTTCCGCTTTGGTTCGCTGGTGGCCGTCTCAGCTTGTTTTAGGGTGGAACGTGGATAGGCCAGGTTATATGCTGCGCCTGTGGTCATTTGCTCGATGACCGCAGGTGCATAACCTTCTGCTTCCAGCTTACGATATGCAGCCCGGTAGTCTCTTTGGGTTTTCAGCGGGTATATCTTTCCGCCTTTACCATCGAAAGCGATAAACCAGAAATCGTCCGTGCCAGTTTCCAGATTTCTGCAACGTTTCAGATGCCATCCGCCTTCTCTCGCCCAGATGGTACGGTTATTTCTGGCATTCGTTTTGTCATAACCGTTCTCGTCAAGCCAGCTATCAAAGCTGGTCAGCCCCAGATCCTGAACCTCCAGAGAAGGCACTCGAATGACCTGCAAGGTATGGCGGGGTCTTGGCTCTCTCATCTTGATCTCTTCCTAGCGCTGGTCTGGGAAATACGGATATTGCGGGCCATATTCATAGTCATGCGGGCCTGGCTCAACTTCCCAGAATGGACGGCCGCTAATTGTCTTTGGACCGCGCTCGTTTACGATGTCTTCTACATCCTGAATATTAAATGGCATCGTTGCCAGTAACAGCTGATCTTCGGGTGTCAGCGTCACAGTTGCACCGTCGATACGGCTGTAAAGGTCGGCAAACTGTTTACCTGCACCGTGCAACCGGTGCTCCGCTACACTTCTGATTGCGTGTAAGTCCAGCTCCGCCGCTTCCATGCGATCCACGTATAGTTTCATTTCTTTACGCAAAGCGCTCAGCTCACGGGCTTTAATAAACCCGCAGGCGTACCCACCCAGGGCGATAACTGCAATGATTGCTAAAATTGCCATTTTTTTCTCTCACGTGATTGCGGCCGTTACTCTAGTCTTAATGTGAAGTCTGGGAATTCGCTGGATGTTAAGTACGTTTTCATCCCCAGACTGACAGATGCTAAGGCGCGATCCCAACACTCCATTTGTAAGTATCAGGCCCATCTTCTCCGCTGGTGGCATCTGCTACAATCTGTGCATAACGTTCTCCAGCAAGTTCTCTTACCATCTGATCCACGACCCATTGCAGATGATGCATTTCATCGGTTCCGCCGTAACGACAAGCCAACTCAATAGCCCGCTCTATTCTTTTTTGTTCTTCAGTCATACTGAATCCTCACGCTTACATCAGCTATTCTGAAAACATGCACACTATAAATTGCGGCTGTCATTTCTCAGCCAGGCGCCTGCATTGCTGCCTCATTCCATCAAAAATACTTTCCGCAAGCTGCTGGGGGAACTGGTCCGGAAGAAGCCCGCTAACACGTTCAATGACACCCGGGGTTCTGGCGATGATTTCCTCTATCATCGCCTCTGTCTGCTGTTTACTCAGGCCGGTTATCTCACCATGCCTGATCCAGTGGCGTCGTTGTATTCGATATATCTGGTAATAGTTGCTACTGCCACGTACGGCCATCGCCAGTTTGCACTTCTGCCAGGATATCTGATTGTTCCCATGACCGATCACCGGCCATGCCGACAACACATCATAGAGTGGTGTAAGGTGATAACGTCCCTGTGGCCCAATAGAAATACTGAAATTTTTAGCGTGGCCATCTGTTGCGGCCATCATCCAGAAAACTATCTGCGTCATAAAAAACTGCGCTTTGTCACGCTCAGCACGGTCTGAATTACTCAGAACTTCCATAATTTCCGATATACCTGGCCCGCCGTCCGCCTGATATTTTCGTAATGGCGAAATGCCCAGGGCCTGACACATATCCTCCTGGGGTAAACGAATGATCCATTGTCCGTTTCCTGACCATTTTCGGTCAAAACGTTCTACCACCAGCGCTTTCTGATCTTCAAAGTGAGCAATCTGCGTTCTTGCCACGGGGAGCCCGTACTGTTCGAGAAGTACCGAGCAGAGCCATTCATTTTCAACCGACGAGCGCATGTCGGCTTTCATGTTCCCCACAAGTCCGAGCGGTAGCTTGAATATATGCGTCGTTGGTGTATTACCCTCCGGCATACACCACCGATCTTCATGCCACAGTAGGGCTGTTTTCTCCTGAGCACCGGCAATAGATAAACGTAAGTCGTCGTTATCTTCTGGCCTGCCCGGTAGCAATGTCTCCGTGGTATTACGCAAAGTTGCCGCAATTTCTGATTCAGTAAGCGGGTGATACTTCACGGAATATAAATCTGTGGGTTCATCTCCGTCATGAAGCAGCTGTATCGCGCCCACGCAGTCTTTTCCCAGCTCCGTCAGAAGATCAAAAGGCTCCAGGCTATCGGCCTTGTAACGCATTGCCAGACGTCTGCGTATGCCTTCGCTGTCCGGGAGTAAATTATCAAAATAGTCACGTACCACATTTCCACGCCAGACCTGGTTCCCGGGAGTAAAAGGAAGGGACAATGACAGCGGCCTTCCCTGTTCGTCTGCACTCCAGTCAGGAAGGTATTGTAAGCTGTCTACCCCTTTACTTTTTTCCCAGTATCCGACTTTGATTCCGTTCATCCAGATTGCCAGACGCTGCTGTTTCCGGCTCATATCGTTACCATTTCTCCTGTCGTGCAGGTGAGTTTGATTTAAGCATTTCTTCCGTCTGCTTCCCCTCTGAAGAGGCGGTTGTCGAGGAGAAGCTGATTTTTACGCCCAGGATAGAAAACACCTTGAATAGCCGTTCAATGCTCGCACTGGCAGGGTTGGCTTCCAGACGTGAGTATGTCTGTTGAGTGACCCCTAACCTTTCGGACAGGTCTTTTTGCGTCAGGCCATTCGCCTTGCGAAAACCAATGAGCAAGGGACGCAACTGGTTGAGCGTGTTTAACGGGTAATCATTATTGATCATAAGCTGGCCTCAGTAGTTCCTCTGATACACCTTGTACGCTGTTTTCTAAACATACACCCTAAAAGCTGTAATATCAAATTAACAGCCTAAAAGCTGTTAAATAGAGAGTACAACCTTTAGGCTGTTACTAAGTGGCAGCATAAATCTTTATGAGGTTTGATATGAGAGAACTATCAATAATAAGCCGTTACGCTCGTACAGCATCCGGTAAGAGAGCTGACAGATCAGGATCATCGGTAAACGAGAAGCGGAGTATCTTATGGCCCTGTTGTGAGCTGTATAAATAACTACGAGCTACTCTCTGCCTCGGGGAGGAGGCAGAGAGAGTATTAAAAGCAAAGGCAGACATTTTTAGCAGCTGGTGGGCTATGGGGTTCCGGAGGTGCTCCGGTGAATGTTACTTGACTGGCAAGTTTCCTGCTATGATGGTCAATGCCTCGATGCTGTCTATATTGTTCTGAAGCCGTTCCAGTTCTGCCTTTTCAATACCGGCCCAAAGCTTTAAGTGTCGCTGATAAAGGGACCACTTGAGTGAGTGAAAACCATTCCAGGCCAACCCCATCCAGGAGGCGTAATTCGCATTGAGAATATTGCCGGTGATATACATTTTACCTGCGTTAACAGCACTGGAAGTTCCATAACCCAGGGCAAGCATCATCCGGAAGCGTGGATTTAGCCGCAACGGCATGGTATCCAGTAAGGTCTCCCCAAAAGCTCCTTTTCCCAGCGATACCTGTTTCGCCACATAGAAAACCCGCATCAAAACTTCCATTATGCTCATCGGAATACTTGTCACGATAAACTGACGAAAGTCATACCCGTTGACATACATGTACTCTATTTGTTTGCCGAAGTTAGAACTCCCCACAGGGATCCCCTCAAGCATACGAAGTAGCCCCATAAAAGGAGCCGGTAACCCCATGCCACGGTTTCCTTTTGCTGAGGGGGCATTAACATCCGATGCCAGGTGTCCAAACATTCTGGCGATGAGCCTGAAAATATTGGTTTCGTCTGTAACGCCTTTACTGGAAGGATAAACCACGATCTGTCCATTCTGAACCACCGTACAGGTCCCGTTCAGCATATCCTTTATACCGAAAATAATGCCCAGTACGGGATCGTGTGACAAAGCTCTTAAGCGGTGATTTGTGGGAGACAAAACGCCACCGGCCGCACCCACTAAATCGCTGCTGATCGAACTGTCTGGTGCCCCTATAGGGAACAAATCTGAGAGTTTTGTACTCAGGTCCTCCGGCAAAATGGCATTGAAGGCTTTCTGCACCTGTTTATTGAAAATACCATCCACTTCTGCCGTAAAGCTCACCGTAGGTTTTGGCGGGGCTCTGACGCAAAGTAAATCCAGCATGGATGCTATGAGCCCGCATCCGCAGGCAATAGCATAATCCCAGGCGTCGAGTGCGTAGCGATCATTAAATTCTTTAATATGATTCTGGATCCGGGCATCTACAACAGCCAAGTCATCCGTGGAGAGTATTGTGGCCAGTCCAATATCACCGCATACACGCTGGTTAGCCTCGCTATATATAGTCTTGAGACCAGTAGAATGCATGGCAGTATCTGAAGGGGTCATTTCTCGCAGATGATGTTCTTTAAGCGCCAGATGCTCCGCTTCATCAAGTTCAGTGCCGCTGATTAGCCCGGTCAACTGTGCCTTAAGGCTCTCTATATCACTGTTAATTGTCTCGTGAGCGTTCGCGATATCCTGACCACGGAGCTGAATATAACGGATGGCCCTGAACTCATCATCATAAGGAGACTGACTCATGTGTTTACCTCACCGCGACCAGGCTACCTTTTGGAGCTTTCTTAGTAAGCATGTCGATTGTTGCCTTGATGCCAGCAATTTCTGCCTTAAAATATTCCGCATTCGACATCAACCTTTCCTGAACTTCGTAGAGCTTTTGGATGGCCTGACTAAGGGCGGCTGTCAGTTTCGCATTTTTTTTGTGTTTCACTATCGCGTACCCGCCAATCCCTAACACAGCTACAGGTGCGGCCAATACCGCAATGCCTGCAACCATACCGCCACCGACGATAGACCCTGCTGTAGCGAGCCCGGAGGTTATGCCTGCTGCTGACACTCCCGTTGTACCAAGCGTATAGAGAGCACCGAAGGAAGCCGCTGCGCCTACGCCTGACCCCGCCAAAGCTGCTGCGCCCTCAGTAATACCCGGGAACTTATTTTCAAGCGCCTGAAGAGCACTTGTAACTTCATCCATTGCCTTCTTGCGAATTTTTTCGAGCTCTTCAGTTTCGGTAGCGTCCATTACAGGCCTCGTATTCATAACTTGCTGTGTGATAGGTGAAAAAGAGCACCATAAAAGTGATGAAGAAATCATGACTTACTATTGTGGCACTTTCGAGTTCATGTTTGTCAGTTTCAATGCTGTTGCTGTTAGTAAGGGCAGACGCCATATCGGGCAGACCCAAAATAACTATCGTGCCAGCGTCATTTTGGAACTGACTTTGCTAAAAATCAGTAGCGGACTGAACAGACATGTGTGGATTTGAATCTGGGCAGGTTCCAGACATTATTCCAACCAGACTTCCAATGACAAAATGCTCGTCATTCTCGGAGACGACATAGGGTCCACCAGAGCAACCATCGGTGTTGAAATGTGCTATTACAAAGCGAGTTGTGAGATGTTGGGGAGAATGATTTGAGCAATTTAAAGGCCAAATGCCTGAAACTTCACCAGGGAATGTCGAAATTGTTGTCTCATTCATTGGATATCCGACACCCAATGTACCCATGCCAGCTGCGGGAGCCAGGACCTTAAAGTAACTACTTACAGGCTGTTGTATTCCAGCTGGTAATACGATTTCTGCACTGTCAACAAACGGAATGCCGTCTTTAAAGTCTGCCCTGTCATTAGCCTCATTGAGAATGAAATCGACTAGAACAGGCTCTTCGTTCACCAGTCCTTGATGGTTAAGAAATTTGACGTAAAGTTTAAGTGTATTGCTGACGGGATAAATTTTTCCAAGAGCATTGGTAACAACATGGGCTGCGGTGAGAATCTTTTGCTGCTGACCATTATCGAAACCAAACGCAGTTGCTTCGAGATGGCTACTAAAATGAGGATCATTGCTTACATAGATTTTACAAACGTAGTTTTCAAACATTATTTCCTCCTTTTGCCGGTACCTAATCAGTTACACGGCTGCATGTTATAAACAACTAAACTCGCTTCCTGATATTTGAGTTTGTATGTTTTGCCAGGCACCAGCTCACCTCTGAAACACGGTTAGTCTCCTCCATGACATGGTTATGGCGATGGTCAGAAACTGTTATCGACGAAAGGCTGGAATTCCTTTAATGGCATTATCCATTTCAAGTCGTATGTCCTGAACGGGAGCGTATATTTTTATGATTCCAGATCTTAACCCTGAAACATTCCCCGTATCAAAACTGACCCGTTACAGATAAGTCACCACCGGTGCTGTCGATTAATTTAGTGAATTGCATGTCCTCATCCCATAAAGGGTAGGGCCTACCCCCGGCATCGAGCAAACCTGACCACCCTGCCCTTATTAAGACCCCACATGCGGCAATGGTGCCCTGTCCACGCCGCCCGCGAACTTTGAGGAAATGGGGAGAAAATAAAAAGAAAACAAAAAGTTATCGGCTGAAGTACCGGCGCAGATCGGGAATCAGGCGAAGCCTGACAGCACGTTAGGGCCTGGCAGGGGGCTTGAGGGATGAGGACATGCAATTGTGATAACCTTCCCGCCACGGGGTCGGTTAAATTCGTATCCTGCCGGTGCAATTCCAACGGCCGCGTTACCAGTTCGCCGGGTAGCATGGCCAGCAAAGCCAGGCATCGAGCACCCGGGTTTCACTGACGGCCGCTGCATAGACGCCGGTATCCGGGAAGAAATAAACCGGGGTGGCGTTGTTCAGCTGGTCGCCTTCATCGGCCAGAGCGCCGATCACCTCATGAGGCTTAAGCAGCATATCCGTTAAATATTCATCCGGGTGGATGGCATTCAGCGATATGGCCATCTCCAGAAATTCATCCAGGGTATGGCGGGTACGATACCCCCGGAAAACCTCGTATGAAGGCGTGACGCATTCACCATCCAGGGAACAGGCATCGTAACCGGCCAGCTGCTCTTCGGTGAGTCCGGAGGCATGCTTTGCCACAAGATTCGTAAATTGCTCTTTATCGTCCATCACAATCCTTACGCTGTAGGGGCCTGTTTGTGTTATCACTGCTTCCGGTTTTTACTTCGCACAACCCGGCAGGTATCCGGTCGCCCGGGCGTCCTTTGCGGTCTTGTTCGCCCTTCGCCTGAATTACGTCAAATCCCTTTCACTACCCGGCCGCAGGGTGACACCTCCCCTTTTCTCCGGAAGCGAAAGAGGAAGAACAGTTTAACAGCCCGGATCCTCAATAATTTTCGCGTAACGGACTAAATAACCGGTTTATGCAGCTTCTGATAACCACAGACCGCGATAGAATAAAACGTCTGGTGAGGAACCGGAGTGTTATGTAAGCGGGGGGTTTAACTGGGTATCTGTGTAGTCCTATTTAGCCAGATATCCCGAATAAAAACCTCAACGATTAGGTAAACGAAATGGATGGATTCTGGTCGATGTTCTGTTTGTTTGTCGTGGTAGTTTCACTGCATAAAGCCCTTTCTGTAGCAGCAGCACGAGCAGACGCAGCAAAATTAAATATGCTTCTCAGAATGAGAAAGTTTAAAAAGTAGCTTTCAAGACATCTGAGAATTCTTTTAAATCCTCAGAGGAAGTTATATGTTTAGGCTATTTGCAAACTAAGGTTGGAATTCCATCATTCTAGCCTTAGATCTTTGATCAAGTGAAGTTGCTCACTTGGTTGGATTTTACCGTTTCCTGACGGCTTTTCAGAAGCGAGGGCTGGTTGGAATGCCTTCCAGCTAGAAGTCTTGCAGATGCTCTCCGGGCATTAACTCATTGTCGAATCTGCACCAGTATCACTAGGTTGTTGAGCGGGCGATTAGCTTTTTCACTGAGCCGCTGTACACTCGACTGCTTCAAGAAGCACTACTTACCATTTGCCTGCCGTAAGGTCTGTTCTTAGCTGGATTTTTTTGGGAGGATACGCAGTCATGACAACTCAATCCAGCTCAATACAATACGCTTACGCGCTAGACGGCGAGGGCACCCTCACGCACATTGGCGCTGCCCTGCGCTCACATACTTACACCTGCCCAGGTTGTAAGAGCCCCCTGACCCCGGTAATGGGCGAGTTCAACGCTAAGCACTTTCGCCATTCGGAAGAATGCTGTGCCCTTGAAACCTATCTTCACAAGTGCGGCAAAGAAGCATTCTTCTATCGCTACCAACAAGCTCTCAGCCGTGAAATGCCTATTAGCCTTGAGCTGGAGCGCCGGGTTGCCTGTAATGGTTCTCGTTTAGCCTTGGTTAGAGACGAAGCACGTCAGTGCGTAAAATCCGTGCCTGCACGCTACAACTTGACTCAATTTTTCGATCAGGCAGAGCTGGAAAAACACGATAAGGTCACAGGGCTGCGACCAGACGTGATGTTGTATGATACGACTGGCGAAAGGCGTTGCTACGTAGAGATTTGTGTCACACACCCCTGCTCTCAAGACAAGATCGAAGCCGGTATCCCGATTCTTGAGTTTAAGGTCCAATCTGCCTCTGATATTCAGATGTTGCTTACCGGGGCCTACTCGATCAAGGAGAAGATCCTGAGAGTATTCAACTGGCTTCCCCCGTTTCAATCTGTGGACACCTGTAGCGGCGTCTGCTCAGTAGGTAACGTGGATATGTCTGTCTGGAGTTTAAGTGGTTCCGGCCGACTCAACGAACAAACGATGCCGCTCGCTGAAGTGGATTTAACAATCAATTCTGACGTGAACACATGGCCTAGATCGTTAGGGGCCGCTGAGCTGGCTGATAACTTACGAGCTTTTATCCGTCACGCCGATCCTCATTCACTATTTCCCAACTGCATTATGTGCGAGCAAGCAGGCCGATGGGAGGATGGCTATCTGCAATGTCACAGTAAGGCAAAGATCGTTCCCTACACCGAGGCCCGTCAGTGCGCCAATTACAAGGTTAAGGCATGACCAAAAGACTGACTTGGGAGCAGAAAAGTATTGTCAGCCATGACACCGGACATGCGTTGGTAAAAGCCGTACCTGGTAGCGGGAAAACAACCACACTTGTAAAGCGCGTTGAGCGGCTGGTCAAGACGGGAACTGATCCTCGCTCCATTCTGATCCTGATGTACAACAAGTCGGCGCAGGTGAGCTTCACGGAGAACTTGAAGACGGCACTGATGTCGAGCGTGATTCCAGAAATCCGCACGTTCCACAGCTTGGCCTTAAAGATTGTTGGTTACGGAGAACGCCAACAGATAATCAAGAAGAAAGACCTCATTACTCCAAGCGACTACCGCTATGAGCAACTGGTAAAGCAAGCCTACCGCTATGGCTTTGACCATGAGGCGAATTATATTGACCCCAATGAAATTGAAAACTTCGAGCTGTTTATTGCTCGCTGCCGGGCGGCGGCCGTAACTCCTGTTGATGCTGCCAATGATCCAACGTTCAGCAACATCAAACGGGAGTTTATTCACGCCTATGGCCGCTATTGTGAGCTGCTGGAGGAAAACAGTCTGCGAACCTTTGATGACTGTTTGATTGAGGCTGTCGCACTGTTGCGTAATGACAGCAGCCTTGGTGCCCACTTCAAGCACATCATTGTTGATGAATATCAGGACGTTAACCTGATACAGCATGACATGACCCGCTTGCTATCTAAGTCGGATACGTCGGTTATGGCTGTTGGTGATGTTAACCAGTGTATTTATGAGTGGCGTGGTGCTCGACCAGACTTTATCGGCGGACTGTTTGAAAGGCACTACCCGAATACGAAGGTGTTTCAACTGTCATGCACGTTCAGATTTGGCCATGAGCTTTCCTTGATGGCTAACTCGGTAATTCGGCGCAACTCTACAAAGCTGACCAAGCTTTGTGTCAGTCATCCTAGCACCCCCAAAACAGAGGTCAGATTGCACTTTGATAACTGCCTATCCAAGGTGCTATCAAACCTCTCGGTGAGCAGTGGAACACAAGCCATATTGTCCCGCACTAAGGCGAACCTTGCTGAGGCGGAAATTGCTTTACGCCTGTGTGGGCTACCTTATCGCTACCTCAATGGTTCAAGCGCATTACACACCCGCACCGAAATCGGGATACTGGTAGTTGGCGTCTTGCTGTCTGTGTACGGCGATCTGCGGCTACTGGAAAACCATCCCAACAAACAAGCGATTGTTTACGGCTTTCTGAAGGAGGCTGGTTTTAGATGGCAGAAAGGGCAATTCAAAGCGGCGCTCAGTGGATTGATGGCTCCGCACGCCGACCTATGGTCTGCTCTAGGTCAGTTATTCGAGGGCGCACAATACCAAAAAGATCGGCTGGGCAGGCTCGCCACTATCTGCCAGAAAGACGGAGAGGAAACGCCTGCTATCGATGTGTTACGACGCCTGAGTATGGAGGGTTTCATTGATAGTGTTGGCTCTGAGGGTGTAACTCGCACTGGATCGAACGACCAGCAACGAGGGGTCGTGAGGATCGGGGAGCTACTTGACTCCAGTAAGATCGATTCCCGCACGTTTTTAAACCTTATCTTGAATCCAGGCGAGGCTGCTACTGACTGCGATCCCTTCATCCTTTCCACACTGCATGGTTCCAAGGGGCTGGAGTGGGATAACGTAATACTGATCGGGCTGAATGAGCAGGAATTTCCTGGCGGCAAACCCGATGATGTTTACAGCGTTCGCACATCGATGAACACCCCTCCGGCCGAAGAGGAAATCGAGGAGGAACGTCGGCTGTTTTATGTCGGTATCACTCGCACAAAACAGCAGCTAAATCTGGTGGTCCCTCTTGATGAAGGGCTTGCGCGGTGGCTCAAAAACCGCTGGGATAGCACCCCGAAGAAGTCACCGATAGCTACTCGCTTCGTCTATGAGGCTGGCTGGACTGCTTGTGCGGTTACCAGTGATGCGATCTATAACAGCACGGTAGAGAAACAGAAGGCTGACTTCAGCAAGTTTCACCAATGGTATCTAAGAGATCTTCAGCGGCTAAAAGTCTAGGGCTACCGATACTTTTCGATTTCAGACAGGTGCTCGTTATCCAGATCAATTGTGGCTTTTCTTTCAGAAGCGAGCTTCTTCGCTCGCTTTGCATACTGAAGCCCCTTGGCTGGCTGCTCTCCGCGTAGGATCTGTTCAGCCTGCTTGCTCGTGCTGTGCCCCAGAAAGCGTTCGTACTGCTCGTCAGATACCTCAGTGCCGATCAGTCGTTCGATCCAGCCGCTTTTCGGCGGGTAACTTACGCCCAGCGCAAGCAACTGCCTTTTCTGTACCCACTATTTCCGGCGCGGCCGGCTTCAATCAAGGCTTTGGTTAGAACTACAGCCATTTGGGGACTCTCATACACAAACCTGAACCATGCGGGTCTGATTGGCGGTCAAGATAGCAGCGCATCGAAATCAACACTGAACTCTGCTTCTAAGAACTCAATCGTGGCTGGTTGGCTATCGAGCGATGCTTCCCGTGTAGACTCCAGTGCGCACTCCAATCGACGCAGCAGAGTAAACGGCAAAATGATCTTGCCGAAGTCGGTATGCTTGAAATCCCCCCCCACAGGTCTTCCGCGTTCTTCCAAATGAAATCAGCTTGCGAAGCAGCCGAACCTACGAACTCTGCCATCTTGGCCTCCAACCAACTTTTGCACGAAACGGCACATCTTCCAAAAGAGGGTTGTCAACCAAGTTTTGCACAAAACGGACTTTGATCCATTTCTAACTAAAATCTACAATCCAACCTCAGATTGCAAATAGCCTATGTTTATTACAGATGGTATGGTTCGTGTTTTTGTTTATTCGATGGCAACTGTACTCTTTCTGCCGCTTGGCTTGTTGAAAAGCACGTGGTGGTTTTCACCATTGTTTGCGATAGCTGCTATTGATTACTTAATGTTTCTGCGTCGACAAGGCTAGTTGCTGAACCTCATACCTCAGAGCAATCTGTATGTTTTTTACACCACTGGTTAAAAGGTCAGGCTACGTTCCTGACGTTTTTTAAAAAACAGTTTTATGTTTGATGCGTTACTGGTCTGTCTGGTAACCCAGTGGTACATTACCATTATTAAGGCTGGCTGGCGGTGGTGCATCATGCTTAAACGACCCTCTCTGAGCGTACTTTCCGACAGTCCTGTGCACCGCACCACTTACCCGGCAGGCCTATGTCTTGGTTATTCTTCGTTGTACCTTTTTCTTCAGCTTTATCCCTGACATGTCTGTCTGAACAGTTCTAAGCAAACCGGAATGTTGTCATGGCCAAAGTACAAGGGCTCTTTGTTGGATACCGAAAATTCGCTGTTGATCGTGACTGGCTTCGTCAGCAGGAAGAACAACGTTATCGGGATCGCCAGCGACAATTTGATGAATGGTCCAGGAAATGGGTCACTGTAACCAGGCTCAAAGAGACTCGTTTATGGACTGACGGAGCCATCAGGCGATGGTTGGGTGAACCTCAGCAGCAGGGTAAATATAAAGTTTTCCCCGTTGAAGCGGTTTTGGCTGCTGAGAAGTTGAATGAGTTTCGGCTCTGGCTTAAACCCCGACTGGAAAAGAAACGTGCCCAGCACCACCACTTTTTAATTCCATTTCTGTAAAGTAGAAACAACGGCAGTTCCGGCCGCATTCAAGGCTTCGGCATCTGGTCAGAAATAAAGCGCCATTTTTCAGTATAAGGGAGGTTAGATAGTGGAAGGTATTGAGACACTGAGTTTGCAGCTTGATGAGAATGAAACTATGGCCCTTGCTCAATTAGTTAAACGTCTGAGCTGGAGCGATCTTCGTGGCTGTGCTGTGAGTGACGAAGAAGCCTGGGTAATGAAAAGCGCAATTGAAAAATTACAACAGGCGTTAAGGGAAGAAGGTTATGCGCCTCGATGAGGCTGGCTTCGTTCTTTATTCCGATAACAAATTTGCTTAAGGACTAACTATGAGCCAGCACTGGTATGAGGTGAAAAGCAATCAGGGAATTGTTCAGGTGATTGTTGGGAGAAGATATTAATGTAATGCGTTTCTGCATTACATCAAGCAGATTAGCTTTTTCTGGTCAAAATAGACGATGTGATTTTTCTTTAGCCGAAGTCCATCCGCTCCCCACGCAACCGGTAAAGGTTCGCAGGTTTAATAAAGATAGGTTTCGTATCTCCCTAAGGGTGGGATAGGTAAACTCATAATGGCATCTGTGTTTACTATGTAAGTATTCGGGTAAAATTCATCTAATACAGTAAAGTTTAGTTTCTTACAAAAGCTTAATAAATATGGGTTTTTCACGTCTTCTATTACAACATCGCACCAGGGATTCGATTCACAGCAAAGCTTCAGAAAAGACTTAAACCATCCCTTGTTTTGTATTTCTTCCGGAAGCCGTACCACATGTATGGTCAGACAATCTCCATGATAACGATTAGTACTTTGTCTAAGCCCTACAACAATCCCCTTTTCTTGAATCTGTACACCTGCCTGATGCTCTTTCATGTCGGGCGTATAGTGCCTTGCTCTGTTTAACCAGGCCACCAGCTGCTGAGCCGTACTTGGTGATTCTTCAGCTATCCATTTCAGGTACTTGATGCGGTCCATATGCGCCTCCCTGTACGATTTCCAATGAACAAAGGCTCTACAGTATTAAGCTGCTGTAGAGCTCATTCAACCAAGCTCAAACTGTGCGTATTAAAGGATGCCTAACCTTTTTGTTTCATCGATCCACGGTCTGAATTCTTCCAGTAGATTATCATATAACTTTTCATCGCTAATCGAACCGAAATCATCCATGGCAAAGAAGTGGGTGTTATCAACCCGGCGGTCAGTAAAGTCATCCAGATTTTTGAGGATACCGTAGCTTGAACCACCCAGGCCGACAAACTTCCAGAAGATGGGGTAGTTGGCAGAACGCCGGATTGCATCTTTAATCGCCCGGGTCTTGCTGATCCCGCCATCGGTAATAAATACAACATACACCGGGATTTTCGAGTCCTTAAAGTAGTCGACTATTTCTTCCATCACAGGAGGCTCGTTGTTTGTCCCTCCGAGGCCCGGCAGGTTCTCCCAGGCTGAACGCTTTCCAGCCCCGCGAATGGACTGAATATATGTGTCCAGGTTGTCCAGTGTGACGTTTGGATACTTCTTATGCTTCTCTCCAAATCCCCAGACATCCATTTCACCGTCGTCGTCGAACTGGGCGGCAAGAACGGCGATGCGGTCCAGCACAGACTGAACGTTACCCTTACTGAACTGGCCACTCATTGAGCCGGATGCGTCAAGTACAAATGCAACCGCTGCCTCAAGGGTGTCCAGTTTATTTTTAGTAAGACTGACCGAGGCTTTTTTAGCGAGGCTTACAAGGCGCGGAGATCTGGTTTCCAGTTTCTTTTCCAGACTGATACGAGCAGGCTTTGCTGGCTGCGGAGCTGGCTGTGCGACATCAACGCCATAGCTAATGGCCAGAGGCTCAAGACCACCGTTGAAACCCTGCCCGAGCGCACGAAGCTTCCAGGCGCCATTGTGCCGATATACTTCACCCAGGATAATTGCTTTCTCACTGCGGCCCTGAGTCTCAGCCTGGAACTCAGCGATTCCTTGAGCCTGCATGCTCAACGAACTGAGCCCACTGATGGTATCTTCACCATCAATGACAACGGTGATCGCAATTTTACTGACGTTCGCCGGAACACGATCCAGTGCTATATCAATGCTGGACTGCTGCGAACCGGTAACGAGCTTGACAGCCCCCTCAGGAGAAGACAAATTATTATAAAAGATAAAGTCAGAATCGCCACTGACCTTTCCCTGAGCATTAAGCAAGAACAGGCAGGTATCGGGTTCGCCTTTAAAGCCGAATTTGGCAGGGTACTGAAGATTCAGCCTGATAGCAGATTGCTGAAGGGGTATGTTTTGTCCGGATTGTAGATTCATATTAACTCTCCTGATTTTTGATTATTTTTAAAGCGCAGCGTTTATATATGTTCCCCAGGCTTAGTTCAGGACGCTGGATATTCGGTGAGGCGTAAATATGGTGTGACACCATATTTCATCACGCTGAAGTTTCTATACCTGTTGAATTTGAATTTTCATTGCCCGGGTATCTTATGTTCCAGATCCCGTTCCTTCATAAATCGCAAAAGTAACATATATCCGAGGGGCATGCTGTTGATATAAGGCACGGAATACTGGCTTAACCAGCAACCATAGATAAACCCGGGTCCTGCAAAAAGGTTCACGCCAGAATTAACATTACTCTGCTTTCTGAAAACGCCCGGCCCCCTTTCTCAGATTCAACAGCTGATAGCGGATCGTTACCCAAAAAAAACCCCGGCATTGCCGGGGTCAGACTCAGCGTCTTTTAGACATTGACGCCGTGCTGGGAAGCAAGCGCTGACAGGCCACCGGCAAAACCCTGGCCGACAGCTTTAAACTTCCACTCAGCGCCATGGCGATACAGTTCACCGAAGACCATTGCGGTTTCAGTTGAGGCGTCTTCAGACAGATCGAAACGGGCAATTTCCGTGCCGTTGTCGTTGTTGTAAACGCGCATGAAGCTGTTGCTCACCATGCCGAAGTTTTGTTTACGCGCTTCTGCATCATAGATGGTAACGGCAAACACCAGTTTTTTGATGTCTGCTGAGACTTTGGTCAGATCAATTTTGACCTGCTCATCGTCGCCGTCGCCTTCACCAGTACGGTTGTCGCCCTGGTGCTCTACTGCGCCATCAGGGCTGGTTTTATTATTGAAGAAAATGAAATGGGCATCTGACAGCACTTTACCGTCTTCACCTACTGCGAATACGGAAGCGTCAAGGTCAAAACCCTGACCATCGGTTACACGGGCATCCCAGCCCAGACCAACCATAGCGACATTCATGGTTGGTGCTTCTTTGGTCAGAGATACGTTGCCGCCTTTTACGAGAGAAACTGCCATTTTTAGCTCCTGCAAACAGTTGAATGAGGCTGAATTAACAGCCCCGGATATGAAAAGTTACTTTTCGATCAGGACGCGTTAATGCCGTACTGAGCACATACAGATGCCAGACCACCAGCATAACCCTGGCCTACTGCGCGGAATTTCCACTCACCATTGTGGCGATACAGCTCGCCAAACAGCATGGCGGTTTCAGTGGACGCATCTTCGGTCAGATCGTAGCGAGCGACTTCAGTCTGGTTATCGTCATTAACCAGACGAATAAACGCACCGGATACCTGACCAAAGCTCTGGCGACGAGCCTGAGCATCGTGGATGGTCACAACGAAGATGATCTTGTCAACTTCAGACGGGACGGCGTCCAGTTTAATTTTCAGCGATTCATCATCACCATCGCCCTCACCGGTGCGGTTATCGCCGGTGTGCGTTACGGAACCGTCGGATGACGTCAGGTTGTTATAGAAGATGAAATCTGAATCGCCGCGCACTTTGCCGTTTGAGGCCAGCAGGAATGCTGAAGCATCCAGGTCAAAGTCCTGACCGTCTGTTGAACGCGCATCCCAGCCAAGGCCCACCAGGACGTTTTTCATTGACGGAGCTGCTTTACTCAGGGAGACGTTCCCGCCTTTGGAAAGAGAAACACTCATAAAATAACCTCTTCGATTAGTAATTGTTCAGGTTAACACTTAAGGGGATTAACTCCCCTTTTCCTCAGATTCAGGTTTGCCCGGGAACATGACGCTTGCGAGAATGCCCAGCGCCAGTACACCCAGTACAACATACAGGCTGGTTGTAGCCGCAATGCTGTAACCATGATGCCAGATGTGATCGGTCGCATTCAGGCCGAGTTTTGCCGCGATGAAGAACAGCAGCACGATAACGGCCTTCTCCAGATGAACCAGGTACTGTTTCAGTGCCTCAAGGACAAAATACAGAGTACGCAGGCCCAGGATAGCAAACATCATGGCACTATAGACGATAAGCGGTTCACGACTGACGGCAATGATTGCCGGTACCGAGTCAAACGCGAACATTACGTCCGAGAGTTCAACCACAGCCACACACAGGAACAGCGGGGTCGCATATAGCGCCGCTTTTTTACCACGGCCAATGGTGACATCGCTGTTTTCTGGTTTCGCCAGTTCGGCATCCACTTCCTTCTGGTTAAGCAGGAAGGCATGCCCTCTGAGCTTCGGCCAGATAGGGAAGAAGCGTTTAACCATGCGGTAAGCCAGATGCTGGGAGTAATCCTCAATTTCATCATCGTCATCACCGCTTTTAAGCATCATGACCGCCGTCCAGGCAACGATAATAGCGAAGACAACTTCAACGTACGGCCCCAGACTCAGCAGGCTCGTACCGATGGCGACAAAGATGCCCCTGAAGACAATGGCACCAATGATCCCCCAGTAGAGAACACGGTGGCGATAACGATCCGGAACGGCGAACCAGGAGAAGATGGCCATCATGACGAACAGGTTGTCGACCGACAGCACTTTCTCCAGCGCATAACCCGTGACAAACAGACTGGCAACCTCAGCACCGTGGTGGATATAGAGGAAACCGGCAAATGCCATCGCAACCACAACCCAGAATACGGACCAGAGCGCCGCACTCTTAAGCGAGATTGGCTTGTCATCACGGTGCATAAACAGGTCAATAAAGATGGCACCGACTGAAAGCGCAATAAAAACAATGACCGTTTCAGTCGGGAAGCCGATGTGTGTGGAAACCATATTTTACCCTTAGGGATGTGGATCAGAGGCCAAATTCAGCCGGGTCGAAGCCCAACGCGATAGCGATCTCGCGGGAGGCCAGTTTCTCGTCCTGATCGAAGTTACCGTCACTTTTTGCAACGGCAATACCAACACGTAAGGCCAGCTGAGCGGCCTCAGGCTGATCTTTCAACGCCAGGATGTATTTCATGGTTTCGCCCTTGCCGATTTCAACATCGAAATCGAAGCTTGAAACCAGTTTATTGAAGAACTCGATCACCTCATTGGTATCGAATACCTTCAGCTCTTCTGAAGAGCGAAGAAAGCCCATCATTTTCTGCTTTTCTTCCGAACTCACGCCGTCACTCGATACGGCAATACGGGCACATACAGCAACGGTGCCGTGCATAAATTTTTTGTTTTTGAAACGGCCAACCTGGCGGGTCAGTTCGTCCCGGCCAGAGTTAATGGCACCTTTTACCTTGTCGAAAAAGCTCATACCTGTTTCCTTTGTTGCTGTGTTATTTAGAACCGGCGCTCCAGCGAAATCCCCAGCCAAATGCCCGGTCCATTTCGTCCTGGCCTTTGAAGTACTGGTTAATTCGCTCGACTTTAATTGCACCGTTTTCGTTTACGAGTCTGGCAATGGCGCACAATGTGCGACGGTTTTCACCTTCGGTCAGGCGGGTCTCAATGGGCGGTTGATCCGGCACATGAATGGTGACCACACCATCAGTCTTGTCCCAGCTGGGAACACCTTCATAAATAAAGGCGTAAATCAGCACTTCGCGGATATGCTTCCATTCACGTCCATTGATATGCAGCCACTCGCCGTCTGATACATCACCCGTCCGGTCATCTCCCTTGAGCTGAACATACGGTTCATCGCGATAATCACCGAATGCATTACCGAGCGCCTGAATGACCGATTTATACCCGTCCTGAAGCTCAACAAAGGCCCCCAGATCCAGGTCGATTCCTTTGGAGCCGAACATGCCTGCAAAGCCGGATTTGCCGCTGCCTCGGTGCCAGTTCAGGTTGATCCGGATTTCACCGAAGTTATCCCGTTTGGTCAGGCTGATTGCAGGCTTCTCTTTTGTCAGCGATACCTTGCTCAGGCTGATTTTTGTCTCAACTGGCGGAGGGGTTACAACCGGAGGAGTCGGGGCTGCGGGAGCAGGTTCGTCGGCAATATTTACGCCGAAATGCTCTGCCAGCGGTTTAAGTCCACCGTTGAACCCCTGCGCAACAAAGCGGAATTTCCAGTCATTATTACGACGGTAAAATTCACCCAGAATTAAGGCTGCTTCCTGACGGCCGCTCAGTTCGACACTGCCGCTAACCAGGCCGGTAGCCCCTTGCTCCACGTCGATGGAAAGATTACGAAGACCGGACACCGTCTGCCCACCGTCACAGGTCACGGTGAACGCAATTTTTTGGACATCAGGTTTCAGCCGGTTGAGCGCGACAGTAAAGGTTGAGTACTGGCCTTCACTGACCAGGCTGACGGTACCATCATCGTTACGTGGCTGACCATAGAACACCATGTCCGCATCACCCTGCACCTTCCCGTCGGCATACAGGCGAAACGCCGAAGCATCCACCTGGCCGCCCGAGGTGATCCGGACCCGCAACTCCTGGGCTGGAACGGGGGCATTGCCCCCCGGCGTCAGGTTCATTAGCGGATAACCGCTGAAACGATATCGGAGTGCATATCGTCAATTGTGCGGCCGCGACAGGCATGGCCAAGGGCGGTAAAGTCCCAGTTGCCGTTATTACGGTGCAGCGAAGAAATAACGATCCCGGTATGTGAGCCCTGCTCAGTCAGCTTGTAGCGAGCCAGCTCTTTGCCGGTTTGATCGACAACGCGGCAGAACGCGTTTTCGACGTCATTGAACGACTGACCACGGAAGCTGTTTACCGTAAACGCCAGGTATTCAACGTTTGCAGGCAGTCGGGAGAGGTTGACCTTAATCACTTCATCGTCACCGTCACCCTCACCGGTCAGGTTATCGCCACTGTGCACAACAGCGCCGCAGGTGGATTCCAGTTTGCGGAACCAGATGGTGTCAATTGTTTTACCGGTGCTGTCCATTAATACGCAGCCAGCATCGAGATCGATTGAGTCGTTGCCTCCAAACAATCCTCCAAGAAGACCTTTTTTCTTAACCGGATCCCAACCGAGACCGAAATGAAGCTGGCTTAATGCAGATGATTCTTTGCTGAGTGATACCGTCTGGTTCTTAACTAATGAAACCATGTTCTATTCCTTAAAATAGTAATGACCGAGACAATCAAAGGGTTGTTTATTAACTGACGAAGAAAATCATATCATGATGAAGTTCTCTGACAAGGGAAATTTTGGTAGTTTTCTGTAAAAACATAAAAAAGAAAACCTTTTCAGGGTGTTAATTTTCTATGTTTAATTTAAATATCAATACTTTATCTGGAATCCAAAAAATACTGACTCACTTCATAACCACAGAAGTTATTAATCATATTATGATTGACATGTAGCTTAGACACTCATAGACTCACTTCTCAATCATAAATTTGCATGACGTTCCGGATAATTAAAAAAAATGAACAAGAAAATTTGGTTTATGGAAGGTTTATCCTCCCAGCGAGATATTATTCAGGGGGTAAAATCATTTGCACAAAAAAATAATTTTGCCATTACCGTTTTTGCCTCCCACCGTAACGAAAGAAATGAAATCCTTTCCGTTGCCGATTATTCTTTGACTGAACCTGAAGATCCTCAAAAACGTCTCCAGTTTATTCAGGAAACCATTCAGACCTACGGCATCCACCATATTCATACTGGCCGTAACAGCCAGTGGTTTGAAGAACACCGTTCAGCCATTGAATCGACCGGTGCCACCCTTACTACCGGTGCAACGAGCGTCGACTGGTTAACTCTGGCTGACGAAAAAGTTACTTTTGCTCAGTTTATGGAGCAAAAGGGACTCCCGGTTGTACCATCCTGGAGGGTGAATACGCTGGCAGAATTAAAGACACACCTCGCGTCCCCGCCGTTCACTGACAGCCCGGTATGCGTGAAGCCGGTGACGGGTATCTATGGCATGGGATTCTGGCGCTTTGATGACAGTGCTTCGCCTATGGCCGTCTTTAATCATCCCGAACATCGTCTGGTCAGTCCGCAACAGTATATTGCAGCAGCATCAGCTGCTGAGTCGTTTAAACCCCTTGTTTTGATGCCGTACCTGCCAGGCCCGGAATTTTCCGTCGATATCCTCGCGGATAAGGGCGAAATACTCGCAGCCGTGGGACGCCGTAAGGAAGGGGCTATCCAGTATCTGGTAAACGAAGGTAGCGCCTGGGAACTGGCGTGTGACTGCGCCCGGGTTATGAAGGCCGACGGGCTGGTGAATGTTCAGACGCGAAACGATGTGAATGGCAACCCGGTGCTGCTTGAAACCAACATGCGTCCGTCAGGGGGGGTGGGTTATACCCTTCACAGCGGGGTGAACCTTCCTGGGTTATTTGCTGCCTTTAAGCTCGGTCTGATGTCTGAAGATATGGTGCGCCAGAGCGCTAAAAACACCTTTTCTCCGGTTGCGGTGAGAGCCATTACGGATGTAATTGCATACCCGGAATCACTCTCTAACCTTTTGAATTAAGGCGTGTTTATGTCTGATAACCTCGAAGATATGATTTATCGCCGTACCCTCTCATGCGGTACGATTCAGGTAATCCGCGATCAGGGTGAAGTTTCGCTCGATGACCTGTTTGATATCGCTGAAAGACGTAACCCGAAACGCGCCTTTCTGTTTGTCAGCAAAGTACTCGGCAGGCACATTCCCGTGCCACCCTCAGTCATGCGGCAGGCCTACAGACAGCTTGCCAGCCAGTTCCCCTCAACGCTGACAGGGCCCGTACTGTTTATCGGTATGGCTGAAACCGCCGTTGGGCTTGGGGCCGGTGTGTTTGATGAAGTGCGCCACCAGCATCGTGAATCTGTATATCTGACCTCTACCCGTCACCCGGTTGATGGCACGTTGCTTTGCGAGTTCAAGGAAGAACACAGCCACGCCACTGATCATCTGATCTATCTGCCAGATGATGAAGAGAAAAGACGTCGTGTTACCAACGCGCGAACGCTGGTTTTGATTGATGACGAGGCAACCACCGGTAATACCTTTATTAACCTGCTTTCTGCCCTGCGTAATACCGGCAAGCTTCAACATATTGAACAGGTTATCGCCGTTACGCTTACCGACTGGAGTGGCAAAGCCTTGTCCGAGCGCAGCACCTTACCCGTCACTTCTGTTTCTCTTGTAAGCGGTCAGTGGGGATGGACCACATTACCAGATGCACCGGTCCCGGACATGCCGAAAGTCAACGTAACTTCACGCGGAGAATGGGACATCCAGGGGAAACAGTCATGGGGTCGACTGGGGATGCTCGCACCTGCGGCCGATCTCGGCCATGAGGTTTCCGTCCGCAAAGGGGAGCGTGTTCTGGTTCTCGGGACAGGGGAATTCGTCTGGGAGCCGTTCCTGCTTGCAGAACGGCTCGAAGCTGCCGGGGCAAAGGCATTTTACGGTTCGACCACCCGCTCCCCTATCGCCGTTGGTTATGCCATTGAGTCCGCCATTTCCTTTACGGATAACTACGGGCTGGGCATCCCCAATTTTGTCTATAACGTCGCCCACCAGCAGTTTGACCGCATTCTTGTGTGTACTGAGACACCCGCAGAAAGTATTGACGCGCAGCTTCTTAAGGCGCTGGCTGAGGTTGCGCCCGTCGTGGAGATTGTTACCTATGAATAAACCCGTTGTTCTGAGCGACCTTGACGACACGCTCTTTCAGACCCGTCGTAAAATGGTGGACGAGCTGGCCCTGGAGCCATTCCGTACCGGTGCCGTTGATCGTACCCTGAATCCACGAAGCTTTATGACGGAAGAACAGTCCATGTTAGTGGACTGGCTTCTGGAGCAGGCTGAACTCATTCCCGTTACCGCACGGGGAACTGAAGAAATCAGCCGCGTACGGATCCCTTTCCACTCCTGGGCAATCACCACGCACGGGGCCGTCATTCTCACGCCTGAAGGCAACCCCGACGAGGAGTGGAAGGCCCATATGCTCGGCCAGCTGGCTCCCTATCAGGAAAAGCTGACATCGATGCAGCGACTGATAACTGAAATGATGGACGCAAAAGGGATTAATGCCTGGGCAAGACTGAACTTCGAATACGGTGAAACGGCGGTTTATATGGTGATGAAACACCGCGACAGCACCCGCCTTGACGAGCTCAATGCCATTGCAGATGAGATAGAAACGGTGTTTCCGACCGAGGGCTTCTACATCCACCGCAACAGTAATAACGTGGCCTGGCTACCCACCCCGGTTGAGAAAGGGCTGGCCGTCAGCTGGCTGCTTGAAAAACTTCGAGCTGAACGCGGCGTTTTCCCCGTAATTGGTCTGGGCGACAGCCTGAGCGATCATCGTTTTATGAAACTGTGCAGCTGGTTTGGCATCCCGCGTCAGAGTCAGTTTGCAGATGCCATTTCACAGCGAATTTTTGGAGAAAATTAAAATGCAGCCACATGAAACATTTACCGGCTCATACCAGCCCGGTGACGTGGAATTTCTGCTAAAGCCGGTTGTCATTGAGATGACGCCGGTTGATCAAAAAGAAGAGCTGATTCAGTCCGGGAAGAAACATTATTCAGACATGCTCAGCCAGGAGCCAGCACCAACACAATGGCATCTTGATTTGTTTCACCGGGCGCTGGATCGGGGCGCAGAGAGGCTTGCAAAAGAAGTCACACAGCTCGCTATTTCTCTGGCCGAACGCTTCGGTGATGAGCCCATTGTACTGGCCAGTCTTGTCAGAGCTGGCGTACCGCTCGGCGTTATGCTGCACCAGGCCCTGCGTGACATGGGGAAAACCTCATGGCATTACGGCATCAGCATCATCCGGGATCGTGGAATTGACGGTGCAGCACTCGACGTCATTGAAGAGCGGCATGGTACCAGCGGTATTGTCTTTGTTGACGGATGGACAGGTAAAGGCGCAATTACCGGAGAGCTTGTACGCGCACTGAAAGATCGCCCGGGCTATCCTGAGCAGCCGCGACTGGTTGTCCTGGCCGATCCCTGTGGCTGTTCCTGGCTTGCAGCAAGTGATGATGACTGGCTCATTCCTTTTGGCATCATGGGTGCGCCGGTATCAGGTCTGATCTCCCGGTCAGTATGGTCCTCTGAAGGATTACATGGGTGCATGGTTTGCGAGCATCTCAGTGAATTCGAATGCAGCCGGATGTTTGTCGATACCGTCGCTCATTTCCGTAAGAAGTTAACACCGACATCCCTCGCTCCCCTGAGCTGGAATACGGAGTCAGCCCGGATCTTATGGCAGACAAGTTGCGACGTTATCGCGTTCCTGGCCGATGAATTTAAAGTGGACAGCGTCAATCGTATTAAACCCGGTATTGCTGAAGCAACCCGGGCTGTATTGCGTCGGGTACCGGACCATATATTTGTGCGTTCTATTGACGACCCGGACGTTGCCTTGCTTGTAGGGCTTGCTCGTGAAAAGGGAATAGTTGTTACAGAAATGGGGGGAACCCTCGGCCAGTATCGGGCTGTAACCATTATCAAGAAGGTACTCTGATGAAAAATCGTCTTTCTCCCTGGAATCTGGGAGCCACGCTATACATGCCTGCAACACGGGAAGATATTGCTGATGCCGTCCTGCATGGGAAAATCCCGGGTTTGCGCTCTCTGGTAATTTGCCTTGAGGATGCTGTCAGTGAAGCAGACATCCCCATCGCCCTCAAAAATCTGGAGCACCTGCTGCACGAGCTCAGTAACAGCATGCGTAGCCTGGGTAAAAATGACTGGCCTCTGGTGTTCATTCGCCCCCGGCATGCCGACATGGGCAGATGGTTAAAAGCGCATTATGATCTTTCCGCTGTCGACGGGTTTGTGTTGCCGAAATTTACCCTCAGTTCGTTAGCTGAATGGTGGGATATCATGGGCGGGACTCACCTGTGCATGATGCCAACGCTGGAAACAGAAGACGTCTTTGACGTGGTTCAGATGCGCGAGCTGGCCACCCGTCTGGTGGAACATCCCTGCCACGACCGCATTATTGCGCTTCGAATCGGCGGCAACGATCTTATGAACGTTGTGTCGCTTCGCCGTCCCCGGGACCTGACGCTGTATGACAGCCCGATGGGCTACGTCATCAAAATGCTCGTTTCGGTCTTCGGCCCGCGTGATTTTGCCCTGACCGCGCCCGTATGTGAGCATATTGACGATCATGCCGTAATGGCCAGAGAGCTGGCTCTTGATATGGCACATGGGCTTGTTGGGAAAACGGCCATTCACCCGGGTCAGATAGAGGTCATTCAAAACGCGCTGATGGTCACTCAGGGTGAGCATTCTGACGCTCTGCGGATCCTGAACTCTACCCAGGCCGTGTTTAAGTCGCAGGGAGCAATGTGTGAACCCGCCACACATCGCCGCTGGGCGGCTGGCATTCTGGACAGAGCTAGTTTTTATGGGTTACAGAACGAGCAAAGCGCTGATGGAATCAGATTACTTACCGTGACCCAGCATCATTAAGGAAATCATAATGGGGTTCAGGTTCAGAAAGTCGATCAACATTATTCCTGGTGTTCGCCTCAACCTGAGTAACGGTGCACCGAGCCTGAGTGTCGGGCCGAGAGGTGCTTCCGTTTCTTTTGGAAGCCGGGGGACCTATGCCAATCTGGGCTTGCCCGGTACCGGGCTGAGTTACCGTACCCGGCTTGACCGGGCCGCGCGTTCCGGAGGTGGGAACCGGACGGCTACCGACCCGGGGCTCAGACAGGCGCTTGAGCAGGAAGCCGCTGATCTCATGTCAGCGGTGACCGCAATCCGTAATATTCACGAGCTGACGCCGGATCCCAAAACAGGCATCAGCTGGGCAGAGCTGGAAGCAGTATACCTGCATAACAGAACGTCGCCTTTTCAGGTTCCGGCACCGGTGCGTCCAGAAAAGCCAGACTATCTTGCATTGCCGGAAAAGCCTGCCGAGAGCGAAGGCATTAGTTTTCTGGGTAAATGGTTTGAATCGGAATCAGCTAAAGCTGAGCGCCACGCCGAAAATCTTCGCCGGTGGCAGCAGGAGCTGATTGATGTGGAGCGTGAGAATACCCTTCGACAGCACCGGTACCAGCAACAACGGACGGCCTGGGCCGAACAGTATGCAAACTGGAAGTTTGAGGCTGAAGAACATGAAAAACGGCTCGCCACGGCTCAGGCAGATGCCCGGCAGCAGTTCCGGACAGACGCCGCGTTTTTCGAATCATACCTGGCGGGTGTGCTGGCAGAAACTGAATGGCCGCGTGAAACGCTTGTTGCATTTGAAGTAAAGCCGGAGCTATCAGCAGTCCTGCTGGATGTTGATTTAGCTGAGATTGAAGATTTCCCTGATAAGATTTACGGCGTTAATGCCCGGGGCACGGAGCTGACGGAAAAAGCCATGACGCAAAAAGCCGTACGCGAAAACTATGCCCGCCACGTCCATGGCTGCTTGTTCCGCCTGGTCGGTATCGTTTTACATACGCTACCGTTCGACAACGTGATTGTGTCAGGCTTTACGCAACGGGTCAGTAAGCGGACCGGCTATCTGGAGGATGAGTATATCCTGTCCTGCAAATGCAGTCGCAGCCAGATGTCGTCAGTAAATTTTGCAGGCTTAGAACACATTGATCCGGTTGAAGCGTTAGGCGATCAACCGGTTATTCGAAAGATGAGCAGTACCTTCATTTTTCAGCCTATTGAACCACTAACCCTTTAAGCAGGCTAAATCTTACGATGCAATTAAATACCAGACAGGCCCGGATTTTTAAGCTTGCCAACTTACTGGGCACCGGCAAGCCCGTTTCCGCTGCCGACATTATAACCAGTCTGGAATGCTCAGAGCCGACATTAACCCGGGCACTCAAAGAGCTACGCGAGTCATATTCTGCGGAGATCAAATACAGCAAGGCAGGTCATTCATACCATCTCGTTAATCCGGGCCAGCTGGATAAAAAGACCCTTCGCCGGATGAATGAAGCGCTCGCACAGAATGCTGAACTGAAAACCGGTGAGTCCACAGGGAAGGTCGTACTCGATAAGGATAAAAAAACAGCCGTGTCATTATCGCTACGCATGCGGATTTTAAGAAAAATTGACCGTCTGGCTGCGCTGAGTGGCTCGACCCGAAGTGAAGCGGTAGAGAAGCTGGCTCTGCACTCCGTTGATGAACTGATAAAAGAATACAGCGCTAAAAAGTCCTGACGCTAAATCTCAGACCGGGGTGAAAACCCCGGTTTTGTCATATTTCACCTCTGTATCTGCGTGACGGAGTTTTGATCTATTCTCCTCCCGCAATGTCAGCAGCGCCTTTCTGCCTACAAAACCTGGTGTCTTGACATCCTCTTGTGCTACACATCAATCTTTGGGCGATTTACACTCCATTCATGCAGATCTGTGATGTATGATGATTTTCATACATAAGAAAGTTTATTTTTGCCGGAGTTTTTTTCAGAAATCTTATATTCCAGTACGGTCTGAATTTTTTTCTCTGATAAGAGGCCATTCACATGTCGGTAATTCAATGGTGGTTAACTTATTTCTTTAATGCCGCTTCTGAGTATTTAATCTCCACCCGACAGATGTCGTGCCGTTTTATCAAATCTACAAACTCTGGCCTCTTCCTGAAACTACTCTCCTCTTCCGATCTCTTAAGAAGGAATTACATTTGAGACGCTTACCCGTATATCTGCTACTCGACACGTCCGGCTCTATGCACGGAGAGCCTATCGAAGCGGTTAAGAATGGCGTTCAGACGCTGCTTACCACGCTGAAACAGGATCCGTATGCACTCGAAACGGCTTACGTGTCAGTGATCACCTTTGATTCTTCAGCCCGACAGGCAGTCCCCCTGACAGACCTCCTGAGTTTCCAGATGCCAGCACTAACAGCCAGCGGCACCACCTCTCTTGGCGAAGCGCTTACCCTGACGGCCAGCTCCATTGCCAAAGAAGTACAGAAAACGACGGCTGACACTAAAGGTGACTGGCGTCCCCTTGTATTCCTGATGACGGATGGAAGTCCGAATGATGACTGGCGTAAAGGCCTAAATGACTTTAAAGCGGCCAGAACCGGCGTTGTTGTGGCATGTGCAGCCGGGCATGATGCCGATACCAGCGTCCTCAAAGAAATCACTGAAATCGTGGTTCAGCTCGATACAGCTGACAGTTCGACGATTAAAGCTTTCTTTAAATGGGTCAGTGCGAGCATTTCGGTAGGCAGTCAGAAAGTGGAGTCCAGCAAAAAAGAAGTGATCGGTCTTGAAGACCTGCCACCACCGCCGCCAGAAGTAAACGTGGTCTTATAATTTTATTAATTAAGGGGATGTCATGTCTGTCAGTCTGAGCAAAGGCCAGGGCGTAAGCCTGAAAAAAAATGAATACGATCTCTCGTCCGTTACTATCGGCCTGGGTTGGGATATTAATGAGGAAAAGAAAGGTTTCCTCGGCGGGATCTTTGGTAAAAAAGAAGAAGAATACGACCTTGATGTGATCGCTTTCCTGTGTAATTCAGCCGGAAAGGTGACCGATCTCGGCAATGTGGAAAATGGTAAACCAACGCTTGTGAATGGCGATATCATCTTTTTCAACAGCCTTCGCCATAAGTCAGGAAATATCTGGCTGACGGGCGATAACCGAACCGGAGCCGGTGACGGTGACGATGAGCAAATTATTGTGCGCCTGAATTCCCTTGACGCTCAGTACGAGAAAATTGTGTTCATCGTTCAGATCTACAATGGTGAAAAGCTCCAGCAGCACTTTGGTAAAGTTCAGAATGCCTTCATCCGGGCAGTAGATGCCCGTAATATTGAAATGGCACGATTCGATCTTTCTGGCGGACCCGCCTTCGCCAGCCAGCGCTCCATGGTTTTTGCCGAGCTGATACGCGAGGCTACAGGCTGGAAACTCAGGGCAATTGGTGAGCCTTCAGAATCAGATTCGTTTGTCTCGCACCTGAGGAATTACATGTGATGCGCCGCCTGCCTGTTTACCTTGTTATCGACACATCCGGCTCGATGCGCGGTGAGTCCATCCATTCCGTTAACGTTGGAATTCAGGCGATGCTTAGCGCTCTTCGCCAGGATCCCTACGCCCTCGAAAGCGTTCATATCTCCATTATCACCTATGACAATGAGGCGCGTGAGTTCATTCCTCTCACGCCGCTGGAAGACTTCCAGTTTTCTGACATCGTTGTGCCAAGCGCAGGCGGGACGTTCACCGGTGCTGCCCTTGAATGTCTGATGCAGTGTGTTGAACGGGATGTACGTCGCTCAGATGGTGATACCAAAGGAGACTGGCGTCCTCTGGTATTCCTGATGACTGATGGAACCCCTTCTGATGCCCTGGCGTACGGTGAAGCGGTAAAAGCGATTCGCGGCCGGGGATTCGGATCCATCATTGCCTGCGCCGTTGGTCCTAAAGCAGGCCATGAGCACTTAAAACAGCTCACCGATAAGGTTGTGTCTCTGGAGACGCTAGATTCAACCGCGTTTGCAGGTTTCTTTAAATGGGTATCGGCCAGCGTGTCTTCCGGCAGCACAAGCGCGGGGATCAATAACGGAACTGATACCCTTCCCCCTCCTCCACCAGAAATCCAGCTGGTGCTCTGACAGACAGAAAGGTGCTGCTTTCCGGGCAGCACCTTTCTGTACAGCAACGTTTTCTGCTGGCCGTACCAGCCGTACGAGGAAAATTATGAGACGCCTTCCCGTGTTTTTTGTCCTGGACTGTTCAGAGTCCATGATTGGTGAAAACCTGAAAAAAATGACTGATGGTCTGCAAATGATCGTCGGAGATTTAAGAAAGGATCCACACGCACTTGAAACAGCCTGGGTTTCGGTAATCGCATTTGCCGGTGTAGCCCGTACGATTGTACCTCTTCACGAAATTGCCTCGTTCTACCCTCCCCGCCTTCCCGTTGGCGGCGGTACGAGCCTTGGGGCCGCATTGCGTGAGCTGACCGTACAAATTGATACCCAGGTCAGAAAAACCACTCATGAGGCTAAAGGCGACTGGAAACCCGTCGTGTATCTCCTTACCGACGGACGTCCGACTGACGACACAACCGCAGAAGTGAAGCGCTGGAAGGATCACTACGCGAGTAAAGTGAATCTCATTGCCGTTGGCCTGGGGCCGTCAGCGGACCTGAATACCCTGCGGCAACTGACAGAGAATGTCATGCTGTTCACCGAGTCTCAGGAAGGGGACTTTACCCGCTTCATCAAATGGATCACAGCCTCGGTTACGGCGCACAGCCGCAGCGTCGGAGACGACAAACAACCTGAGCTCAGCCAGACTGAATACATAGTCCGGCTGGCCAAGGACGAGCCAGTAAAAGCGTACGACGAAAACTGCGTTACGCTTACCGGCCGTTGCAGCAAGACCCGTCGTCCGTATCTGATGAAGTATGAACGGCCACCAGCAAGGATTTCCGGGCTCGATTTCAGCCTGAACCTGAACAGCTTTAATATTGCCGGATGCTATCCCATCGATGAGGACTATTTTGCATGGTCAGATGCCACCGCTACCGGTTTGCAGGTAAACACCAGCGAACTGCATGGCGTACCGGGTTGCCCTCACTGCGGTAATGCCAGTGCGTTTGCCCTGTGCTCATGCGGAAAATTGCTGTGCATTGACGGCCCGGATGACGTGATCTGCCCGTGGTGTGAAACAGGTCTGTCATTCAGCAATGATGGCGGAAACACTAACTTCGACGTAAACAGAGGGAGAGGTTGATGTCGCAAAATGCTTTACTTGAAGAGAAGATTATCCGCTTAGTTCTGTCTGAGCTGGGCCACCCTGTTGAAGGTGAGCGGCTTTTACTTCTATCGCAGGACCCATCCCTTACCGAAGAAATTATGCGGCTTAAAGAGCGGATTGAGAGCCTTGCACAGGGTTTATCTGCGCGGGTTAGCGAAGGTGATAACGACGCAGAGATTGCCGCCTCGTCAGCATCCAGTCTTTCCGATCAGCAACAAACGGTCGTAAGTGTTGCTGATAACCCGGGCATTGACGCTACCGATACATCAGCACTGCAACCCCTGCCAGAAAATGAGCCTCATCCTCCGTTCTGGAAGCTGATGCCTTATTACGAATTTGATAAACCAGCACAGAGGGAAGACGAAAACCTGTCTTCCCTGGTATTAAAACCCGGGCAGATACCGACAGGCCAGCAGCGGGCCAGCTTAGCTGTGCCACCTGCCGTTCCCCCGAGAGCTAAAATAACGATCCCCAACGCCCGCGCAGGCGAACGTTTCTCTTCGCCGGTTGCTATCGTTCTGGGTGAGGGCCAGCAGGCTACTGTCAGGGACGTTGTCTTTCCCCGGAACATTGGCCTGTCTTTTGACAAAGAACAGGAGTTGCTGACAGGTACTCCCACCGAAAGCGGCGATATAGAGCTTTCAGTAATCTGGTCATGCACGTCGCACGACGAATGTGAAACAAAACAGCTATTTATAATCAATCCCGATCCGAGAAGCCTGTGGAAGGTGGTAGAGCCACCAGCAGACGCTCCCTACCCTAAGTCCCATCTGGACGCTGCTGGCCTGGTCAGGGGTGATATACGTATTGCTGCCGCCAGTCGCCGGGGACGCTCTCATGAGCATGCCGGAAGCTTCAGAGATGACGACTTCTACATCAACCACTGCCAGGAAACAGGATGGTCTGTCATGCTGGTCGCAGACGGAGCCGGTAGTGCGGTAAATTCCCGGGAAGGCTCCCGGATTGCAGTCAAAACGGCTGGCGATTACCTTTTAAATCAGCTCAGTGGTGTGAAAGGCGTCCATTTAAAGCAGCACATCACGGCGTGGGAAGGGAGCGATCAGCAGGCAACAATAAACGCCATGCTTCATCATTTTAAACAGGCAGCTACGCTCGCGGTCAACAGTATCCAGAACGAAGCCATTTGTGCAGAACAACCTGTGAAATCCTATTCAACAACCCTTCTGGCAACTGTAGCGCTACGAACTGATAACGAGCTGTTTGCGGCTGCATTCTGGCTTGGTGATGGTGCGATAGGTGCATACAGCCCTTCCGGTAAAGTCAGGATACTGGGAAATCCCGATAGCGGAGAATACGCAGGACAAACCCGTTTCCTTGACCAGAGCATTATCGCAGACCCCTCGTTTAGCGGCCGCATCAGCGTGGGTAAATGGAATGATGTATCTCACTTGATCCTCATGACAGACGGCGTCTCAGACCCTCTGTTTGAGACGGATAATGGGCTTCGCAGTGACGAAAAATGGACCCGTCTCGTTGATGAGCTCAACCCTGTCCTTACAGACGCCAGTATTGCGCCTGAGAGGTTAGGCGACTGGCTTAACTTTTTCTCCACAGGGAACCATGATGACCGCACTATTGCGGTGTTGTGGTAAGGGATACGCTTTTTCGGTGATCAATATGGCAAATATCGTTACGTGCAAAACAAAGGACGGCGAAACAGTCCAGTATGTTGACGAGGTAATTGGTTCGGGCTCGATGAAGGATGTTTACTTTTCGCCTGATAAATCATACGTCGTCGCTTTTTATCATAAACCGCAGAACGAGCAGGCCCGGGATCGGATTGATATGATCACCGGACGCTACAGGCAAAACATTTTTGGCCAGTCCGGAGGTGAATACTGGAAGGACCTGTTTTGCTGGCCGACCCATGTTGTTGAGCATGGGCATAAAATCGGCATCGTGGTTCCAACCTACAAAAGCTACTTTTTCTTTAAATACGGCTCTAAAAACGATGATTTTCTTGGCATAAAAGGTCGTGAAAAGGAAGGCAAATGGTTTGCCAGCGCCAGCAACCAGAACAAATTTCTCGACCCACGTGAACGAGGCAATACGCTTACCTATCTCAAGGTCTGTCTGCTGCTGACAAGAGCCGTCAGAAGGATGCATGCGGCAGGTCTCTGTCACAGCGATCTAAGCTATAAAAACGTGCTTATCGATCCAGAAATGGGACATGCCTGCATCATTGACGTAGACGGCCTGGTTGTCCCTGGAAAGTATCCTCCCGACGTGGTGGGCACCCCGGATTTTATCGCTCCGGAAGTGGTGAAAACCAGTCATCTTTCCAAAGAGGATCCGAACCGCGTATTGCCAAGCATTACTACTGACCGTCATGCGCTGTCGGTGCTTATCTACATGTATCTGTTCTTCCGTCATCCGCTACGTGGCGGAAAAATACATGACATGTCGGATGAAGTACGTGATGAGACCTTATCTATGGGTGAGAAGGCACTCTTCATTGAACATCCGACAGACAAAAGCAATGCAGTCAAAGTCAGTCAGCTATCGTCCTTTTCACTGCCCTGGGCTGACCCGGAGAAAATTCCTTACACCATCATGGGCCCTTATCTGACACCTTTGTTTGAGCGCGCCTTTATAGATGGCTTACACGATGCCACTAAACGCCCGACCGCCGATGAGTGGGAAAGCGCCCTGGTTAAAACAGTCGATCTGATACAGCCCTGCCAGAACAAGGCGTGTGAACAGAAATGGTACGTTTTCTCGGGTAAGACAAAGCCGGTTTGTCCCTACTGCGGTACGCCATACAAGGGTAAATTACCGGTTCTAAATTTATATTCTTCCCGAAAGGAAGGCAGTTATCGTCCTGACGACCACCGGTTGATGGTGTGGAGCGGGCAGTCAATCTATGCGTGGCATGTGAATCGCCTCATTGCGCCAAATGAGCGTACAACCGATTTGCAAAGGAAACGAGTTGGGTATTTTGTTTTCCATAACGATCAGTGGTGGTTAGTAAATGAAGGCATAAATGGGCTTATGTCATTACCGGATAAACGACAGATTGCCATTGGGGAAAAAATTGAACTGACGAATAACGCTCAGTTTGTTCTGTCAAAGGAGGAAGGCGGCAGGCTGGTCGTCGTTCAGTTAGTAGAAAACTAACGGACGCCCATAACGACTAAAACGTTCTGGCAGCATACTGAACCTGTTTAATGAATCACTATATTAAGCTGTGTCAAATTTAAGCTGCCAGAAAAACTGACTGTCTGTGCCGGATATGCGGTACACCTCCTGCGGCAAGGGTTTAATGCGCAAAGCCCAATTTATTTATAAGAGTGAATAGTTTTGTGGCTCTACCCTGCCGCTCTCCTTTCCTGTGTCATGGTTTTTAACATCTGAAATACTGACATTGTTAAGCCGGTGATTGTATAAGGCGATGCGGACAATCTCATGAAGATATTCAAGTTCGTTTTGTGTCAAGGACTGGCCTTCCTGGGTTTTTGAAATCATTTCCTGCCAGCAGATCAGTCTTTCGTAACTGACATGTTCGCTGTTTTCCAGGCAGTGCAACCTGAAATAGCGAAGGAACAAAGGAAATTCATCGGTCTGAGCGATGTCATAAGCCCGAACCGTTAACCTACACAGACATACAATCGTATCCTGCTGTAACCTGACTAACGCGTTATGACTGCCCGGAAGGATATCAGGCAATTTCATCTTACAGTCAGCAAGGCGCTGAAGAAGAGGCCCTTCCTCTGAAGGCTCCCGTCCCCGATACTCCTGAAGAGGTTCAGATTCAAGTTCATGCATTAATGGATGATATAGCCATTCCCGGGAACTGGTCTCATCAATGATCAGGCTTTCAATGCACTCACTGTATGTTGTTTTACGTCGCCCGAGCTGCACCTGACTGATTTCATATTCAATATCTGGAAGATCGATACGCAATGCGGCAACTCTTTCGGAAGGATGAAGGTGGTCAAAGGTTAACTTCGCAGAAATGCTACGATCCCTGTCCAGAAAGACGGCCACACATAAATCATTAACCTTTACGAACAGATCAGCTGTGCCTCCGAACATACTGCCGCTTCCAATAACCTCATTCAGTGAAACCGGCCCACCATCGTCGCCAGCGAGAAGATTTGGGAAACCAAGAACCTGGTGCTCGTTGATGACTTCAATAATTTTTCCCCGGATGGCTTCCATCAGACCATCACAGTCACCGGCTACAGCAGTACTGTGTGAGAAATGCCAAAGCTTGACCTCCCCCTGCTTTGCTAACAGATCAGTTTTGCAAGCGGGGCAGATGCAGTTACAGTCGATACCCCGGCTGACCTCTGTAATATCTAAAAAGAGTCCTGATTCTCTCTGGAGTCCAAATGGAATACCAAATGTGTAACTCTTACGCATGGCTGCACCCCGTTTTTGATAATTATTCAAACTATATCCGAAATAACGGAGGAGGATTTCTGTAAAACGAATTAAAAGAAATGATTTTTTAGTTTTCCAGATTAATGTTTGACAAGAATCAAATGAGAGCCTTACAAATATGGAGAGAGAAGTTTAGGTAAAGTAACTTTTATCACAACTTCTAAAATTAAGGAGAATATCGGATGTATTTAGCAGTGGGCTTGGCTTATGATTAAAGTCTTTCTCCGAACTTAATAAGAAAGTTAAAAAGACAGGCTATTACAGTGCCTTTAGCCCCGAAAGGGGCATAAACTATTTTCAAATCCAGACACAGTCTTTTTGTTGTGCCAATATCAATAATTACTCGCGAACAAAGGTCCACACACTCGCAGGAACTTTGTCATATAACTTTTTCATTGTCAGTTCAGCTTTACGATGATCATAAGCACCAGAAATTTCAAGAGAGGCGACACCCGAGTTTTTTTCACATAACCTTTCAAATACTTTTTCGAGCGTTTCGAACGAACTACACTTACGGAATTTCATTAAATAAGACTGCTTTGTGTCAGACATAATCAACCTTCTTTAGACAGGCCTCAACTGGCCAGGGATAATCTTAATATCATTTTTCACTTAAGCCTAACGATTTCACAACCTTTTTCGTTGTTTCCACCCTGTTCATAACCAGGTACATGAGTGCTAAAATGACTGTAAATAAAACCAGTGTATCCCGGTGAGCAGGATGAAGAATCAATCAGTGATCAGACAGTTTTCGGAAAGCGAATTGCATCAGCAGCTGGAAACGTTCGGCAACCATGATAAACAGCTTTCACGCTTGATCCGTTACTTTTCCCATCTGAGATACAACACAGCTAAAACCTATCTGCACTGGCTACGAGTATGGAACGAATGGTATCAGGCGAATGCCCGGTTGCATACAGACTGGCCAGTAAGTTCGCTCCCCGTGTCTGAGGAAGCTCTGCTGGCGTTTATGGGGCATCTTGAAGGCAAATTGTCACGAAGCAGCATAAACAGCTGTCTTCAGGCCTTAAACAGTATCCATAAAAAAGGGCTTAACCTGCCCGGGATTATTACGTCTGAAGCATGGTACATGCTGGAAGCCTTAAAACAATCGGAAGCCCGGAAGCGAAAGACGACTAAACAGGCAACTCCCTTTCTTATTGGCGATCTCAAGGCTCTGATAAAGTTACGCAGTACTACAAACTCAGTTCGTAAGCTTCGTGACCTGTGCCTGATCTGGACAGGCTTTGAAACACTGCTCCGTTCATCCGAAATTCGCCGTATACGTCTGAAAGATCTGTCTCTGGATAGTATGACCGGTGAATTTAACCTGACGGTATACCGTACAAAAACGAACATCAGTACACTTCTTACCTACCGGCTGACACGTCAGTTAACTAACTGCCTCTTGAGATTGATGAACCTTGTGAAAATGGATCAGCACAGTCATCCGGATGAATACCTTTTCCAGGCCGTAAATTTCCATGATACAGGCTATATGCCACCCGGCTGGAAGCTTCGGAGTAAAGGGAATGAGCTATCTGAGCTTCTTAAACGGCATAACCTGCCCTACCGTGCTAAACAAAGTCTTCTGAACGATGAAGATGAGGAAGACACTGTGGACGATGCCGGTATGCTCAGCAAAAATTCCCTTTTACGGGCATTTAAAGAAATGTGGAATGAGCTTTATCCAAATGAGACTAAAACCCGTTACTGGACAGGGCACAGCGTTCGTGTAGGCGGTGCGATACAGCTGGATATTGAAGGTTACTCGCTACCACAGATTATGGAAATGGGGAACTGGTCGAATGAAGAAATGGTTATGCGCTACATTCGCAATATTGAAGCTGGTAAAAAAGCCATGATCAAGCTTATGCGAAATGCCTTTGATGAATAGCGCCCTCACGGGCGCATAACTTTATTTTTTCTTGAACGGGTTAAGTCTGGTGAGATTAGAGAGTGCCCCTCCCGGAGGCAAAATTCCCGTCCTTTTATATTTGTACACGCCATTTAATTTCATTGTCTGGATTCCAAGATTAATAAGCGTGACAAGTTTAAGGGTATACAGGAGTGTAAATTGGGGAGCAACCTGAATAAAAACTAATAACAAGCCTGCACACATTACACGTAGCCATGCCGCGTACTCCATGCTCAGCGGACGCTTGAAATAGAATCTTTCGAGCAAATCAACTGTCTTATTACTGATCCACGCCGCCGCCACTGAGAGTAACAACACGATGCACACCATAATGCCCAGTTCCATTTTCACTCCCTTCTCTTTTAGTCTGTTTAAGTTGAGGCTTAGCCACAGTAGTTTTGTTTTTTGCTTTTTTCTTAGGTTTGGTATGGTGAAACAGAAAACAATCCACCATTACCCAACCATTTTTATATCGAGCCACCAGCATCTTCTGGCTGGGGTAATGAGCATGAAACAGCATTTTCACGTCCATGGTGCCCATCAACGACTGTTTGCGCTTTAGCTCATCCTCAGCCATCTGAAATTCTTGTAAGAATTCTGAAGACAGACGCTGACGCAGAATTCTTATGGCACTGGAGTTTTCATCATTCTTTGCCAGGTGCCCGAAGCGTACAAGTGCCTTGTGGGTTATCTGGATGGGTCCCAGATGAGAGCTGAGCTGTTCGTACTGCCAGAAGTAGGTCAAATCCACCTTAACCCAGCTGATGCTGTCCAGCAGAGCCTCGTTCATGATGGTTCCGGACATAGGTACCATTGTCAGCCTGGCCAGACGCATATGTATGTAGTCCGTAAGCAACCTCAGCGACTCAGGAACGTTTTTATTGAGTAGGAGATGCTGAAGCACCGGGGTTGCGGTCTGCCAACACAGATTGCGCCCGTCAGGCAGGAAAGCAAACTTTTGATCGTCAGGCGCAGAGTTCGAAGCGTTTTCCTTACGAAGCAAAAAATAATGGCCGCACAGCAGCTCTGCTCTTACCTGGTCCTCGTCAGGGTCATGTCGGGCTTTACTTAGATCAACGGTTAGCACAACGCGGTTAATCGCATCAGCGTGATATTTTTTTACCCAGACGCAGACACGATAGAGACGCTCATCGATTTTCTGGCTGGCTGTGGAAATCCATTGCATTGTTGTTCCTTAATTTTCGGGGCTGACAATGAAAATGCCCAGCTCAGCCCCCGGCACGAGTTCTGTATATTTCAGGCTCAGCTTCCGTTGGTTGGACGGACCCTGGCTGTTTTCAGGAGCCCAGTCAGAGAGCGTTTTTAATTGAGGTATGTTGCCTGCTGCGAAAATGGGCAAGGATGCTTTTACTACTGAATAATCAGTCTCAGCATATTTATTCCCGTTTCGTTCCTGCCCTTCAGGCCTAAATGCAAAAATGTGAGCAATCGGAACAGGGAAAGAGTTAGTTCGACAAAGGCGATAAGATTCGCCCTGCTTCAGTGGGTGAAATTCAAGACGGTGTAAAGCCTTATCGATATTAGACACGACATTCAAATTGGTAGTTGCTACATTTTTTACTTCTGAGGCTCTCCTGCGCTCCAACAAACTCACAAGTTGCTCTGCTGTTTTAACTTCCTGGTTTCGGTTTAGCCGCCATGAAAAAGTAACTTTTTTAAGCTGGGACTTGATGAAAAGGATATTTCTTGTTGAGTGCATAGCGACAAGGCCCGGGAGCTTCTTGTGCACTTTATCAAAACGGACATTCTTTTTATTATCGATACGCCTCATTGCCGCAGCAAAATCATTTTTTGCTTCGTTTATAGAAGTGATCAAGCTTTCGAGAAGATCTGCTCTTTCGGGGACAATGATTAGACCCGGGTATTTAGTGGTTACTTTGGTGGAATCATGACTTAATGACTCTATGTCATCCACACAGATGTCAGTAAGTGCCTGAATAATTTCCTCAACCGAAGCATCGTCTTTAATACTAACCCTGATGGGTTTAACCTGCTTCAAGCGCTCTTCTGTTCTAGATACGGTGGAGACAGTCATCAGGTTTGCCATCATCGGGGGGGTGTTCGAAAGAAAACACTTGAGCGAGTCGATGCGTTCCAGAATCTGGTCACGAAAATAGGGCAAATCGTCATAACTCATACGTTTCTCCAGGCTCATGTTATTTCCAATCAATTTTGCTGCCCAGGCTGACCTTGCAGAACATAAATGTCATGTAAACCTCTAAAGAAGTCATTTTGAAACAGCTTTCACAGCATGCGATTTATGTTCGATAGGGCTCATGAACAAAGGATGATAATGGAGACGCCATGGATAGTGGATAGTCTTACCCACCTGGGTGATCCGATTGAGGCGAAAACGACCATTTATACAGTCAACTGACCAAAGCCCGGGAGAAACTAACCTCTTCCAGCGGTAAAAAGAGAAACCTGCAACACAGAGGTCATGCTCCAGGAAATGTTGAGTTTCGACGACGCGAACTTTTATCAAAAACCCCAGCATTGGCGAAAACCAGATCAACAACCATGTTGGCGGCAGGATGACTTTGTTCAGGAGATGATCTGTCATAAGCAAGGCAGATAACATCAGAAAACTGATAGTCAACCACAGGGCCATCCAACCGGCCCATACGCGGCTCTGACAGGGTTTCCATTCGAGAAGAAAAAGTTTTTTATGCATTCTGCCCCGCCTAATTTTAATGTATTGCCGAAGTATGCTGCATCATGATGGTGGTGCGGGGAAAGATTTCAAACTTCCACAATTCTGAAGCCGTGTTCCAACCATGAAAGATCCCGTCTCCACAGCGAGTGTTAAAAGCAAGAATTTCATCCCTGACCTGGTAAGCGAGCACTTCTGGCATATCAATAAACTCAGGTAAGGAAAGAAGAATTCCATGGATAACTTCTCCGGTTAACTTACTCATAACCTCTTCCTCAGACAGGGCAGCGTCCGGGAACAAACACAACGGAAGTGAAAAACAACATAGGTCAAGACCAATAGCAGCCCTTCCTGCGTCGTAGCCTTCTTCATTAACGACAAAACGAAAGAATTTTTCTGTCTCACCCCGTAATGATGACGGTCCTTCAGACGGAACTTCAATACCACTGAAGACTTTATCGGTCCAGTTGGTAAAAGGACTGGTGAAAACCCAACAAATTAAGGATAACGCCAGCTCTTCCTTAAACATACGTTCAGTGCCGGTAGTTCTGGAAAGTTGCTTTTGAGTACTCATGTTTTACCTGTTGCATGAAATTATTGATGTTATATAAACACAACCGGCATTTTATCTAATAGGTTTGAAAACACTAAAAATCGCAAATGCTGGTACCTTTCTGTTTTAAGAGATTTTCAAGGTAAAGTGAGGCTAGATCAATTGGCTGGTTCTCTTCAAGACAGGCTCGCACAAGATCTTCAATAGAGACCGAATCAACCCCCCTTCCCTGTAAAATTTCTTTAGCAGATGCCAGCGTTTTATGAACGCTTCGACTTAGTTGTAATCTGACTTGTGTGCGGGTATCAAAAAGACAATCTTCTGTGACACTTTGTGAAACGGTTCTACTCATTGAAAAATCACTCCATTTCTGGGATCGAATGAAAATTAACAGCTATAGATGTATCAGGTTTCCCATTTTCTACGATACTCAACCACGTACGCGCTGAGATTTGTTGTTCACAGACGAGTATGTAACCTGTTCCCTGTTGATGATGTAGCTCAAGAGCTTTTAGGATAGGCTCTGAATGAGGTCCGAGAGCATCACGCGTGTGAATAAGCGTTTGCTCTGGCAATACGTTGCTAAGCATAGACAGCAGAACATTACGCTCATCCTCATTATCCGACAAAACAAGAATTATACGAAAACCCGTTTTTATACGAAATCTGATTTCTGAAACTAACTTTCTTAATCTTAATTTATATATGACCAGGCGGAATCGAGTCATCAGTAAAGAGACCACTGTGAAGATAACGATTACTGCGCCATATTTTGACCTGTAGAACCACCAGTTAAGGCCTCCAGCAACTATCAGGATTAACATTAAAATTAAACTCCCATAGAAAAAAAGTGCTGGGTAGCGAGTTGTCTTTCCTTCAATTAGTGCTGAGGCAAATATCAAAATGGATATTCCGTAAATTACCCAGTCAAAAATACTTTCTCCAATCATTCTTTAGTGAACATCCTTAACAGTGGAAATGTAGGTTTATGGGTTTATGCATTTTCCTGATGGCCTTGACAACCAAGGATTTCACAGAAATTGTCACAGTGTGAAGCTGTAACAAAGCGCTCTCCACGTTCGAATCGCTCAACCAAATCCTTTCTTACTTCACTTCCAGGTTTCTGGAAGATGTACTCAAACTGGAGATCCTCGGCCGTTGAAAGTAGTCGTTCTATGCTGAAATCAACATGGTAAAAGCAAAACTGATTATCAACCGGGGGAAAGTTGCTTTTGGTACTGTTCTCGTTTTTGGATTTTAGTTCATTCATGAGCTCTCCTTGGTTGAGAACAGTATACAAATCTCTTTAGGGATTTTTTTTCGTTAATAGCACTTTTTTGAGTTTAAAGAGTATGTTCATACCAGAGCATTAGAGGCTACGAAAAGGATAATGGAATTAGAAAGATAGATTTTAAGTGGTGATGTAAGGTGGGATAGGTAGAAGAGGAGTAGACGCTTGTAAGCGAGGCAAAAAAAAGGCACGGAAACCGTGCCATAAGAGTATGTGAGAAAAAATCAAAATCAGGGAAAGAATCAAGCAGCTTGTGAAACTGAATCTCCAACTGCAAGATTTAAATTTCTTAGGTTATCGAAAACTTCAGATACTAAGTCATTACGGTCGTGGATTTTAATCCGCCCACCGGTTAACTCTGAAACATAAACGGTATGGCAGAGGTCAGTAACCACTTCGCCGTATTCATCAACGACTTCCAAAGATGCAATCATCGGAATATAAGAAGCCGCAGCATAGCTCTCATAAATACTTATTATGGAGTCATTGTTGCGTCGAGAAATTACCCTACCAGAAGGTAAAGCCTCATCTTCCATATAGCAATCAGATAGGTCCTCACAGAAGTCATTTTCTTTAAGTGAAATATTAAGGGTCAATTCACTGTTGATAGAGCGTGAATAAGAATATTCACTCAGTTTATAGCAAGCCAAACTTATATCACTAAAAGTTTCATAAGCTTTATAGAGGCTCGATGTTATAGACTCAGATACAAATGTTATTAGTCCAATAAAATGAGTATCCCAGAACTGTTGCAAAGCAAAACGGGCAATCATAACCTGACCATCAACCTGCATCAGTCTGTTATATTCATCCCGGTCATAACCTTTCGACTGAGAAACATCATTAGACATGCTAAGAACTTCACTACAAACATCATCATATTCAAAACGGCTAGTTGCAAAGTGTTTTCCTGAAATCTCAAGGTACTGACCAGAGACTGCGTCAAACACCTCAAGAAAGTAACAGAGTCGAGATTTTAAAGATTCTCTGTTTAAAGCTTCTATTTCATTCTCAGAGATACTATCGACATATAAATCAACAGCATTCTTGAGTTCAATAGCTTTGATATTACAGGTAAAAGAAAGCTCGTCACTTTGACAATGGCAAACACTTAATACTATATCCGCCTCATCAAAATCTATGCCAAGATAGCTCAGAACTGCTCGGACATAGTTTTTATCATCAGATGAATGTGTCATATACACTACCTCAAATTTGAGAGGAAGTGCCCCAGAAGGGAAGCGACTTCCCCACTGGGTTAGATAAAAGTTTGGTTAAGCTAAAAGAAGATGCCAGCGACAGATTTTACATTGTCATAGACAAGTGTCTTCAGCCAACCAAAGTTACTTTTTTGGACTGAAGCAAAAGGATCATTGAGACGCGTTACGAAAATCGTCAAAAGCTTCAGTTATTAGTAATGTGCGATCAGTTACTCTGTATCGGTCATTACTTTCGAGAGATACGTAAGTTGAATGCGAAGAATCACAGACAACACGCCCTCTTTTATTGATCAATCTTACTTCCATCATCACCGGCACATTGATAATTGAAGCAACATCGGTATAGAGGGATATGAGGGCATCATTGTCACAATATAACGCCCCGTTCCCATCAAATGTATCGTTAAACTTAATATATATATCTGGCATATTTGCCGGATAATCATCAGTATTGAAATCAATGCATAACTTTAAGTCATCATTAATACGGCGATTAATCTTATGCTGCCCAACACGTACAAAGCCATGTTCAACAGCTTTGATAATCCTTAAAGTTTCATTAAGACAATCTGTAATTCTTTTCTCGACAAATGAGATAAAGTCACCAAAGTCGGAATGAAAAAACTGTTTAAGTGCAAATTTCGCAACTAACACTTTCCCATCCACCTTCATTTTATCGAGATAAAGATTTCTTATAGCATCAGTAGAAGAATTAGCTTTAGATAACTCTTCACAGTCATTAATAATCATTGAAACAATATCAATAACTTTAACTGGGCTTAAAGTATTACTATATCCGCGAATATCAAACGTAAAAAATCCGAAATTCTTAAATACTCCAAGAAAATAAATTATTTTTTGTTTCAAAAGAATAGAATCGGAGTAAGATGCGTTGTGCTTTATTAGTTCAGATATGTAGAGATCCAACATACAATTTAAATTATCGATATCTACATCGTAATCAAAGGTTACTTTGTCGAACGAAGTATCAGATAATTGAACGGTTATATCGTCAGCGGGAACATTAAGGCCTAAATTTTGATAAAGAAAGGCACTAACAAATTCCACGTGGTCAGATTCTTTAAACATTTACACTACCTCATGACTAAAAAGGAAGTGCTTCCCACCGGGAAGCAAGTTCCCGGATGGGTTAGATTAATTATAAAAGAGTTCTTCAGAAGGTACATGCATTTCTGGTTTGAACTGTTTTAAGGAGTTGTTTATAGCTTTTCGATATAACCCTGAAGAGTGTGGCTTAAACATTTGATATTCCGTAACGAGCAGAGGAGACGTAAAGCATCCTAAGTTCACTAGTGAAATATTTGATGTTTCTTCACAAACATCTAATTCAGCGTATATCCGCCTCTTCATTACCCTGCCTGCTAAATAGCGACGAACATGATTTATAAACTTGTCCGCATCTGATATAGAATTAACTATATAATCAGATGTGACTATCTGATTAGATACAGTTTCAGGTATAGCTTCGGCTATTATTTTTACGTTCATTTCATAATCAACACTATGGAAGCAAGCAAGAATTTGTGGCTTCGCGCTTTCTAAAATCTTTTCAAGAACAGAAAAAATCAGAGAGAACTCGTTTAAAATTCGCTTTTGTATAAGTCCATGTAGATGTTTTATGAAAGGAGAACCGTGTTCAACAAGGCCTAGTATAAGATCCTTAGAGGCCAAATCTGAGCGGTAATAAACGTATTCTAGATTATCCCGGTTAAATCCTTTGATAAGCAAATCAGGCTGCTCTGAGACCAGTCGTAAATGAGTTGAAGCTATAGAAACTTCAAAACGAAAGTTCGCGAGATTTACAGGGCCTGCTTTTAATGTAGCCGCTTCGGAAAAATAAATGAAAAGAGGATGCAAATCATCGTTACCACAGTAAAGATGGTCTGCGCCCTTAAGATATTTCACCAAATGAGGTAGAAAAGATATTACTGGAATATCAGCCACAAATCGAATATGCCGAAATGGTTTTGAATCCAAATATATATTTTCCACTACAGCGCCAACAAAACCCATTTTAACAAGAATAGATTCAACTAACTTTTGTATCGCATTCATTTAAATACCCTCTTAATAGAGGGATTTCTCCCAAAGGGAGAAATCCCTATGGGAGAAAATAATTTTAATTAATAATTGTAGCGAAGCGCATGTTCTTTTTCACTAAGATGGTTTTCATATTCCGACTTACCAGAACTTAAACACTCTTTGAAAAAGACCTTTGAAAAATTCTTCAAGTCACTTCGGTTGTTAATTTCTTTGTCAGACATCAACTTAGCTGAGTGTGAGGTATCCACAGGCCCCAACCACCATTCATATTTAATATAAACACAATTGGTTTTTGTATGTCCATTTAGAAATCGTTTTGCATTTCTAAGTATTTTTCTACAACCGTTAAGGTCTGAAAGTAAGATATCTGGAGCAATGAGCTCTTCCAGAATATGACCAGGTAAGCCTTTCCTAAAAAGCTCAACATCGTAACTACAATACCAGTCACGATAATTAAAAGCTTTAATAAGTCTTTCAGGTGTATCCAAAGATATCTTATTCAGGATTTTTAATGCAAAGCATACAGCATCTTTTAACAACTCGTGCACCTCAACATTGATAAATGAGAAAAACGAGCTTAATTCTTTCTCTAAGGAATTATACAACTTACCGTAAATATCCTGAGAAAAAAGATACTGCAATCTTTCTTTATTATAAGTGCAATTCGAAATTGAATAGACTTCTCCTCTTTCGATTTTGCACCCTTCCCTTAAAACTATAGGAAACCTCAAATGGTTAACAATGAAAGAATGATTCTTTCTTTGCTTCAAAGCATCTAATTGAAATTTCGTAATTTCCTCCAGATTTGCATCTTCAAAACCTGGAAAGGGAATATCACAGAAACAAGAACTATATGCTTTTGCTGATTCATACATAAACTCCAGTGAAACATCAGCATCAAAAGACATACCAGAGAACATGCCCTGCCCATTGTCTAAAAATGTAATGTTTTTAACCTGTATTTTTTTATGTTGAACAACCAAAAAGGCATTAATGATTTTTTCGATAATTTTCATGTGATCCTCTCTCAATAAAAAAGGGATCACTCCCATATGGGGTGTGATCCCCACATGGGTATAATTTAATTAAAAATCTGTAAGACCTAAATCTTTATTTCTACCACAAACTGTAGAAGATATAAGACGTTTTACTCGCTTTCGAGCACTTCGGCCTGACGTATCTTTCAAGTACATCGGTAATGACAATGATGAGATTTGATTACTTCGCTTATGATGGCAGACTATATAGCCCTGCCTCCACCCCGAACGCACAAACTCACGGATGCGGTTAATATATGCCGAAGCTTGAGATTTTGTACTTATCGATTCAGAACACTTTAAGTTCTGTTCGATAGAGTAAAGCTCAGCCGCCATTAATTTCACCTCATACAGGTCATCCCCATAACTTATAGTTTTCAACAGCTCTTCCTTTTCCCGAATGAAAAATACTTGCTGCATTCCAAGGATCAGGTCATAGGCCTCTCGAAAGAGGTCGATAAGCTTATTACGAACATAAATCATAAACTCCTCAAAGTGCTGAAGCCAGAAATAAGCCGCATTACTTATTTGTGAATTGTGAGAACAAACAAGCCCTTTAGCAAGCTCGACCTCTTCCTCCCGAAAAGTAAAGTTACTTTTCTTAAACCGACTTTGTTCAAAAATGCTTTGATGCATTTCTATCCATACAGAAACAAAACCGAGGGATTCAAATTCTTCGTTTAACAAATGTAAACTTTCGAAGATTTTCTGAATTTCGATCCCGATGTCATATGACAGTGGACATTCTTTTATAGAATAAACATAACCGGGTAGGAAGTGAGATAAATGCTCAGTTCGCAAATATAAACTGAATTTAAGTTCTGTCAGTGGTTGTTTCAAAGATAATTTAGATGATTCGCTTATATTTACTGGTTCAACACCATTTCTAATCAAAATAGCTTTTACCAGGTCCGTAGCTAACTTCATACAGCCTCCAGTCGTTATTGAGGCCTCCCTGATGCAGGTTGGCCATCAGGGAAAATATGTAAATCAATTAGCAACCAATCAGACCGTTGCCATTACATTGTCAATGTATCTGACAAGGGATGGGCGGTCGTCCTGTAAGGCAAAACGGCGAAGGTCATCAAGATTATACGCAGGAAGATAATCAGCGTAACCTCGAATACGAAGGTCCTCAACCACAACTTTTATATACTCAAATCGTCCAAGATTTCCTTTTAATGGGGGTTTTCCTGGACTAGACAGCATATCGTCTGCTTGCTCCCATGTGATTTCTTTAGCTTCACCACTATGTAGATCAAGATGGACATATATGAATGACTTATAATCTCCACGGCAACGAAGATAATATTTCGGATAGAAATATTTGTCACAACGCAACAAACACGTTCCTGAAGGACGAACTACGTACAACAGGTTTCTGTCATTTTCTAATATGCCATGTTTCAAAATCGTTATATCTATCTCATTATCATGCAGCAAATAGCATGACGATGGTTCATTGACGATGCGCGATTTTATAACAGCAGCAAATTTATTAAAAACTTCGTTAGTTTGAAAATTCATTAAAATGCTCTCCGATGTAAAACGACGAGCATCACCATAACGGTAATACTCCCGTTATGGGTTTTAATAGTTTATGGAATAACCATGTCATACAACCGACCATAGCCAGTAGTACCGCACATTTATTTAACTGAGCAAGCATCTCAGCCGTGAAAAGACCTTAAAGGCAGGTAATTATCACGAAGGAAAGCGGTTATCTTATCAATACAATTTAAAAAATAATATTGATAAGATAACCCCCCCCGCAAAATGCGGGGGAGTTATCGTTGTTACAGCTGATTAAGACATTCAGGAGCCCAGTGAATCGGGAATCCATCCTGCCCTGTTAACTGGAGAACATCGTTCCAGTCGATACCCTTTTTCCCATCAGGAATATCTTGTGCTGGTTCGAAGACTTCAATTGTCAGCTTTGATGCGGGATATCGTTTAGCCAAAAACTCAACCATGCGGCTTTGAAGTCGCTGAGCAGCTTCGATACCGGCACGAGTGCCTTGTGAGTTAGCAATATCCTTATCCGCCCAGATATAAAAGTTTATATATTTTACATCCGGCGGAGGCAGTAAAAAATCAGGAACAGTAACGTTTTCAAGGCACCATGCGGAGCTGGCTGCCCAGCATGGTGTTGAAGTCGCTTCTACAACAGAAAGCGCATTCTCGATCCCTTCAGCCACTCCCAGTGTCCAGGTCGAACTACCTGAATCATAGTGAGGGTCAAACAACTGAATTGAGCCACCTGTCATATCGGCAGGAGGCTTCATCATCAGCTTTGGATTTTCTACAGGTGCCTTATCACCGTTTTTGTCTACGTATGTTCTATGGATAGTCAGAGGCCGACCTCGGGTGTCACGATAGATTGCAATCATTCCCGGATAGATAATCGATTTCTGCTTATCTTTATCCCAATAGTAGATCCGGTTATTAAAGCCTAAATCCTTTGGTAAGTGACTCAGTAAGCGGGAGATCCCACGATTACGGAGGTACAAAGCAACAGGAGTATTAGGCTTTATTTCACCGGTATAGTGATACATCACATCAAGTTTTCGCATTCGCTTTGCCACTTCCTCTCGGTCAAGAGTTTCTGTGGCACGAACTGCTGATTTATAGCGTCGTTCATTTTCAATGTCGGCGTCAGTTAACGGAGCATGCAGATCCATCCCGAAAAAATCTGAGAGAATCTTTTTGCAAGTCTGCGTTTTACTTAATTCATAATATTTCGCCAGAACATCAATTCCGTCGCAAAACTCATTTACCGGAAAGTCATTATGGATCGCACATCCGGTATAAAGGTCTTTTTGTCGGAAACGAAACTTCGATTTCCCTGCGCCAGTAAACGGGCAAGGAACCTGGCTCGGGGCTTTTGCACAAGCGTCTTTGAAAGCAGGTATTCTTTCGAATATATACTTCCAGCCAGACACTTCAGCAATTCGAGCATGAACGAGTTTAATAAAGTGTTCAGATACTTCCTGTGGTTTACGACGAAGAGCCGGGGATGCATAAGTCATGATGATCTCTCTTATCTGGCATTGTGAGTTTCTCAATGCCTTCTGCGGTGCAGAAGACAGGGAGAAACCCACAACGCAGAATTTAAGAAAGAGGGCCCGGGGGCCCTCAACATTTATGCTTCAGTCGTGAAGCCATTATTCTCAAGACGCTGTATGTAGTTATCTACAAGTAACGCAGCCTGCTGGCTATTACCCTCCGCTATAGTGACTTCGCGGAAGATTCTTTCCTGAGGGCTATCATTGCTTATAACTTCACCAACACGTCCGAAAATACGGACTTTATGCATCGCACCGACTTTTTCATGTTCTACACGGTAAGTTTTTATCTGAGTCATATTTTGCTCCTTATTCCTTCATGGAGCAAAAAGACCCACCGGGGCCTTTTTGCCCCGATTGGGTAGAGTTTATTAAGAAAGTATTTGATGAACTAGCTTACTGACTTCAATAGACAATAAAGAAGTATCATCAACTGTTACGAAAGTGTCCGTTTCAAAACCAATTATTTCATCAGTCTTAATACCAACACCAACGATTTCTATTCCATTACATTTAGCCTTTTCCATAACTTCGACGATAGTAAATTCCGATTTATTCGGATAACCATCAGTTATAAGAAAAATTATTTTCCTATCGAATTGGCTGTCAAGTAACAGATCAACAGCTGCCATTAAAGCAGATCCCGTAGGGGTATAATAACCCTTACATCCAAGAGTGAATTTCGATAGAGATTCCTCAACGCTTTGATCAAACGTTTTGATAATCTCAAATTCACTTTCCTTGAAGGGAAAAACTATATTGGAGACATGCATTTTTGACAAACTTTCAGCGGCCATCGATAAAGCAAGATCTGACTTAATGGCATGAATATATCTTTCATCATTAGCCATTGACGCTGAAATATCACGAACTAATACGAGGCCAACATGCCCTCTATTTTTAGATTCGCTTTGAGCTCTGAAGACATCACGAACTCCCATTTGTGACAGAATTAATCGATTTCCATCGAAGGTAATTCCACGCTCATGAGTTTTGTTTCGGCCACGCATTTTAACCTGCTGTAAAACAGACAAGTCGCTACCGATTGAATGACTCAGAGACAAAGCCTCATTGTAAACATTCAAATCGATAAGGAGATCAGGGATATCCCATTCAGAAGCACCGAATTCGGCTTTCACGTCATCGGATACTTTTGATGCAATACCTTCAATCTCTTTAGCCAAAGCATCGTGATAATCTTCGCTATCCTCATCACTGCTAAGAAAGGCATCCAACAAATCTGCCAGTATCTCCCATTGAGCCGATGAAAAGTTACTTTCATCTTCAACGTTAGTCGAACTGGCTTCATCTGATTCACTCTCGGAAGGGTTAATCGCATCAGTATCGTCTTCAATAATGTTATCACCCGTGGGATTGCCACCGGTGGGTTCATTATTTCCCTCGTTATCTTCAGCAAGTTCTGAAGGCTCAGAACATCCCTCTTGAGCAAGATCAGCGTTATCGGAAGTATCTGCCTGACCTTCACTATCGTCCTCAGAATCATCCTCACGACTATCAGTCGACGTAAGCGATTTATCTTCTGATTCGGTATCGGTATCGGTCTCGGATTCATCATATGCCTCCTGCTCCTCCTGCTCTGTCTGCTGCTGTTGTTCCTTTGCCTCATCCCGCAGTCTCTCTAAAAGAGCCAGGGTCTTACGAGCAAGGGATTCACAGCCCTGAGTATTTTCACAACCAAGAGCATCATGAAAAATTTCCTCAACATCAGAAATTACTGGAGAAAGTATCTTTTGGGCATAGTCAAAAAACGGATCGAGGGTTTCTTTGTGACCTACCTGCTGAAGGACTTTTACTCGCAATGAGTTAAGCAGATACCACTCAATAAATAGGACAGGATTTTCCGGACGAGAAGATATATCAGGAGTCATCCTTCCGGCTTTAACCATCAGTGCGTAAGTGGCTGCAAGCCGCCGCTTTGCATCCGGATAATCGTTACCAACCTTCTCTTCCATCTGTACATCATCGAACAGATTTATAAGCCCGGTAAGACGTTTTGCCCTGCTATAAGCTTTACGTTTCTCAGCGAGGCTCTCAAACTCTGCATTCATTCCGTCATCGAAGCGTGTAAACCCTTCAGATGACATGAGAACACTATTAAAGGCGTCACTGTAAACCTCACTGACGGTATAGCGACCATGACCAGCTTCATGACAGGTAAAACCTTCAATCAGACTGACAAAGTCATCATCGCTATAATCGCCGTTTGGTAAAACACAAACTTTATTGACAGGATCAAAATACGGTCCTTTGGTATTGTCGTCTATTACAACTCTTACATCGCCTAAGCCGCTAATGACTTTTGCTATATTCTGTAAACGCTTAATATGGCGCGGCGATGATTTAAGATCTAATTTCATAGAATACCTCTTTATAAAAAGGGGTACTCACCCAGATGGTGAAGTACCCATCTGGGGTTTTTAATAAAGCAAACAGTTACCAGCCTTTGAGCTCGATATCAAAACCATTTTCAGCATTGTCTTCCTGTTGCGAAACTGATTTCTCAGGTTCAGCTACAGAATCAGTGTTTGAAAACGTGCTGTTTTTTATATCGTTCTCTACGACAGGTTCAACCTGAAACACATTTGTTGAATCTAAAATAGCTTCAATACCTGTGTTCTGTAGCGCGTTCGGTTCTGTTTGTGAGCTTTGATTAAATGATCTGGTAATAGATTCCAACCAGTCAGTAACCTTTTGCTCTCCTGAAATAATACGCTTTAACATTGAAGCATCACTCATGAAATAAAACCACTGCTGTAACACCGCAACGTCGCGAGGTTCAGAAATGGCACCTTTAGGTAAATTATTCATTATGTGTTTTATAGCTTCTGCAAGTACTGCCGCCTCTTTATGTATAAACATGAAGCTAATGATCTTATTTTGCATTTGCTTCAGTCGGTCAATAGTACTTGAGCGCAAATTATTATTTTTACTAATTTTTTCATAAACCATCATTGCTTCTTCTGCCAGATCTGTTATCAATTGTTCCTGATAGTAGTCCTGGGTTTCATCACCTTCAACGCTAATAGGCGTAAAAGGAATAAAGTGAGCAATATTAAATCTAAAGGATTTTATGAAATCATCTTTAGTTAATTTCAACTGATCAATCAAAGAAGACATTCTTGGGCTTCTATTTTTTTCAGCCTCAATATGCATCTCATAATTGTCTACAACGTTTTGAATACCTGCCTGAAACTCTCGTTCAATCTCTTGGGCCCCTTCCAGAAACTCTTCCATACTGGAAACTGGTAAAATCCACATATTGCTATAGCGGATGCACAAGCGTGAGCAAAGGGTTGATATTCTGCTGGTAATCGTACTTTTGAAGCTAAGGGCTTTTATGTCAATCCAACGTACTTCGCTTTTAGATACGCTTTTTTGATCCGTAATATCATCTCCATCATAAGACAAATCGATTTTATCGGTTCGACGCGATCCTTGACAGCCACTTATTTCAATTTTTGTTATAACTGCACCTTCCAGTAAATCTGGATATGATTTTGCAAAATTCTCAGAGATTTGTTTTGCAGATACTTTGTTAAGCATTGAAGTATTTAAAGTCATGGGTTTCTCCAAAAAAAAGTGGAAACCCTCCCCAACGGGAAAGATTTCCCGATAGGGTTGATATTAAAGCTTCTCTGGTGCAATTAAAAGAATACCGGGAAACTCAGCGGCAACATCATCATTGCCCATTGCTCCCTGATACATATAACCTTTTAATTCCATTTCTTTAATTAGACCTTCCATATTTATTTTACCATCATGATAAAACAATAAAGAATAGTCGTTATTCAGTTGCATAAGTCCAGTAAAATTAGTTCCGTTTTTTGCTATAGCAATGGTAGCAGCACCATCCGTACTTAAAAACGCACTAAATTCAAGATGGGATAACTCTGAGATACAAATATCAGAGGTTTCATAACAAATCCCATCTAACTCGACTTTTTTGCTGTGAAATACTCCAGCGATTTATCCTTGTCTTCGCCAAGAGAAAGATCTATAGCTTGAAGAACAAGATCGACCACATGTAAAGGTAAAGCAGAAGCAAAAGCTATTTTGAAAGTGTCAAGAAGACTAAAGGTTTTTAACGTCATCGACGTGCCAACCCAAGCTACTAATTGACGAATATCCATCACACTGTCTTCTGTACCAGAGTCATTTACTGCAATCGCTACTCTTACGAACTTCTCAATGACCTGAAAAGGCAAAGAGCTATATCGTTTAGTAAGCACATTGGTTAAAGCAACTTTGTCGGGCTTCTCCATTTCAACTATCAAGAACCGCTTTATAAAAGCTGCATCTTGACGTTGAGAAGAAACGAACCGGCGAGCGCCTCCACTCATGTTTGTGTTTGCAGTACCAATAAATCGCGTGTAGCCATTAGCAGTTATAACCTCACCACCATTAGCACTGAGTGACCAGGGCTTACGTTCAATGGGCATGTGAAGTTTTGCTGCCGTATCAGGATCGATTTTGTCCACTTCATCCAGAAGAATGAGGTGACCATTACGAAATCCCGTTACCAAATCGCTGTGTACAAAACCTGTATTACCACCATTAAGACTGCGCTCACCTTCAAGCTCATCAACTCGAATATTGCTGTTGATCTGCTTAATTGTCAGCGGCCAATTCATCATGTGGCTAATGTACATTACCATTTCAGTCTTGCCAGAACCGGACTCACCTTTAAGACACACACTTAAATCTATATCCGGACTGATAAGCAGTTTAACCACTTGTTCAAGTATTCGGGGATTTGGTATGTAGTCTTTGTTCAGCGGAGCTCGATACGAGGTTTTAGTTTTGAAAACAGGCACAGCCATCTTTGGATCCATTTCTGGAATACCAAAAAGGTCCTTTGCTAGAACTAAAAGATACTCACCTTTATCCACATAATGTTTTAACTTTATAACATCCGGGGAAAGAAGAGCTTCTAATTTTTCATAAGCATCAGAAGATGTTTCATTTAACTTCATAGCGGCATTAGACATTTTTAACTCCGGTAAAATGCAAACACCGCCCTCTGGCAGATGTTTGCCAGTGGCATTTTATTTGAGATTCATTTGGCAAATAGTTGCCATCAGTTTCCTGATTTGAGGCACATTATAACCAAGATGATTTCCCACTATTTCAAAAGCTTCAGACATGATCCATTCAAAATGATTTTCGAATATTGGATTTATTTCTAACTTGCCAAAAGCGTTTCGTTTAGTTAACAGATCACATGAAACAAGCTCGTCAAACAACTCTAATGTGGATTTAAAAGCTTTTATGTAAACATCCATAATTTCCCTGTCAGTCCATTTAACAGCCAGTTTTTTTTCTGACATTAAATAATCCTGATCAAAGAAGATGTCCCAGCCCATATCGTCATTGCAATCATGCAAAATGATTTCATCATCATTCCTGCATTCAGCTAATTTCGTGTTTTCACTAATCGAACGATGCGAATGATAATAGAGCCATGATTTTAATTCCGCTCTAAATTCACATGCATCAAGTCCATGAGATAAACAAGTGTATTCAAATGATTTTGACATATACCACCGTGTTTCAGCTTCTAAAAGTGGATTCACTGTGATATTACCATTGTCATCTTTGAAGAATAACTTTCTCCTCAACACTAGTTCTTTAATGATTTCCAAAGACTCTTCCATAGCGGATAGAAAAACAACATACACATCCTCAGGGGTCCATTCTATTACCAGACCACCCAAATCTGGGTTATATTCTTCAACCGAATATAGATAATCTGTTTCTGCTGCAAAATTAATTGTATGCAAAATCTGATTTTTAAGTAATTTGGATTTTTCATAAAGGTGATTTTCACGCCTTTCAGAATCATAATTTATCTCAGAAATGTTACTTTCATCTGATTTAAAGTTTAATCCGGACGTGTATGCATCATTTAAATGCTCTTTGGGTGAATCAACTATTTGCGTTATTTCATCTTCATCTATATCGAATATAGAAAAAAAACTAAGTTGATTACTACTTATTGCAGTAGCCCTAAATTTTTGTTTCATGGGGACTCCAAAAGGAGAAATCCCATGAAGGGATTTCTCCCCTTTAGGGTGGGTTTAATGTCAGATCTGATTAAAGCTACTTTGTCCAAAACCTTTTAGAGGTTTAGGTATGTGAGCCAACTTACTTGTTGCTACCACTCTCATGTAGTCAAGAGGATGTTCTCTCCCTTCAATCATAATAGTATCGACAACAATATAACCGGAGACCATCAACTCATCACCCTGATTTATACCAGTGAAACAGGTTGAATACATTTCAGGCGACACCTTGATTTGAACTGAAAATTCTCTCTCAGTGATTTCACCATCAACTTCTGTCTTCATCCTATTTTTGAGCTTTATTAACAAACCTATACTCTGGTCAGTCATTTTTTTCTCCACAGCACTGATAACTATCCCGGACACTTTTACTTCATTGATATATTCAAGATATGACATTTTCCGCTCCTCGATTTGTTCAAAGAGAAGCCCCGTTAGGGTTCCCCCTTAACAGGATTAAATAAATTTATTAGTTACATACATGAACGTGCAGACTACCAAACAGGCAATTCCGGCAATATGTAACCAATTTCTTGTTGGTTTAGTTGGTGCAATCGCTAAAGAGTTCTCCAACTTCTCTGTTACAAGACGTCGATTCTCTGCTTTAGCCGCATCATCTAAATATTGAGTTTCACGCTTAGCGAGAGTCTCAATTTTCGATTTTATTGCATGGTCCCATCCTTTAGTTTCAAAAACGCTTAACTCACTAAAGGTGTGCGTCATGAGATCTTCTGGGAAACCCAGTTTTTTCATTAACGGACGAATGGTATCATACATTTTTTCTACATTTTCGTAGTGGGCCTTTACTGCGACATCAAAACGCTTACGTAAAGTTAATTTTTCACGTTTGCAAATGATGTCCGAAACCCAATTTATTAACTGCTCATTTTTGAGTTCACTGGCTTTTTCAAGTGAGTAATCCAGATTATCCACGTCAAGAAATGAATTTAATCCGTATTTTTCAAACTCCTCAACAAGATATTTATCCAGTTCAGTTAAGCTTTTAAAAAGTGGTACATCTGGGGAAGCTTTAAGAAGCTTATAAGCTCCTTCGAAATCAATTTTCTTGACCACGAGCTCCACAACATCCACATGATAATAGCTTGAATAAGCAGAAAGCTTTTCGGCCAACAAAGACACAGGCTTAAGAGACTTAAGTTCAATGATATTTGGGCCGTCCTCATTCAAAATAACAATCAGTTCATTATCACGTTCTGTATATTTCATCAGAACTTCTAAGAGCTGTTTGTTTAGCGCCTTATCCATCTCTGGAATAATTTCACTAAAGGTTTGATGAAGGGCTTTACTGCGAGCTTTATTTTTAGACATTTGGGGTCACCTATATATAGTAAGAAGGAAGAAACAAATTTTTGTTTCAACACGAAGGCAAAGCCTGTCATTCATCTCCCGTAAGCTATGAACCGCCTGATTTATACTATCTGGCATTAGAAGTACGCAACAAAAATAGCCCCAGGAGGAGCTAAATTAGTTACGGTTTGGTAAATTCAGATTGCCTTTTGCAGGCATGGGAAGTGCACCAGCGACAAAGGTGACATTTTGCCGGTGGTGTCTTACAGCTTGTTTAAGCTGGCCGCTTTTCACGGCTAAATCAACGCTTAACGCGAAAGTAACTTTAAGCAAAGTTACTCAAATTTGGGAGCTGATATTTAAGCTCATTGTTTTTATACTATAGCTTTAAGCATAAGTAAATGCCCATATCGAATTATTCTGTATAAAGTGGAGAAATTCGAATATTAGCTGCTTCTTTTATCTTTTCTTCACTGCATTCTCTTAAAAAGAAAGAAGGATCACCATACCACATTACAAAAAGTTGCTTTTCTGCACGCGTAAATCCAACATAAAGCAAACGTCTTTCTTCTTCTATTGCCTCCTCCCCAACTGATCTTTTACTTGGTATCTGATCCGCATTACAACTCATTATTATTACTTTATTCCACTCAAGACCCTTTGAACCATGCAAGGTTGATAGGACTACTTTCTCTGGGCTGTATTCCTCGTCCTTCTTCCTAGGGCCTAATGACATTGCAGCAGCACGATTTATCATATTCATCCAACCAGTCTTTTCTGCCCACTGTTTACAAGTGTCTAAAGCAATTTTTGTTAAGGTTGCTGTACCTTTATTACTCCTCATCTTGATTGACGACGATTCCATCCATTTCGTAAGGTTGGCGAAACGTTTTGCTATCTCAACTTTATCAGAACTTTCCTGGGTAAAGCGCACGAAGTTTGAATGTAATGTTTTTGTTTCGAGAGAACTGTCCTCCGGGATGGCAAGGTCGCCAAAAGTAACTTTTCTTCCTCTCATACTCAATGCCACTTCATCCAAAACTGATTCCTGTTCTCCAAACAATGCCAATACTCTCTTCATTAAGCGAGGATCATTTGATTGTCGGAAAAAGGCCATAAGGCTTAACACATCGCTTGTTTCTTTTTCATCCCAGAATGATTTACCTCCGTAACGAATTACTGGCTGTTCGATCAAACTTTCTAGCTCATCCAAGTGAGCATTATTGCGGCTTAGAATTGCCCATCCATGTGGATCCTGATTTATAAGGCTTAAAATACCCTGTATCTGTTCCTCCATATCTACATATGAACGAAAAGTGACCTTTCCCCCTCCCTTTTTTGCCGAGCGTAACTCTTTGGCATAACGGTAAACATTCTTTCCTATCAGTGCTCCGGCCACCTCTAAAATTTCAGGTTCACACCTAAAGCATGTGTTTAAGTAAAATATGTTAGGTCTGAAGTGTTTTTCAAACTGTTGAAATATTTTGACTCCTCCTGAGGATCTGAAGGAGTAGATGGCCTGATCATCGTCTCCAACTATACTCGTATAGACTCCAGCTCTTGTATGCAATGCTATCCATGAGAATTGTATAGAGTCAGTATCCTGAACTTCGTCTACTATCAAATGTGTCAAATCTAACGTGCGCATTTTTCCCGAATGCATTTGACCGACAACAAATTTTGAAAGAGCATTGAGGTCCGCCACATGGTCTTTCTGGCATAACGCCTGATAGGTATTAAACAAATGGATCTGTTGTCTGTTATGCCGAACTGAAATCACATCCGTATCCATTTCTCTGCCGATAGCATCAATAACGAATTCAGCTTCAGCAAACTTCATCGTTACACCGGATTCTTTCAAAGCCCGGTGAATGACAGATCTCTGTGCTGGCCCTATCAACATCTTTCCCGGCCAGCGAATCATGTCCAGTTGCTTCTTAACGAGTCCGTGAAAAGTATCCACCAGCACCCGGTCAAGATCCTTCTTGCTCAATCGCTTTTGTAACTTTGCTGCAAGTGCGTTTGTTGCAGCGCGAGTAAAGGTCACCATCCCGATTCTTGCATATGGATACTTTTTGAGAATCGATATAACCGCTTCTATCATGGTGAACGATTTGCCTGATCCAGGCGCTGCTATCACCATATTGTTTGCGCTAGCATTCTCGATAACAGGTCTTTGCTCTTCTGTTGGCTTACCCATTTCAACCTCATTACTTCGTTTTAATAATTATACATTTTTATAAAAGCGCTTTTCTTGTGTACTGCTGGTTCTACTGGAAATCACTTTTTTTCCTTTTTTATGCAATCAGGTTGTTTGTGAAACGCGTGACTATGGAATAATGGTTCCATCTCCAAAAGACATTACAAAAAGGGCTTTAAATGAAACTTTTACGTTTAGTATCTCTGGTCTCTTCTGTCGTCATTGGTTTTTCCCTATCGGGTTGTGCCGGTGACACCGGCACTACGCCAGGCACCGCTCTGAATGCGTACAGTCACGGCCAGTACTGGCATGCTAATGCAAATGATTCTGTCGCCAAGAATGCCTATTCGTTTGCTGGTTTCGACGTTAATTTTAAGGAGCAAGAGGTTACTCCTGGAGGGGATGCCGACAACTTTCTTTCTAAGTATCTCATCAATAGTTCGATGGGCTACGTAACAGGCGGTCTAAAAGGTTTTGGGATCATGAGCCTCAGCTCTTTGTACAGTTCTTCTGACGCCGAATACATCCAGGTCAATCAATACCTAGTGTTCGTCCCCAATCCAAAAAAATTGCCTTACAATGATGAAAGTTTGGTACGTGAGGGAGCTAAGTATGTTTTTGAGCATACAAAAGCAACTCAGGCCTCATTTGGATACAACCCTGAAAAACAGAAAGCAGCTCTGGCCACATGTAAAATTGATATGGCAGTCGTCAATAAATGGAGTACCTGTGATCTGCCCTCTAAGCCTGATGCTGATGTTTTCCCTACAGATTCAATGTACAGCTTTCAGGCGATTCGCCCCGCAACAGGAACCGAAATTCCTGAGCTAAACCTTCCCGCTGGTGATTACGCTGTAATTCGTTATGTGTTCATCCCATTTAAAGGAAACGAAACAAGCGCTGATTTTTCGGGTATCATTTTCCGTTCTGATAGCCCAAATACAACAACTCCAGGGGGTGTTGCAGCCTCCATCAACGGAAAAGATTATTACCTCTTTACCGGTGAATACGGTAAAAAAGGCTTCCCAGAAAAAACATTGAAAGCCAAGTAATTAAAAAAGGGGCCTAACGGCCCCTTCTTCAATATTTCGGCAACTGCTTGCCCGTAACCGGATCCAGCGTAGTTGAACCTACCTCACATATGGCCGGTCGAGGTAAATAGCTACAATCTACATTTTCCTCTTTTATAGCCTGAGCATTTTCTTGTCTGGCCTTTATCATATTTTCTTCACCGCCCATTGCTTCCTTGGTACGTTCTGATGGAAGTTGATAGTTCTCATTCTGGAATGGTAAGTTTTCCACAATTGATTCTTCGGAGAATTTTGAATATTGATCAGGAACTTCTCCTACCTGAACTGCATCATTAATCCACTCCGTCAGATCAATTTTATCGAAATCCAGTTGCTGTATTTGCTTTATTGATAGCCCCACGCAATTAGAGGCGACAGGGTCTATTCCTAATTGCGGATAAGCTTGTTGCATAATAACGCGTGACAACATGGAATTATAACAGCACATGTCTGTTGCTTTTTTAACGCATTTCTTTGTGAAACCAACATTCAGATATTTGACGCATCGTTCCGTATCTAATGTAAAACAGGATTTTTGATTCTTATGAATAGAAGCTTCCATCTCTTTCTGGTCGCATGCTACCAACATTTCTAAAAGCATTTTAGTGACCTGATAGGCTGTATAAATCCAACCGATCACGTTTAATGCAAGCATAAAGTTTTGAACCGCAGCCGAGAAGACAACCTCTCCTCCGGTAGTAGCAACGTTCTTAAAGACAAAGTCACGAACTGTATCTGGTAGCAATTCGTAGGCTTTCTTCATTGCCATCTGCTTAAGCTGACCTATACCGAAGCTGGACATTGTTTCCTGTGCCAACTGGCCAGCACCTCCTGCCCCTCCAGAAGTTGCGGAAGACCCAACTGCCCTGCTTAGATTACCAGCGACGTTTTCATATACGCTCGTTAAGGAGCTCGTGACGTTGTTCCACATTTGCCCTACTGTTTTACCAGCTGATGCAGTCCACTCTCCGACCGCATTAGACATAGAAGCCCATGTACCTGTATCACCGCCGGTCCATTTTATTAGCTGAGCATTAACTCTGGTCCAGTTTGTGTTTCTGATCATAGATCCGGCAAGCATGATACCTTCAAGTGCTCCTGCGGTTCCCTGTGGTGCTTCGCAGCAGTCCGTCTTTGCCAGGCCATTTACAAAGCCTACTGAACGACCACACCATTCAGGTTTTCCTTCAAAGACGGAACATGAATTGGCATCGTTAGGGTCTTCGCATTTGGCTTCGCCCTGCATGTACTGAACCATGTTTGAATAAGCCGCAACTTTTCCAAAATCGTTGTTCTCTTCCTTTGGCCCAGTTTCGCATGTTCCACCTGAACATGGGATCATGCCAACACAGGCATTTGTAGAAGATTCAACCTCCCGAACTACATCCTTCCCTCTGTCACAGGTGTATTTCTGTTCATACATGTAGCAACTGTTAGTGCCCTCATCGAACCAACCCTCTGCACATGTTTGTTTATCGAGTACACATGCTGCATCATTTTTATAAGCACTACATGCATCAGGCATACTCTTTATTTCTTCATAGTTGTAACAGAGGTCCTTTCCATTAGCGTCTTTCATAATTTTTCCACTAGCGTCATAAGAGCAAATTTTGTCTTTGGCCAATGGATCACAAAAGTAGCCTTCAAGGTTTGTCTTCCAGGTAAGAAATCCTTTATCACCTTCATACAGAGGCTTTGCCAATGAAAGCACGCTTTCCGGAAGCCGTTTTGTGCCAACATCCATATCTTTAAACCGATCGAAACGGCAGAATGTATTCGGAGCTTGTACAGCATCGTAACAACCAGCTGGTTCCTGGACGTGCTTATCTTCGAGCTTCATATTTTCAAAAGTCAGCTCAACCTCAAAATACCCTTCACCCTTCCCACCAACCCATACTCTGGATGCCATTGTCACTTCTCGATCAGGCTCCTCATACACCGATTTTCTGACCTTATCAGTCACATCGTAAACCTTGTCGAGTTTCCACGATTTTTTTAACTCCCAAGATCCCTTAGGAGCCGGATAGTCACTTTCTCGATATGCACCATCTATGTGAGCAAAAATCTGCGTGCCATCAAGTGTTACCCGCATGTGGTCATCCCACTCCGCGTTAACAATCTTTGCTGAGGCCAATTTTGCATCCGGATGGAATTTTAATGTCAGTTCGTTATCATATACCCCGTCACTCCAGTAGTTGTCATCACGGCGACCAAACCATATACGCACACAATTATCGCCGCACATCGACATGTCTCCGTTTCCGCCTGAAATGTAAACAGGGACTGAAAAATCACGGGTTATCGTGCAGCTGCTGAAGTTATCTTGCTTAGGCGAGTTACAGTAGAACTCTTTGTAATCAGGATAGTGTGTGGTTACTGTTTTTTTAGAGGTCTCAACATTACAGTTCTGAAGCCAGTTTCCAGTACCAGCAACAGCATTTGTTATCTCATTTCTCCCCGCAGTAAACATGGGATCGTTAGGCTTTATAGATGATGCCGGGTTGTCCTTGTTAGCATTTACGAGGGTGCGGTAGGCAACGCCATCATAACTTTGAGCATCAAATAACTGGCTTTTCCGATTCTTTATATCGTTTACAAAGCCATCCTCATCCCCATAACGATCTGCGGCATTGAACTTAATATCGCTGTGCTTTTGCTCTGAGCTGAAAATCTCTCCGGTATTTGTTTTGGTTCCAGGAGTAGTATTGGGATTACTGCTTATACCAATGTTGCCATTAGCATCCCGAGAGAGCAGCTTTGCCCCTTCCTTGGTATAGTTTGAATTGATTGTCCCTCCAGACATACTCGGCAGTTGTACGGCGCTACCAATGGACTTTCCATCGGATGCGGCATTTTTCATGACACTTTCATTTGAGTTCCCTGCCCCATACTTTCCGAGATTAAGATTAGCGGATTCGGCTTTACCCACGTATTTCTCGGTGATCTTCCCACTGACATTCTCGCCTGAATCCGCATTCTTGTACTTCTCAACAATGTCCTGAGCACTGGTTGTCGCATTGCGATTTGCGTTAGGATTAGCAAGATTAAAGTTACTTTCGAGCTGGTCAAATATAGCGTCTGCCGCATAAATACGAGGAGTCATTACCATATTTATGAGAGAGATATAAAAAGCCCAACTCATAGTATTGGCAATCATTGATGCAATAATAGTTGAAGCTATCGTTTTTCTAAGTTTCATTATTTTTACCCTTAGAAATCAAGCGCCTGGTATATATCTGACGCAACAGTCATTGTAACGCCACAACATATAGACATAATTATCATTGCCTATTTTTTTGCGCCCACCTTTAAGGGTTGACCAGTCATGTACCGAATCACCAAGACGATGACAGCAATCCGGCCCTTTCGCCTCAGGAGTTGGGAAAAGCATTGAAAGCCGATACTGGGAACGAGGTGTAAAGTATTCCCACGTTTTCTCACACATTGCGTCTGCTCCCATCGTTCGCATCAGCATTCCCTGGCGATGTAGTTTAGTCAGAAGACGCTGGGTTATCAGTGAACTCGTCCTTACAGCGTCATCATTTGCGTAAATGTGGCCGGTTAATGGATAAAGGTTGCCATCGCATCCGGCACAAAAGTATGCAGCGAGATTATCCTTTCCTGCTGTTACTGCTACACAGTCAGCAGCGCACACCATTGAGGCAATTGGGTTTGCAAAAACTACTGCCTCTGGATTCAGGACGAGTGTAAGCAGATCACTTTCCCACATAGGGTCCACTTCGCTTATATAGGTCAGGCTGGCATCTATATAGGGTTCAGCAGTGCACTCGCCAATAATCAGTAATTTGAGCATTGTCATGATTGGGAACTCCCAAAGATGAACATCGTAAAATCCGGCTTCAGTTGCTGTCATTGGCTGATTTGTGTTGCTTTTACCAATATCAAACTGCGATTTTTGAAGCATCGTGCCTTCAAGAAAGGGGCTGCACCAGGGGCTCTTTACAACTTCTACAATCTTCACCGGCTGAAAGAAGCTCAATTGCCAACCTATTTCCGGTACGCCGTTCTGATCTGTGCAGTAGCAACCCGGACGTGAAGGAGCAGCGCCTTCTGGAGCTGCCCCTATGCCCATTATCCTCATGGGAAAAATGCAGCTCCAACAGATATTCTTAATCAAGCCCTGCCACACTCCAGCTGACTGACACATAGCCCCAGGGACTCCAGCATCTGCTGCCATAGCCATACCCGGTATAGAAAGCGAAAGCATAACTGCTACAATGAACTCTAAAAGTAACTTTTTGAATTTTTTCACCATCATGCTCACTTGGATGTAATAAATGTTGCAACACTTTCGATATAGTCGACGGCTTTGGTAAAATAACTTCTCATCTGGTCCGGATAATTTAGCGTCAGCCATGTTGCAAAGAGAGCGCCTATAATAAATCCGAGTTTCATCTTATTTTTCCTCTGAAAGATTTGGGGCTCCGATACCACGGACTTCTGCCTCGCTAAACAGGGTGATCCGGAATTTATCTTGGTCAGTAGTTATAAGCGCAGGTGTGTTTTTAATCTGAAAGCGTGAGATGATCTGTTCGTTAACTTTAAACACCTTACCGTTAAATTTTTCACGTAAATCATTTAGGTGATCCCATCCATTATCTTTTTGGATACGGGTAAACATTGGCATTACTTTTCCACTACCCAGACGTTGTCGATACTGCTGCTCAGCCCATACCAGCTGGCCCGGATTGAGTGGATCGAAAATTATCATCGTCAGGTTTTGAGGAAATCTCGAAAGTGGATTAATCAACTCACCGGCGGAAGCTATTACACGGCCCTGCTTATCTTTTACGTCCTGAGTGACCCTCACTGTAGGGTCAATTAAAAATTCTTTGTGTTCCTGGGCAGGAGGGAGGTCGACCATCCATTGATTTTTCCATGTGTCAGAAACGGCCCTTTTTTTTGCACCTTCCCAGTCATATTTTTGTGCACGTTCTTCCAGTTCTTTAATGATGCTCTTTTCTTCAACGGGATAAGTGGTACCAGCAACCGGGAAAATATCCTGATCGGGTTTTTTAGCAAGTTCTCGCTGAAAAAACTCAACGTTGAAGGAGCCTACCATTTTTGCAAAACGAGCTTGCTCCCTAGAAATAATTGTCGGTACTTGAGTTACTTGATACTGACTGAAGCTATCAGGATCAATTGTAATCAAAGGAGATTCAAATTTTCCTTTGACAATCATTTGGTTTATTGCTGCCTGTGTCTCTGGTAGCCGAGTAGTTCCTTTCTTTAGACCATTGAAAACTACACGAGCTTTATGCTCTGAGGCCGTACGTAGAAGGTCTTCCAGTACATAATCCGGCAAACTAAATGAAGCAAAGATCGTTATTCCATTTTCAGTTGATAGTGCTTCTTCACGTGTGCTATCCATTTTTCTTTCGAAGTCAGCAGCTGTGATGCCCGAGGAACCAAACAATTTTTCGATATTTTTAGATTGTCCTCGCATGACTTCCGGCTTATTTTCCACAGCTTTCAGAGCCGCTTCATTAAGGCTGGCGTTTTCTTGAATTTCATCACGTCTTCTAATTATATCGTTGACAGCTTCAGAGTTATTACTTTGGGCCCTGATAGCCTGGGTATGGTCTATAACTGCTTGAACACTATCCGCATTCATACCGGGGACGTAACCACGGTTTATTTGCTTGCTCAGGTCCTGGTTTTTTTGGAGTGCTTCAGCTTGCGCTATGTACTTCTGCACATCTGGTGATTTTAGCGTAGCATCAAGGCTAAGAGCCCCATCTGGCTGCTGTGCACCTTTAGCCTGTGCCCCAAGCCCTTTTGCTTGCTGAGCGATTAGGTCAGCATCATGTTGATACTCAGTGCTTGCATTTGTATTACTTAAAACTGCACATAACGCAAGTCCAGGAAGTATTGGTAAATATTTTTTATTTACATTAAAAGATCGCATATGTTTTCCCAATTACTGAATTCAGCTTTACTGTTCCCCAAAAACGGGAATCCCATGAGTGATCGGTTTGCCCAATTAGGAAAACTTCGCCTTCAGGAATTATCAATTCTTTTTCAATCAAAATGGACGGAATATTGTATTTCTTCGAAATACGACGTGCATTAGCTTCAAAAAATTTGTCCCCGTTATAAACCCCATCCATTGTTACTTTAAGTTTGTCACCGCCCACACCGGCAACAATTTTTATGACTCGTTCATTTTCTGGGATAAAACGTACCGATTTCGGCATGTTAAATGCTATGAGTTCACCAGTTTTAATACTTTTATCCGAATGATCAATCATATAAAAATCAGCAGGCAGGCACCCATTCAATAAACCGTATCCAAATGTATAACGGGTGAAAAAGACACACATAACGAGAATCAGCAATAAAATATTAAGGGGGACATACCAATCCAGTATAAGCAGCCCTCTCTTTTTAGGTATGTAGTCGCTCATATTTTTCTCACTGGCACTGAAGAATATTTTTACTAGGCAGATGCACCTCTATCCAAGTAATTATTATCCATGTTTTTCAACGCTCGGAAGTCTGCAAACCAACCTAATATTCACCTATAAGAATGTTAATTCCTCAGCATGTATACGCAGCTTTGTTAGCGGCCATGAAAGATGCCTTTGGAGCAAAGTTACTTTCCGACATTAATTTTTCAAAGGTCCAATTATTGGGTATAAAAAAGCCGGGACATAATGTCCCGGCTTTATATTTAAAAATTAACTACTCACTGCTTGGTATTGATACAGTGTTTTCAGACTTACTTGCCTCTTCAGCCGGTCCGAAAACTGTCACGTGCTGTGTTGCAAAGTCTCCACTATCATCATAAGCAATTACTTTTATGTCCTGCTTACCACGGTTAAGGTTTTTAGAAAGTGTAGCCGTACTACCGAAAACGTTCCTTAATTCGCCGTTGATGAACCATTCATATCTAACCATTTTTCCATCAGTATCATCACATTTATTGGTAAAGCTCCAGCTTAGGTTGGTTTCCGTGTAGCTCAATGTACAATTAGGCACTGCGTTTTTAACGACATCAAACTCAACAGATGCTGAACCTCTCTGTCCAAGTTTACTAACAACATCAATTGTAATCTCGTATTTCTTTTCTTTTAAACCCGAGATCAGTTGAGCCCAATAATTTTTGCCGCTGGGTATTACTTCACCGTTCACCTTGTATGTGACCGTATCTATCGAGTCCGCCGAATGAGATAGCTTGATGTTTGACCTTAAGGTTACATCGAGTGGAGCTCTCATATATTTGTTAGAGAACTTGGGTGTCATCTCAACGTTCATTGGCGTTTGTTCATCGACAACAAAGGTATTTTCGATACGCTGTTCATTGTTTCGGTTATCTTTGAAAACAACCATCAATGTATATTTGCCAGGATTTTCAATTGTAAATTCTTTGGTGTCACCTTCATCTTTAGTGATTACCAGATTCTCTTTGTCGTAGATCCATTCACGGGAATAAGTAACACCAGGATAGTCTCCATCCTTAATACCGCTCAACGCAACGCGTAGGGTGGTCGGTGCCATGTCGTATTTAAGTTTGGAGCTTATTTTCATCTCGGGAAATTTATAAACCCACGATTTGACAGAAACTCTACGGGTAGAAACCGTATTCTCCTTATTGTCCGCTAACCATGCACTGTATTCAAAAGCAGCATATCCCTGTTTATCCAACATTTGCTCAGTAAGGGTAACAGACAGTGAAGAGCCCTTAAATGTCTGGCCATCCGGTGTTTTCCATTCTTCAACTACGTTATTACCATTCTGGTACTTACTGTTAGGGTTCGTGAACTTACCTTCCAAAGTAACTTTTTGACCAACCTCTACCTTTGAAACCCCCGTTACCGAGACAGAAAGGCGCTTGGGTTTTGCGGCTGCCAACCGAGCAGACGTTTCCTTCCATGAAGACTCCTCTGCCAGTTCATCGGAATCAAGGTAACGCATCCGGGCATAAATCGTAGACGGTAGGGTATCAGCTGAAGCCACAGTGTAAGTTGTATCTCCCTGCACCCAGTTGACTTTATCCTCTGACCAGAGAACCTCAGCGGTGCCTGCTGGTATAGGTTCATCGTTATCAAGCAGGGTTACAGGTATATCTGAGCCCTGAAGAATGTCTGTAACATCTATACTGAGCTTAGGCTGCTTGTAGGTAACTACCGTTAAGGCATCTGTGTAGGAAATCTTGGATGTGAATTTATTAGTCATTTTTGCCCTATAAAGCCACTTTCCTACTTCTGTCTTTTTGATACTTACACTTCTCTTTCCGGTCATGTCGGAAAGCATGGTCCAGGTTTGACCATTATCAGAGGACTGCTGCCATTCGGTGGGGGCGAGTGCATCAGAGTTAGCCGTACTGGCAGATTTGAAGCTTACCAGAGTACTAAGTGGGATCCTTCCGATAATAAGGCTTTTCGACAGGTTACCCTCCAGTTCCTCACCTTTATAGATTCGAATGCCTACAGCACTGGTCTCACGTTTCATTTCAAAATCAGAGAATGGCGATCTGACCTTAGCCACACCAACCAGACGCATATTACCCAGATCCATATTTTCAATTTTAATCTTGGTTTCGACAATGCCCGCATCATTGACCGGCAATGCTTCAGTCAGCGCAGTTCTTTCGTATGTAGTTTTATAACGGCCTGTTTCTGGATCTTTGCCGTATACACTTTTTTGAGAGTATATCGTGACGTCCCATTCTCCCATTGTTTTACGGTCAAATGCACTTTTACGTGTGGAGTTGTTATAACGCCCCACTGTTACCTTTAAGGGCACTTCAAGAGATGTGGCTGTTTTTTTGTCATCCACTTCCATCGATGCTCGAATATTGAAATCAGGCACCGTATATACGTTGAGGGTGTCTGTAGTTCTTAATTCTGGATCCTTTGAGTATTCTACAGCTATGTCAAAGACGTTCTTTGTCCACAATGGTGCAGCAGCAACCTTGACCCTTTGTACAAAGGTCGTTGCATCGTTGTTTGAGGAACGATTTTTAAATGACGTTTTGACAGCCTCAGAGCCGTTTTGAGAGACGATCATCGTAACGTCAGCTGGTACCACCTTCGCTAATATTCGAGCGGCCTCCCCCCCGGTCGTATAAGCCAGAGCAGTGTTCGGATTGATGCCTGCTATGACTTTATTCTTTTTGTAAGAGATGATCGGGTTGTATGGTAATTGTGTGGTCAGAGTACGGCGATTCCTTGCGGAAACCGCTTTAGAGCCCTTCCCGTTAATCATATAGACTTGATAGTCGAGCAGATTCTCACCTGTTTTATTAAAGAATCCAGTTAGACCCGGGGTACGTCCTTTAAAATAGAACTCCAACCCATCAGGGACATTGTTCCACTGAGGGTAGCATGCTGTAACATCTGATTTTTCCCCATACCAGGCGAGGTAAGCATTCGCATTTTCCTCTGTGGTAAACAGAGTGCATTTATCACCAGCTGTTTGACTAAGCAGGTCCGTATACTGACGTACGCGCGAGTAAAGAGTTACGTTTTTTTCCAGATTCTTAAGAGTGAATCCAGTAGGTTGATAAGTGAACACGGTACTGAAATTTACGTTTTTTCCATAAAGGTTTTCAGCCACCACAGTAATCTCGTGATCCGAATTAACTGCTAAATCGTCTCCAACCGGCAGGTAGTAAATACCTTTATAATTTGTAGGTGTTAACGAAACTACTTTGTTGTCTATTGTTACTGATTTTATGTCAGCAACCCCAGCCTGCCCCTGGAAAGCTGCAACGATAATCTCGTTCAGGAAGTATACGGGTGCTCGTTTAGTTAATACCTGCCCATCTTTGAGAACCATAAGCGTTGGGTTATCAGACAGCATCAGTTTGCTTTCAGGCTCAGTGTACGTAGAAGAGTTTTTGCTCGTATTTTCTACTGTAAAAGTCGCTGCGTAGGACCCGTTTATAAGATCCGTTAAGTCAAAGATATAGAGGTACTCATCACCGACTTTTTGAGGTCCACTTACCGGCTGTAAAGTTCTACGTAAAGGGGTTGCCCAGGACTGTTTGAAATCAATCTCAGTGCCATCATCTAAAGTCACTTTAGTCGTCGGCTTAAACACGCCATCCGGAGTCATAGTGAGCGACATAGCTGTTGGGAGCCACCATTCACCTTCTGTTTCTTGCTGGGGTACCTTAACGGCCACAGCAACGGTTTTGGCTCCGGTATAGATGTCCTGGCCACCTACTTTGATTGTTTTAGCCTCATCGGTAAAATTCCAAAGTGTATGGTCTACTACAGGAGGCCGATAATCCCAGTTAACAACAAGCTTTTTGGATTCAGGAGGTGCGAAATAATTATTCTTAGAGTTTGCTGTAATTGTGATATCACGTGAACCCAAAAGTTCATCTGTATCACTGGCCTTAATGCTTCCAACTTCAATGGTACAGGAAGTTCCGCCAATAGGTACTTCACAGGCGGAGCCTGAACCTATTGAGATGTATTGAATATAATTGCGGGGTTCAACAGAAACAGCGATATCTTTGATCGCTTCATCCTTTAAATACGATTTGAAAGAAAAGCCGTCATAGACTAATCCGTTCAGGGATGATTTAAGACCGGTGATAGTTGGTTTTACCGGTGCCACACTTTTGATTGAATATTCACCTTTTACTATTTCAACTTTTTTCCGTTCAGAACCAGAGAAGTAAGAAATCTTGTAAGGTAGTTTTAAATCACCGGTGGTGTTGGGAACGCCTGAAAGAGTGAAGCCGTTAGAAGTTAATCCCAAGGTATTGGGTAACCACTCGAAAAAACAAACGAGGTTATCAACAGAGGAAGTCGCTCGATCATCAACCGTTACATTACAGGCTGTGCCTGCACCTGAGGCAGTGATAGTGTTAGAATTAACGTATGCAACAAAGTCGCCCGGCCCCGGGTCAAAGGATACGGCTGGCAAATCAGCCTGTAGCTTTCCTGAAATCATAATCGCTTCAGCATAGACCGCTTTAATCGGAGCAATTAAAGAAAACAACAGGGCTAAACCTAAACCTGATTTTCTCATGACGAATACCTGTTTTTCTGAGCAAAATTAAACTCACTTTACGATGAAAAACAGAAATATCCGTTCGTATAACATTTAAAAAAACCTGTATTTTTCCGTATATTCCGTATGTTAATGCGCTATTTTGAATTCTTGGCTTCAGATAAGCGAAGCGCGGTAATTATAGACTCGGAGCTTACCCAGGGCGTTTTTTGAGCAAGATATCCAAGTATGTAGAGGCCAATTTTAACGCAATCCATTTGTGAGACGGGGACCATGTGCATGAAGGGTTTTAAGCCATCTTTATCGACTGGAACTATCCCTGCGGATAACAACAAACCGCCCCTCTCGTTTGGGGTAACGCTTATATTTTTGTATACGACGTGGCCATGATGTGAGGTTTTCCTCTTATCAATCTTTAAAGTATGCATGATTCTAAGAAATACAGATGCCATCTGCATAACTTCATTCGTCGACAATTTTAGAAGTACAGAACGGTTTGAGCCCCAGTCATAATCTTTTTTTGCGTTCCTTGGAGCGACGTGCAATGTAAGATAATAATTATCAATCTCATTTGAAAAAGGTGAAGGTTTTGATGAGCTAACATCTTCATTGTTCATCTCAATGACAAGGGCTGCATCCTGACCAAATGCTTTAACATTATGGTTTTTAAGAGCGAAGTCTGAAGTTGCCATATAAAAAGTCACTTTTGATAAAACCACATACCGCCTAATGATTCATCATCGGCAAGATGCTTGAAATTTGATAGTGTAAATCCTGTTTTGGTTTCAGAAATCACCAGGCTGTAAGATGCCGTATGTACAAGGCGAGAATTGTTTAGATCAAGATCATCACAAAAACCAGGGCTTTTGACGGGGTCAGCCTTTTCAACAAAAGTTACTTTTGAAGCGATGCCGTTGATCACGATTTTCTCGTTATCAGCAATTTTAATGTTTAAAGAAGGCGAGCTTTTATCACATGGCAGGAAGAGTGATGTCTTTTTAAATGTGTTTCCAGTGAAGTCCAAAAGGTCAGGTTTAACCGGAACATTGTTTAGGATTTTATAAACTCCAGCAAATGCACATAACACAACAAAACCAGATAAAACATATCTAATCTTAGACTTCATCCCCCAGTTCCTCTCCTAAAAGTTTTAACGCGCTTACGCACATAAGCCTCAACTGATACAGTAAGTTATCAGCGGTTATTCCACCAACGAAGGTAACTGTACGTCGTATTGATGCTCCGCCAGGCTCGCACTGGATATGGCCAATACCAGAATCACGGAGGAAGTCATTTTCTGCACTTACAAGGTCTGACTCTACAGGTGGAATGATAACTTCAATGAGTATTGTATCAACTGGGGCCCACTCCCAATCGAACTTAAGAGAGGAAATTGGGGATATAGAAACAAGAAGCTCATCAATATTAAAAATTACGGGTTTTATTCCCATAACCTCAGACTGAATGAAGTGGCTTTCTACCATAACTACCGGAAACTCTGAAATAGTCAGAACTCCGATTAACTGGTCTCGGCGTAAACCATGTATTAGTGAGTTGCGAGATAGCATTCGATCAGCCTTTATTATAATAATCAATCATTTGGGACAAGGACAAAAGGGATTACAGAAACGAAGATTCTACATGAACATCGTTGTCAGTGACCTTAGGTCCATCGGGTATAAGGGTATCAAAAAATCCTTACATAACCATTAAACCACAAAGACTTTTTACGTAAAATAATAATTAAGTACCAGATTTATTAAGATAATTCTTAGGTTTTTTACAAATTTAGGAAAAATCCGCACTTCCTGTAACAGCATCCAAATTAACCTAAAATACCGTTTCATTAACAGTAATTTTACAGATTCAGCTGAAGCCTGAGTTTATTATAACAAAAAAAAGGCCAGCAAGTATGCTGGCTTTCCTGGTAAGACAAGTTGAACTCAGAAGTCGATTGTACTGTCTCTCACCTATCTTGCGGCTTTGTTGAATAAATCGAACTTTTGCTGAGTTGAAGGATCAGATCACGCATCTTCCCGACAACGCAGACCGTTCCGTGGCAAAGCAAAAGTTCAAAATCACCAACTGGCCCACCTACAATAAAGCCCTCATCAACCGTGGCTCCATAACTTTCTGGCTGGATGATGAAGCTATTCAGGCCTGGTATGAGTCAGCAACACCTTCTTCACGAGGCAGACCTCAGCGCTATTCTGACCTTGCCATCACGACTGTGCTGGTCATTAAACGCGTATTCAGGCTGACCCTGCGCGCTGCGCAGGGCTTTATTGATTCCATTTTTTCTCTGATGAACGTTCCGCTACGCTGCCCGGATTACAGCTGTGTCAGCAGGCGGGCAAAGTCGGTTAATGTCAGTTTCAAAACGCCCACCCGGGGTGAAATCGCACACCTGGTAATTGATTCCACCGGGCTGAAGGTCTTCGGTGAAGGCGAGTGGAAAGTCAAAAAGCATGGCCAGGAACGCCGCCGTATCTGGCGTAAGCTGCATCTCGCCGTTGACAGTAAAACACATGAAATCATCTGCGCTGACCTGTCGCTGAACAACGTTACGGACTCAGAGGCCTTCCCCGGGTTAATCCGGCAAACCCACCGGAAAATCAGGTCAGCCGCCGCCGATGGCGCTTACGATACCCGGCTATGTCACGATGAACTGCGGCGTAAGAAAATCAGCGCGCTTATCCCTCCCCGAAAAGGTGCGGGTTACTGGCCCGGTGAATATGCAGACCGTAACCGTGCAGTGGCTAATCAGCGAATGACCGGGAGTAATGCGCGGTGGAAATGGACAACAGATTACAATCGTCGCTCGATAGCGGAAACGGCGATGTACCGGGTAAAACAGCTGTTCGGGGGTTCACTGACGCTGCGTGACTACGATGGTCAGGTTGCGGAGGCTATGGCCCTGGTACGAGCGCTGAACAAAATGACGAAAGCAGGTATGCCTGAAAGCGTGCGTATTGCCTGAAAACACAACCCGCTACGGGGGAGACTTACCCGAAATCTGATTTATTCAACAAAGCCCTATCTTGCCAAAGTCGCTAGTCGCTTGTTTGCCTTAGCTTTAGATTTTATGCTTATGGAGGCGGTTTGATTTTCATCCGATACTTTTTCTAGCACTGGCACCACAGAGGAAATGGACTTTTCTTTTGAAATTTTGGATGCACCTGAAGAAAGTGGGCTTTCAGATGGTATAGAGGTATCGCTTCCCTCATTTTCAATCTTCACACCAAAGCAGGCATGTTCCTTTTGTACAAGGAAGGTTTCTTTTACAGAAACAGAATCCTGCTTTGAATTATCTAATTGTAGAGGTGTTAAATACTCCTTAAACTTTTGATCTAAGACATTCTCTAGCAATACATTAATAGGAGGCTTAGGTTCAGTATCTATAGTATTTCCATCATTCAGAAACCTATTAAGATCTGCAAGTGTTAATCTTTCGTTTAAACCATTTATAAAATTTGCCAAGTCAGGAAATAAATTATTTAATACCAACCCGGTACTAATAGCCGACCTAATTAAATCCAGTTGGTCACCCCTATGACAAAGTTCTGTTTTTTTCAAGAAACTATAAACATAGGGTGCTTTTCTTTCGGATATCCAGAAAGACCGGATCTGAATCCGGTCGTTATCTGCCTTATTTGAGATAGGGTATTTAGCCATGTTCTAGCTCATTATTCTGAATAAATAGTATCAGCAATTGCCAAAGATAATGCGAACTGCGGATTGTCTACCATGATAACTTTAGCCGTTTCAAAATGTTTACGAATAGCTGTTTCGATGAGATATGAACCTCCCCCAACAAGGAAAACATTATGAGGCCTCTCTTCGACTTGTGTAACCGCTCTGATTACTTTACTTTGCAACTTCTGTACCGCAGAGTTTACCGCATCAAAAACACCGTCACGCTTGTCCTCTGCAACCTTCAAAGCTGATTTATCATGACGATTATCAACAAGATGATGAATGTAAGCATTACTCGTATTCAGTTTCTCAGATTCAAGATACCTGCTGATCTCATCGTAAACAATAGAACAACCAATACGGTCAAAACCTTTTACTTTCGAAATCTGTTCTAATTGCCCAGTAATACTTGCAACATCAAGAGTAGTACCACCAAGATCAATTACCAAACTTGATTCAAATGAAGCAATATCCTCAATTTCATCTGCCCGGGTCACAGCTGGTAAAGATTCAGGGAAAACAGTCACAGACAAAACGTTAAAAGAATAGCGTTTACCGTCAAGATAACGCTCTACTGGTTTCATCAGATTATCTTTTTTTCTCTGAATATTTTCAATATTCGTTTCCCCTAAAGCAGTATAGAACTGGCTAAGTGGTAAAGTAACAAAGAGGTGAACATCCTGAGGAACTAAACCAGAAGCATGAAGTGCATGGTGAACATTTAACCGGCTAATTTCATCGTATTGGTGAGATACATCAGTCGATTCCAGTGAGTTACTAGATTCGCTGTGATGCGAAAACCTTTCCAGCCCATCAATAAGATAGTTAAAAGGATTGAGACCCTCATGGCGAACACGGAAATCTGGAACAAAACTATTTTGTGTAAGCAAGGGAACTAATTCGTTTCTTTCATTAAGACAAACCAGTTTTGCAGCTTTACTTCCATCATCGACAACGATTTTTAAAGCTTCAGTGATATCCTGCACTGATGGTGAAACAGGACTTTCAGATTTTAATAGTTCAGCCATAAAAACTCTCTTTTATTAATAGGACCATATTAGATATTAACTTTATACATTAATGGTGACCTATTATCAACATTAACACTATTAAAAAAATACGTAAGTCTATGTTATTTCAGCATCCTTCCATTTTAAATACCTTACCGTTAAATTTCCTGTATTCATGTATTAACCATGTTTATAAAGGAGCCAATTATAATCAGAAAGTTACTTTGCATCCTAAGTATGAACTGTTTGAGAGCCAGGACTGGGGCCTTTACCTGTAAGTAACAAAGGTCCTTAGGCTTAGAATCCAAAATGACGCCTTTTTGTAAAAAAATCATAGTTCGAAATACCGTATCATCGATGTAAACATACGTAGAGGAATTTATGGCAGCTGAGCACGTCCAAACTATAGACCTTACAAACTTCTCCGGAAGGATTTTCTTTCTGGCAGATCCTCATGGACATTACTCTGCGCTGTGCAACTTGATCCAATCAGTTACAAAGCCAGAAGAAGAGATAGTAATTTTCTCTACTGGAAATTTGTTTGACTATGGGCCGGAACCCATAGAATTGATGAAGGCGATAAACAGTGGCTTTTTCGATGGACGTTTTGTGAGGCATTTCTCAGCTGCCGGAGCCGGAGAAGAAATGTTAAAAAAATTGTTACCATTAAACAAAGACCGGAGAACATTTTACCCCAGCACATACCTCAATGAGAGATGGTGTGTAATGGGCGGAAAGTGGCATAAAGCTGTGAATCGTTACTATTTAGAGGAAGAGGTAAAAAAACTTCTTAATACCCAGCTTGGTACGATGATGCAGATTTTACTAAAAGGCGATATAAAAATTGGGGTTTGCCCTTCTGATTACGCCCCTATCCGCACATCATTCACTGATACTTATAATGCGCTTCAAGCATTCAACTATGCCAATGTGAATATTTTTCAGAGCCAGTTTCTATTCGGTATGGACCATGCCGTAATACCAATGATGATAAATGACGTCAACCTTATGGTCCTAGGTAGGAATCCTGTAAACAGCATTCGAAAAGCCCATGGTCGTACTCAAAACAATCTTCCAGTACTGATCGGTAATTGTTTGCATATAAATACTGGATCACTCTATATGTCAAAATTAGAAGACCAGGTAATAGTTGCTCCGGGTATACCGCAAACTGACTCACCAGCACTTACATTAGTAGAAATAATCATGAAGAACAATCCAGTTTTATTGTGTCATCAGCTAATACAAACAACAAACAAGTTTTATTCACTTAAAACCTATCCTTTAGAACTCGATTCGATTGAAAACAACATTGAGGTAACAAGATGAAGATAAATTGGAAGATTATCTCAATTTCAACATTACTTTTGCATCTTCACGCAGCAGCTGCACCACATCAAGAGAAAGAGCATAGAAAAGATGCTTTTTCTTCTGCCGCACAGAAAAGTGATTCACTTATATCTGCTAAAGCGGAGCTTATAAACGGAAGGTGGTTTATAAATGGTAAATATAGGCCTGTTCTAAAGACCAGCATGACCAAAACCAATTTCTTAGAAATCATGAATGTTTCAAATAAAGAATCACTTTTTATTGTGATACCAAAACTTGAGTATAATATCATTGCCAAAAATAAAATCTTACTAAATGAAAAAATTGCATTAAGCGAAGGCACATCCGGAAAAAGCATTGTTTGGGTCGAGCCAAAATCAAGTCTAACTATATCGTTTATAAATGACCTTGCTAATACGCCCCTTCAGGCTATCGTTTCGATCACAAGAAACAACAAAGATATAATTGCCATCTTTGGACCGGATCAGGGTAAAGGGTTTACTCTTCCCGGAAATACGTCTAATGATCAAGTGTCCGTTCCTGACTATTCTGACCTAAATATAAAAAAACTTAACATACCTCAAAGTGTTGGTAATCCAGTAACCATCAATCCTAAAGAGAAGAATTACCTCTTAGTTGGACAAGGAAAATATGAAATCTTATCTCTTCCTAAATATCAACATTTAGTATTTTCTGAACCCGTTTATATTGAGAAAAGAAAAAATATCCTCGGTGGTTATGGTTATTGGACGAAAGAAACAATTCTCTACCCCGGTGAATCATTATCTTTTATAACGAGCGCCAAAAACAATCTAAGGAAGCGGGATGATTAAAGTTATCACACTTTTATTGTTTGCATTACTGACTGGTTGTCAGTCAGTAGAAAGTAAAATCGAAGAACTCCCGACAGTTGGTTTTGACCCTATTCTATACAATAAAAGTGAGGCCTTTACTGACGGAAAAGTTACTTTACGTGTCGAAAGTTCAGGAACTGATGTTTGGCTTGTCGCCAAGAATGGAACCAGAAGTTTTATTGAGCTTTCAGGCCTAACGCTAGGTGGTAGTCGTTGTGCTTACAATGCCCGTAGTAAGCAACTTTTGCCCCCAGGCAGCGTAAGCACATTCGTAGTTCCTACGGTTGGAATGCTTGGACTTTGCTTCAACAATGAAGATCAACTTATGTTTATTAACCGTGCTTTTAGCAGAATCTCTCCCAAAGCAAAAGGAAAAGATTCGCTTTCGCTTTTATTTTCTGTTAGTTACGATTTTCCCGGAAAAGCGGACCTAATTACTAACCACGATTTTCAAGAGTTATATCTTTTATTTTTGAATGAGGATAATCTATGAAACAAACATTAATTGTTATTTTAATATGTTTTTGTCACACGGCTTTAGCATATCCATACCGTATCTATACTGTCCCGGAAGGGGCATTAGTAAAAAACATACTAACTAATGAATATCTAGGAAAAACCCCTGTGGTTGTGGACGTGAGCAATACCGAAGCTGGTTCTACTTTTGGGATTTCATTATTTAGACATGAAAATGTTGCTATAAAGATTTTTACAGTAATGCCTTCAGCAGAAAATAATTTTGCTGTTTCTGGACCTGACGTTGCAACTATGTCATTGCCGGGAAAAGCACCTTTAAACGTAGTAAATGATGGGAATGGCGCTTCTGTTCATATAGAACTAAGACCTTATATGTCTGAACCTGCGCACACCCCATATTAATATAACAAGAAATTAAAAATATAAATCATATGAACTGCATCATAAAGATGCAGTTCAATATTTATTCTGATACTTTTAATTTTTCTTTTATGAACTCCTCTAGTTCCTTAATAAAACCCGCATTTATCCTATTGAATTCAAAGCGAATTTTTCTACCAGTATTGTTTTTACTGATTCTTGCATACTTATCTTTGTTATCAAAAGTAATAAGATCACTTGTTTCCCATTTTGTGGAATAAGTTTTTTCACAAACACTTTCCACAGATTGTGTGATTTTTTCCATTACAACTTTTTGAGCAACCTGGAGATCTCCAATGTCTAAATCTTTTGTTTCCTCTTTAACATTATCTATTACTTCATCTAAAGGAAATAGATTTTTTTGCACATATTTCTGTAAACGAGACAAGCGACTATAATAGGAGTTCGGGATTCCTTCATAATCCGGGAATAAAGAGATCAATGTTTCGTCAATACGGGCCGCCTGGATTCTTTTGGCTACCGATACATGACTAATCCCAAGATATGCTGCGAGTTCTTCATTAGTAGAAAATCCTTTTTCTTCCATTTTTTTGATAAATTGAAACCCAACTTCTCTATATGAAAATTTTCGAGATGTTTGTGCTGCGGATATAATTGAATTTATATCATCTTCGGTTAGTTCATCCGGAAGAACCCACAGGGGGAGATCCTTTTCTGCCTTTATACAGCAGAAACGTCTGCGACTTCCTTCTATTAATAAATAAACCCCATCTCTTTTTACAGCGATCCCTTCGGTATCGACCCCTCTTTCTTCAATCTGCTTAAGAATATCTCTAACAGAATAATCTGTAAGGGCTTCTTGATTTCGTGGGTTCGCTGGATGGACTAAGGTCTCCTTCTCCACTCTCTGGGCTGGAACAATCACATGTTCCGCTTCAAGTCTCCGGCCCTTATGAAGAGTGAATAACTTTTTTATGCGAGGTGCTGTTTTCAAACCCGCAAGACCTGAACGGTGACCGACTTCTGTCCGCTTTGGTGCGTTTAAATATCGAGATTTATCATTCCCGATATGTTGCTCATCGCTCATGCGTTAACTCCTTGCTTAGCTGAAAAACTTTTTATTTCATTTATAAATTGCTGATATACCTGTAATACAGATTCTTCTGCGACATCAAGCTGCTTTGCGGAACAAAGTTCCTCTGATTTTTTGATATCAAGCACTGTACGCCCTTTGGAAGCAGCTGCCTTAAATGCTTCAGAATTTTTTATGTTAGCGGACATCAAAAGGTCCTGAACAGTTCTGATTAATTTATCCAAAACTATTCTTTCATATGGACTTTTGTCATCTACATTGACAGCAAGAACTTTGAACCATTTTAAATTGTCGCCCTTACTTGGTGATTGTTTAAACCTTTCACTTATTGTAAGCATGAAGTCTGTAGTAGAGGCGTAATCATATTCACGTGGTGACACTGCGACAAGAATCCCATCGGCCGCTTCGTCAGCAGCCCAGATCAAAGGTGAATCTTCAGGTGGAGTGTCTATAATAATCAAATCATAGTTCTGCTTCAGTACCGGTAAGATAACTTCCTTGAAACGTAGTAACAAAGACGTACGTTCTTCTCTAGAACATTGCCAGTATTTATCTTTAAAACGAGCATCTGTCGGAAAAGCCGTTATTACGTCCAAGTTTGGCAGATGCGTTGAAAAAGGCATATTAGTGATGATTTCTTCTTCAGAGAATCCTGAATCTAAATATTTTTTATACTCAGAATTTTCTTCATAAATTCCAAGGATTGCATCAATTGCTGTAAGGAAGACATCATCTTCTGAGACACTTTGAATCATGCTGCTTCCAATCGAACCTTGTGGGTCCCATTCGATCATTAATACACGTGCATTGAGTTGTAGATCTAAAGCAGCTGCTACTGCTAAAGCTACAGATGTAGTGCTTTTCCCTGTACCGCCTTTATGATTCTGAGTAACAATAGCTCTGCTAAAGTAATGATCGCGGTACTTGGGATAACCCAGGGCATCCATTATTTTTTGAACATCCCAGCGGGTGTAAAGATGATTTTTGTTTTGATAAATAGGTGCACCAACAAGTTCTTTTTCTTCTAAGTCCGAAAGTATTTTATTGAACGTTACTCGTGACTTCCCAAAAAAATCAGAGAGATTTTTTTTATTCAAACAGTGGTTATAGATCAGTCTATCAACACCATCAACACTATCATCAGAAACAGATACTCTTGATGAAGCCATCAGAGATTCCTTTAGAGAAATCTGCTCGCTTTTCATGCGCTGACCAACGAGGGCGATCTTTTCAAGTAAATTCATGGTTATGACCTTTTTGCACTGAAAACCGACTTTTACGCATATATGTAAACTTTACGTATAATGCGTCCATTTCCTTGTTATGCGTACAATTCTATCCTTAGTTTCAATCTTAAGCTAATGTTTGTTTACTTTTTTATGATTTTTTGTGAGCTTAACTTGCAGATGTGAGCTCAGACTCTCTAGTCCATACCTAATGCACAACCTGTTTAAACCACGATTCTTGTCTCCTTCTCTACGCTTTGAAGTTAAGAGCTCCATTAATGAATCTTCACGCCTACCCTATTTCTTGCTTAGACCCTAAAATCTATCTCACCGGTGTGCTGATATACGTTTCCTAACTGTGAACCGTTGTCGTCAGTCCAGTCTAAAGATATGAGGTGTTAATCTCTTGAGGAGGCACACTACGAATTATGGGAGCAGAGTTAGCAACCTCACCCCGAAATGAAACCCAACTTAAGGAGGCAACCCCAGTGTGGAGATTAAGGGGGTTAAATCTGCCAGCGGCTGACAGTGTCCCAGCTGCTGCTCAGTCACACCACGCCCTGATTTAATCCCCTGCCCGGTATTGTAATGACCGAAAAAAACCCGTGCACTGGTGTCGGCAGACCGGCATGCATGAATATGACGTTAATCTGTATCAGCAGGCACTTTTCGCATAATGGGAGCAAGTGATAGCAACGCCGCCCAGAACGGAATGCCAACATCAGGACTGAACCCAAGTTTGGCGATTAAGGGGGTTAAATTTGCAAGCGGATGACAGTGCCCCCAGCTGCTGCTCAGTCACACCACGCTTGATTAAATCTCTCGCCAGGTCTTGTTTTGACCGAAAATAGCCCAAGCACTGATGTCGGCAGACTGGCATATAGGAATATGACGTTAATCTGTATCAGCAGGTACATTTCGCATTATGTGAGCAAGTGATAGCAACCCAGCCCGGAACTGAAGGCCAGCATGAGGACAGAACCCCAGTTTGGCGATTAAGGGGGTTAAATCTCACAGCGGCTGACAGTGCCTTCAGATGCTGCTCAGGCATACTACTCTCCCTGATATAATCTCCCATATGTTCTTGAGATCGTCGGAAATCGCCCATGCACCGGTGTCGGCAGACCGGTATGCAGTAATGTGAATTTAATCTGCATCATCAAGCACATTTCGTATTATGGAAGTAAGTGTTAGTAAACCAAAGCCCGCCCAGAACGGAAGGTCAACATCAGAACAGAATCCCAGTTTGGCGATTAAGGGTGTTAAATCTGCAAGCTGCTGACAGTGCCCCAGTTGCTGCTCAGTCACACCACGCCCTGATAGAATCTCCTGCCCGGAAATGTGATGACCGAAAAAAGCCCGTGCACTGGTGTCGGCAGACCGGCACGCAGGAATATGACGTTAATCTGTATCAGGAGGCACATTTCGCATTATGGGAGCAAGCGATAGCAACCCAAGCCCAGAACTGAAGGCCAGCATCAGGACAGAACCCCAGTATGGCGATTAAGGGGGTTAAATCCGCCAGTGGCAATAAGATCCCGAGCGGTGTTTAAGAAATATTTCCCGAAGGACAATCTTCCGCTCGTACGATGAATATAGTGTTCAACCCGGGAGAGGGATCACTTAACCTGCTTAGCCTAAATCTTACGTCATTCTCTAAACGGAGTTTAAGCTTAATGGTCCTGAGAAAGTTAAAAGGACTACCCATAATGACGGTTTGAGATGGCGAATAAGGGTTTTTTCTGCCAGCGGCTGACATTGCCCCAGCTTCTGCTCAGTCACACCACGCCTGATTAAATCTTCCGCCAGGTCTTGTTATGACCGAAAATTGTCCGTGCACTAGAGTCGTAAGACCTGCATACAGGAATGAGGCGTAAATCTTTATCAGGTGGCAAGGTTCGCATCATGGGAGCAAGGGTCTTGAACTGGAGGTTAACATCATAAAATCCCAGATTGGCGATTAAGGGTGTTAAATCTGACAGCGACTGAAAGTGCCTTCAGATGCTGCTCAGGTATATTACACCCTGAAAAAATCAAGCATCTGTGCTTGCGAATATCGGAAAAGGCCATGCACCGGTGTCGGCAGACCGGCATGGGCAATGAGACGTTAATCTGTATCAGCTGGCGCATTTCGTATCATGGGAACAAGTGTTAGCAACCCTCTCCAGGACGGAAGGACACTATCAGGACTGATCCCAGTTTGGCGATTAAGGGGGTTAAATCTGCCAGCGGCTGACAGTGCCTTCTGATGCTGCTCAGACATACTATGCACAGATATAATCACCCGTCCGTCCTTGTGATTATCGGAAAAGGCCATGCACCGGAGTCGGCAGACCGGTATGCAGTGATGTGACTTTAATCTTTATCAGCAGGCGCATTTCGTATTAAGGGAGCAAGTGTTAGCAACCCTGCCCAGGACGGAAGGACACTATCAGGACTGAACGCCAGTTTGGCGATTAAGGGGGTTAAATCTGCCAGTGGCTGACAGTGCCTTCTGATGCTGCTCAGACATACTATGCACAGATATAATCACCCGTCCGTCCTTGTGATTATCGGAAAAGGCCATGCACCGGAGTCGGCAAACCGGTATGCAGTGATGTGACTTTAATCTTTATCAGCAGGCGCATTTCGTATTAAGGGAGCCAGTGTTAGCAACCCTGCCCAGGACGGAAGGACACTATCAGGACTGAACGCCAGTTTGGCGATTAAGGGGGTTAAATCTGCAAGCGGATGACAGTGCCCCAGCTGCTGCTCAGTCACACCACGTCCTGATAAAATCTCCTGCCCGGTAATGTGATGACCGAAAAAAGCCCGTGCACTGGTGTCGGCAGACCGGCACGCAGGAATATGACGTTAATCTGTATCAGCAGGTACATCTCGCATTAGGGAGCAAGTGATAGCAACCCCGCCCAGAACTGAAGGCCAGCATGAGGACAGAACCCCAGTTTGGCGATTAAGGGGGTTAAATCCGGCAGCGTGAGTAAGTGCCCGTGCTGTGTTAAAGAAATATTCCCTAAGGACAATCTTCCGCTCGGCCTTTTGTATAAAGTTGTCACCCCGGGAGCGGGGATCACTTTACCTGCTTAGCCTAAATCTTACGTCAATCGCTATCCGGAATTTTAGCTTAATGGTCCTGAGTAAGTTAAAAGGGCTACCCATAATGACGTCCCCAGATGGTGATAAAGGAGTTAATTCCGCCTTCGGCTTACAGTGCCGCAGCTGCTGCTCAGCAACACCACGCCCTGATTAAATCTCCCGCCTGTCCTTGTGATGACCAAAAATAGTCCGTGCACTGGCGTCGTAAGACCGGCATACAGGAATGAGGCGTTAATCTTTATTAGGTGGCAGGATTCGCATCATGGGAGCAAGGGCCCTAGAACTGTAGACTAACATTAGAAAATCACAGTTTGGCGATAAAGGGGGTTAAATAAGTTAAAAGTCTTCGGTGAGCAAATTGGATAAATTTTCAGAAACCAAACCGTTAATAATAAACTTTTAGAAGAATGATTAAAGGATATTAAGTTTTGTATGCAAAATGACACCAGTGATCTGTTTTCACTAATAATGCCGCGCTACTTTGATTACCTTTGGTAAACAAAAATGTAATTTACGTGATTTTCATCTTATAATGTCAGTATTGAAGTTATAAATTTTGTTTACTTAATGCGTACACAACCTAACTGCGATTTGTATTTATGTCACTGTTTTTACACCACATTAATTATAAAACCAAAATTTGCAGCACAGTGATGAACTCATTAAGTCACAACCTCATTTGTTTACTTAAGGCATACAATAAAAAACCAGATTCTTATGAGACATCTGGTTTAATTATTTTTGCTTGAAGATATTTACTCTACGCGGCCAAACCCGCTGCTACTTCTTGAGCATAGAGAATTTCTATTGCCTCGCCATAGCTACAATTCTCGCGGCTTTGAATTTCCCATAATTTACTCCTGTCAGCACTATCCGTAGTAAAACAAAGCTCCATTTTCCGGTCTACGTATAACCGACAGATCTCTTGGAAGTTTTCGAACCTGACTAACATCTCTGAAAACACCTTTTTGACTGTACGAATATTTTTCATACGTTCATATTCTGCATCTGAAGTAGAAAAATATTTATTAGCCTTCATTGCTTCAATGCTTTCTTTTTCTTGTTTCATGATTATCTTCCAAGGCGAGTTAGCAGTCAGGGCCCGGCCAACAGAAGAAGTAAAATAATCTTCAAACGACTGTGTGATACAGATGCCAGCGCAGTTTGTTTTCCTGAACCTACGCCATGCCGCTTCGAGGAAGGAAGAGAAGAATTGGTTTGATTGATTTCCGGCACCTGATGAATTATCAGGACGAATGTACTCCCATGCTTCATCAAGGATGAACAAGCGACGACGCCCATCTTTTTTGATGAACATTGCATGCTGAGCAGCCTGAATGATAGACATTAATACAACTGTCTGAAGGTGGGGGGTGCCTTTTAGCTCCTCCAGTTCCAAAACAATAAATCTGCTGTCGAAGTTGATTGGAGGCAACGTATCGGTAAACCGGTGCCCATAAATTCCACCTTCGCACCATGCTCCGAGTTGCTCCCCAATATCCTTTATACGTTTGTCTTCATGCTTCTTGCAACGCAGAGCAAAGCCGGTTATTGAACCGGTCCGACCTGATTTTCTGGATTCTTGGTACTCTTCTGCAATAAGCTGAAGCATCACTGATTGTTGATAATCATCGATAAGGCCTTTCTCTGAAGCCATAATTTTTAGCTGATTCAAAACCATTATGGTCTGAGCAACTTTGTCTTTTTCTGCATCGTTTGAAGTTGATTCACCGGTAAATTCAGGTGCTTCGTTAAATACATCGTCGTTAACAGTGATGTCAGTTAGGAAGGCAAAGGGATTTAGGGTGAAGTCAGGGGTTTTACCGAAATCAATAAATTGACTGTTTGTATATTGTTCCGCAATCCCCTGGTAAGAACGGCCCACGTCCACAACAAATACTTGAGCACCGTCAGGATCATCATCTGGGTATTCGTTTTCTAAAAAATGCTTAAATGTTGAGCGATAATGAACGAGGTTATTAGATCGCGGTCCAGCTCCAAGATAGTTATTGATTAGATATGCTGTCCAGAATGACTTCCCTGCACCTGACGTTGCACCAATAACCATGTTATAGCTTGCAGAAGTCTTGAAAATATCAAGTCCCATGAGTTGACCTTCACGAGAAACTAAACTCAGTACTGGTCTATCTGTATTACCTTTCCAGGGCCCAAAGATCGGTGTCATATGAGCCGCTCCGGTGTTGCTCACTACTTCGGAACGGTCAAGGTCGAAAATTGTCTTTGGGTCATTGCACATTGGCAGACATGACATAAATGACGGGAAAACGATAAAGGAATCATCTGCTACTTTGACCCGGCTTTCGAGGTAAAAGGATTTGAGATCGTTAGCTGCTGTCTGCACAGAATTGGCATTACTACCCATAACAGTGAAAGTAAGATACCCTCTTAAAAGCTTTGCGCCATCCTCAAGCTCGCGAGTTACGGCCATGTAGTCATTATCCATATCCCGCAGGCGAGGGCAGAATGTGACAACTGAAGGTATACTTGCCTGTTTATTAGTGATTGCTTTGTAGCGGACGTTTTCTTTTGACAACTTGAGCGGATCGGCAAACTGAACAGTCTGAGTGATCATAAATGGGCTGAAAATTGTCTTACGTCCATGCATCCAGTTAACTACTAACTCATACATACAACCGAAATTGACGTATTCAGGAAACTTTACAACGGAAAGTTGTTTGAAGTAACGATGCTCAGATTCGTCGTCACTTTGTGTGACTGATGAGAAATGATTTTCTGTGACTGTATACTTACGGCCGGGAACGTTAACTTGTTCATTAAGCCTTTTCATAGTGTTAACGTCTATGAAACCTTCAGCCCACCGGGAGTTCTTTCCGGGGTTTACGACCTTATCTATACAATAGAGCCAGTTTTCTGCATCGACCTTAAACGGATGCAATCCAATCGTAATTAACTTACTTACAAGTTCAGAGTAAAGTGAATCGATACGCGAATGTTCCAGCTCGGTAGGAAGGGCAGACTGTAAAGGAATCGATAGCGAGATCCATACCTGAAAATCCCTCAACATAAGGTTATCATGATCAGGTTTTAAAGGCTTATGCATACTTCTGTCGTAGTAGTCCAACTGATAACCATTAAGCAGATCTGCTTTAAGCTTATCGTTCCCAGTCATACGCCCACCTCGCACAGCTGACCAAGCACTAAGCTGTAAAGTCAGGTCTGGCAATGCAGTCAGAGATATTTGACAGACAGTATCTGTAGGGAAATCCATTTTGAACATTTCAGCAAGAACATCTTGCTGATTATCAAAAACTCCAGGGGATGGATTACAGATAAACATAAACCCTAATCTGTTGCCATCAATCAAAAAATAGTGAGTCCCTGCTAATTGATCGTAAACAGGGATAAACCCACCTAATTGATGGCGATTTAAACCGCTATTGTAATTATTGATAGCTTCCATATTTGACCTTACAGTTGTCTAACAATGCCGTTCGAAGAGACAGCTTTAGTTGCTTTTTGTTGCTGCTGCATATTTTCCCGGGCCGCATCCTGTACTTCTAAAGGAACTATGCGAGCTGGGTTTGAGGTCGAATTCTTGCCAGCAATCCATGTTTGCGGTTTTACGTTGACATAAACGTAGCCGGGAAGATTAAGCGCATCGTTATCATCGGTATAAGGTGCAAAAGTAATTCTCATTACTTTCCCCTGTTGCAGAACAGCAAGTGGTTCAGGAGCCACTACAGCTTGTTTATAACCTTGCGAACGGTATTGCTGGATCTGCCCAGGGTTGAGAGTCGGGTTAACGGGCTGGCCATTGTAAAGAGAGTACATATCCTTACCAGGGCTGATATCAGAATTAGGTGCAACGTAGCGTGGGGCATTTCCAGCAGAAACCGGATAGCTTGTTTGTTTAACGACTTCCGCAGCCGGATGAACGAAAGGGTTACCAGTTGAAGAGGCAGTGCTATAACTGCTAGTCATCCTTACGTTTGAATTAACCGGTACACCAGAAATAGGCCGTGGTCCAATGGATGAAGTAGGGGCACCCATTTTTAAAGTTTTATCGTACATGACAGGTAACTGACCAACTGGCTTAATTTCGGTTTTTGAATAAGCCACAGGCTGATTTTTAAGGGTAGTAGACTGTGGATATTTGACTTCCCCTGGAGGGCTAATTTCAGTTGGATAACGGCTGTCATTGACAGCCGATTTCTCCTTTCCCGATTCCGACTCTTCCCCCGCCAGTGCAGACAGATCATCTCGATTATTAGTTAACTCCATAACTTCGCGAGGACCTTTACAGATAACGCCCTTTTCAATGCCTGGACATTCGGATTCGGAACTACCGATGGAGCACCCCGTAAGATATGAGGATGTACCTACAACCAGAGCACTGAGTACCAATCTTTTGATGTTCATAAACTAGCCTTAATTTGTCTCAAATGGATTTTTTAAGAGAGGTTCAACGCTTTGGTTCAACCAGTAGTCGAAATCTTTTGGAATGCCATTACCAGCCAAACCATCCTGTCTGACAACTGAAGGTACACCCTGCAATTTATAAATTCCTGCGAGCATCAATGACGCTACCAAAGGTTCCGCCGGACATTCTTCTGCTTCTTTTTGAGAGAGCAATCTTTTTTCAATGTCGGATTTGCTTCCCATTAGCCAACGAAGAATATCGAGGTTGTTTATTTTTCCTTTTTCTTTACTACACCAGAGCCTTCTAAGCTCTTCTTTTGGCTCACCGGGTGAGGGAACTAAAACAATATCTATCCGATACTTGTCCCGATCTGCATAGAATTTCTTAACAAGTTCCATGCAACCGTCACAATCAAGTGTTATGAAAATGGCTGCTTGTCTTTTAAGCTTTGAATTTCCCAGAGGAATGGACGCTACAGTTTCCAGAGGGAAGGGGGCCTCATCAAGACTAATAAAATAGGAATTCCTGATTTCTTCTACAGTCAGAACAGGTTTACGTTTAATTACATCAACAAGGCTTCCCCCAGTAAGGGAGTATCGGCCATCGGTCGTTACTGCCATTAGCTGCGAACGTTCGTCCTGAAAGAGGTATAGCCCACCAGAAGGAATGTATATGGCATCCTTAGGTTTATATCCTTTCATTTTTGATAACACACCCGAGATCTGACTGGGTGAAACGCCACCTTCCTTTGCCTTTGCCATTAACGCAGCAGCATCACTATTAGTTAGGACCTGCTCTGAAGCATAAGTGACCGTATTCGCCATAATGGCGAAAGCCGCCATTAAAGGGAAAAGTAACTTTTTCACTATTGGGTGCCCTCTACTTCTTTGCATTATAAGAACTTGATTGTACCGCTTCAGAGCTATCTTCAAGTTCCATATAAGTGACGATTTCAACACTATCCGGTACAGTAACGGCAAGCGTTGCATCAATAATTAAATAGCCACGGTCACGGTAGATCTTCATTAATGTTCTGAAATATTCTTCGAATTGAGATCTATCATTGTCAGCAGTACGGCCTCCGTGATGCTTGAAAAATTCCTTACGTAATTCAGGCATGTCAAGCACTGCAATCTTGTACGAAGGCTGGGATTGTTTATTGAAGTAATCGTAAACATTCATAAAGCCTTTATAACCATAAATAATGACCAATACGGCAAAGGCGAAGAAAAATAAATACTTCAATATTTTTTCAATATCAATTTCGAAGGTAATTTTTTTTGTTGTCCTTTCTCGCACCATTTTTTTAGTGATTTCAGGTCCAGCTGATTCAGGCGATTCTTTTTTTTCTAAACTATCCATTTAAACCTCAGCGACTGGTCAGATTCGTTGGAATTGTAGTTCCGGTCTGAACGACAAATGTAATAGCTCGGCCAGGGCTAATTTCTACGATTGGCCACTGTTGTTCTGCAATTGCGGTGTAGTAATCGACGAGTCGATTAAGACCACCTTGAGCTGCACCAGCCCCGGCTAATGCCCCAAGTGCACCAAAATTAGGGGACTGATACTGAGCCTGTGAATTAGGGTCGATGTTAAGTGAAGATACCTTACTGGGACTTAAGCTACCGGCAAGTGAAGAAAGTCCACCGGCAAATGCAGCTCCTGCAATTGCGTTACCATTTCGGCTGATAAGCGTGCCTCGGATCCCATTTTTTCCGTCATTTTCACTTACAGCATATGCTTCCAGTTTTACGTCAAAAGCTTTCCCTTTTGAATTAACACAAGAGATAGAAGTGGCACGTATGTAAGCACGCTGTGACGCCAGATCACCAACAGCTGAACCCAGAAGGTTACAGTCACGCAAATCCATGGTGAAATTATTGGGCATGATGACATCTTTTTTAATACGCATCGTTACTGGCATTGGTTCTGATTTGGAAGAAAGGCTTGTAGGCGCTTCAAGCCCGGTAATCAGAACACCAGTGATAATAGATGTTGCCGGAAGAAACATTTCATCTTTTCGGGCAGCATGCCGCGCTTTGCTATCAACTGGCGCAGTACCATCACCTCGTACAGTCCGAGTTGGCGCTTTATCTCCTGCAATGACCTCTCTGCCTTCCTTGATTCTGTTTTCAGACACGGGCATAACCTGAATGACACCATCGGTACCATTAGTCTTAATGGAACTTTGTGTGATTGTTCTCATTGGGCTATTACGCGTAGGTGTGATAGAAGCGTAATTAGGGTTTACGCCATTAATCGGCGCATTAGCATTAAGCTGATAAGGAGCTGCCGGTGCCTGCTCATTAATCGTTTTACGCGAACTACCAGCATCCAAGTTACGATTGCCGTTTCGATTTGTCTGCATATCATTAATTTGCTGAGACAGCTGCTGAAGTTGAGAAGTTAAACTTGCAACTTGGGCTTTAGTTTCCTGTTGGGCTTTTTCTGCTTTTTCGCGGTCCTCTTTCGCCGCATTTTGGTCAAGTCGGTTTTGCTTAACCATTTCTTTATATACTTTCTGGCTTTCTTCATTACTCAATTTGTTCATTTGCGAATCATCTAACAACAAATTGGTCTGCATGTCTTTTTTCTGTGTTTTCTTTTCTTTCTTAACTGGTGTGGAAAAAATAGACTGGCTAATAATATAAACAATCACTACCAGCAGAGCGCCAATAACAGAAAGTCTGACGGTCTTATTTTCCCAGGCCTTTTTAATGTCCATGATTAGCTCCACTTGTAGGTTTCTGGAATCGTTTAATTTTTAGATTTCGTTCGCTGTCAGACATCTGAGGAACGATATAGGGTTCACCTGCTCTGGCCCAGTTTTCACGAACAGATGGATGATTCATTTCAGCTTTATCTATCTGGCTCGTTCTAGATATTTCATGTTTGTAATTAGGTTCCAAAACGTTACTTTTGTGATAGTCAAAAGCATTCTCCTCATTAATATTGCCCTCTCCTACAAATTTATCAATAAGAGTTGGATCGTTCATTATTACTGTCTGAACGGGAAAAGCGTTACTGCCATCTTCGATACTAATGGGTGCGTCCGGAACGATTAATACACTCCTTTTTGGTATATATTCTGACCTGTAGTAAAAGCTGGTTAAAGCAAATACGACAAAACCAATCACGGTGGCCCCAAGCAGAGCAGGCAAAGTAACTTTTCCCATATTATTTTCTGATTAGACTTGGTCTGGTTGTAACCCGGGCCTCGCGTTCCTTGAACAATTTATCCCGGACTATGTAAAGCTCTGTTTCTTCTCCCGGTTGCAGGTATGCTTTATCAAATAAAGCACTTGCAATAACGCCTTCTGCCATACACTGCTGATCAGCAACGATTTGACCGTATGGTTTATCGTTTTTCACAAGAATTACATCAATAAGTTCACGTGAGCCAACCAGTCTCTGACCGAGCTTTGCATACATATTAAAGTTACATGGTGACTGCTCTGGCGCAGGAATACGAGAAAGTCGGTCCTGTTGTAAACTGAATCCTGAAGGGACCTCACCAAGAGCCACAGGAGTCAATAAATCAATGATTCTTTGTTTATGATCGTCTTGTTTTGGATCCGTTGGAGCCAGTTCTTCTGACTGGGAGCGGGCCAACATTTCCTCATAGTTTTGCTTATCCAATGAGGTTTCACGTTTGGCTTGCATAGATGGGCTTAAAGATGTAGTAACTGAAATCATCGCACCGGGAACATCAAGCGGTACCAGGGTCAGGTTATAGGTCGATTCAGGTACCTGATCTTCAGACAACATAATCCCGATTGGTTTATCGGTATTAGTTGAAATAAAGACATCGCCACCATTAACAAATATGCTTGCCTCTTCAGCAGGGGTAGAAGTACTGACAGAAGCATTCTTGAAGCTGGTCGATATTCTGTTTTGAAGTCCTCGTGAAACTGGCAGTACCACATTCCCACCAGGCGGCACATTTACACGCTGAACTTCTTTATATCGGTTACGAGCTTCGACATAAAGTTCATCGGCTTTTGACGTGGCGGTCGCATTGGTTGCATTCTGCTGGGAAGAGGTACCTGTTGGTCTCCCATAGCTATCAATTGCACCAGATCGGGTCTGTGCGTCAAATCCGGGGAGACTAGGATTATTTGATAATGCTCCAGTAATAGCGCTTACCGCAGGCGAAGCATTGCTGGCTGGGGAAAGTTGCACGGTAGGGAGATCAGTTGTAGGTTTTTGTCCCTGCGCATTACCGGCTTCACTAAGGTTTGTTTGTGCACCTGACTGTTCAGAACCAGCTTGACCCGGAATAATGGCTTTTGCAGCTCCATTCTGAAATCCGTCAGCACCAACTGGCATTACAACCGGGTTATTAATTGTTGCTGGCAATTGGTATTCTTCAGCGATTACGCAGTTCGAAGTCGTGAGCATGATCAATGCTGTAATTGCGTTGAAGCCTAAGCCCTTTTTTTTAATCATCACTTGTTACCTGTAGACGGTGGCGGATTATCCAGCGTTGCCAGTTGCTCTTTGCCGTTTATCGTAATTTTTTTAATATTCGGTGTTCCGGAATATTGATTTACATATGCAATTCTTGGGCGACCATTTTTCATCCCGAGAACCCATTCATAAGTCCATTTCGATGATTCAGTTTTGTCCGGAACATTTACAAGTCGAGTCGTTTTGGTACCCCAGACATAGACCATGTCATTTTTTGGATCAAAGTAAATATCATTAGGCTTAAAGGTCTGCTCAACACCACGAGCCTGCATGATATTTATCTGCTCCTGTAAAGACTCACTCGTTTTAGCCTGTAGTTCAGGTGAAAGGGCATCGAGGACATAGGCCGTCACAAAGGAAATATTAGTTGGATTAATATTCCCTAAAAGGGTACTAAAAAAGAGAGCCCATTGTGTTTTATAAGATTCCGATGCTTTGTTACCAACAACCGTGATCTCTTCATTCATGTTTGGAGGGGTAACAATCGTCACTGGGTCAGTGAAAAAAAGAATCTTTGCAACCAATAACCCAATGACGGCTATTGAAACAGTATTAATGCGGATAAGTTTTGTATCACGATTAATCAGGGCGCTGTATGTAATTCCAGCACCTGACGCTTCAGCTTGTGGGCTAAATCGTTTTTTAATGTCCAAAAAACGTCCCTTAGCACTTTCATCTTTCTTTACGTATGACTGTTCAAGATCACCGTTTTCATCCTTTTTAGATTTTTTGAAAAAAGGGATGTTAATGCCACTTAGCATTTTCATTCATAGCTCCATCAAGAATACAAATCTCTGATAAATGGATCGTTGAAATAACGGCTACTAAAAACTGCTTTACCTGGCAAAAAACCGAGCCACCAGAGTTTGTGTTTTAGCAATCCTCTTATTCCTGACTCAGCTGCTTTGTTATACGCAATCCAATACACAACCGCTGCTACAACAGAAAACCCGAAGCATTCGAAGATATTCCCAAATGCAACCAGAATGAATGCAAGCCCTAATTTTTTGGCATCCCAAAACAAAATCAGTAGAGGCATGTTGATCCTGAAAGGGAATCTATAGGTATGCTGAGGAACGTCGTTCTGCTTACTCATTAAAAATCCAGAGAGGGGGATGAACCCCCTCATGCATGATTAACAATAAATTACAGCGGTACGCCAGCATCCATAAAGGTGCTGATAATTTTCTCGCCGTTGGCCATTACCAGCATCATGAATAATGAAACCAGTGCCAGGCCCGGGTTAGGCTTAAGGACAGAGAAATATACGCTTGAGATCAACATCGCGGCTGCCAGAATTTTGCCCGGAGCTCCAGTCATACTTTCACTCATGTATGACCAAATATCTCCCAGTGCCCCATCATCTGAACCCGCATATGCCAGACCGCAAAAAAGCACGGTCAGCAGAACAAACAAAATCACTTTTGCGCTTTTTGTTTTAAAAAGTGCAGCCGTGTTAGATTTCTTTTCACTAAGGCCAATATTTAAAGAAAGTTCCATAATTACTCCGTGTAGATTTGAGTTCACGTAAACGCGAATGAATAATACTTTTTTATTCCGATCCTTCCGTTCGCATAAACCCCCTTTTTTTAACGTTTAGCGATTGGTGAATTTTTAAGCAAAGGGCCTAAAGCATAATCTTTGAAAGGTACCAGTGAACGCTTAGTAAAAGTTTGAAAGAGGGGAGGGGGTAAGATTACGTTAAGCTCAATCCTGAAGCTGATGAGACTCCTCAAGCATAAAAGTCACTTTTGATGGTTTGAAAAGCTCTAACTAGATATCGGGCAGGTAACTAAGCTTCATATCTAATCTTTTTTGTTCCCTTATTATCTATCTCTTGATTCTGAGAAGGCCGCATATCACTGTGCTCCCTGGTTCGGCAACTATCAGTTGGAGAAACTACATACAATCCTCGGGCCGGTGCGTCATTCATCTAAATGCCTTTTACACCTCTGGGCGTGAGTGGGACTTTGTCTTGTCCATACGAACATCATTCATTCGAATGCTTTTGGCCAATGCTATTTAAGCAAATGCTTTCTGGCTGAGTCCTTTTGCGAATGAGTCTTTGATATAACTGCATGAATTTTGGGTTGTTTGGTGTACTAACAAAACAAAGGCATTTCTTTGAATGCCATTGGAGTTGTGATGCTTCTGATATTTTTTTGATCTCATATCAAGCACATAGTCCTTCTGATGCCCAATGTCATAGATGTCTTGGACCATTCTCGCTCTTAACAAAGCTGAACTGTGTGTCATTCGACCTAATGCCATTCACCAAAATGCCTTTTTATACCACTGCATAGCTATGCTCGGGATACAGTGGCAAACAAAAGCATTTCAATGAATGAATTTTTGGGATACCGACATCAAAAGCATTTGTATGAATGTAAGAGGCGTAATCCACAAAAGGCATTCACGTGAATAGAGTGCGCACGAAACCATCTTGCTCAACGGCATTTAATGAATGGGCTAGCATGTACGCTTGAGTCAGAAAGGCATACAGATGAATAGTCAGGAGTTCGTTTGAAAAGTTACTTTTTTGCACATTAAGCCGAGATGTAAGACCAGTAGTAAAAGAAGCACTAAGCATAGCACTGATAAATAACTTATTTTTCAGCAGGTTATAACCAGTGCATACCAGATAGCTTTCAACCTTGTTTGGCAAGGGCCAGCTTAGGGCTTCTTTTGAAGATCTGAAATTGTATGTCGCGACCTTTCTTAACTTCTTGATAATCGAGATATCCGATAGATTCAAGTTCCCGCATTGCTTTACGAATTATCTGGTTTTGCGTACGAATAGGGGTTGTAAGAAGCAACCTTTCCCTCAACCGTTTCATATTAACGAACAACGTACCAGCTGGCATTGCTTCAAAATAAATATAGAGAGATTGCGCAGCTTCTTTTTTAGCCAAAATGTATAGAACCTGAAGGCTTAACAATGTCTTATGGTCGTAACGATACAGTTCCCACATAGAAGGATCCCCAACCAGCTCAACAGTATCGCTTTTTGGATCAATCATAGCCTTCTGCACCAGATGCGTTACTGTGAACCGACCACTACGAGAGTCTGAGAAGGCAAGCACTACCGATGCAAGGTTCATTAATGACTCTTTAAAGCGCGCACGAGTTCGTTTGTTGATGTTTGTTGAACTGATACCACACATCTTCGCAAACTCGTTAAAAGTCAGGCTAATCTTCTCGGAAGTAAAACCATATTTACTGAAAGCCATGATGATCCCGAGCCAGCACTTAAAGTCGGTAGACATAGATAGTTTGACACCAGTTATCTTGATGTCGTCATAACCCTCCGATCTTGCAATTTCCATACACGAAAGCTCATCAGAGGCATCAACTTCAAAGTTTCGGTCGCGGTTTTCTTTTGTGCCGACAGGGGTAAATACACTCAATCTCAGCAGGGCCACGGGCTGAACCGACTTGGACGAGTTAGGCGTCAGTTGATAAGTCTTACCTGATTCATTACTGGTTACGTCAAAAGGATGGATTAACTCGTTGTTTTTAATCATTAACTTAACTCGTCGGTGATAAGATTTTCATTTGGCAAACTGTTTATAACATATTCTTGCAAATGCTTTTTACGCATTTACCTAAATGCCATAAGCATTCCAGTAAATGCCTTCCTTATTCATTCAAATGCTTTTCGCATGCATCCGAATGCCGGATCCTTTCATAAAGTTACTATAATCAATGAGTTAAAGATGCCGTGATCTTTACTTGAACTCTATTGATCTTTAGTGATCTAAAGAATTGATCTAACCTGTTGAAAACAATGATAAGTCCATATAAAACAAGGAATAGCGCTCCTTTATCAATATCTACAGATCGCAAACGGAAATGAAAGTGGGTTTACTATCATTGTTTTATTCAAGACAGTTTTTATTTTAATTTTATTAAGCAAATTTTTTGAGTTTACCTTTTAGATGTATCAGCCCTATTTGGCAAATTTGAGGTTCATGTATCATGTAGTAAACAGGAGGAAGATATGAACAACAGCAAACATACAGTCATTGAAGTGGATACTAATCTAGTTGAAATTGAAAAGGGATTTAATCCCCGAGAGGCGGTAATCGGAGATTTGTGTTACGAACAAGAACCTGTCAAATCGATGATTGTGTCAATCAAACAAGCCTTTAAGGAAGGAAGGCAGGTTGATATGATCAAGGTCGTAAAAAGAAAAGGTAAATATTTAGTTCGTCAAGGTCATACTCGTTTTCATGGCTTAAAATTAGCAATTTCTGAAGGTGCTAATATTCCAAGATTATCTGTTATCTTAATCGATTATAAAAACGAAATTGAAGAATACCTTGAGAACCTCGATGGTAACAGAAGCAATGGGCTAAATCCGGTTGGGCAAGCTCATGCATTAGCTCATGCTGTTAGTCTCGGGTATTCGGTTGAAGAACTAGCAATGCGATATCAACGATCAACTACCGCAATTCGTAATATGCTAAAAATCCTTGATATGCCATTAGAGCTTCAACGTTTGATTAGCCTAAATCTAATCAAAAAAACGCTCGCCATTGAAATAATGTTAAAATATTCCAACGATCACAAAATGGTTTTAAAACATATAGAAGGTTTCTTACCTGGCGTTAAGAATATTGAGACTACAACGAGCAAAATTGTAGGCATACCTGAACACAATGCAGCTGGAGCAGGACCAGACACCTTAAATAAAGGCGGACCAGAAAAGAAAAATTCGGCAGTCACACGTAAGACTTTGGGTATTAAGCGCCTCTCGCATAAGAAAACAGAACGGCTAAAATCTGAATTTCTTGAGCTTGTGGAAAGTACACATACGGAATCTATAACGAATACTCAAACAGAACTAAAATTTGGTAGAGATAGTGCACACTTGTTCAAAAATGTTGATAGTAAAAATGTAATATTTTCTGATGATGGTGTTCAAATAATCTTGAATGATGAAAAGCTAAATATTTTATTGTCTTTACTTAACGACGAAAATACAGCAATCATTCTTTCTAAACCAAAATTAGAAGAGCTTCTGGAAATTCGAGATCTCCTTAAGGAATAAAAAACCGAGGATTAGTTGAGTGATTAAACCTATAAAGCTGACTCTTATCGATAATTATAATGATTTGCTTCTAACTCATGAAGTCCTTAAACGCAACATGGAAGAGTTAGAACACGGTAAACGTTTTGACCAATTTCCTGAAGGGCATGACCACTATGAAAAAACTGTGAAAGAAGCTGTAGCAATCGTAGAGGCACGTTTGGAGGTGTTTCGAAAATGAAATCTCTTTTCTTTACTCTTGATGGTCATATGGTACCAGCCTCAGTGAATGTATCCCTTAACGGAGATGGAAATTATTATGCACCTATCGAAAGAGAATGTAACGAATGTGCGGGCACAGGCCACAAAGGGGCTGATGTATGTGAAAAGTGTCATGGGGTGCAAACAGTTGGACCCATTATTGAAAAATTAGTGGTACTAGAGCCAATTACCTTTCTCGATAACATTCCGGAACTGCGTGTTAACCCAACACTCGAAGCATGGAAATCCAGAAACCACGTACTTATTGAGAAAGCAAAAAAGGCTAACACTAAGTTTTCTAATAGTATATTGGCGCAACTAGACAATAACCGTTTTTTGACAGAACGCCAGCTGGATTGTTTCTTTACAACCTTTGATGTGATGTTGTCTGAAACTCCGGAAAATGAACAAGAAATTTTAAAACATAGCTACAATATCGGCCAGGTCATAAGCATTGAACTAACATTTACTGAAGTCAGGGCCGCGTACGCAAAAAGTAAAGGGAGTTATTTTTTTACATTTACTGGTAAAGTTAGAAATGACGGGATCGCTTTAACGGCCGATAAACAGGATCACATTTTATTGGGTGAACGTTATCATTTGACTGGAAAAGTCAGAAAATTCTATGATTTTGATTCGAAAAATTATGCTGCAATAACAGTTTTTAAGTTAAGTAAACTCCAAGACAGTTAAATGTTTTACTGCTTAAATATAGAGCCAAGACTTAAACTGTCGTTAGGACTCACTCACGTAATATTGTTGCTTACGCAATGGGTTTTATCCCTCATAAAGATCTGCGAGTATAAATCTTTTACATTTAAATTCCCCTCTATCACAACCTTTTCAATAGTAAAAAAATGATAATCTTATTAATTATAATTTTTAATTTTTTGTATACCAATACCATACAGTTAAGGCTAAAAGGTGATGATGGAGATGGACTTTAAAATGCACAATGATCTGGGTCTCGGTTTCATTTGTAAAAATGCAAGAACATCGTCAAAGCCAACGTTAAGAAAAGTTACTTTTCCGGTAAGCGCATATGAAACGTCTAAGCTTTCTTTAACCGGTTTTCAATGCCCCACAGCCTGCCGATTTCCTTTTTTTGTGCTATGCATGATAATCCATAACCATCTTTCGTCTGCATGCCCTATCAACCAAAATGAATGTTCAAATCATATATCGCAATTTTCTATCGACATTAAAGTACAAGATTGGCTTAGCCGTTCAAGAGTAGCGTTTATTGATTTCCATAATCTAAGAAATACAGATAAAACCACATTAATAACAGTGGAACATCTTGAAGCTTTACTTACTGTTATGTCAACTACTCTTGTCGCTTACGCTCCATATTCAAAAAAGAGACTTAACTTTAGCTTTCTAAATTCATTTACTTTGTCTAAAACTTCTCAAAGTTACACATTAACTTTCCCGGTAGTTCTCAGTCCGCTTTTAGATGCTCTTGGCGGTTTCATTCAGGAATGCATAACCGAAAAATTGTTAAAACGACGAAATTCGAATTTCATGGTTTACGAGTATCTTAAACGTTCAGGCCAGAGCTCTCATAAAGTGGAGGACATTAATAACGACTTACAGCTTAAAACTCTAAATATAAGACTTATGAGCGTCCTTACTGGGCTTTCTCAGCAAGGACTCATTTCATTTATTTGCGAAGGAAAGAGGGGCGACCGGAGAATAGAAGAGCTTCAGTTTATACCTTATGTTCAACGAACTCACCCTGAGGTATTAACTTTTCAGGAATGGATTAGCCCCGTTGATTAGAATTAACTCTATTTCAGCACGGCCAGTATTTCTGTTTCCGTTTTCCGTGTATTTGGCTTACTTCCTACGGATCGGTAAGCGCTGAGTCTGTGTATGACGAATCCACGCTCTTCATAGAGGCCCAAAGTGAATGGTGTCAGGCTATTTGATATCGCAACAGCAGCGCCTTTTCTGTGAGCGTCAACGAGCATATTTGCTAACAGCACGTGGTCGCTTTGGCTGAACGGTTTACCATCGTAACTGACAAAACTAGTTTTGCTTGTTTTGTCATATGGCGGATCACAATAAATCTGATCTCCTTCGCCGGTTGCGGCCAGAGTCTCCTCAAAACCAGCGGTGATCAGTTCAATACCTGAAAGACGAAATGAAAGGTAGTCTATTTTATTGAAGTCAAGCTTCAGTTCTGTATGTTTCCCCCAGGGCACTGAATAGATTCTTTCTGAGTTATAGCGGCACATACCGTTATAGCCCAGGCGATTCAGGGAGTAAAACAAAGCCGCTCTTTGAAGCGGTTGACCAGAAATACAGGTTTTGTTGAAACGGTCCCTCATCTCATAGTAGTCCTTTTCGACAAAGGTTTTATCCGCTAGGTTTTGGACCTGATTTATAAAGTTAGTTTTCTGTCTTTGAATAGTCCTGTATAGGTTGATCAAGTCTGGATTGCTATCTGCAAGCAATGCATTTTGTGCAAACATGTTCAGAAAAACGGCACCACCGCCTATAAAGGGTTCTACCCACCGGCAACTATGATCGTGTGGGTAGTGATGGCTGATGAAAGGCATCAGTTTCGTTTTTCCACCAGCCCATTTGATTATCGGCATGTGTCTGAGATGTCGAGTCAAAGTGTCTATACCTGAGAGAGAAATTTAGGTGCTGGTATCGTACCTAACCACGGGCTTTAACTAATAACTTAGGGAGCAAAAAAAAGTTGTTTAAGACGCACAGTTTTGACTTTCAGCATTGCGGATTTATAAGATTTTTCCTCACTGATACCTGAACTTTATGTTTTGGATTTATGTCTTTGTTTATGAAGCGATTTTGATGCCATCACAAGAAATGGGGAGCCCTCTTTTTTTGTGAAAAATCAGAATAGGCTCAAAAAGTACCTTTTTTGCGAAAAATTATGGATTTTTTTTTCGGTAGTATCCCCGCTACGCAGAAAGTAAGCAGAAAAATGTAACGGAGCCCCTATGAGTGTTTTACTGACAGAACCTACACAGCAAGCTAATGACAAGGTCTTTAAAACGGCCCATGTTGCCTTTTCAGTAGTTACTGGCACAGGTCGTTACGTCACTGGGCTTAAACAGTTCCGTGATGCAAACCCTGAACTTTGTACTGAAGTAAGTGACCAGAAAGCATGGGCTATCCACCCTTCAGTAATTCAGGTCACGCCAGGCTTCAACTCCCGCGAAATGGGAATGGGTGACGATTACTATAAGCTCCCTGAGGTTGAAGAACACATCTACAACATCAAGAATGCCTACATTCGAGGTGACTATGTAGACCCTATCCGAGTACGTGTCATTGATGGGGTACCTTTTGTTCGCCAGGGGCACTGCCGTTTAAAAGCCGCAATGATGGCATGTGATGAAGATCATGACATCACAATCCTTTGCGTTGAGATTAAAGAAGATGAAATTGGCTGTGAGCTCGCGACCATTGATGGTAACCGTGGTCTTGCGCTTTCTCCTGTTGCGCTTGGCGAGTCCTATCGTCGCCTACATTCTCTTGCTGGCTGGTCACTCGAACGAATTGCTCAACGTGAAAATAAAAGCCCGACGACCATCAGTTCTCTTATCCGCCTGACAACCTGTTCTGTTGTTATCAAGAAATGGATTCATGCTGACGCTATTTCGTATGTTAACGTGCTTTCACTGATCGATGAGCTCGGTGAAACAGAAGCAATTTCACGTATCAAGAAGATGATCGCGGAACTTGAGCAGGCCGATGCGAATGGCATCACGGTGAAAAAAACCCAACATGGTCAGGTACGAGTCAGACCTTCAGACTTCAAGCCAGCACGGATTCCGCCGGTTATTGCCACAAAAGCCGTAGAAGGCGTCAAACTCATCACCACCAGCTTATTACAGAAACTGGGGGATATTGAATTGCCGGAGATGACAGATTCAAGTGCTGACGAAGAAATCAACATTACGTTGAACCGCAGTACTCTGGAGATGCTGAGAAATCTTTCAAAAGAGATCACAGAATCAGAGAACAAGCAGCTTCGCCGTGCGGAGAATCGTCAGGCAAAACTTAATGGTGAGAAGCCAAAATACCCACGTAAAAAAAATGCTAAGAAGGCAGGGGAAGAGACCGATCAGGATACTGACCCACAGCCGGACGCAGAATAATTTACTTTTGGCAAAGTGTTGGTTTTGTCAGAGTCATTAAGGATTCAGGCTTTTTGCCCGCCTTTTTTAAACCTCCATGTATCGTTCTTGCCCCGTTTATGCGGGGCTTTTTTTTTGCTTCTTTCTATGAGTTGACATCTTTAAGTTTTATTCAGAGACATAAAAAACTTTTTCGTGTCACTGAACCTATTAGGTTACAGAGCGACGTTGCTATCCTGGTAAAAGTTTTTTCTAAAGGACCGGTAAAATGTCATCTCTTGATTCTGAAGCTAAACCCGATAATGCAGGTCACAGCGTACTGGCTTTAACAACCTCTCATAGCCTGGTGGTTAGCTCTTCTGAAACATTTCTTCCAGATATGCGCAAAGAGCTCGGCATTATCGCGGATCTTGTTGAGTCCTATAATGATGAACTCTGCTTGTTGAAACACATGGCTGTCCAGTTCAAAACCCACAATCACCAGAAACTTTATTCTTATCTCTCAGGCTACAACCACAGTATCTCTGAAGCGGATGCCTTGTTCGCGGAAAACGCTCTGAGATCTGAATACTGGAAACGCGTTATGGCACTCACTGATGTTTTGCCTATCATGTCGGATGCCAAACGTAACGAATGGGATAAGCAGTTTACGGCCGACCGCTATATTATGCCGCCTCAGGTGATCCCTGATTTCACAGCTGACGCTGTAGTAGGCACAGTCGTTGCTTTGCTTAATGACCGCAATCAATTTATTAAAGAAAGGGTTTACGACGTCTTCCAGTCTCTGAGCCGCAGTCATAAGACAAACAAAGCTTTTGGGTTCTCCACCCGCATGATCACTACCGGAGTTTGCGAGCCGTCTAAATACCCCTGGCAGAAATTAAGGGTGGATTTTAAAGAGTCTGGCATTTCACCACTGAGCGAGCTCCGCGTTATATGCGCATTCTTCCGTGGCGAACAGGTGAAGGCGATCCATAACACCAAATCATTGGTTGAGGCGTTGGTCGAACATGAGGGGTTCAGAAAATGGATCTGCATCGATGGCAACAGTATTCGTTTCAGGGTTTACAAAAATGGATCAATGCATATTGACGTCCACCCTGATATCGCCGAGCGGCTTAACAATATTTTATCAGCTATCGTACCGCTGGCATTACCTGCCGACCGCATGGCTCATAGCAAGAAATCTTTGGAGGCATTCCCTGTACTTAAGCAGTGCATCGACTTTGATACCCGGATGCAGCTTTCTGAACTAATGTTTAAAAATGACGGGGACAATAAATGGAGTTGCTGGACATCTTTAGGGTCTCTCGCCGAACGCAAATCTTCGAGTGTTGCCGCTGACACCCTTCGGTTCTTAGGGGCAACAGTAACAAAATACGATGTGACATTTTCCTATGATCCGTGTGAGGTTATTCGTTACATCGGCCAGATAGGGGAGATGCCTGATATTGTATCGCATCAGTTTTACCCTTCATCTTGCCGAATCAGCGAATATGTATATTCCCTGCTCGGTGCAGGGGAAGGGGATACCCTCCTGGAGCCTAATATTGGCCATGCGGATTTGCTTAAATCATTCCCTGCCGGTGTGATCGTTACTGGCATCGAGCTTGATACTTTGAATTGCCTTATCTCCCGGGCTAAGGGATACGATACGACAGAAGCTGACTTCCTCACATGGTCTAAGTCTAATCAACAGAAGAAGTTTGATTATGTCGTGATGAACCCACCTTTTGCCGATAACCGGGCCAGGCTGCATCTCCAGGCAGCTGCATCTCATCTCGCAGCCGGGGGATCTCTAGCAGCCGTTCTTCCATTATCTCTTCAGGGGCTCGATAACCTTCTGGGGGAAGAATTCCGGACGGAATGGATGGACGTTTTTGAGAACGAGTTTGAAAACACGACCGTTTCGGTTCGCATCCTGTACGCCGAACGTATTCAACAAGAGGAAGTCCTATGAGCAACCAACCCACCAGCCTGCCAGAAGAAGATATTGAGTTTGTTATGGATACCTTTCAGAGGAGCATGGGTAAATCCAAACCTGTCAGGGATACTCAAATAGAGGGCGAGAAACCGCAAAGTAAAGAGTCCGCAAACTCAACTGAAAACCCCGGTTATGAAGAATTCTTTTAATTACGCTCATGATATCCTGGTGCAGTTATTTAGAATGATATTTGAGGGATGGGGGACATTGTGATTAAAAGGCGTAACATTCGACGATCAGTTTATGGATTGCTTATTGTTCTTATCGCCGGAAATGTGTGGTTAGGCCTTAGAGCTGATAAAATTCATAAAGTGCGTTATCAGGATTTCTGGTCACCGGCAACTGTGATTAAAGTAACTGTAATGCCTTCAACGAATGAAATCCAGCTCAGTGGTAAAATCCCTAAATCGGTAAGAGTTTCAAACAATTATGTTGAGTACTCGTTACCGGGCACACTCTCGGACAAGACCATTTACCGAAGCGTGTTAGAAGATGAGATGCTCACTTTGCTTAATGCTGGAGGTCAACTTGAAGTTAAATACACTCTGGACAAGCAGACAAATCGAACTAAGGTATGCACTAAGTGCTTACGGGTGATTAAAGATATTAACCATCAATATTCAGCCACTGAGGTAAAGCATGGGCAGTCCTAAATTTGAAATTGCTGAGCAAATTAAAATGTGGATCGTTGTTTATCTAGTTTGCTTTTTAGCACTTTACTGTGTGTTAAGCGCTCTACATGCGCTTTATGATCCGCTAAATTTACCTGCCCTGACGTGGCCTATCAGCTGGTTCGTGGTGCCTGAAATGACAAGTTTTGGCAGTGCATTATTAGCTTTTGTCCTAACGCCAGGCCTTTGCTCTATAATTGCTGTTTTATTCGGTAAGTCTACCTTTAAAAAAGCTAAAACAAAAATATAGAGTTAATTAGATTGGTGGCTCAGGTTTATAAAACCTCTCACTAGAGAGGTTTATTTATTATTTTTGACTGAGATTAACAGCGTTTTCCATAAATGTATCAATAACAACCGTAAGAGACTGGCTGGTACCATGGCTATACTCAGGCCAAGGTAAAAAAGGATATGAAGAATACGCCATCAACATGATACTGGTTGGGCAACGCCAGTCCGTTGGAACACCTTTACTGTAATGGACAATCATAGCCGGGCGACTACAATCAATATCTCCAGCGTTTTTATCGAGTACGAAAGTAGCCAGAACGCCGGTGTCCTTCTGGGATACGAAAACAAGGCTGTCAGTAAAAATAAAGGCCATTAAGGAAGAGGCCAGGAAAGCGCCAGTAAATAAGGACTTCTTCTCTTTCCAAACGCGTCGAGCATATAACCCCATTAGCGCTACCGCTGAAACCATTCCGGACCACTGAGCACCCAAAGAAAAATCTGTTACTGTTTTAGATGTCATACTTTCATTAATAGTAATCATTGCGACAATGAATGGTGATGCAATTCCAAGTGTTGCTAGGACTATCAGCGATATTTCAGACCGGTTTTCTTTAGCGGATCCTTTACTTATTGCAGACATTGCTCTGAACATAACGAATGTACTGTTGAGCATCAGAAAACAGCATAAGAGCATGTATAACATTGGGTTTCCTCAACCTAGAAGTGATGGTTACCCTGTTATTTTACATAAATTTGACTCAACAGATGCTTTTAAAATCTCGCTTCCTTGAATTTAAAAACATATCAGCACAATTGGCAAACATAAAGGAGCAGCGTCTATCAAAAGTTACTTTTATGATTGGTTGAATACTCATTTTGAAGGCTAAAATCCAAAAAAGTGGGTACAAAAAGTTACTTTTGCGTCATCCAGATGCACTGCCGCCATTTTGCATTCTGTACGTTGGTTGCTTTCTCACTTGATGTCTCTTTTAACAGGCAAATTATCACTTTATCCGACCGGACCTTGTAGGCTGAATCCGTAGAATAAGGCTATAACCTATTCCCGGAGCATCATATGCGTAAAACTCTAATTGGCTGCATGGTTGCAACTGCCCTTGCTACTGTATCTTCGGCACATGCTCAGGTATTTAGCTACTCATTTACAGATACCAATAAGGCTGTTCGGAATATTAAGCCTGCAACACAAACATATCTTAATCCCGCTGGTGTTTTGACTCTGAACTTGATATCGGGTCTTGATCGGTACGAGCGAGTGACGGTCACACGAGACAGCGATAAAAAGGTTATGTATTCCTCCGTCTCGACCAAAACGAGCGTTGCAGATCGTATCGTTGCTGCCGATGGAACAGAATACTATGGAAAGGATATGGTTCTACCGGCGCTCGGAGAAGGGACCTTTACTGTAGTCAATGAAACTCTGGATATTCGCCAGACTGTAGTGAGCACATCTACTTATCATTTCATCGTTGATACAACTCCTCCACGCTATAAGAGTATTTATCCGAGTCAAAACGCAGGTTACGACATGGTACTTTCTGGGCCACTTTGGGAGTTGGGCCGAGGCGGTAGTGGCCAGTTTTCTATATTTGCAGACGGTATTGAGGATGCTAGTGGAATTGCCAAGATCCGTCTTGTCATTAAACGAAGTAATGGTTCTGTGGTCTCCGACAATAACCTGAGTTATGACACAGCCAATAAACGTGCGTTCTATCCGTGGATTAAAGATATGAACACCCAGGCTGGCATGCCCTCAAGTGATCTTGATGAAGAATTCACCTTCAATTTCATCGTTACGGACCTGGCAGGAAATACGCTTAACATTCCTCCCCAGCGGTTTTTATATGACGATCAAATGGGAGAATTTACGCCATTTGCAGTTCATGACTCACGTGTAAGCACCAGTGTTGTACCCGGCATTTCTTCGGGATACGTCCCGTTTAAACGAGGCCTTACAGTGCTGGAAAACCCCTACAAGTTGGTTATACGTATCCCAAGAACTAACTGGAAGCCATATCGAAATGGTGGCATGAGCATTACCAATAACTATGGCGGAGTACAGGTCCTTTCCGAAGATGCCACCTATGTCTACGTGGAAGTTAAGCTGCCACAGGGTGCCTTAGATGGAAACTACTATAGACCTGTGAATACATATCAATGGTCTGGAGGAGATCTTGGTCAGTATGCCAGCTGGCTCAACTGGGATCCTGCCTCTGTAAAGAGTCCGGCTTGGGGAAGTTCACCCATAGAACGACAAAAGGCTGATGGAACATGGTTCAACAGCGTAAACTGGAACCTGTTCAAGGCATCTGATATGCCTATAAAACTTACTAATATCCGGTTCAATGTACAGGCTAGGCCATATGATCAAAAAATCACTGGCGGAGCAACATGCAGTATTCCAGCTGGCTCAACAACCTGTACCGTCTCTTTGCCCCAGGATATTATAAATGGCACTACCGGCTATCTTCATAGTGGCTATGAAGTAAGGTCAACCACCGAAGCAACCTTCTTTGCCCCTATATGGGAGAATATAGCCTGGCATACACTGGGTCCCTCCGTCACTGGATTTGATTACATTGAAACCACCAACATTCTCCAGGTTTACGTGAATCAACCTGGAGATGGTTCATATTTCGACCATGTTTATGTAAATCGAGTTTGGTTGTCAGATAAAAACCGTAACAACGCAGAAATAAGCGTAACCGGCAAACAAACAGGTAGAAATATGGCGTCTGGGAACTACACGTATGAGTTCAACATGAAAGAGGTACCAGAAGGCAGTTATAACGTGGTAATTAATGCCCAAGATACATTCAACAATACCGGTAACCTCCCTTATCAAACTGTTGTCGTTGATAATACAGCACCATCTGTAAGTATTAGCTACGAAGGAAAACCGATCAGCAAAAACGTAACAGTATATGGGCTGGAGAACGTCCGTATACAGCTCACCGATGCTCTAACTAAACCATCCTTAAGCCGTATGACTCTTCGCGGTGGCCCTGTTTCTGATGCGGTGGAATTGTCTTGGGTGAATCTGGGAAACAACCTGTATGCACCTAATTATCCCAAGATCTTTCCGTCTCTTAATGAAGGCGAAACATACACTCTCACAGTTCAGGCCAAAGATGAGATGAACAACGTTAAAGAAAGCTCAGTCGAATTTAACTACCTTCCAAACAATCTCGTCAGGCTAGAGAATCTGAAAACCTTAGCTGTCAATGCTTCTCTCAAAACATCTGACAATACTCCTCTGGCTGTTCTGTATGCCAGCCAGCTGCGTAAAAAGGATGGTTCAATCGCTACAGGGCTTCAGGACGCAGTGCTTACTGTCCGTAAGGACGCTGCATTCGGCGTGACTGTAAATGGTGTTTCTGCGATGCCAGGTGAAAGCAAAGAGCTTCAACTGGATTTGGGGCTCGGGGACAGCCGTAGCTTTCCTATTTTCCCTGCTGTATCCGGCCTTACAGGCAGATCTGAGTTCATGATTAACATTGAAGAATTAAAATAAAGCAGGGCTGTTTTGCTGAAGCACAACGGCCGTCTTCTGATGCGCCGTAGCCCATGTTGTTGCAAATCAGTCCGACGTTCATTGCGTAAGTAACGCTTACTGCGGACCATGGTAGTGATTAGACTCACTACCATGGTCATTTCACCACATATCTTCTCTGCATTGCTCTTGTTGGGCAGACTAGTAACTCGTCACTAAATTGCAGCTTTTGTCTTGCTAAGTCGCTGGTATAACTGCACTACGAAATCGTCAAAAGATTTTATCCCTCATGTAGATCCAATAAATGATCCCAAAGGTGCCAGAGAGTACAAAGAAGATCCCGGTACGCTGTAGGCCGCATGGTTACTGGGCTGGAGCATTGTCACTGACAACAGTAGCGACATAAGTGACAACGGGAGTGACTTAAAAGACAATGGTAGAGACTATTTCGACGTTGGTAATGATTTTAAGTGACAATGGTAGTGAGGTTAGACTTAAACTTCCACTGTAAGGTAAGGTGACTCGCATTATTTAAATAAATTATTACTTTCAATTACTTGCGACACGAGTCTGCATGTATGCTTCTATTTCTCAAAAATTTATCCACCGAAAATGCCTGTGGCTGTGATTTAGCTTTGACGACAGTTTTTATCAGGGAGGCAAGTTGAGACCTGTATAAGAACTAAGCATTTATTTATCCCCATTTTCCACAAGGTAGTTCCAATAATTAGTACCTTAGTGTTCCTGATAGATCAAAAGAGATCCCCGCTGCCTCCAGGCCAGACGGCACAAGGCCTGAGACGTGATCAGTGACAACAGTAGTGATTATTTTGACATTGGTAGTGATTATTATAACGTTGGTAATGAGTTTTTTGACATCAGTAGTGATCAGAGCGACAATAGTAGTGACTTTTCATTAGATCTTTTTAACTTGATCTGATCCGTTGTTGATAAGAGTTGCAGGTCATTGTATGCAAAGAGTTTTTGCCAAGTTTTAATGAGTGGAGTCGTTTTTTTAGGTAGAACTTATGCACAGATATGGATCATCACAATGATCCATCCAGTGACATAGAGTTCGCTGGGGCTTACTATTCACCAATCTGTTTACACATTCAGTGATAACTTATTATGACTAAAGAGAAAGATACTGAGCAGCAGGACCTGGTCACCAGGGCTTTCTCTGTTAGAGAGAAAGAATCAGGTAAAGACATCATTTTGCGTCCTAACAGCAACCGTACGGTGCAGTCTATTGCTTTGATGCGGCTCGGGCTGTTCGTCCCATCACCAAAGAGTGTGGGGCGTCAAAATCGGGAATATAAAACGGTTGGCTTTGACGCAACGAAAGAGTTACAGACGCTCTCTTTAATGGAGAGCGAGGGGTTCACCAATATTTCAATTGTCGGTGAGCGTCTTGATATGTCAGTAGATTTTAAGACGTGGATGGGCATCATTCGAACCTATGCCAATCATCCGATTAACAATGACACGATAAGCTTAAAATTCACTGAATTCCTCAAGCTATGTACGCCTGAAAATTATCGCTCATCTACAGCGTCCAGAAAACGTATAGACGCCTCCTTACGCAGGTTAGCATCCGTTACCTTGTCGTTCACCAGTAATAACTCGTCCAAAGTCTATACAACGCATCTGGTACAGTCTGCCCTGTTAGACCCGGAATCAGATCAGGTTGTCCTTCAGGTTGATCCTAAGATTTTCGAGCTCTATCAATACGATCATAAGGTTTTGATGCAGCTGAAGGCAATTAAGGAGTTGGCCAAGAAGGAAAGCGCCCAGGCTCTCTATACGTTCATAGAGTCATTACCGCCAAATCCTATACCGATATCCCTTACTCGGCTGAAAAATCGTCTGAACCTCAAAACACGAGCAAATAGTCAGAATGCTACCGTGAGAAAGGCTCTTGAAGAGTTGGCATCGATAGGATACCTCCAGTACACCGAAATTAAGAAAGACGGAAAAGTATACTTCCAGATTCATAAGCGGGATCCCGATCTGAATTTGAACAATACTCAGCCTCCTTTAGAAGTGGTTGAAGATGAAGAAGAGAACTCAGGGTCTTCTGTTTTAGAAGGTGAGTTATGCCCACCAGCTGACCCGATAGACGGCGATGATGTTCTTACCGTCCATGATTTAACCGCTGAAGAACTGCGCTATATTCGTAGTCTTCGAAGCCAGAAAAAGAACAGCAACGCCAGCTAAAGTTAACCCGGCGGTTCAGGCTCCGGGTGCTAAATTACTTCTTCGATTTTCGTTAGTCCCAGCCCGCTCTTTCACGTCAACGGTAATGAGTCAAAAGTCATTACCGTTGTCATTGTTCTCTACCACCCTATGTAGATCGAGATTGCGAATTCAACGCTTTCTCCTGAGTCACCTGTTAACACCCGGTTTCTACGCTTTACTTCATTGGCCAGTACATCCAACGGAAAATATCGTAACGGGGTGACAATGGCAGTGAGTTGACCCACTCACTACCATCGACATTCAAATCCCGGCTTCTCTGGTAGCTATAGTGACAATGGTAATGATGTGTACCTTACTGGCATTGTCATTGTCCTCCGAGTGTGCGTTCAGCTTTGGGAGGACACCGGAACTTAATGCGGCGAGTCACGGCCATTGTGAATCTCGATTGGATTGGCGAATACGGCTTCCGGTTGGGCCAGATGTCAATGGTTATGCTTCATCCAGCTCATTACTGTAGTCATTGCCGTTCAGCTGAGCTGATGCTCCTCTCATTCTATGTGGCGACAACGGTAGTGAGCCCAGAAAGTGACTACCGTTGTCATGGCCGTCCAGTAGAGCGGGTCAACCTCTTAAATCACAGGGTGACAACGGTATTGAGCCCAGAAAGTCACTACCGTTGTCATGGACGTCTGGTTAAGCGGATCTACCTCTCAATTCACAGGGTGACAATGGTAGTGAGCCCAGCAAGTCACTACCGTTGTCATAGTCGTCCCGTTGAGCAGATCAACCTCTTAACTTACAGGATGACAACGGTAGTGAGCCTATTAAGTCATTACCGTTGTCATTGCCATCCAGAAGAGCGGATGATCCTCTCAATTCATACGGCGACAATGGCACTGAGCCCAGCAAGTCACTTCCGTTGTCATAGCCTTCCAGAAGAGCAGATGAGCCTCTTAATTAACAGGGTGACAACGGTAGTGAGCTCATTAAGTCATTACTATTGTCATGGCCGTACAGCTGAGCTGATCATCCTCTCAATTCACACGCCGACAATGGTAGTGAGCTATTAAAGTCACTACCATTGTCATAGACGTCCAGTTAAGTGGACCATCCTCTCAATACACACGGTGACAACGGTAGTGAGCCATTAGAATCACTACCGTTGTCATTGCTTTTCAGGTGCACTGATAAGGCTCTCAATAGACACGACGACAATGGCAGTGAGCAATTAGAGTCACTTCCGTTGTCATTGCTTTCAGCTGAGCTGATAAGGTACGTCATTTACACGATGACAATGGCAGTGAGCCAATCGAGTCACTACCGTTGTTAATGCCGACCAACCGAGGGAAGGGTCCGCTCAAAGAACTGAGTGACAACAGTAGTGAGATCATCCAATCACTACCATTGTCAGCTTAAACCTGTAGGACGAAGAGGCTTGTCCGATAAAATGACGACAATGGAAATGAGCCTATCCATCACTACCACTGTCATTAAAGTCCAGCGGTTCAACGTTAATCAGTAGCTCCGGATGACAATGGTTGTGAGTCAGGCAATTCCCAAGCATTAAGTGACAGCAGCGTAACACCTCTAAGCTCACTCCTGTTGTCAGGGGTTAGGGTATTGAGTCTCTACCGTCGTCAGTGTTTCTGAGACACCAGTATTGCAGATCACTACAATTGTCACTTAAGTATCGACGGGGGAATAGATGCAAGTGACTGGCTAACCAGTACCAGTTTAGATTCAAAACGATCCCATCTTTGTGGATGCACTTGAGTAAGCTCGTATGACGATATGTCAGAGAAGTGACAACGGGAGTGAGTTGCCGGACTCACTACCGTTGTCATCCCCGGTTGAAGGAAGAGGATCCCCGGGGCTGTATATTTACCGGGTATCCTTACTCAAGGGTTTCGACACTCACTCCCATTGTCGTAATCAACGAGTGTGCATTGTCTTTTAAAAGCATCGCTGGAAACGTACGATTAAAGTAACTTTTCTTTCGGTTCTTCCTTGCGAATCTCTGAAGACGTACTGGCTGATCGGAGTCAAGGAGGGCAGTAAAATTGAAGCCGTCAGTTTTACTGTCGGCTCCGGGTAGTTACTTCAACTCGTCGATCTGAATCATGAATTCTGAGGTGCCAACTTTCCCATTTTCGGAAGGATAAACGGGTAACAGAAGATTATCCCCCTGGCCCATATCTATTTGCACCTCAACTGACTCACCTGGAGCCGCCTGTGCCCCGTTAAATTTAATACCGAAGGCTGCATCCTTCCGCACAGTCAGCGTTGCGTTCTGGACCCCTTTAGCAATTTCTCCATTTGTCTTACGCAGAACGTTAGTGGACAGGTACGCAAGGGGTACGCCATCTGTCGTTTTGAGAGGCGAACTGACCGATAATGTGCGTAGATTATGTAACTGCACAAGGTTATTCGGTAGATAACTGAACTTCTGAGTATAGGTTTTGGTATTCGACTGACTATCGGCAACTGTTACGCTAATTGAATAATTTTCAGATGGTTCGAAATTTGGGAACAGCCTCGGATACTCAGGCATGTATGTATCTTTGCCTGCCGGTGACCACGTAAGCTCAACGTTATCAGCTGTGGGGCCACCTACGAGCTGAAGACGGGTTATCCTCGGGGTTGTCAGATTATCTGCCAGAGCGATCCTGAGGTTCTCCAGGCCGTACACTACCGTATCGTCTTTTACCGGCTTTCCGTCGAATGTTATGGCCACTGTCGGAGGAGTGTTATCCAGAGCAATTTCTCCGAAAGTTTTATTGGTCTGGTTCTGGAAGAAGTCCCTGATGTTGACCTCAACGTTGTATTTTCCTTCAGACTGACGGGATAAATCATAAGCAATCGTGTAGTTACCTGAGATACGAGATTTGATTACGCCTGTGGGTGACATCCGGGTACCGGTGTTCTTATCGGAAAGATAAAATTCCCTCAATGAGACCGAGTCGAACCAGTTACCATCGCCTTCAAGTGACGCCAGTACATCCAGCTGCTTGTTAGTCTCGTCATATGATATCGAGTTTATTACCGGCAGTTGTTTATTGTTCCAGCGTGTCATAATCCATTGCTCAGACCGCAAAATGGGATTGCTGATGCTGCGAACGAAGTAAAGGATCCTATTGTAGCCCTGGGTACCCAAGGCCATATCAAACGTCTCAGGCGCTTCACACGAGGTTTTTCCTGCCGGAATGGTGCAGGTCGCCTTACCGCCGATCTCTTGTGCAAAGGGCCGGGCTTCAACGTTAAAACGAAGTCGGGAAATTTTAATTGGCAGTCGTGATGAAGCCACACTCTCAAAATCCTTCCACTTAACCCAGTTCCCCTTGTCATCGAGGAAATCTACCCAGGTACCCGCAAATGCAGGCGTTTGGTTTGCAGATGGGTTTAGAACGAGGCTGTATGACGGATAATACCCTCCCCACTGGCCAAAGTTCGCCATACGAGCCATATCCCCATTAATTGAGCCATAGGGAAGAGTCATTTCAACATAAGCATAAGTGCTGTCTACAGCTATCTCTTTGGGGGCGGAATATTGATTGATGAACTGAAGCCCACCTTCTGAATAAGCACGGTAGTTAGATTTTGGGATCCGGTAGACTAATCGAATAGGGTTTTCGTTAACGACCATACCGGCTTTGTAAGCCGGATAATTAGAAACCCCGGGTACGACGCTGGAAGACGTATTTGGATCATGAACGGCCCACAGTGTCATCTCACCCAGCGTGTTGTCGTAGCGAAATTTTTGAGTTGGCAGCGTTCGGCTATTACCTGCGTTATCGAAGATAACAACTTTTGCAGTAAAGTCTTCATCCAGGTTGCTGTCTGGTATTCCGGTTCCCTTAACTGAATTCTTAGAGTAAGTGTGGTACATCTTTTGGCCGGATACGTCATACTGCATCTGTGTAGTGCTGTAGAGGCTACCGTCCTGCCTGTAAATATATATTAGGCCCTTATCAATACCATTTGCATCACTTACGCCCGAAGAGGTGAAGTCATACTGCCCCGTTGCCTCTAATCCAAGCTTCCACACGTCACCAGCGGTAGAGCCAGAACCAGTATTAGCGGTAAGAGCATTTGCCGCTGGAGGGGTGACATCAATTAGCCAGTTATAGTTATAGGTCGCTACAGGCTTCTGATTGAGATCTAACACGTTTATCTGAACGACAAATTTGCCTTCACCCAAAGCAGGCAAAGTTACTTTTTTGCCGTAGAACTCACTACCGTCAGCAGCTGTTAGTCGGTCTGATACACCCGTCCGTGTAGTCGTAGTATTAAGAATGACAGTTCCAGTGTCTTTCGTGACTTTGACATTAACGAAACGATCAAGACCTGAAATAAGTGTCAAAGTTACCGGTGATGCCGGATTAAGCATAAGACGAGAAGACGGGGCGTGGATCTCAATACCGTTCGTGTCTTTAAAGGCCGATTCATATATCTGAGCTGGGGCCTGAACAGACATACCGAGTCCGGCTACAGCAGTAATAAAAGCGAGATGTTTCATTCTTATTCCCCTTTAGGTTTGGTGTTATTTTAAGCTTTTCCTAAAGGTCACTATGTTCGTAAAAGTATAAAAAACTTCTCCATATGGTGCTCGAAATTACAAATCTATAATTTGCCTTTCGACAAACCTTATTGTGCGTTCAGGACGGAAATCTTTCTTTTTGGAATTACATCTGACATTTCTGTGGTGTCCAAACTGGCAACGATTGCAAAACTTATAACATTAGCCTGAAACTATCGGCATCCACATATCGCATTAAGTGATGCTTTTACTTTATGTAAAAAAGAATCAGGATAAATTAGGTATGTCAGATATAAATGCGTTAACGGACGGCATATATGAATCAAAACCTGGCGGCATTACGCCACCAGTCGAGAGGGGAGTGAACCTCAGTCAGTACGTCTACCTTCGTTCCGCAAGGCGCTTCTTGTTGTGAATTACAAACTGCCCTGGCGAGAACTGCATCATTTCACCCCTAGCAACACACGTGCCTCTTCAACGGTTTGCCAAGAAGGCATTGCTACGCCAGATTGAGTGCCGTTGCCCCTGCGCTCACCTGTGTCACATTCTACATAAAGACGCATCAGCATCGCTTCTGTTTCAGCGGCCCGGCTATTATCCATTACCAGTTCTGCTGCGCGTCGTAGCTGTTCTGGAATGTCATTCCACATTCCCGCACCACTTCTGTCTTTGTTAGTGAGCAAGTCTTCAATAGCAGATGAAGCCATGTTAAGCAGGTCAGCCGAAACTAAAGGCATCGGCGGGGCGGTATAGAGGATTCGACGTCTTCCGCGTCTGTCTGGATCGTATTTATCATAAAAAGCTTTGTTCACATCTTCCCAGTGCCACTGAAGTTGCCCGGTTGCGTCATGGTGGCAAAACTCGCACTGATAAACAGGCGCAATCGACATAACTGCCTTTCCAATACGTGCCAGTACAGCAACTTCGTCAGCTCTGAGACTCATTGCTTCGCTTGGGTTACTACCCTCGGCAAATTCCAAAATTTGTTCAATACGTTCTGGTGTGAAAGTGGTCATAGGCTTTGAAAACATATTTTTCCAGTTGTGCTTACCATATCATCAGGCATTAGGAGCGTTAGCGAATAATTAACAGGTCAGGACCAAAACTAAATCCTTCCCCCATACGGTCTTCATGACGGGAGACATATGCCTTACCGTATTTCTCCAGATCCTGTAAGCGATCTTTTGCCAGATTCCACGAGTATTCCTGGCCCCACACGGGTCCGTCACGCCCGTCAAAGCGGTCAGGTTTACAATTTGCTTTCAGAAGAGCGTAGACATGCTCCACCGTGGGTAGCTGCAAAGCACTATTAGCCTGAGAAACGGCAGTATGCGTCATTTCTGTTCACTCTTTATTGATTTAGTCAGTTAAGCCGGTCAGGTAACTTTAACCGGCTACTCGTATTAAGATTTCTTTCCGGTTGCTTGTCAGTTAGCGGCGAAGATCAATTTCAAGGCGGGCTGTTTTGACCTTTGTTCCGGACTCCCTAAATGTATCATCCGGAAGAGGCGAAATTTGTCCGCCAAGTTGTTTGACTCGCTCCCTGAGCGCTTTTGTCAGTGTGTCTTCCCGGAACAATACCCCAGCTGACAGAATGGCCTGTAAGCGACCTCGCTTAGCGAGCATTGCGATGGCATGCATGACATGTTTAACGTCAGAGCGTTTAAGGAATGGTGGATTCATAACGATAACATCAAAAGTTTCATCGGGCTGGTACCCAAGAAAGTCGGTATGCACCAGCTCGACTCCTGTGCTAAGGACACTATCGTTCTTCACTGCAAGGAATCGCTCATCGTTCAATTCGATCCCGGTAATCAATGCATCCGGAGCCGCCAGTTTTAAGGCTTTCAGAATGCGGCCATCACCAAACTCTGGCTCCAGTACACGCTCCCCGGCAGCTGGTTCAGCGCGTAGAACCATATCTGTGACTAAATTCTCAGGTGTAGGGAAGAAATTGAACAGATCTCGTGGGATGTCAACCGAACCTGTCAGAATGATTTGCTCGATACGCTCAGCTGCATCCGCCGTAAAAATATGTGCCTGCTCTTTTCGGTTCCATTTGCCACCGGCGGCTTCGAGCACTTTGTTTGTCTTAACATAAATGCTGCGGTCGAGCTGGTCGGCCAGGAAAAGAAAGTTCCCTTCAGCACGGCAGCGAGATAAGACGTTCAGAACTTCAGTTGAGATTTGCATTAAAACTCCATTAAGAGGATTTACCCGCCTGGCGGCAGCGGGTTGGTTACTTAAACGGGACAATTCAGATTTGGCCTTGGTTAGTCGGCAGACAACAGCAGGGATGGGCTGTTATAAGAGAAGCGGTCAACGGGAGCCTTATCAAATCGCTGACCGCTTGCATCAGGGGTCAGAACGAGTCCGTTATGGGCGCAATGAATGTGGAGCAACATATCCCCGCCGGTGTTGATGTGTAAGGCAGGCACACCCTGATCGATTTCGAACATGACACCAAAACAGGGGTTACCTTCCTTGTTAACAACTTCACAGTGGATGTTATGTTGGCCGGTAACGCTGACCTGATAGGCCTGACTGTCCTCTTCTGGCAGTGTTTCCTCCTCCAGGCGCCAGTCCTGAAGTGTGAGGCTAATTTCAGGGGTGTCATGCTCTTTCTGAAGAGCCTGGATACCTTTACGGAACAGCTGCATCATTTCAGGAGTAAGGCAGTCTTCCTCAGCTCCAAAATGTTCTTTCCAGCCTTCAGGATCTGCATACATCCAGACGTTTTTAGCGAGCGAAGGTAAGGAAGCATCAGGCTCTACAAGGAGGTGAGGGATGTTCTCTTTGATTCCGAGATAACGTACCGGCTGGCCATTAAGCGGTAACCCATCCGACACTGTAACTTCTGTTCCTGGCAAGACGACGCTGTTTACCAGACCTCCACAATGTTCGGCCACCACGCGGCCTAAATCTGCCATAAACATCCGATGCTTTTCTGGTGAGTCCAGCTCACCAAGGAGTTCAGGTTTAAGCAGTAAACCGGTAATAATCTCAGTCAGTTCACGAGGAGATACTAATTTATACATTTTGTTTTCCTTTTCTGTGTTGGCTTTATATTACCAATCCAGATGCACGAGCTAATAACCTCCAGACAACTTTTTCAAAAATTATTTACTTAAAGCAGGGTGCTAATATGCGCAAGAAATGAATTTAGGAAGGACGGCTTCAAATTTAACTTTTTGGTTTTTTATTTTAGACGGACTTTAAAATAGCATCGTTGATAAAATAATAAACATGGTTTGTTTTTTTGTTTGTATTGACAATCAAATGGGTATAAATTAATTTACTTACATGGCGTATATTTAACGCCACCGCCCCGGCGGCACCGGGCATAAAAGGAAAACCATTTTGAAACCGATGCTCAAAAAAGATTTTTTTTCAGCTATTGAAAACCTTCTCAAAGCTGGCTTTCAACCTCGCTTTTACACTGTTAACAGTGGCCGAATCGGTCTCATTACATTCACTGATAAAAATGGAACAAAACAGGTTGAACAGGTTTATTCCTGCACTTCTTTAGCCGCCAATACTTTTGGAAAGCGCTTCACCACTTGGTTAGAAGAAATTTTTCAAAAGCATAATGAAGAAAAAGTAGCTGATTCCGGGTTCGAGGTTGGTAGCCGTGTCTGGGATAAATTGATGTATACGTTGCGCACCATTTCAGAAATTCGTGCCGGGGGGGTGCTGGTGCTGGATAACGGTGCACAGCGTACACTGGATGAAGTGCAAAAAACGGCACCTGAAACAAACCAGGTGGAGCCAAAGGAAATCTCTTCACTTCAGGAGCTGCTGAACGCTTCCAAAAATCTGGAGCCGACTTCGCCTGAGCTAATTGCGGCTCTTAATGAGGCTCTGTCAACCGCCATAAAACGGTGAATGCAACGGCAGTCTGGCACATCAGGCCTTGTCAGAGATTAGGCCTGAAAAGCACTTACGTACCGATATAACACCTAATTCCCCTCTAAGGAGATTGCCCTAAATGGCGATGAATAAAAAAGAACAAGCCGCGTATGATGAGCTGGTGGCACAGGCCAGAATAAACCGCGCTTTACGCTGGTCTGACTATGGCGTTGAACGCGATATGCCCGTACCAGAGGTCTCGGGGGAATACCAAAACGGCTGGAGCTTCAACACCGCCACTGGCACTGTTTATCCGACATGGAGCGGAACTACGGTTCACGGCACACGGGAAGAGGGAGAGGTTGTCGATGCAACCTCCCGCCGCATGCGAGGCATGAATGGTAGCCAGAACGGCATACCACAATACAGCACCAAAGAACGCGCCCTGAAGGCATTACGCTGTTCGCTTGAAATCAAGTTTGCCATGCAGCTGGATGCCATAGATAAAGCTATCGCAAAAGAAATAGAGCTGTCCACCGCTCGCCGGGAGAGCGATACATCAGATGCCTAGCGGTAAACCATCAATTCAGGCCCGTGATCAGAGGGGCCTTAACGCCCTGAAAGAGGCGGTTCCAGCGACGGCACAACTACAGATGCGGGTTACCCCTGAACGTAAACTGCGTTACGTCAATCAGGCAAAGGCCGAAGGTCTGGGTCTAACAGACTGGGTCCAAAAGCATATGGATAACGTGTGTGATCTGGCAGGCCAGCCTGAAATAACCATGTACAAAGATGATGGAGAAACAAGTGGCCAAAAATAACAACAGTCTCAAACAGCATGTCTTCAATATGCTGTCGGCTGGCAGCGAACTTAAAGAAGTGAAGCGTTTTCTCACCAGCAAGCGAGTTAAAGCCCGCCTGGCAGTGTCAATGATCCACGAGCAGGCGATTGCTGTGCAGAACACTGAATACCAGAATTATCCGGCTTATAGCTAACTGGTAACAACAATTACAGAGAGATACTTAAAATGAGCGTAAACCCAGAATACACCAGGGTTCAGCATGTCCAGATTATTCGCGAGCGAGATGGGCAGAAGGAAGTTGTTCGAGTCTATGATGAAGATGGCGACGTGGTTCTGTGTTTACCTGCCTACATTCAGGATGAGGAAATAAATCTTATTCTGCGCCGGTTGAATGACGTATATTCAGTCGGATATCGTGTAGGTGATGCAGCCCGCCGCCGCGCCATCAAAAAAGCGCTGGGGGATGATGAGGAGTAAGGCCATTTTTACTGGCAAGATATCTGTATACCGGAGTCTTTAGAGTACGTTCTAATGGCTCCGGATTATTAATACTGTTTTACTCATGCAATAAAAAGCAAACCAAAATTCTTTCGCTAATTCATTTTTAAATGCTCAAATCATTAAATGTAAGGAGCGTTATTTATCAATAGGTATGGCGTTCTTAATGGCTATTAAGCTAGTTCTGCTTTCGCTTGCTTCTGGAAATTAGGGAAACCTAATTTTACCCTATCAAAAAGTAACTTTTCTGGTTTTGTTGCATTCACGTAAACAAAAAAGTCCCGCCGGGCAGAAAAGAAAAACATCAAAAATAGCTATTTTCCCGAAAAGATCACGAACACTGAAAAAGTATCATGGGGAACCTGATCAGGAGACAACCCATGAAAATCAAACTAGCCCTGCTTATTGCATTTGCAGGTTTCAGCGCAGGAGCTTCCGCTGAAATCGCAGAATTCAGCTTTAAAGATACCCTGAACGTTAAAAAGACCGTATCGCCTGCATCCGTATGGATTAATCCGGTAACGAGCTTTGACGTTGCCGTTATTTCCGGTCTGGACCGTTATATTACGCTCAGTCTGCTGAAAAGTGACGGGAGCCTCATCTGGAGCACGAAAAGCAGCCTGGTTACCGTTGATGACCGTACCACATCTTCGACAGGCTTTGATTATTACGGCAAGACTCTGACCGTACCAGCGATGGGAGAAGATAGCTTCACCCTCAGAGAGGTGATTACCGACTTGCAAGGGAAGGAGGTCTCCCGGCAGGATTACCCGCTTGCAATTGACCGAACGCCTCCGGCAACGGGTACCATAAGTTATACGAGAAATGGGTGGAACTTTGGCAGCGAAGCGATCTTCACTTCAGTACCAGCCGGTATGCAGTACGCCAGCGTCCAGGCACTGGTCTTTAATGGACTGAGTGATAAAGGTTCCGGGCTTGCTAATGCTGAATATTTCATAACCGATGCCGCTGGAGTGGAGCGTAAAAAGCCAGCGGAAATTAATACAGTGGAAGGTAGCGTAACCGTTCAAGTCGCCGACGCAAGCAGCAATGCCCTGGCACCGGAAAACCGCTCTGAATATAAAGTGGGGATCTACCTTTATGACAAAGCGGGAAACAGGAGCGAACTAAGCCGCCGAAGCGTAATTGATCGGGTTAAGCCTGACGATATCATCCAGGTGCAGGACGCCACTACCGGATCATGGGTCTCCTATCAGTCTGGCATGACCGTCTTCCAGAACCCTATTTCCGTACGGGTATTAAGGAAGAAAAGTGACTTTACTGCTGTTAACGGTTCCAAATATGGCTGGGCGGACTCGAATTTCCAGACGTCCGATAGCACTTATAATATCTATACTTTCAAATACATATATCCAAATGTGGGGGATACTTATCATGAATTTCAGACTCTGGCGGGAGGAGTAAGACGAATTCATCATAACTCCCTCAACTTCACTCCAGCCCCGGCGATGGAAATAGCCCCGAAGATAGTGGCTAAAGAGATGTACCGGAGTGATACCAGTGAGTGGTTAACTCAGGCCTCAATCAGCGTTAAAACCGCCACCATTAGCCGCATAAAGGTAACCGCAGAACCCCGACCATACGTGCAAAAGTTCAGAACGGTAAAAAATGCAGCCTGGTTCTGCACTATTCCTGTCGGACAAAGTTCATGCGAGATGACGGTTAACTTCAACTACACCAGTGACAAAGGATTTGAGTATCTGCATCTTTACTCGGGAAAAGATGGTGACAGCATATTCGATGCGCTTGCTGGTAATTTTACGGTTATCTGGGATAACAACCCACCGGTGGTTAATGTCGCTCAGGTAAACAAGGCCTCCAAGACAATCACTATGACGGCCACCGATAATGATCGCGTCAACGCCTGGAACATCAGCTACTGGGATACCAAAGTTTTCGAAGCCACCCTTAAAAATGCCCGGGGGGAAACTTTCACCCTGAAGCCTGTGACTGTCAGTGAAAGCGATTATAAAACCAAAAACGCCACTTTCTCATACGCTGGTCTACCGGACGGGGATTATACGGTTGTTAGCGTGTCTGCCACGGATCTTGTTGGAAACACAGGAACCAAAACGCTTAATGCACCGCTGAAAATTGACTCAACGCTTCCGGTTATTGCGTTCAGCTTTAATGGCGCAGACGCAGAAGGAAAACTGGTTAAAGGGCTTGAGAACCTACGCATAAGCGTTACTGATGCCTCTGGGGATGCTTCCCTGATATCGCTTCAGCTCGCTGGTGGACCTAACTCTGAAAAGGTCACCCTTGCATTCACGCCGCTATCCAAGGATGTCTTTATTCCTGAATACCCCAGAATCTTCCCCAATACTGACGAATCGGGACAGATGTATCATCTGGAGGCTCTGGCTATTGACGAATCAGGTAACCGGACCACTAAAACGCTTAATTTTACCTACCAGCCAGCTAACCTGATTATGCTGGATAATCTCAAGACGCTGGCCACAGCCGTAGCACTGAAAGCAACGGACAACACGCCGCTGGCCATCATCCGAACCAGTGTGTTGCGTCGTCAGGACGGTTCTATCATTACCGGACAGTTAAACGGAACCCTGACTGTTCAGAAAAACGCCCAGTTCGGCGTTACGGTTGCCGGAGTTACGGTCCAGCCTGGTGAAACTAAATCGCTGTCACTGGATCTTGGTAATGGTGAAGAGCGCACATATCCCGTTACTCCCGCTGTAAGTGGTCAATCTGGCACGGCCACATTTACTATAGAATTCCCTCAAACATAAACCCTACACAAGGGTACGGTAGTATGCCGTACCCTGTTACGCCATCCTCAATGTAAAATGTAGAGTTGAGCATGACTTAATTATTACTTTCTCATTAAGTGTCTCTTAAACTGCAAACGGGAAAGTAATATTCCCGAGACGGGAAGGACTCCTTCCTTTTGGTTATAATCTATGATGCTAAACTGTGTAATTACACCGGAACAATGTCCTCGTTTAAATCGCTGGCACCAGTACATGATTTATCCATGAATGCTTTTTGATGCAATTTTACTTCAGAATGCTCTTAATTTTTTAAACAAATTATATTTGAATCCTTCGTGTATAAATTTGCAGCCCCTCTCTCAATGTTTTTTTAAAATATTTACTCTCAGGTTATTAGCCAGTAGATTCATTCTGTCATGATTACTCCAGAACTAACCGGAGGAATCACATTATGACCAAATATTATGATCGCAGTGGAATTGAAATCTCCAGCGCAAAAATCCGCTGTGTTGATTCTGTAAAAGGTACTGCGGAATATACTTTTCGTATTGTTTGCGATAAATGCAATGGGCGGGGAGAGCGTAAGCATTTTTATAGAAGTCGCTGTATGGCTTGTAAAGCCACGGGTTACAGCCTCGAAACGACCCGTACTGCTTACACGCTGAATGCGCTGTACCGCATTAATGCGCAAGCTGCCCGCAAAGTGTCAGCATCCCTGCAAGACGAGCGTTTAAGGACTGAAAGCGCCCACAGTTCTGCGTTCACAGCATGGTGCAGGTCTCATCAAAAAATGGTTGATGCAATCACCCAACAATCCAGTAGTAATAATTTTCTGGAAAGCCTTAAGTCTTCTTTAACCCACCAGCGTCAGTTAAGTGATAAGCAGCTGGCAGTTGCCGCCCGCATTTTAGGTATTCATTAATTCAAAGCCCTTTTAATTTAATTTTAAGGTCAATTATTACGGAGGAACTATGATCCATTCATTTAAAGACAGACGGCTTGAAAAGTTCTTCCGTAATGGAAAAACAACGGCAGGTATTCCTTCTGAAATTATTAACGCGATTCTGTGTCGACTTGAAACGCTGGATAATGTCCAGAGTGAGCGGGAGTTATTATCCAACAGCTTGCGTTATGAACGCTTAAGAATGACGTCAAACCGTTATTCCTCCATTCGAGTAAACTCTAAGTATCGATTATTCTTTGAATGGAATGATGGCGCACATAATGTTCATTTGTCTGCACATGACTATAAATCGCTCATCCATTAAGGTTAAAAATGAAGCTATTTTCAATTTCATCCCGGGATACAAGCATGGACGCGATGTTTTATATCCAGGCCAGTACTAAACAACAGGCAAGTTACATATTTAGTACCCTTTCCCCGAAGCCTACTGCGAACTGCCAGCTTACAGATTTGCAGAATGAGACGGTCGTCCCTTCCATAAGCCCTATTTCGCTTTCACTTAACCCCTGGTCGATCAATTCCCAGTCCCGAACCCGGGAACTGCGTATGGCCACGCATGGTCTTAACCTGATCTGTGCAGTCACGGATGAGCATACCCGTCAGATAGTTGACTTTTGCGATAACCTTGGACAGCAGCTTAAGGATCCGGACGACAAAAGCGCCTGGGTTAAGCTCATTAATTCTGAATGCGCTTTGCTTAATTCTCCGCGTCTCTATCCCGTTCTGCTTGAGCCGGATACACCGGCACAATTTGAAATCTTTGTGCCAGCTCCGGAAGATGGAGAACACGACACGGTCATAGCCAGCGTTGTTAAAGAATGTTTCGGAGATGAATGCCGGTACAGAGTAACGGACAAAGCTTTTGCAATGTCGGAAAAGCCAGTCATCAGGCTGGAAGCTCATTTCAATGACAAACGCGAAAAGGTTTTAGAACTGACCTTTTCCTGTTTCAATCTTTCACTCTCAGCGTCCGTGCATGAAAACCAGCTACGTCAGATTTTGTTACTTTGCGAAGACTTTGGCGTAAGGCTTCAGGGTAGAGCAGGGGCATCCTGCCACGTTAATATGCGCAGTGCTTACCGTCGTCTTGCTCATGTTGGCACCGGCTCTCGCCCAGGTGATGACAGTGATGTGCGGGTCTATACCTCGTTAAAAGAAGAAAAAGATGTTAAGAGGCTGCTTGATAAGTCAACCAGGGGAAGTGAGCTTGTACCGGCGAGGCACGGGCAGCAGTTTAACGGGGTCTTAGTGAATGCCACACCCGCATCGGCCACTACTGGTTTCATTTACCTTTCGCATGATTTTCCGGAAGGCCAGTTTATGATGACAGCCGAGGTGTTGCATGTTGGAATTACACCAGGCGGTATTTACTACATTGAAACACTGGACGGTTACCGGTTTATCGTGACAGCGTTTGAGAAGGGATTAATGAACGGTTTGAGGGAGTTTATAGCTGCAAATGAGGAATATTTTAAGTATTACCGCTGGTCTTAGTATCTGAGCTGAAACCGGTAGGCCAGGGAAGGCAACCGGGAAAATGCAATTTAACCTGATCCTATACCTACGACTATCTTTATCCACTTATAATAGCCTCACCAAATTATAATGCCCGATCACCGCATTTGCTTAAACCTCACATATTCTTCTTATGCTTCCCCTGATAATCTACGACCGAAAGACAAAGGAAAGTGAATACGAAATAAGATTTATGAGCACATAAAAGTTACTTTTCCTTGGTGGCACATCACAAACATTGTGGGTTTCATAATCCTTTTTGTTATTTAAAAAGGATGTGTTCAATTCTAATTAAAGGTGGTATTTTTTTTGAAAGTTTGCTGGGAGGTTATTAGCTGGGGGGATGGGTAACAGTATAATAAGTACAGATGAAAAGGAGGTTTTATGAAAGCGTTAGACGTGGTTTCAACTCAACTCAACTTTATTAATCTGTTGGATCAGGCAGGATATGCTCTTTCAGAAATTGTTGTAAAACGCTTCAGTGCTGCACCAGCCTTTAACGAAGGGCACTGGTTGTTCATTGCAGAGCAGGATAACCGCTACATTGAAGTGGTCTGTATTCTCTCTTTAGCTTCAGAAAGCGGAGAGCAGCATATTGATGTTTTTATTAATATGTTCGAAGACCCGATTGATGATGTTATTTCACGAAACATTGAAACCAAAACCTTTGCGACGCTTTATAAATACATTGAACGTATACCTTTTACTCCGGGTGTAAAGAAAGAATTCTTGAGCAGTATTGAGAACATCAATTTTAGTTAATCAAAAACCACAACTTTTTGCCACCAAGTTATTAGGTAATGCTATCAACCTGATATAATTACCTTAACATGAATATGAGCGGAGCCGGGTTATGTCTAATAATACTGAAGTCATTAGCTGTGATTTATTTTCAACTCTATCTTCACTTAATTTTAGCACCGAGGATATTACAGGTTTGACTCCGGCCAACTTTCGAAAGGGAGCTTTCTTACATGCAAAAATTTCTGCTAGCCAGGCCACGCGAGCGACTGATATTTCCATTCAATTACTCACGGATCGTGTTTCAGGTGAAATGAACTACGTAATAGTAATTGGCAGGCACGAAGGACTCCTGCAAAGCGAAGCAATTGACCCAAACGCTGATAAGCAATACCGGGAAAACCGTTATTCTCGCCATTTTATCTCAGTAACCGATGCCAATACCAAAGCCCTGAAAAAAACCTGCAAGGTAATGAAAACATATATCAAAGAGCAGGCATTTAAGCCTAACACCTGGGGGCACAGTTTCATTAAGGGTTGATTTATTCTTGCCCCGGTGAGCCGGGGCAACGCTAAATTAACCTCAAACTGTGCTGGAGGCACAAATGTCTGAAAAACACTTTATCGTTAAAATCCAGAACCGAAACGGCGACCATGAGAATAGCTATGTTCGGTTACTCGTCAGCGATTGTGAGAAAAATGCTTGCCAGACGGCACTCATTTCAGAGTGCCATGGCGAGCTTGAACAGCTGAGTTTTGAAGACGGTGGGGTTTACGACTACAACGGCGAAAATCACTACAGTGTCAGGAGCTGCGTGGAGGTTGCTCCAGAAGACGTTGCAACTTTGCAACGCTTCCTTTAACACCTGCGACATTTGATTAAATATCGGGCGTCCGCTACAGGATGCCCGTGATTTAAACGATTCCTCAAAGATCGCTGTCACTCCTGATAACTGTATTAAGAGCAGGTTTGTGATAGGTTCAGCGTAACAACATTACTGGAATTTTGGTTGCCTTGATGAAGAGCTGCTTTTCTGATTTACCCGTTAAAGACGGCACGTCCGGAACCTGGAAACTGGACACATTCGAAATTACCGCAGATAAGGCGATGAGCCTCGCCCTTCGTGCCGAGTATACAGGTAATACAGACGAGTTTATCCCGCCCGGTAGATATCGGCGTTTGTCCAACGGCTGGGATGTGGTGATGTCCAATACCCCGATGGAGATCAGAACCTGCCAGGATTTTTTAGAGCGAGCCACCGGGCGCGTGCTCATTAATGGTCTTGGTCTGGGGATGGTGCTTCACGCCATTCTTCAAAAAGAAGATGTAACCCATGTAACAGTAATTGAAAAAGAACAGGACGTTATTAACCTCGTTGCGGCCTCGTTTGCAAACGATCCTCGCGTTGAAATTATCCATGCTGATGCAATGATGTATTGCCCACCAGCAGGCGTCACGTACAACGCATGCTGGCACGACATATGGCCAGACTTCGCAACAGCTAACCTCTCACAGATGGATAAGCTGGAAATTAAGTACCGGGACATCTGTGAATGGCAGGGCTCGTGGGGCAGGGAGGAGTGTGAGCAAAAGCACATTGAGTTTCAAAATCTTGGGGCTGATTGAGTACAACTTTTGAAGGTGTCTCCGCTAAAGAAGACTGGGTCTCTTTGCGCATGCCCAGCTGTGCTGCATGACCTGACAAAGCCTATAAATAAACAGATCGGTTTGATTTAGTAATCCCCCTTCCAACCATCAGGCCGATATTTAAACTGCATCTCCATTAAGGATGGCTGATGAGCACGATTTCTACGGATTTAATTGCACGGATCTACGCAGCCTCCGAATTGCCGTTGAGCAACGACGAGCTTTATCGCGAAGTGCAGCGTGAAACTGGCATGTCGGATGCCGAATTGCACGAACTGAAAGAATTTGGGTCAGATAAAACCAGAACCAGCGGCGTCAAACACAAAGTACGCTGGTTTCAGCAGACTCTTCGGCAGGCCGGAGTCATCGAACGCGTTCCAGAAAAACGGGGCGTCTGGAGATACTCCTCTAAGACGAAAACAAACCTACACGAGTCATGGGAAAAGCTCTGTGTTGTCGGTTTCTCAACTTCTCTTGGGGCATCGGTTTTTGGAAACGCCTATGCCTTCTTCAGCAATATCACAGAGCAAATTCATCTTTGCCTGACCTCGCCGCCTTACCTCCTTCGAAATTCAAGAGACTACGGGCATGGCGGGGGGCGTGGCGAGCAGGTTTATATTGACTGGCTTCTGCGTATCCTCGAACCGATCGTGAAACAGCTTGTACCCGGCGCAAGTGTGGCATTGAATATCACTCAAGATAGCTTTAATAGGGGCAGGCCTTCACGTTCTCTGTATCTGGAGCGTCTGACACTGGCATTATGTGACAAGCTGGGGCTTGAGCTCATGGACAGGCTTCAGTGGGTGAATCGCAGTAAGCCCCCATCGCCAACGCACTGGGCATGTAAGCAACGAGTGCAGCTCTGCTCATCGTATGAGCCTGTGCTGTGGTTTACCAATGATGCGAGTAAGGTTCGTTCAAACAACTTACGTGTACTGCAACCGCATTCAGAGCAGCATCTTAAATTGCAGGCAGCAGGCGGTGAAAATCGCACGACCTTTTATGGTGATGGGGCGTACCAGCTTAAAAGCGGATCCTTTGGAAATAAAACAGAAGGAACGATCCCCAAAAATACTTTGTTTTACGGCAATAGCTGCGCTGATACGAGATTTTGCCATTCCATTGCCCGCGAGCTAGGTTTTCCGCTGCATGGTGCAACGTCTCCTACCAGGCTTGCAGCGTTTCTGATTGAGTTTTTGACAGAGCCGGGAGATCTTGTTGTAGATCCCTTCGCTGGCCTGCATAAAGTTCCCATCGCAGCCGAGCGACTTGGCAGACGTTGGCTGGCGACGGACAAAATCATGGAATGGCTGGCGATTTCCCGAAACCTTTTTACGGCCGCACCGGGATATAAGAGTAACCCCATGCTGGACGAGCTCGCCGAACTGTATCGGGCTTAATGCAAGTTAACGGTTTTGATAAAGTGGTTTGAAGCGACAAGCGGTTTATTCATTTTGCATTGTTTCTACCATAAAATGACAATATTAACGGCTTAGCATACGCCGCAGAGATAATTAGGGTGCCATTCATTTCCGGTTGTCTGTATTAACGAGTGTATTCAATATTCACTTGTTTCTCCGATATAGACCCAACAAAAAAAACTGATGGTTGTGATACAGAACTTGTTGAATTAACATCCGGTACATTAACTATATTGGTAATTTAGACGGTTTCTAAATTAAAGGTGGACAGATATGAAGTCAGATACAGAAATGGTTTCTCCTATCGAGTTGCACATTGGCGATCATGTCCAGCGGCATGGTGCTTTATTTGAGGTTATGCATATTGTTGAATCCGAATGCGATATTCCCGGCGGCATCCGGGTAGCAGCATGCATTTCACGGGTTATCGGTGACGTTACGGGCAATATTCCTCGTGGTTGGCTGGAAACACCGAAGCGTATGGCTGAGCGAGGAGTTAAGTGGGCGACGAGTCTGCCTGAGGGGCTTTACTTTAACATCCAGGGGAACGCACATGCGAAAGTAAGCCGGGTTATTCGTAATGTGACTAATTGAAACTTTTTTCTGAATTGCGGTGTAAAAGTTACTTTTCACCGCATCGTTTTCCCTAACTACTAAATCAGAGCTTCTCTGAAATAAGCGGATTTAACCGCTAGCGATTTATTCAGGCCATTTTATTCTAATCATTATCCTACACTTCAAAAATATTCATTATTTTTTCTTCTGACCTATTAGCCAGAATTCTCGATTCGGTATCATTTACTTACGGTAAATCTTTTGAAAACGAGGTAAATGGCATGCATTCTCAGGATCCTATCACGAAATTAACCCAGACGTTGCAACGCGACGATGGTTCTCAGGTTCGTATTGTAGCGCAGCGGGGATATGGAAGTGGGCTTACAGCCTCGCTTGATGTGTACGTTCTCCGTCGTGATTCCTCTGAAAGCAACTGGTCACTGTGCGGAAAAGATCCTCACCCAGAGTGGAGAAAGATGTCAGTAGATGAGTATCAGAAATTTGGACGCTCTGAAATGCTGCGTTATGCCACACCAGGTGAAATTCTCAGGGTGGCATCCGCTATTGGCCAGCCAATGAGCTTCCTCGATGGCAACCCTGCGTTTTAGCCCGAACCCTGGCGACGCCTTTTAAACCGGCGTCATTCTTTTTACGAGCAACAGACGGAGAAAAAATGAATCTGAACGAACGAAGCACGAGCGCAGCAACGCCAGATTTGAGCCGACTTTATCTCATTTCCGGGCGCATTATGTTTGATGATGATGATCAGGCCTACCTGGTCGAAGCCGACTCCCCTGGTGATGCAGAGGAGGCTTTCCGGCATCATATTGCTGACAGTGCCGACGACTTAGAAAAGGTGATTATAGTTTCCTCTACAAGTTTCGCTTCAGCTCACAGCAGTCGCGTAATTTGTCGGCCTGCCGTGAAGTAATTTCAACTTCCAATGATATTTCCCTCTTTATAAAAGCCGCCGTCTGGCGGTTTTTATTTGCAAAAATGAATATTAATCCTGAATGATATTAATTTAAGATGAGGTAGTGTTCATATTCTTCTTCTTAATATTTTTTCTAAAAAAACGCCTTCAGGTTATTAGTTGGTATTAGTGTATTTGTTATGATCTTCTCATCAAATACATTAATTAAATAATCAAGGAGTCAACTGTGGCAGATAATTATACTCAGGCGTCGTTTATTATTCCCTGCACTCAGGAGCAGGCAAAAATGGCACAAGAAGCAATCACATTCGTTACCGAAGCAGAAATTGCAGAAGGTGAGCGTTTGCTTGATAAGCCACTGACAGATTGTTCTCTGACTGAGAAGCTGATCCTCAGTATTATCGAGAACCACCCTGAGTATGACCCTTCTGAGCCGAGCTTTGGGCAACCATCCTGCCCAGACTGCAATTATGAACTGTTGTTCGCAACAGAAGTTACCAGCAGTGGGCTGGCAGTTTTTCATGGAGAGACCATTGATCTTGACCATGCAATTTGCCTCACAACTGCCGTGCTGTCGGTATTCGACCTCTCGGAAATGGTAACAATTACTGCTGCATTTACATGCAGTAAAAGCCGGACAGATGAATTTGGGGGTATGACTATTCTGGTCACAAAGGATACCCACTATTACCAGGATGGCTGTCAGTTTTCTCGTCTCATGAATGAGGCTCACAAAGCCGGTATCCAGTATGCTCTGTGTAAAGTGACGCATTACCACGGTGAGAGCAGCTATGTGGCAAGCTATGTCCTGAGCTGCGACGTAGCGGATTCAGCCCAGGAGGTCGTTAACAAACGACTGAAGGCATGTGCCGGAAAAGAGCCAGAAGACGGAATCTATATTCTGTGTGAAGAAGACAACACTAGTCTTTCGGTCGAACTCGTTACAGAACTGTCTCCGCTCGATTACGACAAGCTGAGCAAGCTTCTCCCTTCCCTTGACACCCTTTGCGGCGCTTAAGCCTGCCAATTACCGTAGCCACCGGTTTCCCCGGTGGCCTGGAGCCTGCCATGACCAATAAATTCATAGTTTCTACCGTTGATTGTATCAATGAATTTGCAAGTGACGTTCCGCAGAGTGTTTCCTTACGGATAGATACAATGCTTGAACAGCGTATCCGCAAATTGGCGGCATACGTGAAAGAAAACGATCTTCATTTAACTGAGTTTTACTTCTATGAGGCTTTGTTGAATAAATCGAACTTTTGCTGAGTTGAAGGATCAGATCACGCATCTTCCCGACAACGCAGACCGTTCCGTGGCAAAGCAAAAGTTCAAAATCACCAACTGGCCCACCTACAATAAAGCCCTCATCAACCGTGGCTCCATAACTTTCTGGCTGGATGATGAAGCTATTCAGGCCTGGTATGAGTCGGCAACGCCTTCATCACGGGGAAGACCTCAGCGCTATTCTGACCTTGCCATCACGACTGTGCTGGTCATTAAACGCGTATTCAGGCTGACCCTGCGCGCTGCGCAGGGCTTTATTGATTCCATTTTTTCTCTGATGAACGTTCCGCTACGCTGCCCGGATTACAGCTGTGTCAGCAGGCGGGCAAAGTCGGTTAATGTCAGTTTCAAAACGCCCACCCGGGGTGAAATCGCACACCTGGTAATTGATTCCACCGGGCTGAAGGTCTTCGGTGAAGGCGAGTGGAAAGTCAAAAAGCATGGCCAGGAACGCCGCCGTATCTGGCGTAAGCTGCATCTCGCCGTTGACAGTAAAACACATGAAATCATCTGCGCTGACCTGTCGCTGAACAACGTTACGGACTCAGAGGCCTTCCCCGGGTTAATCCGGCAAACCCACCGGAAAATCAGGTCAGCCGCCGCCGATGGCGCTTACGATACCCGGCTATGTCACGATGAACTGCGGCGTAAGAAAATCAGCGCGCTTATCCCGCCCCGAAAAGGTGCGGGTTACTGGCCCGGTGAATATGCAGACCGTAACCGTGCTGTTGCGAATCAGCGGCTGACCGGGAGTAATGCGCGGTGGAAATGGACAACAGATTACAATCGTCGCTCGATAGCGGAAACGGCGATGTACCGGGTAAAACAGCTGTTCGGGGGTTCACTGACGCTGCGTGACTACGATGGTCAGGTTGCGGAGGCTATGGCCCTGGTACGAGCGCTGAACAAAATGACGAAAGCAGGTATGCCTGAAAGCGTGCGTATTGCCTGAAAACACAACCCGCTACGGGGGAGACTTACCCGAAATCTGATTTATTCAACAAAGCCTCTTTTCTTTTAAAAATAAATTATTCAGATTTATTTTCTATTGATTTAATGAGGTAGGGAATGACAGAAAGTGCTTTGCTTTTGCGAGAGGCATTTAATGAATCGGTTAACTATATGACATGGTCTTTTTATTCACTGATAACTGCTTACGTTTCGATGGCTTTTTATGATAGAGTTGAGGTTAAGACCCGAATAAATAATTATCTGAATAAGTTACTTTTCGTGATTGCTATGTCCGTTTTTATCCCAAATATGTACTTTGTTTCAATGGTGTTCAGTCAGAAGTTAGGCACCGCAGCTGGCGTTGCGTCATTCATTATTGGGCTACTTTTCATGATGTTAAACTCGGCACCTGTAATTACTGGTATCGTACAGCAGCGCAAAGATTGAGTTTTATGAGTATAGTCAGTTGGGTTTTCATCTGTTTTATCAGACTTAGAAAAATGAAATCTTTCAATTCATTGATTTTAAACGCAAAAAAATTTCTAAATGATCAGAATTATAGGGTGCTCATTTTGCACAGCAGTAGGGGTTGACCATTCAATGGAAACGCTCCTTCGAACTGACCCGGAGAAATACGGTTATCAGGCTGGCCTGAGTCGTCTTCAGCGATTTCTTTCTAAGATCCAGTACGACTGGAGCCTGCGGGATTATATCGGTCGTAAAGTGTTCGAAGGCGGATATGTGCGTCTTCAACCCAATATCTTTTCTTCGTCCCTGACTGAACGTCTTTTTCATGCCTGTTGCAGCCTTGATTATGTTGAAGCAAGACGTGCGGCAGAGCATCGCAGAAAGCTACTTTCCGGCGAGGTTGACGATACGGCTTATAACCGTCGTATGGCTGAGCCACAATTTCGGCTTGTACAGGAAGCAAACGTGATCCACGTTGATTTCCTCTGGTCGTTGCACTGTTTCAACCCTCGCCCGTTTCGGGCAATTGAGATCTATCGCAGGGTCTGGGAAGAGGCCGATCTGGACCTTCTTGAGGATGAGCCTGACATGCAGCCTGTGCCCCGTACACCAATGCCAGCTCCACTCTGGATGAAACTGCCCGGAGGCCGGTTCGGTACAGCTTATGATGGACTGACTGATACGTTGCCGCTGATGACCTATTTTGACGGGCAGGCTGACCCCAGGGCTTCACGTAGCCTAAAGACCGGAGAGAGCAGTTCTGTCGTCGTGGCATTCGAGGAAGAGGATGAGCTGACTGTTGAAGAAGATACGGCGTCCTGGATTATCTGGCATGAATACGACGGGTTACGCCAGCGCATCGCTGACGGTGAGTTTACTCCAACGACTGCTGCTCAGTATCTTCTTCGTTATGGCGCGGTCCGAATTTCAAAAGGCAAGGGCGCTGTCTATCATCGTCTCGCACAGCGGGGACAAACCTTTTCCCGCCTGGGGATAGGCGACAGAGTGTCGCTTCCAGAGCTGGTTGCCAGTCGGCGTTTTAAAATACTCAGTGATTCTGCATACCGTCAGGTTGTAGCCCGGAAATTGCGTGGACAGATAAAAAAGTTCAGATTCTGGGCATGCGTAGCTGCCTGTGTTCAGTTGCACGTACACAACAAGACGGCACTCGGAGAAAGAATTTTAACGTTACTCGAAGGTGAGAGGGAACAGCAACAAGGTGCGATCCAGGCGAAGCTGAAGGCGGGAATGATGGATGCAGTTCTAACTCTGTGTAACCAGCGACTCCGGGTGAAAGAAAATACTAACCAGCCAGAGGAGTTCCGCTATTACCGTGCCGTAAGAGCTCGTTTCATGCGCCATTTATCTGAATGCCTTAAGCCAGAAAATGGCGGCGTTATCCGTGACGTTATCTGGGAACTGAGGGTGCTGAGCAGTGCTCACGGTACGACCAAAACAGGTTTTTACTATGTCGATAGCAATCGCCCGACAGCGAAAGGACTGTTAAACCGCCTTCTGATGAGGATGGTCAAGCAGGTCGTATAAGCGTCTGAAACGCGAAACACACGAAAATGGAGGGGTTATACAAAAAAAACTTAGCTTTGATCGTGATGTAATGTGGACATCATGTCCAAGCGTTGCTGCATCCAGAAAAGTAACTTTAATCCTGTTGATACAGCCCTTGCATTACCTGTTTACGCATAGCGTGGAAACGTTCTAATTAAACCAGACGAATATAAATTTAAATTAATTCACTCACCCCCGGAATCGGGGAACTAAACAAAAGGATCATCAATGCAAAATCAAAATACACCCGCTCAGGAAAAACACACCGTATACCTTTTTAATGCCGAACATGCTGACAAGACAGCCGCCAAGCAAGCCGGGAAACTCTTCACGCTGGACATTGAACACCCAATGACCCTCAACGATCTCTCGCTGCTGTGTGAGTCGGTCGCGGACGCTGTGGGAGCACCTGGCGGAATTAAATATGAAATCACAACAGAGCCTAATGGGGTTCAGGAGGAATACTGAATCAGTGTGGTGTGAGTCCATTTTAATTTGACGTTTCATGAGTTCTATCGAGAGGCTGAAGTATGACTTTGAAAATGGAAAGTTCCCGGACTTCCAAGCCTGAGGGGCCATTTGTATTAATCACTTTTGAGGGGGACGAATTTCTTTTTGATGACAGACATAATGTCGTCAAGATAAATGGCAGGCCTAAAAAAATGGATGTAAAGCGAAATTATTTTGAGTCCGATCTGGGAGAAGGGAAAGCGAAATACTGGACTTTAAATATCGAAGAGGCTCATCGGTTCAATTCGATTGATGAAGCGACAGAACAACTTTGTAAACTGAGTCGCCCTCATCTGATCAAAATTCGCAAAGTTGAGGGGGTATCTGAATGACCAAAGAGATGTTTTTACGCATTTTAAATGAGGCACAGGCTCGTGTGGATAACGATTCGCTTCCGCTTGATGTTCGTATCCGGTCACGCACCACGGTAAATGATTGCGTCATCCGGGCAGATAAAGAGGGGTGGCCTATTGAGTATAAACAGAAGGTCTGGGTAGATGCAGTCAGTGGCTGTTATCTTTAGCGGTTACTTAAGCCAGTTCCTGTGCCCGTGAGCTTAGTAAAGGCGGAAAATGATATGGTCAAGGTGATAAATATCAACGGGAATTTAGTTGAATTACCTGAGCCCTCAGCAAAGTTATCCAAAGCTGAATCACCTGATGGTAGGTTCTCAAAACCTAAAAATAAGATCTCTAAAATACAGCGAGCTGAGCTGCGAATGAAATTTGGGGGGCGTTGTGCCTATTGTGGTTGCAAGCTTCCTGAAAAAGGGTGGCATGCCGATCATGTTGAGCCTGTTCGACGCGACTTTGAACTGGTGAGAGCCCCTGTCGGCAGCGGCGTAACTCATGTTGCCCGAAGTACGGGTAAGGTTATGCACCCTGAACTGCATGCTATAGAAAACTTATTTCCATCATGCGCCCCCTGCAACCTTTTTAAAGGAGCTTTTAGTGTTGAAGGAATGAGAAAAGAAATGGCACTGTTGCAAATAGTCGGTGGTGATAAACTTATCATCCCCTTTTGCTGATGGAGCTGCACATGAACCCATTCAAAGGCCGGCATTTTCAGCGTGACATCATTCTGTGGGCCGTACGCTGGTACTGCAAATACGGCATCAGTTACCGTGAGCTGCAGGAGATGCTGGCTGAACGCGGAGTGAATGTCGATCACTCCACGATTTACCGCTGGGTTCAGCGTTATGCGCCTGAAATGGAAAAACGGCTGCGCTGGTACTGGCGTAACCCTTCCGATCTTTGCCCGTGGCACATGGATGAAACCTACGTGAAGGTCAATGGCCGCTGGGCGTATCTGTACCGGGCCGTCGACAGCCGGGGCCGCACTGTCGATTTTTATCTCTCCTCCCGTCGTAACAGCAAAGCTGCATACCGGTTTCTGGGTAAAATCCTCAACAACGTGAAGAAGTGGCAGATCCCGCGATTCATCAACACGGATAAAGCGCCCGCCTATGGTCGCGCGCTTGCTCTGCTCAAACGCGAAGGCCGGTGCCCGTCTGACGTTGAACACCGACAGATTAAGTACCGGAACAACGTGATTGAATGCGATCATGGCAAACTGAAACGGATAATCGGCGCCACGCTGGGATTTAAATCCATGAAGACGGCTTACGCCACCATCAAAGGTATTGAGGTGATGCGTGCACTACGCAAAGGCCAGGCCTCAGCATTTTATTATGGTGATCCCCTGGGCGAAATGCGCCTGGTAAGCAGAGTTTTTGAAATGTAAGGCCTTTGAATAAGACAAAAGGCTGCCTCATCGCTAACTTTGCAACAGTGCCGCGCGACGAGCAGCAGCACCAGGAGCAGAAGCACGTCGAGAAAAAGCAACAGCAGATCGAGCAGCGCCCACGGCGGGCCGCTCGCATCGGATAAGTCGAAAAATCCGGCTAAAGTGGCCGAGCTGCACATCAGGCCGCGCGGTTTTCCTCCCTGATCGCCGGCGCGGTTTCTTCCTCCCTGAACCGCATGCAGACTTGCCGCCTCGGACACCCCGAGGCGGTTTTTTTTCGCCTCGCTCGAGCATCGCCGCATCCGACGATGCCGAGACGACCAGGCCGCGCACGTCGAGCTGCAGCATCGCCATTGCCGACGATGGCACCAGGTCGCCGGCGGTGGCCACCGACCTCGAGCTCGCATCGCCACATCCGACGATGCGCGCCGGCGTCGACCATCGCCAGGTCTGACGATGGCGGCCGCCCTGCCCTGGATCTCGCATCGCCATTTCTGGCGATGAGATCCACGGAGCGGCCATTTAGACCCGCCAATAACGACCCGGCCAAGATAAATCGCATGACGGCCTTTTTGGCCGGGGGTAGCTGTCGTTTTCAGAAGACGGCTGCACTGAACGTCAGAAGCCGACTGCACTATAGCAGCGGAGGGGTTGGATCCATCAGGCAACGACGGGCTGCTGCCGGCCATCAGCGGACGCAGGGAGGACTTTCCGCAACCGGCCGTTCGATGCGGCACCGATGGCCTTCGCGCAGGGGTAGTGAATCCGCCAGGATTGACTTGCGCTGCCCTACCTCTCACTAGTGAGGGGCGGCAGCGCATCAAGCGGTGAGCGCACTCCGGCACCGCCAACTTTCAGCACATGCGTGTAAATCATCGTCGTAGAGACGTCGGAATGGCCGAGCAGATCCTGCACGGTTCGAATGTCGTAACCGCTGCGGAGCAAGGCCGTCGCGAACGAGTGGCGGAGGGTGTGCGGTGTGGCGGGCTTCGTGATGCCTGCTTGTTCTACGGCACGTTTGAAGGCGCGCTGAAAGGTCTGGTCATACATGTGATGGCGACGCACGACACCGCTCCGTGGATCGGTCGAATGCGTGTGCTGCGCAAAAACCCAGAACCACGGCCAGGAATGCCCGGCGCGCGGATACTTCCGCTCAAGGGCGTCGGGAAGCGCAACGCCGCTGCGGCCCTCGGCCTGGTCCTTCAGCCACCATGCCCGTGCACGCGACAGCTGCTCGCGCAGGCTGGGTGCCAAGCTCTCGGGTAACATCAAGGCCCGATCCTTGGAGCCCTTGCCCTCCCGCACGATGATCGTGCCGTGATCGAAATCCAGATCCTTGACCCGCAGTTGCAAACCCTCACTGATCCGCATGCCCGTTCCATACAGAAGCTGGGCGAACAAACGATGCTCGCCTTCCAGAAAACCGAGGATGCGAACCACTTCATCCGGGGTCAGCACCACCGGCAAGCGCCGCGACGGCCGAGGTCTTCCGATCTCCTGAAGCCAGGGCAGATCCGTGCACAGCACCTTGCCGTAGAAGAACAGCAAGGCCGCCAATGCCTGACGATGCGTGGAGACCGAAACCTTGCGCTCGTTCGCCAGCCAGGACAGAAATGCCTCGACTTCGCTGCTGCCCAAGGTTGCCGGGTGACGCACACCGTGGAAACGGATGAAGGCACGAACCCAGTGGACATAAGCCTGTTCGGTTCGTAAGCTGTAATGCAAGTAGCGTATGCGCTCACGCAACTGGTCCAGAACCTTGACCGAACGCAGCGGTGGTAACGGCGCAGTGGCGGTTTTCATGGCTTGTTATGACTGTTTTTTTGTACAGTCTATGCCTCGGGCATCCAAGCAGCAAGCGCGTTACGCCGTGGGTCGATGTTTGATGTTATGGAGCAGCAACGATGTTACGCAGCAGGGCAGTCGCCCTAAAACAAAGTTAGGCCCGCACGGAATCAACATCTCATGTCCGCCAACAATGCCGCAATAGTTCTACGAGTCATGGCCGAGAACGATCTGCCAATGCTCCATGCTTGGCTGAACCGCCCCCACATAGTCGAGTGGTGGGGCGGCGAGGATGAACGCCCAACTCTTGACGAAGTCTTAGAACACTATTCGCCCGAAGTTCTGGCAAAGCAAGCTGTAGTGCCTTACATCGCAATGCTAGATGACGAACCCATCGGCTACGCCCAATCCTACATCGCACTTGGAAGTGGCGATGGATGGTGGGAAGACGAAACTGATCCAGGGGTCCGCGGGATTGACCAGTCTTTGGCTAATCCATCACAGTTAAACAAGGGGTTGGGTACAAAGCTCGTACGCTCGCTCGTTGAACTCCTGTTTAGCGACCCGGCCGTAACGAAAATCCAAACCGATCCATCTCCTAGCAACCATCGCGCCATTCGCTGCTACGAGAAGGCCGGGTTCGTTCAAGAAAAAAACATCCTCACACCTGACGGCCCTGCGGTGTACATGGTCCAAACACGCCAGGCGTTCGAAAGCCTGCGCACTGTTCAAAGCTTCAAAATCAAGGGGAAGTGGTCATGAATGGCTGCACCATCTCTACCAACTGGTATCTCGGCGTGTTCTCATCTGCCTTCGCATCTGTCGTCAGCCTAACCGGGCGTTCAACCGGACATCAACGTGCTGCGCACGTTGATGTCGGTTAACTGGGGCGTTATGCTCTGTGAGCCTGGTTATTGGCGAAGCGAAAGTATGACGATTTCAGCAATAAACGCAAAAGGATAAAAAAATGACATGGAGAACGACCAGAACACTTTTACAGCCTCAAAAGCTGGAGTTCAATGAGTTTGAGATTCTTAATCCCGTAGTTGAGGGCGCCCGAATTGTCGGCATTGGCGAGGGTGCTCACTTTGTCGCGGAGTTCTCACTGGCTAGAGCTAGTCTTATTCGCTATTTTGTCGAGAGGCATGATTTTAACCCACATTTCCCAAGTAAGGCGCTGATTTCGCTGTCCTGACCATTATATTTCCTATATAAAACATGGTGTTGAAGGCTGCGAGGGGCGCGTTTCATGGATCACCCAGAGGGTGCGGGCTTGCAACGGGCAGATCGGGTGGATTTCGACCCTCGCGTGCGGCTGGAATTTCGCGGCACGCAGCTCAGTTCCGACGGCGGCCTTCTGGTGATGCGCGAGCTTGATGACGCGCTCGGGTTGTCCGATTTGGCGTCAGCGGCGCTGCGCGATACTCGCTCTGGCAAGAACACGGTCCATCGGCTCGACGGCCTGTTCCGGCAATCAGTCTTTGGGCGGCTGGCCGGATACGAGGATGTCAACGACGCCAACCGTCTCGCCTGCGATCCGGTCATGCGCCAAGTTGTCGGCGGCAGAGCGGTCGATGCACAAGCGGCCTCGGCATCGCAGATGGGACGGTTCGAGACCGAGACGCTGGCTCTGGCCGGGAACCGTGCCGCGCTGGCCGACCTGAACGGGCAATGGATCGACCGGTTCCATGACCGTAACGGGCTGAAGTACATCGTTCTGGACATGGACAGCTCGGTCAGCCCGACCCATGGCGACCAGGAAGGGTCCGCCTGGAATGGCCATTTCGACTGTAGCTGCTATCACCCCAACTTTCTGTTCAACCAGTTCGGGATGCTGGAACGCTGCGCCCTGCGCCATGGCAACGTCCACAGCGCCGATGGCTGGCGTGATGTTCTCGACCCCGTAATTGCGCGCTACGCGGAGCGCGACCTTGGTGGCAGGTTCTTCCGGGCCGATGCTGCCTACGCGATCCCGGCGATCTATGAGCGATTGGAAGAAGCGCGGTTCTTCTACGCCATCCGGCTGCCCGCAAACGCGGTCCTCAAGGACAAGATCGCGCATCGGCTAACGCGCCCTGTCGGGCGGCCGTCACTGACCAAGGTCAAGCGGTTCTTCGAGGAATTCGAGTATCAGGCGGCGTCCTGGGACAAGGAACGCCGGGTGATCGCCAAGATCGAATGGCATCCGGGCGAACTGTTCCCGCGTGTCGGCTTCATCGTCACCAACCTGCCGATGGAGCCGGACTGGGTGGTGCGGTTCTACAACCAGCGCGGCACCGCCGAGCAGCACATCAAAGAGGGCAAATACGCCTTTCGCTGGACGCGGCTGTCGTGCCGGAAGTTCCGCGACAATGAGGTGCGGCTGCAACTGCACGCCCTGGCGTACAACCTGGCCACCTTCTTGCGCTGCATCGAGCTGCCCGAGGCCATGGCCGACTGGTCGTTGACCAGCCTGCAACTGAAGCTGATCAAGATCGGGGCACGTGTGGTCCGTCACGCCCGCACCATCACCTTCCAGCTGGCCGAGGTCGCTGTCACCGGCACGATGGTACGCGCCATCCTCGCCGCTATCCGCCGATTGCGAGCGCCACCGCTATGCGCATGATCGCGATCCACGCTCAAACTGAACGAAAGCGGCTGGACAGATCTGTCCGCTGCGCTGAAAAACGCCGCCCCTGGGCAAGGAAACAGCGGCTTCGCGGTCTGATCCGTCCAGATCCAGCAGTCTGCGCGACCGCAGGTGCCGCTTGCGGCAGAAAATCCTTGTCTAGCGCTCGGATACAGGCTATCTTCACCTCAAACGACACGCCACTTGGGGAATGCAGGATATAGAGGATGGCAGCGGAATGAACACAAGGGAAACAATTGCGGCGGACCTTTCACGGCTGGGTGTCCAATCCGGCGCTCTCGTCATGGTTCACGCATCGCTGAAGGCGATCGGCCCCGTCGATGGAGGCGCAGCATCGATAGTGTCTGCCCTGCTCGATGCCGTCGGCCCCACTGGAAGCTTGATGGGATACGCCTCGTGGGACCGGTCGCCTTACGAAGAAACGCTCAATGGCGCACGGATGGATGCGGAACTGCGCCACCGATGGCCGCCGTTCGATCCAGCCATATCAGGCACGTATCGCGGCTTCGGCCTGCTCAACCGGTTCCTCCTCCAGACACCCGGCGCCCGGCGCAGCGCGCACCCGGATGCCTCGATGGTCGCGGTAGGGCCTCTGGCCGGCACTCTGACGCGGCCTCACGAACTTGGGCAGGCTTTCGGACCTGGATCGCCGCTGGAGCGTTTCGTCGAGCGTGCCGGAAAGGTTCTGTTGCTCGGAGCCCCGCTCGATTCCGTTACCGTCCTGCACTACGCCGAGGCCATTGCCCGCATCCCGAACAAGCGACGCGTGAGCTACGAAATGCCGATCCGCAGCGAGGACGGCGGAGTGAGATGGAAACGCGCCGAGGATTTCGACTCCAACGGCATTCTCGATTGTTTCGCTATCGAAGGAGAGCCGGACGCCGTCGAGACAATTACCAATGCCTATGTGGAGCTGCGACGCCATCGGGAGGGCTTGGTCGGTCAGGCGCACTGCTACTTGTTCGAAGCGCGGGATATCGTTTCGTTCGGTGTCGACTATCTTCAACGGCACTTTGGCTCGCCCTGATCCGACGCATGGCATGCGGGATGCTCGCCCGCACCCTATCAACGACTATGTATCCAGGGTGCGCCCCGCCGAAAATACGGGCCCCGCGACACTGTGAACAGAAGCGCTTAACATCAAGGGGGACTCTATGTCTGCTACCGCAACCATGTTTGCCCAGTCGTTCTTCCATGGAACCAAAGCCGCTCTTGCACCCGGTGATCTGATCGCCGTCGGTTATCGATCGAATTTCACAGACGCGAAATCCCTGTCGTGGGTGTATTTTACAGGCACGCTCGATGCGGCGATCTGGGGCGCCGAATTGGCGGGTGGCAGCGGAACGGAACGAATTTATGTCGTCGAACCGACCGGCGCCATCGAGGAGGATCCGAACCTGACGGATAAGAAGTTCCCGGGTAACCCGACCCTGTCTTATCGCTCCCGCGATCCATTGCGCGTAATTGCTGAAGTGACGAAGTGGCAAGCACACACGGCCCAGCGGCTGCGGGAAATGAAGGAGGGCCTGGCGCGTCTGAACGCAGAAGGTGCCGAGATCATCGATTAACGTCGCCTGCCGGCAGTGCCATCATGGCGCATGGAACCGACTGTAGCCGATGACCGCACTGGTCTTTATTCGCGTCGCGGATGCCACAAATTGCTTAGCCCACTCGCCGCCTGGGGCCGATTATCGCCCCTCGCCTTGAAGGGATTCCGAGTAGAATCCCGTGGCCATTGTTAATTAAGCAAGCGCGTTAATTAACAAATATGATCTCCGCATCGCAACCGTACCTCTCGGTCAGGTTAAACGTGTCCAGGCTGGCAAGCACTTCGGCGCTTTGCCAGTTCATGCTGGCAATCGTGCCTACGCAATGATGGGCGGCATCGTCGTGGGAACGGCGCTGACGATTCTCTTCCTACGGGCCCTCTATGTCGCCTGGTTCTGGATCCCGCGTGAAGTCGAGCAAACTGATTAATATGCACGACTTCGATCAGTTGGTGCCGTTAATTTCACCAAATGCGATATTCTGGTTCAATGACGGATCATTTTGTGGACTGAAGCAGATACGGCAAGCCTTTGAGGAAACCTGGAAAAAATTTCCTCTTGAAAATTATTGGTTAGAAAACCTGGAGTGGGTTGCCCAGTCGAAAGATTGTGCCGGATGCACCTATCACTTCCGGTGGAGGGCAATTTTAAATGGTAGCGCTCTGGAAGGCGGTGGGCGAGGAACAACTATCCTTCGTAGAGAAGCGAATGTCTGGAAGATCACTCACGAACATCTGAGCCAGTTCCCTAAACAAGACCCCAAGGGCCGACAGCTGCCGAGTAGATCGCTCGGATTGCGCCAAAAGCGGTCATGAGAGAAATGCCGCGACCTCAATGGTCGCGGCTGGCAGTTATGCAACGTCCTGTAACTGGGCCTCTCCATTGTGGAGGAAGCATGCTTAATGCGATTGGTTTGGAATGTGGGGCGATTCAGGCATCCCGGCTATCTGAATGGCTCAACTCAACAGCCGGTGCTCATGAACTTGAGCGATTTTCGGATACCCTGACCTTTTCTTTGTATGGCTCAGTGCTGATTTGGGTTAAATCATATCTACGCGAATCAGGAAGAAAACTGCAGTTAGTCGGAATCGATTTACCCAACACCTTGAATCCAAGGGACGACCTAGCGCAATTGGCCGAAATTATCCAGGTCATCGACCACCTCATGAAACCCCACGTTGATGCGCTGACTCAGTTGTTGACGTCCATTGATGGCCAGTCGGCGGTTATTTCATCGGCAAAATGGGGGGAGTTGGAAACGGCTCAGCAGGAGAAAGCTATCTCAGGGGTAACCAGATTGAAGCTCCGTTTGGCGTCGCTTGCCCCTGTCCTGAAAAATCACGTCAACAGCGATTTTTTCCGAAAAGCCTCTGATCGAATAGAGTCGATAGAGTATACGTTGGAAACCTTGCGTGTAATGAAAGCTTTCTTCGATGGTACCTCTCTTGAGGGAGATACTTCCGTACGTGACTCGTATATGGCGGGCGTGGTGGATGGAATGGTTCGAGCGAATCCGGATGTAAGGATAATTCTGCTGGCGCACAACAATCATTTACAAAAAACTCCAGTTTCCTTTTCAGGCGAGCTTACGGCTGTTCCCATGGGACAGCATCTCGCAGAGAGGGAGGAGGGGGATTACCGTGCGATTGCATTCACCCATCTTGGACTCACCGTGCCGGAAATGCATTTCCCATCGCCCGACAGTCCTCTTGGATTCTCTGTTGTGACCACGCCTGCCGATGCAATCCGTGAGGATAGTGTGGAACAGTATGTCATCGATGCCTGTGGTAAGGAGGATTCATGCCTGACATTGACAGATGACCCCATGGAAGCAAAGCGAATGCGGTCCCAAAGCGCCTCTGTAGAAACGAATTTGAGCGAGGCATTTGATGCCATCGTCTGCGTTCCCAGCGCCGGCAAGGACAGCCTGGTTGCCCTATAGGAAACCAGAAATGAAATGAAGGAGCATAACCTGCCAATCCACCGGACGGTTTTCAACCGCCGGTGATCAGCGCGTTAGATGCACTAAGCACATAATTGCTCACAGCCAAACTATCAGGTCAAGTCTGCTTTTATTATTTTTAAGCGTGCATAATAAGCCCTACACAAATTGGGAGATATATCATGAAAGGCTGGCTTTTTCTTGTTATCGCAATAGTTGGCGAAGTAATCGCAACATCCGCATTAAAATCTAGCGAGGGCTTTACTAAGCTTGCCCCTTCCGCCGTTGTCATAATCGGTTATGGCATCGCATTTTATTTTCTTTCTCTGGTTCTGAAATCCATCCCTGTCGGTGTTGCTTATGCAGTCTGGTCGGGACTCGGCGTCGTCATAATTACAGCCATTGCCTGGTTGCTTCATGGGCAAAAGCTTGATGCGTGGGGCTTTGTAGGTATGGGGCTCATAATTGCTGCCTTTTTGCTCGCCCGATCCCCATCGTGGAAGTCGCTGCGGAGGCCGACGCCATGGTGACGGTGTTCGGCATTCTGAATCTCACCGAGGACTCCTTCTTCGATGAGAGCCGGCGGCTAGACCCCGCCGGCGCTGTCACCGCGGCGATCGAAATGCTGCGAGTCGGATCAGACGTCGTGGATGTCGGACCGGCCGCCAGCCATCCGGACGCGAGGCCTGTATCGCCGGCCGATGAGATCAGACGTATTGCGCCGCTCTTAGACGCCCTGTCCGATCAGATGCACCGTGTTTCAATCGACAGCTTCCAACCGGAAACCCAGCGCTATGCGCTCAAGCGCGGCGTGGGCTACCTGAACGATATCCAAGGATTTCCTGACCCTGCGCTCTATCCCGATATTGCTGAGGCGGACTGCAGGCTGGTGGTTATGCACTCAGCGCAGCGGGATGGCATCGCCACCCGCACCGGTCACCTTCGACCCGAAGACGCGCTCGACGAGATTGTGCGGTTCTTCGAGGCGCGGGTTTCCGCCTTGCGACGGAGCGGGGTCGCTGCCGACCGGCTCATCCTCGATCCGGGGATGGGATTTTTCTTGAGCCCCGCACCGGAAACATCGCTGCACGTGCTGTCGAACCTTCAAAAGCTGAAGTCGGCGTTGGGGCTTCCGCTATTGGTCTCGGTGTCGCGGAAATCCTTCTTGGGCGCCACCGTTGGCCTTCCTGTAAAGGATCTGGGTCCAGCGAGCCTTGCGGCGGAACTTCACGCGATCGGCAATGGCGCTGACTACGTCCGCACCCACGCGCCTGGAGATCTGCGAAGCGCAATCACCTTCTCGGAAACCCTCGCGAAATTTCGCAGTCGCGACGCCAGAGACCGAGGGTTAGATCATGCCTAGCATTCACCTTCCGGCCGCCCGCTAAATATCTCCTTTTGGGTTGTTAATAAAACATCCAATAAGTTGACTGTGCGTGAAAAAGAAAGTTTTGTGTGATGGCGTTGAAGATCGCACCGTTAAGCTCTTATGTGGGATGGTGCAGAGCTCGACGACTACCGATAAAACGCAACCGCCGCAAACAGACAAGAAAAAGCCCCAACTGATAACAGTTGGGGCTTCAGTATTGTGATTGGTGGAGCAATAGCACCCTGAACCCAAAACCTTCTCGCTCAACCGGTAGTGGCTGATAACAACTCGTGAGGGCTATTGCGGGTTAAGCATTTAGCGATGTCTAGGGCCAGACTGGACGTCTGAACGCAAGCCGCTGATACTGTACATAACCACAGTATCAGCGGAGGATACCCATGTCGCTGGCAAGGAACGCCACGGCGAGTCAATCGCCCACTCAAACAAACGGTTACGAACGCCACCAACCCGACCAGACGCTGCTCTACCAGCTGGTTGAGCAGCACTACCCAGCCTTCAAAGCCTCACTCGAAGCCCAAGGTCAACACCTGCCTCGCTACATCCAACAAGAATTCAACGACCTCCTCCAATGTGGCCGTCTGGAGTATGGTTTCATGCGGGTTCGCTGCGAGGATTGTCATCACGAGCGTCTGGTCGCCTTCAGCTGTAAACGACGCGGCTTTTGCCCTAGCTGCGGTGCCCGCCGGATGGCCGAGAGTGCGGCGCTGCTGATAGACGAAGTCTTCCCCAAGGAGCCCATTCGCCAGTGGGTGCTCAGCTTTCCTTTCCAGCTACGCTTTTTGCTGGCTCGCCATCCCCAGCTGATGGGCCAGGTCTTGAGTATCGTCTATCGTACACTCTCAACTCATCTGATCAAAAAAGCCGGTTACACCAAAGCCTCTGCACAAACTGGCTCAGTGACTCTTATCCAACGCTTTGGCTCCGCGCTAAATCTCAATGTCCACTACCACATGCTGTTTCTCGATGGTGTCTATGCCGAAGATGACTATGGCAAGCAACGCTTCCATCGTGTCAAGGCACCCACTTACGATGAGCTGAATACGCTCGCTCACACCCTCAGCCATCGCATCGCTCGCTGCATGGAAAAGCGTGGGATTTTGGAGCGTGATGCCGAGAATACGTGGTTGACACTGGAAGAGGGCGAAGACGATACGCTGACTCAATTACATGGTGCTTCGGTTACGTATCGCATTGCCGTCGGCCCCCAGCAAGGGCGCAAAGTCTTCACCCTGCAAACCTTGCCAGGGCGTGAGGATAAAGCCGACTCAAGCAGTCGAGTAGCCAACCATGCTGGTTTCTCGCTACACGCCGGTGTGATGGCCGAAGCGCATCAGCGGGATAAGCTTGAGCGCTTGTGTCGCTACATTAGTCGGCCAGCGGTTTCAGAAAAACGTCTGGCATTAACCGCCAATGGGCAGGTGCGTTACGAGCTCAAAACTCCGTACCGCAATGGCACCACCCATGTGATCTTCGAGCCGCTGGACTTCATCGCCAAACTCGCTGCGTTGGTACCTAAGCCGCGAGTCAACCTCACACGCTTCCACGGCGTCTTTGCACCGAACAGCAAACACCGAGTTCAAGTAACACCCGCCAAGCGGGGCAAGAAGCCCGACAAATCGGAAGGTCTCGATACTAACTGGCGTGACAAGAGTCCTGCAGAGCGCCACCGCGCCATGACCTGGATGCAACGCCTCAAGCGAGTCTTCAATATTGATATTGAAGTCTGCGAACACTGCGGCGGTCACGTCAAAGTGATTGCCAGCATCGAAGATCCGAAGGTCATTGAGCAGATTCTCAAGCATCTGAAACAGAAAACAGCCAAGGCGAATGCCGCCAAGCAGCGTGAGCTGCCACCAGAACGAGCGCCGCCACTGACTCCCAGCCTGTTCGATCCATCACAGAGTCGTCTCTTTGACTGACGACCCCAAATCCAACACTGCTCAACACTGCCAACTTTTAAACGGGGCGGTGGGGCAGTTTGTATCTCTCGAGCTATCAGGCTAGAGATTTTACCGCCAAATCGAACCTTATTAGAGCGGTTTAGGCTGGACCGGCAGTTAAAATTGGGGCTTGAGCGGTAAACGAGTGAGGGAATTTCAGGTAAGATACTTCGGATGAGGAGCAAAAAGGTGGTTTATACTTCCTATACCCAAGCCACCACAATAATCGCCAGCAACAGTGAAGGGATCGACAGCAGGGTGTCCAGAATGTGATTCAGCACCGCGGAGCGCAAACCGTGTGTTGCCCCGGCAACCACGCCAAGCAATAAGCCACACAACGTGGCGGCAAGGGTGACGACAAACGCACCGCCCACGGTCGGGGCCGCACCGCTAAGCAGGCGGCTTAAAACATCACGCCCCAGGTCATCAGTCCCGAGGAAGAAAGAGACTTCGCCATAGCGTGACCATGACGGCGGCAAAAGCTGGTAGCCAAGAAACTGCTGGTCGATGCCATAAGGCGCGAACCAACCACCAAAAATACACAGAATTGCCAGTCCAGCACAGCCATACAGGCCGATCATTGCGGTTGCATCGCCGTAAAAATTGCGCCATGCGGTGCGCAGCGTACCAGGCGGGCGCTTTTCGCTGTAGACGCTATCGTAAGGCATACCATTCCTTATGTTTCAGAGGGTTAGCCATAGCACCCAAAATATCAGAGATCACGTTAACAATGATAACCAGTGAGCCAATCACCATCACACCCGCCGAAATCGCCGCGTAATCCTGCTGGCGAATCGCGTTAATCAGCCAACGGCCAAGACCTGGCCAGCTAAAGACCATCTCGGTGATCATCGCCAGCGTCAGCATGGTGGAAAACTGTAACCCCAGGCGCGGGATAACCGGTGGGAGAGCGTTGTGCAGTACGTGACGGCGTAAAATCGTTAACCGTGACAGACCACGAGTCGCCGCCGCTTTGACATAGTTTTGATCAAAGACCTCAATAGTGCTGATACGCATCAGACGAATAACTTCCGTCGTCGGTGCCACGGAGAGCGTTAACACCGGAAGCACCATATGGCGGATGGCACTGACCAGCATTTCATCGCGCCAGGGCGAGTCGGAGATCCAGGCGTCAATAATGGCAAACCCGGTTACGGGTTTTACTTCATAAAGCAGATCAAAACGCCCTGATACGGGTAACCAGCCGAGGGTTAGTGAGAATAGCAACGTCAGCAGCAGCGCCAGCCAAAAAACCGGAATAGAGAAGCCCATCAGAGCCAATGCGCTGATGCAACGATCCTGCCATTTATTACGCGTTATGCCCGCCAACATGCCGATGGGGATCCCGACCATTAGTGCAAAACCAAATGCCAGAATGCACAGTTCCATTGTTGCCGGGAACACCTCTTTCAGTTGTTCTGAGATCAACTGGCCGTTAATACTGGACACACCAAAATCCCAGTGAATCAGGCCATTGAACCAGAATACCCAAGCGTTCCACAGCGATGCGCCCTGTAACGGCGCATGGGGGGTGAAATAACTCAGACTGAAGCCAATAAAGGTCAGGAAGAACAAAGTGACCAGCAATAATAAAAATCGGCGTAGGGTGAAGATAATCATGGTTTTTTCACCTCGTCAGCCTTTTCCCTGGAAACCCCGGCAAAAGAAGCGTTGCCGAACGGACTGAGCACCAGCCCTTTGATGTCATAGCGGTAAGCCTGCAAACGGAGCGAAGAGGCCAGAGGCAGGATCGGCAACTCGCGCGCAAGAATATTTTGCGCTTCGTCGTAGGCATCAATTCGCGAGGAGAGTTGTTGCGAAGAGAGGGCTTTGCGCAAAATGCTGTCAAACTCGGGATTGCACCAGTGGGCAAAATTGGTCTGCGAGTTAATGGCGGCACAGCTAAGCATCGGTCGGAAAAAGCTGTCAGGATCGTTACTGTCAGTTGCCCAACCGGACAACGTCAGATCATGGTTCATATCCATTAATCGCGCCTCCTGAAAACGGCCCTCTACCGGGATGATCTTCACTTTCACACCCACCTGAGCCATATCAGCCTGAATCAGCTCTGCGGTTTTCAGCGGACTGGGGTTCCAGGCCTGAGAGCTGGTAGGTACCCAGAGTTGTAACGTCAGGTTTTCCAGCCCCAGCGCTTTTAACTGCTCGCGCGATTTTGCCGGGTTGTACTCGGTAATTTTAGCTTCGTTGTCATAAGCCCACGAGGCGCGAGGCAAAATAGATGCCGCGGTTTCCGCCGTACCGTAGTAAATAGATTGCATTAACCGTTGGTTGTTAATGGCCAGCGCTAGCGCATGTCGTACGGCAGGGTTGTTCAACGGCGGTTTATCCGTGTTGAACGCCAGATAGGCGATATTCATCCCCGGACGCAGCGTCAGGCGCAGCCGCGGGTCATCACGCAGTATGCTGAGCTGGCTGGCGGCAGGCCATGCCAGGACGTCGCACTCGCCGGTCAGTAATTTCGATAAGCGTCCGGTCCCGCCAGAGCCGAGATCCACCACGACCTGCGGCATCAAGGGGGTACCACGCCAGAATTTTTCATGCCGTTGTAGGCGAATATATTGGCCTGCACGATTTTCTGAAAGTTGGTACGGGCCTGTGCCGACGGGTTGTCTGTCGAGTAATTCCTGGCGATCCTGTTTTGCTAATTTGGCGGCATATTCGGCCGACATCACAGAGGCATAATGTGTGGCAAGGTGCCACAAGAAGGAGGCGTCGGGTTGATTTAAGCGAAATTCAACGGTGTTGTTGTCCAGTTTACGCACGCTTTGGACGTTATCGGCGAACTGCAGGCTATCAAAATAAGGAAAACTGCTACCATTGACATTATGCCACGGATGCTGGCGATCAAAGATGCGCTCGAAGGTAAATACCACATCGTCCGCATTTAGTTTGCGGGTGGGCGTGAACCAGGCAGTCTTTTGAAACGGAACATCGCGTCGTAAATGGAAGCGGTAGGTTGCGCCGTTATCTAATACTTCCCAGCTTTCAGCCAGTTCTGGCACCAGGCGATAGGTGTAGGGATCGACATCAAGCAGTCGGTCATACAATTGGGCCGCTAATGTGTCTACGATGAGACCGCTGCTTGCTTTTTGTGGATTGAACGTATTGACCTGCCCGCTAACGCAATAGACAAAGCCACTGTCACGAATATCAGCGTACGAGGCCTGCTCAGGCGCAGCTGCAGCCTGACCACTCAGAAATCCAGCCATCACGATCAGAGATGATAAAACCAGGCGCATAATTTTAAAGGGTTATATATAAAGAAGCTATCTTACTAATACTTAATGACATTTGCCATTACCGTTTGTTTTTGGGGCAGTGGGGTTGATAACCGCGAATTCGACATCGCGTACTGGTCAAAATTCATACCCGCTATCCACTTTGCATATACTCTTGTAGCTATCTTAGCATTTTCATGGCCCCTCTGACTCGCTTAAACGCTGGATTTGCTGCCAGAGAGATTATGTGAGGTGTCTGACGGGGAAAATGAATCTGTTGTGTGGGAGGCGGGAAGAGTGAATTTCTTCCCGGCTGAGGTATTACTTCTGGATTTTATTAACGCGCACCACCGGCGGTTGCATTTTAGCGTCAAGGCTACCGTTAATGCTGATCATTTGATCGGGTTTTATCGTTCGGCCATCAAAGACCGCAAGCGGGATTAGCGTATTGATACTGCCGGTTTTGTCACGGAAGATAAACTTATCTCCTCCCTGATCCTCAATGAGATTACCTCGTAAAGAGATGGTCGCACCGTCATGCATGGTTTTAGCTTGTTCGACGGTCATGATTCTTGCATTTTCAGTGCCGCGATAGCCTTCATCCAGTGCATGGGCAGGTGGCGGGGCGGTATCTTTTTTCAATCCGCCATTATCATCGGCAAACGCTGATGGCAATAAAAAACAGAACAGTAAGGGGGCGAACGATATTTTCATAGAGCCTCCATTGAAATTGATTTGACTTATTAAGTTTGGTAGCTATTTATTAATCTGGCGAGTGGGATAAGTCTCAAATTGTAATTTTTCAATAAAACAACGGCTTGGTGTTATATAAGCGAGGCGGGGAGATGAACAGAGAGAAAACCCATTTTCAAGGAGTAAAAGAGAGCCTGCGTTTTCTGAATTTTGAATCTGGCTTTCACAAGATTGGTTTTATCTGTTTGCTCTGCATTGTTTTTCTTGCTTCGGTGGGAGCGTTTTCCGGCGGATATTTAAGTGAGGTGACGAGAAAAAACACCTTAAAGACAACAGGGTTACAGTACGAAAGGTTTGGGCGCTTGCAAACGGAATTTAAATTTAAAATCTCTGCACAAAAGTATGATTCTGTGAACAAGACGTTGCGCATTGGCGGCGATTTCAACAAATTTTATGAAATGGAAAATATTTGGCCGCAGCCAGACAGCATGTACAGCAAGGGGAACGATCTTTACCTCGTCTACAATGATTCTGAAGCAATGCAGAACTTTACTATCTGGCTGCGGGTTACGCCCGTGAAGCCAGGAAGCGTAAAGAGTTTTCTCCAGCTAAATGGCGAACCTGAAATCCGCTTCAGACAATTTATTTATCCCTAGGAGGTGAGTATGGAGATGGTCTTCCGGGCATCCGCCATTTACCTTATTTTGCTGGTGGTTTTCAAAATAGCAGGTCGCCGGGCATTATTACAAATGACCAGCTTCGATCTGATTTTATTACTGATTATCAGTGAAGCAACTCAACAAGCCTTGTTGGGTAATGATTTTTCGATAACCGGCGCCATGATCACGATTGTCACTCTGGTTACTATTGATATTCTGTTCGGTTTCATTAAAAAAAAGGTGGGTGGGGCCGAATCCGTGCTGGATGGTTCCCCGGTTATCCTGCTTGATCACGGGATCCCTTTATTAGATAAAATGAAGAAAGTGGATGTCTCTCTTGAAGATATATTAGTCGCTGCGCGACAAAATCAGGGGATTACCGAATCAAGTAAAATCAAGTATGCCATTCTGGAACGCAACGGACATATTTCTGTCATTCCTGAAGAGAATTAGCGAGGCGGTAATGAATACGGAGTACAATGACGCAAAAACAGTCAATGAACTGACAAAACGGCTTGCAAACACGCTCATTGATAGCGATTTAACGTTGACCACCGCAGAATCCTGTACAGGAGGAAAGCTGGCCGCGGCGCTTTGCGCACAGGCGGATACCGCAGAATTTTATGATATCGGCGTTATAACCTTTAGCGATCGCGCCAAGCAGAAAATGCTCGACGTGCGGGCCAGTACGCTGAAGAAATATAGCGCCGTTAGTGAGCAAACGGTCAGTGAGATGTCTGTAGGAATACGTCAGCAAGCCGAAACCGATATCAGTATAGCCATCAGCGGATATGCAGGGCCGGAGGGTGGGGAGGATGGTACTCCCGCAGGAACCGTGTGGTTTGCGTGGAATTTCCGCGGACAGATAATAACAAAACGTGAGTGTTTTTCCGGGGATTGCCAGGACGTCATTGAAAAGGCGGTACGTTTTAGCCTGGCGGTATTGATTGAAGAAGTGTCAGCCTGGAAGAACAAATAAATAAACCAGGACTTATCCTAGGAAATATTTCAATGCTATGTGAAGTTATCGTCGTGAGAGCCAGGTTAATATTAGGAGAAAATTAAGTGGTAGGTAAATTATAAAGACCATGTCATTCATTTTGTTCTACGCTTATTAGTCTTTGCGATGAATGATGACTCACGAGAGGTGATTGAATGACTGACCTAAATAAAGGAAAACAGACCACCAATAAAACTAATTCAGAGCGTTTTCCGCAGCCGCCTTTTCCACATCAAAAACAACCTTTTCCGGGGCTCGCCGGAAAAATGCAACCGCGCCCCGATCATGGCGAACAAAGCTATCAGGGAAGCGGCAGGTTAAATGGTCGCAAGGTATTAATTACCGGTGGTGATTCAGGTATTGGGCGTGCTGTTGCCATTGCCTATGCCCGCGAAGGCGCCGATGTCGCGATTAATTATTTACCTGAAGAAGAGGACGATGCTCGTGAGGTTGTTGAGTTGATAAAAAAAGCTGGGAGAAAAGTTGCGGCGATTCCCGGCGATATTCGTGACGAAACTTTTTGTAACCATCTGGTAAAACAGGCGGTAGACGCGCTGGGAGGGTTGGATATCCTGGTGAATAACGCAGGCCGTCAGCAATTTTGTGAATCGATCGAAGACCTCACCACAGAAGAATTTGATGCGACATTCAAGACCAATGTCTACGCCATGTTTTGGATCACCAAGGCGGCTATTCCCCATTTCTCCCGAGACAGCGTGATTATTAACACCTCATCGGTACAGGCTTATGAGCCGAGTGAGATCCTGCTTGATTATGCTCAGACCAAGGCGGCGATAGTGGCATTTACTAAATCGCTGGCGAAGCAACTGGCCCCTAAAGGGATCCGTGTAAATGCTGTCGCGCCTGGGCCGTACTGGACGGTATTGCAGTGCTGCGGCGGCCAACCACAGGAAAAAATTGAGAAATTTGGTGCAAATGCGCCGCTTGGTCGCCCTGGCCAACCGGTAGAAATTGCTCCGCTGTATGTCACTTTAGCGGCTGAAGAGAACAGCTATACATCCGGTCAGGTATGGTGTTCTGACGGGGGGACCGGAACCCTCTGACGTTTATGCCCCCGAAGTCGAAACGTCTGAGGGGGAAAGCCAGCCCGGACAATATTGTATAAGGGCAGGGGGCGGCATATACCGCTCCCTGAACATTAACCCATGACAGCGATACCAAGACGTTCCAGGAGCAACGATGCCTGGTAGCTGTCCAGTTTGACGCCTTGCAAATCAACCCCGCGGATATCTAAATCGCCCAGTTCCGAATTGGTCAAATCACAGTGCGTAACGTTTGCTGCTCGCCAGTCGAAGGATGAAAACTCGCCGCCAGAGAGGTCTGATCCACTGAACGTTGCGCCCAGCACCTGAGTACCCATCCAGCGGTTTTCCCACAGCTCGCACTTTTCCAGTACGACTTTTGAAAAGTTGGCGTAGCTTAAGTTGGTATTGGTGATATAGGCGCTACAAAACCAGGTGCGGGTGGTGATCATATTCATAAAACTTGCGCCGCGAAAATCTGACCCTTGTGCCCGGCAGTGGCGAATTTCGATTCCCAGCGCATTGATATTCCTGAAATCAGCCATGGAGAGATCACAACTTTTGAAAATGGCATCTTTCAGGTTAGCGCGACTAAAATTACATCCTTTCTGACTTTCTCGATCATAAAACTGGCAGCCAATAAATTCAGTGCCGCTAAGGTCGGCACCCGAAAAATCACAGTTGAAAAATGTGCTATTTTCAACTTTTTCACCGGTGAACCTGTTTCTGTCAATTTTTTCGCCAACTAACGCCAGAGTCATCATGATTAACCTGTTTTTTTATACAGTGATTGCAACATGGTAAACTGTTTTAACTCTCGCGTCCAACGTCTGCCCCTGCACGCTAAATTTGGTGTTTCTTCAGTAATGCGCGGAGTTGATGGTAGGTCAGACCTAATAATTCAGCGGCTTTTTTCTGATTAAATTTCGCCTGCTGTAAGCTGGTTTGCAAAAATTCCTTCTCCTGCTGCTGTTGGAATTCACGCAGATCCAGCGGTAGGGTTACTGATGTATGTCTGGTTTCTTGCGCCAGCGGCGGTGCGGCGTGACGCCTGAACGGGTCAATCACAATCTCATTCAGTGGGTAATCGCTGGTCCCGTGTCGGTATACCGAACGCTCCACGACGTTTTTCAGTTCACGAATATTGCCCGGCCAACGGTAGTGGAGGAGCGTTTCTTTGGCCTCATCGGTGAACCCAGGAAACAACGGTAACCCGATCTCACGGCACATCTGAATGGCAAAATGTTCAGCCATTAACATGATATCGCTTTGACGTTCGCGTAACGGGGGAAGTTGCACCACGTCAAAGGCCAGACGATCCAGCAGGTCGGCGCGGAACGTGCCTTCACTCACCATGCGTGGCAGGTCGGCGTTGGTTGCGCAAACCAGTCTTACATTGACCTGCAGAGGTTGGCTACCGCCTACGCGTTCCAGCTCTCCGTACTCAATAACGCGCAGCAGTTTTTCCTGTACCAGCATCGGGGCGGTTGCCAGTTCATCAAGAAACAGTGTGCCGCCATCGGCGCGCTCGAACCGACCTGGGTGACGTTTCTGCGCGCCGGTAAAGGCGCCCGCTTCGTGCCCAAAGAGTTCGGAATCAAGTAAATTTTCGTTGAGCGCGGCGCAGTTAAGTGAAATAAACGGGCCTTGCCAACGGGTTGAGAGGTAGTGCAGGCGGTTGGCGATAAGCTCTTTCCCTGTTCCTCGTTCCCCAATGACCAGCACAGGTTTATCCAGCGGCGCGAGACGAGAAACCTGCTCCAGCACTTCAATAAAGCTGTTCGCTTCGCCCAGCAGATTATCTTTGTATCCTGCCATGATGAAATTCACCATTTGTTAGTGTTATTCACCAATTTACCCTATTTATCCCGACAGGTAAAATTAGTTATTTTCAAATATTTCAATGAATTAAAAAGTTGGCATGCGAAGTGCATTAGAACAGCAGCAGGGCATTGCCCGATATCAGAACAGTAAGTGAGGATTACATTATGGGTATTTTTTCTCGTTTTGCCGACATCGTGAACGCCAACATTAATGCGTTGCTGGAAAAGGCTGAAGATCCGCAGAAGCTGGTGCGGTTGATGATCCAGGAAATGGAAGACACGCTGGTTGAGGTGCGCTCCAACTCCGCACGCGCGCTGGCAGAAAAGAAACAGTTATCGCGTCGTATTGAACAGGCCAGCGCCCAACAGGCAGAGTGGCAGGAAAAAGCAGAGCTGGCGCTGCGTAAAGAAAAAGAAGATTTGGCGCGTTCTGCGTTAATCGAAAAGCAGAAACTGACTGACCTGATTGCCTCCCTGGAGCATGAGGTGACGCTGGTTGACGATACGCTGGCGCGTATGAAAAAAGAGATCGGTGAACTGGAAAACAAACTCAGTGAAACCCGTGCTCGTCAGCAGGCATTGATGTTGCGCCATCAGGCGGCGAGTTCTTCCCGTGATGTTCGTCGTCAACTGGACAGCGGCAAACTGGATGAAGCGATGGCTCGCTTTGAATCTTTTGAGCGTCGTATCGATCAAATGGAAGCTGAAGCTGAAAGCCATAACTTCGGTAAGCAGAAGTCTTTGGATCAGCAATTTGCTGACCTGAAAGCAGATGATGAAATCAGCGAGCAGTTGGCGCAATTGAAAGCCAAAATGCAGCAAGACAAGCAATAATAATATCTGGCGGTGCCCGAACGCGCCGCCGCTCATCACCTGTAAGGAGTACTCATGAGCGCGCTATTTCTGGCCATCCCGTTAACCATCTTTGTGCTGTTCGTCTTACCGATTTGGCTCTGGCTGCATTACAGCAATCGTTCCAGTCGCGGCGAGCTGGCGCAAAGTGAACAACAGCGTCTGGTAGAACTTAACCAGGACGCACAGCGGATGCGTGAGCGCATTCAAGCGCTGGAAGACATCCTTGATGCTGAACATCCAAACTGGAGGGACCGCTAATGGGGGGCGTTAATCTGAATAAAAAACTGTGGCGTATACCGCAGCAGGGCATGGTGAAAGGGGTTTGCGCGGGTATTGCGCATTATCTCGATGTTCCTGTGAAACTGGTGCGGATCCTGGTGGTGCTGTCCATCTTTTTTGGTCTGGCCTTTTTCACCTTTGTCGCCTACATCGTACTGACGTTTGTGTTGGATCCGATGCCAGACAACGTGGTTTCCGGAGAACAGCAGCCATCAAGCGGTGAGCTATTGGATGCTGTCGATCGTGAACTGGCTGCAAGTGAAAAGCGTTTGCGTGAGATGGAGCGTTATGTAACGTCTGATACTTTTACATTACGCAGCCGCTTCCGCCAATTGTGAGGTTAGAAATGAATAATCGCTGGCAACGTGCCGGGCAAAGGGTTAAGCCGGGCATTAAAATAGCAGGTAAGCTGGTGCTACTGACTGCGCTGCGCTATGGCCCGGCTGGGGTAGCAGGGTGGGCGGTGAAGTCCGTGGCCCGACGTCCGCTAAAAATGTTGCTGGCGTTAGTATTGGAACCTTTGTTGAGCCGGGCAGCGACAAAATTGTCGAAACGCTATTCAGGTAATCAACCCTGATATCCGAAACAACAAAAGCAAGCAACATTTAGTCAACATTCCCCCAGTTAATTTGCGGCAGAGTAGTCTCTTGTGTCATGGGATCGCTACCAATAGAAATGAAGGTGAAAGCGACAGACTCCATTATGCAGGTATCGGTGTGAATTACGCATTCTAAAATGCACTGGGGCATTGTTATGCCCCAGTTTTTATACCAGTGAGTCGGCTAACGATATTTGTGTACCCACGGTGATATTTTGTAAACCTTTCTCACCGGCAATCAGGCTAAATAATAAATTACAGCTTTGTTCGCCGAGCTGCTGGGTTGGGACATCAATGCCTCCCGGCACGGGCGTCAGCATAAATGACAACAGTTCATTACAGTGACGGTATACGGCACCGGCTTGCCGTCACGGGTCATAGACAGACGCGATTCCAGATTTTTGACATCAGCGGGGGCATTGAAGGTCAGGCCGATAATGGCGTGTTTTTTCATCGGATCTTGCGGATCCTGATAGAACTCCGCCCGGCCGCCGCGATAATAAAACTCAGGGGTGGTAAAGGTTTTTTGTTTCTCTGTTAACGCCACCTGCGGAGCCAGCAGTGTTTTGGCATCCATATCGACGGTGTAGGTTTTCCCCATCGGGAAGGTTTTTTTCGCCGTGAATACCAGCTTACGGTCATTACGCCACTGCCACTCACCTTCCATTGCGGGGGTCAGGGTAATACCGGCGGTGACCGGTTTACCGATCAGCGTTACCGGTGCGGCAGAGCGGGAGAATGTCACCACCACAATCTGCGCTGAATTATCATCACGGTTATAATTAACCGCCGAAGGGCGCTGCACAGACGCGGAAATATCCTGCACCACCAGCGGCGCAACATCCACCGGCTTCGGTTTGTTCTGATACCAGTGCCAGGTGTAATAACTGCCCGCTGCCACCGCAGCAGTCAGTAATAATAAGGCAGATATGGTTTTCGGATAGCGGTTGCCCCCCCGCTCCAGCCGGGCAAGCTGATTACCGGCAAAGGTCACCCAGCCCGGCACCGCCCAGCGGATCCGTCCGGTGAACGGGCGCAGCAGAAAACCCAGCAGAGTAAAGAGATAAACAAGACTGCGAGCCGCCAGACGCAGCAAAATAAAAGGTAAGCGGAGGATAAAACGCAGAACGTCCATGACAACATTTTCCTCTGTGTGTTGAGACTGACATCAGTTTGCCGCAGCACACAGTGAAATCCGGTTCAGCCGGAAGCTGTCAGTGCCCGATACTCTCATCCTCCATAAAACAGCCCATAAAGCAAATTATTGCATAAGGAATAATCTTAAATTACGGCCCCGGCGTATCCGCAGGGGCCTGTTCAGGAAAAAAATTATTCCAGTGCACTCAAAATAGCCTGTGCAGCTTTGACTCTTTCGGTATTCGGGTAGTTTTTATTCGCCAGAATCACAATCGCCACCTGTTTTTCCGGAATAAAGGCGACATAGGCGCCGAAACCAGTTGTTGCGCCCGTTTTATGCACCCAGGAAGCACGGTTATACGGCTGAACCTGGTTGTCTGTTACCGGATGCGGCTGCAATGCGACCTCGTTGGTCACACCGTTAATGATCATATCTTTCTGCTGCGGCCAGTCATACATTTCCCAGCCCAGCCCCTGGTTAATCGCGGCGGTTTTATAGTAGCGGGTCTGGGCGAGATACATTGCCATTTCCAGATCCGCATTACCGGCCCGTGACGGCTCCATATTCATTTCCGCCCAGCGCAGCATATCTTTTGAGGCGGATTTCACGCCGTAAGATTCCGCATCAAGCTGTCCCGGCGACACGCGGACCGGTTTTTTGTTTTTATAACCGTACGCATACTGGCTTTGCGCACTTTCCGGCACAGTAATAAAGGTGTGAGATAACCCCAGCGGTGCCAGGATCCGTGCAGTCAGCAACTGCTCATACGGCATCCCCGCCGCGTTTGCGGTCAGAGCACCAAACAGGCCGATACTGCTGTTTGCATACAGACGCATATCGCCCGGTTTCCGGGACGGCTGCCACTGCTGATAGAAATTCAGCAGATCCGCACGGCTTTTTACCGCATCCGGCACCTGTAACGGCAGTCCGCCTGCGGTATAGGTAGCCAGATCCAGCAATGTGATCCCCTTCCACTGCGGCAGAGCCAGCTCCGGCTGGTATTTTGCCGCCGGATCATTCAGCGCCATCTCTTTTTTCGCCACAGAAACCGCACCCAGCACACCTGTGAAAGTTTTACTTACAGATCCGAGCTCAAATAGTGTATTTTCAGTGACCGGCTGTTTTGCCTGAATATCGGCAAAACCATAATTGAAATAATAGGGCTTACCCTTTACGGAGACGGCAACCGCCATCCCGGGAATATCCTGCTGTGCCATCAGCGGTTTAATGGTGCTGTCCACCACCGCCGCGACATTATCAGCGGCAGAAAACCCCGGGGCGGAAAACGCCAGCAGAGCGGAAATCAGTGTTGCAGATAACGATTTTTTCATCAGAATTAACCTTCCGTGTGTGAGTAACGGCGGCAAGTATCGTCAGATTCACCGGACAGAACAAACGGTTATTTATAACAAGAGCCTAAAGAAAAACTTACAGGTGGATTATGGTCAGACGTTATCTCCCCCTTAACCCGCTGCGCGCCTTTGAGGCCGCCGCCCGTCATCTCAGTTTTACCCGCGCGGCGATTGAGCTGAATGTCACCCATGCCGCCGTCAGCCAGCAGGTCAGGGCGCTGGAAGAACAACTCGGCTGTGTGCTGTTTACCCGCGTCTCGCGCGGGCTGGTGCTGACCCATGAAGGTGAGGGATTACTGCCGGTGCTCAATGAGGCGTTTGACCGGATTGCGGATACTCTGGAGTGTTTTTCTCACGGGCAGTTCCGTGAGCGGGTGAAAGTCGGTGCGGTGGGAACATTTGCCGCAGGCTGGCTGCTGCCGCGTCTGGCCGGATTCTATGACAGCCATCCGCATATTGATCTGCATATCTCCACCCATAACAATCATGTGGACCCGGCGGCGGAAGGGCATGATTATACGATCCGTTTCGGTAACGGCGCGTGGCATGAGTCAGATGCGGAACTGATTTTCAGTGCACCACACGCTCCGCTGTGCTCACCGGCCATTGCAGAACAGTTACAGCAGCCGGATGATGTTCACCGCTTTACCCTGCTGCGCTCATTCCGCCGGGATGAATGGAGCCGCTGGCTGGATTGTGCGGGCGGCACACCGCCTTCCCCGTCACAGCCGGTAATGGTGTTCGATACCTCACTGGCCATGGCCGAGGCGGCACAACTGGGTGCCGGGGTAGCGATCGCACCGGTATGTATGTTCAGCCGCCTGTTACAGTCAGGCGCACTGGTACAGCCGTTTGCCGCAGAAATCACCCTCGGCGGCTACTGGCTGACGCGGTTACAGTCCCGTACGGAAACCCCGGCCATGCAGCAATTCGCCCGCTGGCTGCTGAATACGGCGGCGGCGTAAAACTCACTCACCTTCCAGGCTTTTTACCCGCAAATCATCACCTTCACTGATGCGCAGCCGTTCACTGCCGCAGTGCGGACAGCATCCGGCGTGCTGCATGATTTCGGCCTCACGGCTGCAATCCCAGCACCATGCCTGTGCCGGGATAACATCAATATGCAGTGTGCAGCCCTGCGCCACGGTATCACGGCAGGCGATATCAAAACAGAAATGCAGTGCACTCTCCTCAACATCCGCCAGTGCGCCGACTTCCAGCCAGACATCCGTTACCCGCGCAATGCCGTGCTGTTCAGCCTGTTCGCGGATAATGTCCGCCGCACCGAGGGCTTTACTAAGCTTGCCCCTTCCGCCGTTGTCATAATCGGTTATGGCATCGCATTTTATTTTCTTTCTCTGGTTCTGAAATCCATCCCTGTCGGTGTTGCTTATGCAGTCTGGTCGGGACTCGGCGTCGTCATAATTACAGCCATTGCCTGGTTGCTTCATGGGCAAAAGCTTGATGCGTGGGGCTTTGTAGGTATGGGGCTCATAATTGCTGCCTTTTTGCTCGCCCGATCCCCATCGTGGAAGTCGCTGCGGAGGCCGACGCCATGGTGACGGTGTTCGGCATTCTGAATCTCACCGAGGACTCCTTCTTCGATGAGAGCCGGCGGCTAGACCCCGCCGGCGCTGTCACCGCGGCGATCGAAATGCTGCGAGTCGGATCAGACGTCGTGGATGTCGGACCGGCCGCCAGCCATCCGGACGCGAGGCCTGTATCGCCGGCCGATGAGATCAGACGTATTGCGCCGCTCTTAGACGCCCTGTCCGATCAGATGCACCGTGTTTCAATCGACAGCTTCCAACCGGAAACCCAGCGCTATGCGCTCAAGCGCGGCGTGGGCTACCTGAACGATATCCAAGGATTTCCTGACCCTGCGCTCTATCCCGATATTGCTGAGGCGGACTGCAGGCTGGTGGTTATGCACTCAGCGCAGCGGGATGGCATCGCCACCCGCACCGGTCACCTTCGACCCGAAGACGCGCTCGACGAGATTGTGCGGTTCTTCGAGGCGCGGGTTTCCGCCTTGCGACGGAGCGGGGTCGCTGCCGACCGGCTCATCCTCGATCCGGGGATGGGATTTTTCTTGAGCCCCGCACCGGAAACATCGCTGCACGTGCTGTCGAACCTTCAAAAGCTGAAGTCGGCGTTGGGGCTTCCGCTATTGGTCTCGGTGTCGCGGAAATCCTTCTTGGGCGCCACCGTTGGCCTTCCTGTAAAGGATCTGGGTCCAGCGAGCCTTGCGGCGGAACTTCACGCGATCGGCAATGGCGCTGACTACGTCCGCACCCACGCGCCTGGAGATCTGCGAAGCGCAATCACCTTCTCGGAAACCCTCGCGAAATTTCGCAGTCGCGACGCCAGAGACCGAGGGTTAGATCATGCCTAGCATTCACCTTCCGGCCGCCCGCTAGCGGACCCTGGTCAGGTTCCGCGAAGGTGGGCGCAGACATGCTGGGCTCGTCAGGATCAAACTGCACTATGAGGCGGCGGTTCATACCGCGCCAGGGGAGCGAATGGACAGCGAGGAGCCTCCGAACGTTCGGGTCGCCTGCTCGGGTGATATCGACGAGGTTGTGCGGCTGATGCACGACGCTGCGGCGTGGATGTCCGCCAAGGGAACGCCCGCCTGGGACGTCGCGCGGATCGACCGGACATTCGCGGAGACCTTCGTCCTGAGATCCGAGCTCCTAGTCGCGAGTTGCAGCGACGGCATCGTCGGCTGTTGCACCTTGTCGGCCGAGGATCCCGAGTTCTGGCCCGACGCCCTCAAGGGGGAGGCCGCATATCTGCACAAGCTCGCGGTGCGACGGACACATGCGGGCCGGGGTGTCAGCTCCGCGCTGATCGAGGCTTGCCGCCATGCCGCGCGAACGCAGGGGTGCGCCAAGCTGCGGCTCGACTGCCACCCGAACCTGCGTGGCCTATACGAGCGGCTCGGATTCACCCACGTCGACACTTTCAATCCCGGCTGGGATCCAACCTTCATCGCAGAACGCCTAGAACTCGAAATCTAACGTCCGTTCGGGGGCACTGTTGCAAATAGTCGGTGGTGATAAACTTATCATCCCCTTTTGCTGATGGAGCTGCACATGAACCCATTCAAAGGCCGGCATTTTCAGCGTGACATCATTCTGTGGGCCGTACGCTGGTACTGCAAATACGGCATCAGTTACCGTGAGCTGCAGGAGATGCTGGCTGAACGCGGAGTGAATGTCGATCACTCCACGATTTACCGCTGGGTTCAGCGTTATGCGCCTGAAATGGAAAAACGGCTGCGCTGGTACTGGCGTAACCCTTCCGATCTTTGCCCGTGGCACATGGATGAAACCTACGTGAAGGTCAATGGCCGCTGGGCGTATCTGTACCGGGCCGTCGACAGCCGGGGCCGCACTGTCGATTTTTATCTCTCCTCCCGTCGTAACAGCAAAGCTGCATACCGGTTTCTGGGTAAAATCCTCAACAACGTGAAGAAGTGGCAGATCCCGCGATTCATCAACACGGATAAAGCGCCCGCCTATGGTCGCGCGCTTGCTCTGCTCAAACGCGAAGGCCGGTGCCCGTCTGACGTTGAACACCGACAGATTAAGTACCGGAACAACGTGATTGAATGCGATCATGGCAAACTGAAACGGATAATCGGCGCCACGCTGGGATTTAAATCCATGAAGACGGCTTACGCCACCATCAAAGGTATTGAGGTGATGCGTGCACTACGCAAAGGCCAGGCCTCAGCATTTTATTATGGTGATCCCCTGGGCGAAATGCGCCTGGTAAGCAGAGTTTTTGAAATGTAAGGCCTTTGAATAAGACAAAAGGCTGCCTCATCGCTAACTTTGCAACAGTGCCCTGGCCATTAATTTTGACCCACCCCAAGGTGGCCAACCGGCCAGAAATGCAGATAGGGTTCCCAGCCTTTTGGCAGGCCGGGAACCGTTCTGATGATGAGGTGGAACGTGATACACAAAATAAAATCATTACATGACGATGGCAAAGGACTTTCCATTCGGGCCATCAGCCGGGAGCTGGGCATCTCGCGCAACAGCGTGCGCAAGTATCTGCGTCAGGATGAAACAACCACTGCCCGCAAGCTGGATAACCCTGTCCGCAGCAAACAGCTCGACACCTACCGGGGATACCTGATCAGCTTGCTGGCCAGCTTTCCCGGGCTCAGTGCAGTCAAGATTGCCCGCAAGCTCAAGGAGAAACTGGGTGAGCTGCCGACCTCCGAGCGCAGTATTCGTCGTTACGTCAGCGCGCTGAAGGAAGAGGTTGCAACCGGTCAGCACCGATATTACGAGCCGGTGGTTGATGAGGTGCCGGGTGTGCAGTGCCAGGTTGACCCGGGCGAGCTGCGTAACGTGCTGATTGGTGGCGTGGAAACAGTGGTGCACTTTGTTGTGTTTGTGCTGGCGTACTCGCGGCTGATGTATGTGGGCCTGTCGTTTAAGCCGCTGGATACCCGGCAGTTCATCCAGCTGCATGACGAAGCGCTGCGCTACTTTGGCGGCATGCCTGAAGAGCTGGTGTACGACCAGACCAAGCTGGTGGTGATTGAGGAGAAATACCGGGAGCTGACCCTCAACGAGCGTTTTCATCAGTACGCCACCACAGCCGGCTTTCGTATCCATGCTTGCGAAGGCTATGACCCCGAGAGCAAGGGCAAGGTTGAAGCGGGCGTCAAATACGTCAAGCAGGACTGCTTTTACGGCGAGACCTTCCGTGATGAGCAGCACCTGCGCGAGCATGTGCATCACTGGCTGGACAAGGTCGCCAATGTGCGGGCACACGGCACCACAGGTGAGGCACCTCAGCTGCGTTTTGAACGTGACGAACAGGCTCTGCTCAAGCCCTACCTGTCACCCTCTTGCGTCACATCTGAAGCCCGTGAGACCCGCAAGGCGGATAAGACCGGACTGATCTCCTGGAAGGCCAACAAGTACTCTGTGCCCATGGCCTGGCAGCAAAGCCGTGTCGGTGTGCTGGAAGACGACAGCCAGCTGCATGTGATTGATCTACAAACTGGCGAAGTGATTGCCCAGCATGCGTTGGCGGGCGGCAAAGGTCAGATTATCAAAAACACCCACCACTACCGTGACCATGCCCAGCGCCGGCAGCAGCTGGAGCAGGACATTCAAGTACTGGTGGGCGACGAGGCACTCAGCCTGGCCTTGTGTGATCAGTTGCGGAGATCCTTGCCCAAGGTCTATAAGGATCAACTGTTCGCAGTACGCAACCTGCTGAGTAAGCACGCACCTGTTGAACGGGACATGCTGTTGAACCTGAGCCAGAAGCCGGGCCTGACCGCCCGACAGATCGAAGCGTATCTGGTGGCCACCCAGCTGGCCAGCCGGCGTGAGCGTCTGCCTGAGCCCGTGCCAGAGGCTCCGTCAGAGCTGGACTTGAGTGCATACCGACAGCTTGGCCGCTCGACTGGCCAGGAGGTGACCCATGGGCATGCTTGAACAGACTGCCGCCCAGTACCGTAGCCTGCGCATGACCTCCATCGCCGCAGAGCTCGCCCAGTTACTGGCCGAGGCCGAAGCCAGTGAAATGTCGTTCCTGAGCTTTGCACAGCGACTGGCTGAATACGAACTCCAGCAGCGTCAGGCCAACCGGGTACAGCGCAATTACAAGACGGCAGGCTTTCCTGCGCACAAGCATCTGGAGGGCTTTGACTATCGCCACCAGACCACCATCAGCAAGCGCCAGATCAACAGCCTGCTGGACTTCCGGTTCATCGACGAGCGCAACAACGTGATCTTCATCGGCCCGCCAGGCGTGGGCAAGACCCACCTGGCCATCGGGATTGGCCACAAGGCCGTCGAGGCCGGATACCGGGTATTGTTTCGCACCGCGCTGGAGTTGGTGGAAGAACTGGAGCTGGCAGAAATGAAGGGCGAGCTGAAAAAGAAAATCAGCCAGCTGAGCAAGGTCGACCTCTTGATCATCGATGAGCTGGGCTACCTGCCCATGACCCGGCAGGCCCGCTACAACCTGTTCCAGCTGATCAACAGTCTGTACGAATACCGGTCTATCATCCTGACCACCAACAAGGACTTCACCTGCTGGGGCGAGTTCTTCCACGACGACAACGTGGCAGTACCGATCATCGACCGAATCATCCATCACTCACACATCTTTATGCTGGGAGGAGAGAGCTATCGGCTGAAACAGAAAACAACGGGTTAAACGTGCAAGGGTGGGTCAATTTTATTGGCCAAAGGTGGGTCAAAATTAATGGCCATTGACAAATGGCAAGAAGCACAGGCTCCAAATGTGACTTTATGACGTCGACGACTATCCGCACCTGAGCGGATACCTCTGCGGGGACGGTGTGGTTCATGCATGACGCCTAACGTTTGACATGAGGGGCGGCCAAGGGCGCCAGCCCTTGGACGTCCCCCTCGATGGAAGGGTTAGGCATCACTGCGTGTTCGCTCGAATGCCTGGCGTGTTTGAACCATGTACACGGCTGGACCATCTGGGGTGGTTACGGTACCTTGCCTCTCAAACCCCGCTTTCTCGTAGCATCGGATCGCTCGCAAGTTGCTCGGCGACGGGTCCGTTTGGATCTTGGTGACCTCGGGATCATTGAACAGCAACTCAACCAGAGCTCGAACCAGCTTGGTTCCCAAGCCTTTGCCCAGTTGTGATGCATTCGCCAGTAACTGGTCTATTCCGCGTACTCCTGGATCGGTTTCTTCTTCCCACCATCCGTCCCCGCTTCCAAGAGCAACGTACGACTGGGCATACCCAATCGGCTCTCCATTCAGCATTGCAATGTATGGAGTGACGGACTCTTGCGCTAAAACGCTTGGCAAGTACTGTTCCTGTACGTCAGCAAGTGTCGGGCGTGCTTCTTCTCCGCCCCACCACTCGACGATATGAGATCGATTTAGCCACTCATAGAGCATCGCAAGGTCATGCTCAGTCATGAGGCGCAGTGTGACGGAATCGTTGCTGTTGGTCACGATGCTGTACTTTGTGATGCCTAACTTTGTTTTAGGGCGACTGCCCTGCTGCGTAACATCGTTGCTGCGTAACATCGTTGCTGCTCCATAACATCAAACATCGACCCACGGCGTAACGCGCTTGCTGCTTGGATGCCCGAGGCATAGACTGTACAAAAAAACAGTCATAACAAGCCATGAAAACCGCCACTGCGCCGTTACCACCGCTGCGTTCGGTCAAGGTTCTGGACCAGTTGCGTGAGCGCATACGCTACTTGCATTACAGGTTACCAACCGAACAGGCTTATGTCAACTGGGTTCGTGCCTTCATCCGTTTCCACGGTGTGCGTCACCCGGCAACCTTGGGCAGCAGCGAAGTCGAGGCATTTCTGTCCTGGCTGGCGAACGAGCGCAAGGTTTCGGTCTCCACGCATCGTCAGGCATTGGCGGCCTTGCTGTTCTTCTACGGCAAGGTGCTGTGCACGGATCTGCCCTGGCTTCAGGAGATCGGAAGACCTCGGCCGTCGCGGCGCTTGCCGGTGGTGCTGACCCCGGATGAAGTGGTTCGCATCCTCGGTTTTCTGGAAGGCGAGCATCGTTTGTTCGCCCAGCTTCTGTATGGAACGGGCATGCGGATCAGTGAGGGTTTGCAACTGCGGGTCAAGGATCTGGATTTCGATCACGGCACGATCATCGTGCGGGAGGGCAAGGGCTCCAAGGATCGGGCCTTGATGTTACCCGAGAGCTTGGCACCCAGCCTGCGCGAGCAGCTGTCGCGTGCACGGGCATGGTGGCTGAAGGACCAGGCCGAGGGCCGCAGCGGCGTTGCGCTTCCCGACGCCCTTGAGCGGAAGTATCCGCGCGCCGGGCATTCCTGGCCGTGGTTCTGGGTTTTTGCGCAGCACACGCATTCGACCGATCCACGGAGCGGTGTCGTGCGTCGCCATCACATGTATGACCAGACCTTTCAGCGCGCCTTCAAACGTGCCGTAGAACAAGCAGGCATCACGAAGCCCGCCACACCGCACACCCTCCGCCACTCGTTCGCGACGGCCTTGCTCCGCAGCGGTTACGACATTCGAACCGTGCAGGATCTGCTCGGCCATTCCGACGTCTCTACGACGATGATTTACACGCATGTGCTGAAAGTTGGCGGTGCCGGAGTGCACTCACCGCTTGATGCGCTGCCGGGCACTGTTGCAAATAGTCGGTGGTGATAAACTTATCATCCCCTTTTGCTGATGGAGCTGCACATGAACCCATTCAAAGGCCGGCATTTTCAGCGTGACATCATTCTGTGGGCCGTACGCTGGTACTGCAAATACGGCATCAGTTACCGTGAGCTGCAGGAGATGCTGGCTGAACGCGGAGTGAATGTCGATCACTCCACGATTTACCGCTGGGTTCAGCGTTATGCGCCTGAAATGGAAAAACGGCTGCGCTGGTACTGGCGTAACCCTTCCGATCTTTGCCCGTGGCACATGGATGAAACCTACGTGAAGGTCAATGGCCGCTGGGCGTATCTGTACCGGGCCGTCGACAGCCGGGGCCGCACTGTCGATTTTTATCTCTCCTCCCGTCGTAACAGCAAAGCTGCATACCGGTTTCTGGGTAAAATCCTCAACAACGTGAAGAAGTGGCAGATCCCGCGATTCATCAACACGGATAAAGCGCCCGCCTATGGTCGCGCGCTTGCTCTGCTCAAACGCGAAGGCCGGTGCCCGTCTGACGTTGAACACCGACAGATTAAGTACCGGAACAACGTGATTGAATGCGATCATGGCAAACTGAAACGGATAATCGGCGCCACGCTGGGATTTAAATCCATGAAGACGGCTTACGCCACCATCAAAGGTATTGAGGTGATGCGTGCACTACGCAAAGGCCAGGCCTCAGCATTTTATTATGGTGATCCCCTGGGCGAAATGCGCCTGGTAAGCAGAGTTTTTGAAATGTAAGGCCTTTGAATAAGACAAAAGGCTGCCTCATCGCTAACTTTGCAACAGTGCCAAGCTGGCTCGTGAATTCGGAATCAGTCGCGAAACCCTGTATCAATACTTGAGAACGGATCAGTAAATATGCCACGTCGTTCAATCCTGTCCGCCGCCGAGCGCGAAAGCCTGCTGGCGTTGCCGGACACCAAGGATGAGTTGATCCGTCACTACACGTTCAGCGAAACCGACCTCTCCATCATCCGGCAGCGGCGCGGCCCGGCCAACCGGCTGGGCTTCGCCGTGCAGCTCTGTTACCTGCGCTTTCCTGGTGTCATCCTGGGCGTCGATGAGCCGCCGTTTCCGCCCTTGTTGAAACTGGTCGCCGACCAGCTCAAGGTCAGCGTCGAAAGCTGGGACGAATACGGGCAGCGGGAGCAGACCCGGCGCGAGCACCTGGTCGAACTGCAAACGGTGTTCGGCTTCCAGCCCTTTACCATGGGCCACTACCGGCAGGCCGTCCAGTTGCTGACCGAGATGGCCTTGCAGACCGACAAGGGCATCGTGCTGGCCAGCACCTTGATCGAGCACCTGCGGCAGCAGTCGGTCATTCTGCCTGCCCTCAACGCCGTCGAGCGGGCGAGCGCCGAAGCAATCACCCGCGCCAACCGGCGCATCTACGATGCCTTGGCCGAACCGCTGTCGGACGCGCATCGCCGCCGCCTCGACGATCTGCTCAAGCGTCGGGACAACGGCAAAACGACCTGGCTGGCCTGGCTGCGCCAATCGCCCGTCAAACCGAATTCGCGGCACATGCTGGAACACATCGAACGCCTCAAAGCGTGGCAGGCGCTCGACCTGCCTTCTGGCATCGAGCGGTCGGTGCACCAGAACCGCCTGCTCAAGATCGCCCGTGAGGGTGGCCAGATGACGCCCGCCGACCTGGCCAAGTTCGAGGCGCAGCGACGCTATGCCACCCTGGTGGCGCTTGCCATCGAGGGCATGGCCACCGTCACCGACGAAATCATCGACCTGCACGACCGCATCCTGGGCAAGCTGTTCAACGCCGCCAAGAACAAGCATCAGCAGCAATTCCAGGCGTCCGGCAAGGCGATCAACGCCAAGGTGCGGCTGTTCGGCCGCATCGGCCAGGCGCTGATCGAGGCCAAGCAGGCGGGCCGCGATCCGTTCGCCGCCATCGAGGCCGTCATGTCCTGGGATGCCTTCGCCGAGAGCGTCACCGAAGCGCAGAAGCTTGCGCAGCCCGAGGACTTCGATTTCCTGCACCGCATCGGCGAAAGCTACGCCACGCTGCGCCGCTACGCGCCGGAATTCCTTGCCGTGCTCAAGCTGCGGGCCGCTCCCGCCGCGAAGGACGTGCTCGACGCCATCGAGGTGCTGCGCGGCATGAACAGCGACAACGCCCGCAAGGTGCCCGCCGACGCGCCGACCGAGTTCATCAAGCCGCGCTGGCAGAAGCTGGTCATGACCGACACCGGCATCGACCGGCGCTACTACGAACTGTGCGCGCTGTCGGAGATGAAGAACGCGTTGCGTTCCGGCGACATCTGGGTGCAGGGGTCGCGCCAGTTCAAGGACTTCGAGGACTACCTGGTGCCGCCCGCGAAATTCGCCAGCCTCAAGCAGGCCAGCGAATTGCCGCTGGCCGTGGCCACCGACTGCAACCGGTACCTGAACGACCGGCTGACGCTGCTGGAAACACAGCTTGCCACCGTCAACCGTATGGCGACGGCCAACGAGCTGCCGGACGCCATCATCACCGAGTCAGGCTTGAAGATCACGCCGCTCGACGCGGCGGTACCCGACACCGCCCAAGCGCTGATCGACCAGACGGCAATGATCCTGCCGCACGTCAAGATCACCGAACTGCTGCTGGAGGTGGACGAATGGACGGGCTTCACTCGGCATTTCGCGCATCTGAAATCGGGCGACCCGGCCAAAGACAAGAACCTGTTGCTGACCACGATCCTCGCCGACGCGATCAACCTGGGCCTGACCAAGATGGCGGAGTCTTGCCCCGGCACGACCTACGCCAAGCTGGCTTGGCTGCAAGCCTGGCACATCCGCGACGAAACCTACGGGGCGGCGCTGGCCGATCTGGTCAACGCACAGTTCCGCCATCCCTTCGCCGAGCACTGGGGCGACGGCACCACCTCATCGTCGGACGGCCAGAACTTCCGCACCGGCAGCAAGGCCGAGAGCACCGGCCACATCAACCCGAAATACGGGAGCAGCCCAGGGCGGACGTTCTACACCCACATTTCTGACCAGTACGCGCCATTTCACACCAAGGTCGTGAACGTCGGCGTGCGCGATTCGACCTACGTGCTCGACGGCCTGCTGTACCACGAGTCCGACTTGCGGATCGAGGAGCATTACACCGACACGGCGGGCTTCACCGATCACGTCTTCGCCCTGATGCACCTCCTGGGCTTCCGCTTCGCGCCGCGCATCCGCGACCTGGGCGACACCAAGCTCTACATCCCGAAGGGCGACGCCGCCTATGACGCGCTGAAACCCATGATCGGCGGCACGCTCAACATCAAGCACGTCCGCGCCCATTGGGACGAAATCCTGCGGCTGGCCACCTCGATCAAGCAGGGCACGGTGACGGCCTCCCTGATGCTCCGAAAGCTCGGCAGCTACCCACGCCAGAACGGCCTGGCCGTGGCGCTCCGCGAGCTGGGCCGCATCGAGCGCACGCTGTTCATCCTGGACTGGCTGCAAAGCGTGGAACTGCGCCGCCGCGTGCATGCCGGCCTGAACAAGGGCGAGGCGCGCAATGCGCTGGCCAGGGCAGTGTTTTTCAACCGCCTGGGTGAAATCCGCGACCGCAGTTTCGAGCAGCAGCGCTACCGGGCTAGCGGCCTCAATCTGGTAACGGCTGCCGTCGTGTTGTGGAACACGGTCTATCTGGAACGGGCTGCGCACGCGCTGCGTGGCAACGGCCATGCCATTGATGACGCGCTGTTGCAGTACCTGTCGCCGCTCGGTTGGGAGCACATCAACCTCACCGGCGATTACCTCTGGCGCAGCAGCGCCAAGATCGGCGCGGGCAAGTTCAGGCCGCTACGACCGCTGCAACCGGCTTAGCGTGCTTTATTTAATGAGATGGTCACTCCCTCCTTCCCAGTACTATGCTGAGGACAGGCTTTCATTCGGAGAACCATCATGGAAAACATTGCGCTTATTGGTATCGATCTGGGTAAGAACTCTTTCCATATTCATTGTCAGGATCATCGTGGGAAGGCCGTTTACCGTAAAAAATTCACCCGACCAAAGCTAATCGAATTTCTGGCGACATGCCCGGCAACAACCATCGCGATGGAAGCCTGTGGCGGTTCTCACTTTATGGCACGCAAGCTGGAAGAGTTAGGGCATTTTCCAAAGCTGATATCACCGCAATTTGTCCGCCCATTCGTTAAAAGCAACAAAAATGACTTCGTTGATGCTGAAGCTATCTGTGAAGCAGCATCACGTCCATCTATGCGTTTCGTGCAGCCCAGAACCGAATCTCAGCAGGCAATGCGAGCTCTGCATCGTGTCCGTGAATCCCTGGTTCAGGATAAGGTGAAAACAACTAATCAGATGCATGCTTTTCTGCTGGAATTTGGTATCAGCGTTCCGCGAGGTGCTGCCGTTATTAGTCGACTGAGTACCCTTCTTGAGGACAGTAGTTTGCCTCTTTATCTCAGCCAGTTACTGCTGAAATTACAACAGCATTATCACTATCTTGTTGAGCAGATTAAAGATCTGGAATCTCAGTTGAAACGAAAGTTGGACGAAGATGAGGTTGGACAGCGCTTGCTGAGTATTCCCTGCGTTGGAACGCTGACTGCCAGTACTATTTCAACTGAGATTGGCGACGGGAAGCAGTACGCCAGCAGCCGTGACTTTGCGGCGGCAACAGGGCTGGTACCCCGACAGTACAGCACGGGAGGTCGGACGACATTGTTAGGGATTAGCAAGCGGGGCAACAAAAAGATCCGAACTTTGTTGGTTCAGTGTGCCAGGGTATTCATACAAAAACTGGAACACCAGTCTGGCAAGTTGGCCGACTGGGTCAGGGAGTTGTTGTGTCGGAAAAGCAACTTTGTCGTCACCTGTGCTCTGGCAAACAAGCTGGCCAGAATAGCCTGGGCACTGACGGCGCGACAGCAAACTTACGAAGCATAAAGGCAGAAATACACCAGTTTAAACAATCATTCATCTGGTTTTGCGAATACTGATATTGATGATACTAACGGCCCACCGGCCTGTTGAGGAACCTGTAAAACGGAAAGGCTCATTGAAGCCGTATATTTTCTGGAGGTTCATCAGGCGCGGAACTCATCGAGGCGCGGGAATAAAATCCCATTCAGACGCCGGATAGATTCAAGCAAGCCAACTTGTCGTCAAAATCGGTGTTGCAAAAACGGGAGTGACCATAGATTCCGTTTTCTGAGGCGACCCCCACATAGAGACCTTCCCGGTCATTCACTTTGTAGAGTTTGTCCCTGGGCTTGAGATTGCGCAGCTTGGTATCGGTCAGCATGTACCTTGTCCTTCTTCGTCTCCGATACCCACTCGATTGTAAACAAGCACACAAAACCCTTTAGTGACAACAATTTGCAAGAACTATCAGGCTCAGTGCCATGAAAAATACCATGACCAGATCATGAGGTTGAACACGGCTTGCGCCGGCAGCGTTCACGCTCCTGGTCGGCGATCTCGCCCGGCTGCAATGCTAGCTCAGCATCGGTCATGCGCTCCAGCACGTCGCGTAGGCGGATGGTGCAAGGAATGGGCGGCAGCTCGAACTCATAGCCGCCGGCGATCATTTCGGCCGCAATCTCCTCGGTGATGAAAAACGGCTCGTCGTCTTGGTTCGGCTTCTTCATGCCCTTTCCTCCTGGCGCTCATCCTGGCCGACAGCGGCCAGGGCATCGGCTTCCGTCAATGCGTCCTCCACGAACGCGCCGTGCTGCTTCGCTTCGGCCTGGCTGACCTCGGCCCATATCCGTTTCACCTGGGCCGCACTGTACCCGGCCAGCTCGGCGGTCTTGTTGATGCTGTAGCCGGACTTGCGCAGCGCGACAACTTGGGCGCGGCGCTTCGGATCAGCACGGCGGCCCTTGTACCGCCCGGCCTGGCGGGCCAACTCAATGCCTTGGCGCTGGCGTTCGCGCCTGTCCTCGTAGTCGTCGCGGGCCATCTGCAAGGCCAGGCGAAAAAGCATGATCTGCACGGCTTCCAGCACGATCTTGGCGACGCCCTGGGCCTCGGCCGCCAGGTCGGATAGATCGACCACGCCAGGGACGGCCAGGCTTGCGCCTTTGGCCTGTATCGAGGCCACCAGGCGCTCGGCCTCGGGCAAAGGTAGGCGGCTGATGCGGTCGATCTTCTCGGCAATGACCACCTCGCCGGGCTGTAGGTCGCCGATCATGCGCAGCAGCTCAGGCCGGTCGGCGCGTGCGCCGGATGCCTTCTCACGGTAGATGCCGGCGACGTAGTAGCCGGCGGCCTTCGCGGCCGTAGTGATCGCCTCTTGGCGTTCCAAGTCCTGCGCGTCGGTGCTGACGCGCAGATAGACCCGCGCCACCATCGGCGCGGCTACTGGCTTCGTCCTGCGCATACTTGCGGGCTCCTTTGGGCATACGCAAAGTGTCCGGTCATGCTACCCCCGGCCAAAAAGGCCGTCATGCGATTTATCTTGGCCGGGTCGTTATTGGCGGGTCTAAATGGCCGCTCCGTGGATCTCATCGCCAGAAATGGCGATGCGAGATCCAGGGCAGGGCGGCCGCCATCGTCAGACCTGGCGATGGTCGACGCCGGCGCGCATCGTCGGATGTGGCGATGCGAGCTCGAGGTCGGTGGCCACCGCCGGCGACCTGGTGCCATCGTCGGCAATGGCGATGCTGCAGCTCGACGTGCGCGGCCTGGTCGTCTCGGCATCGTCGGATGCGGCGATGCTCGAGCGAGGCGAAAAAAAACCGCCTCGGGGTGTCCGAGGCGGCAAGTCTGCATGCGGTTCAGGGAGGAAGAAACCGCGCCGGCGATCAGGGAGGAAAACCGCGCGGCCTGATGTGCAGCTCGGCCACTTTAGCCGGATTTTTCGACTTATCCGATGCGAGCGGCCCGCCGTGGGCGCTGCTCGATCTGCTGTTGCTTTTTCTCGACGTGCTTCTGCTCCTGGTGCTGCTGCTCGTCGCGCGGCACTGTTGCAAAGTTAGCGATGAGGCAGCCTTTTGTCTTATTCAAAGGCCTTACATTTCAAAAACTCTGCTTACCAGGCGCATTTCGCCCAGGGGATCACCATAATAAAATGCTGAGGCCTGGCCTTTGCGTAGTGCACGCATCACCTCAATACCTTTGATGGTGGCGTAAGCCGTCTTCATGGATTTAAATCCCAGCGTGGCGCCGATTATCCGTTTCAGTTTGCCATGATCGCATTCAATCACGTTGTTCCGGTACTTAATCTGTCGGTGTTCAACGTCAGACGGGCACCGGCCTTCGCGTTTGAGCAGAGCAAGCGCGCGACCATAGGCGGGCGCTTTATCCGTGTTGATGAATCGCGGGATCTGCCACTTCTTCACGTTGTTGAGGATTTTACCCAGAAACCGGTATGCAGCTTTGCTGTTACGACGGGAGGAGAGATAAAAATCGACAGTGCGGCCCCGGCTGTCGACGGCCCGGTACAGATACGCCCAGCGGCCATTGACCTTCACGTAGGTTTCATCCATGTGCCACGGGCAAAGATCGGAAGGGTTACGCCAGTACCAGCGCAGCCGTTTTTCCATTTCAGGCGCATAACGCTGAACCCAGCGGTAAATCGTGGAGTGATCGACATTCACTCCGCGTTCAGCCAGCATCTCCTGCAGCTCACGGTAACTGATGCCGTATTTGCAGTACCAGCGTACGGCCCACAGAATGATGTCACGCTGAAAATGCCGGCCTTTGAATGGGTTCATGTGCAGCTCCATCAGCAAAAGGGGATGATAAGTTTATCACCACCGACTATTTGCAACAGTGCCCTGTTTAGAGTACTATATGCGCCTGCAACAGTGGGCCACCGAAAATATTAAAAAACTGCTTTATCTCGCGGGGGATGACGCGGTGATTAATTACGGGAAAATGCGGCTGGAATTTTTGCAGAAAGCACTGGCGCAGGATACCTCCGGTGACTTCTGCTTTCGTGTGCTGCATCCGGAAGTGTCTGGCCCGCCGGATATGAAAAAGGCTTCCGCCGGGTACCGTGACTTTATTATCGGTAACAGAGCGTTGCTGGATCTGGTGAATTCAGCCGGTGAAGGGGCTCCGGTTGCGCATTATTCCGCTGATGAAATTCAGTCATTATTTTCGGCACAAATACAGGGGTCGGTGGATAAATACGGCGATAGTTTCCTGACGGATGATCCGTATGTGCTGGCGGAAGACAAGCTGCAAACCTGTCAGATGGAAATTGATTTAATGGCGGATGTGCTGAGAGCACCGCCCCGTGAATCCGCAGAACTGATCCGCTATGTATTTGCGGATGAGTGGCCGGAATAAATAAAACCGGGCTTAATACAGATTAAGCCCGTATCGGGTATTATTACTGAATACCAGACAGCTTACGGAGGACGGAATGTTACCCATTGAGACAACCAGACTGCCTTCTGATTATTAATATTTTTCACTATTAATCAGAAGGAATAACCATGAATTTTACCCGGATTGACCTGAATACCTGGAATCGCAGGGAACATTTTGCCCTTTATCGTCAGCAGATTAAATGCGGATTCAGCCTGACCACCAAACTCGATATTACCGCTTTGCGTACTGCACTGGCGAAAACCGGTTATAAGTTTTATCCGCTGATGATTTACCTGATCTCCCGGGCTGTTAATCAGTTTCCGGAGTTCCGGATGGCAATGAAAGATAATGAACTGATTTACTGGGAACAGTCAGACCCGGTCTTTACTGTCTTTCATAAAGAAACCGAAACATTCTCCGCACTGTCCTGCCGTTATTTTCCGGATCTCAGTGAGTTTATGGCGGGTTATAACGCGGTAACAGCAGAATATCAGCATGATACCAGGTTGTTTCCGCAGGGAAATTTACCGGAGAATCACCTGAATATATCATCGTTACCCTGGGTGAGTTTTGACGGATTTAATCTGAATATCACCGGAAATGATGATTATTTTTCCCCGGTTTTTACAATGGCAAAGTTTCAGCAGGAAGGTGACCGCGTACTATTACCTGTTTCTGTACAGGTTCATCATGCAGTCTGTGATGGTTTTCATGCAGCAAGGTTTATCAATACACTTCAGCTGATGTGTGATAACATACTGAAATAAATTAATTAATTCTGTATTTAAGCCACCGTATCCGGCAGGATTGGTGGCTTTTTTTTATATTTTAACCGTAATCTGTAATTTCGTTTCAGAAGGCACTGTTGCAAAGTTAGCGATGAGGCAGCCTTTTGTCTTATTCAAAGGCCTTACATTTCAAAAACTCTGCTTACCAGGCGCATTTCGCCCAGGGGATCACCATAATAAAATGCTGAGGCCTGGCCTTTGCGTAGTGCACGCATCACCTCAATACCTTTGATGGTGGCGTAAGCCGTCTTCATGGATTTAAATCCCAGCGTGGCGCCGATTATCCGTTTCAGTTTGCCATGATCGCATTCAATCACGTTGTTCCGGTACTTAATCTGTCGGTGTTCAACGTCAGACGGGCACCGGCCTTCGCGTTTGAGCAGAGCAAGCGCGCGACCATAGGCGGGCGCTTTATCCGTGTTGATGAATCGCGGGATCTGCCACTTCTTCACGTTGTTGAGGATTTTACCCAGAAACCGGTATGCAGCTTTGCTGTTACGACGGGAGGAGAGATAAAAATCGACAGTGCGGCCCCGGCTGTCGACGGCCCGGTACAGATACGCCCAGCGGCCATTGACCTTCACGTAGGTTTCATCCATGTGCCACGGGCAAAGATCGGAAGGGTTACGCCAGTACCAGCGCAGCCGTTTTTCCATTTCAGGCGCATAACGCTGAACCCAGCGGTAAATCGTGGAGTGATCGACATTCACTCCGCGTTCAGCCAGCATCTCCTGCAGCTCACGGTAACTGATGCCGTATTTGCAGTACCAGCGTACGGCCCACAGAATGATGTCACGCTGAAAATGCCGGCCTTTGAATGGGTTCATGTGCAGCTCCATCAGCAAAAGGGGATGATAAGTTTATCACCACCGACTATTTGCAACAGTGCCGTAAGCTGCACCTCAAACCCCCGGATCAGGCTCTCCAGGCCATGCAGAAAGGCCTGCTCACCATCATCACTGTCCATAATCTGCAGCGCTTCCCGCAATAGCGGCGGCAGGTTTTCGTCCGGTGCTGCAGGGCGGTCGGTCAGGGCGGCAGTATGCTCCTGCTGCTCCAGTACGGCACCAAGGGTAAAATGACTGACCGCTGAAATCGCATATAACCCGTCGCGCAGTGAAAAGCCGTTTTCTGTCATAAAGCGTAACTGGGTTTCCACCGTATCATACTGTTTTTCATCAGGGCGGGTGCCGAGGTGCACTTTTGCCCCGTCACGGTAACGCAGCAGCGCCCGGCGGAAACTCATTGCATTATTGCGCAGAAATGACTGCCAGGATTCCCCCGCCGCAGGCAGTGAATAATCATGATGACGCGCCAGGATCTCCACCGCCAGCGCATCCAGTAACGCCCGTTTATTTTTCACATGCCAGTAAAGTGTCGGCTGTTCTATTCCCAGCTTCTGCGCCAGCTTGCGGGTCGTCAGCCCGTCAATCCCTGTCTCATTCAGCAGTTCCAGTGCCGCATCAATAACCGATTCTCTGTTCAGCCGTGCCATGACCGTCTCCTCCGATTTTCAGATTGACACTCTATCATTGATAGAGATATATTCCAACTCTATCAATGATAGGGAATTAACACAGGATCTGAAAAATGAATAAACCCGCTGTCATCGCGCTGGTGATTACACTGCTGGACGCGATGGGAATTGGTCTGATCATGCCGGTATTACCGTCACTGCTGCGGGAATATCTCCCGGAAGCGGATGTGGCAAACCATTACGGCATTCTGCTGGCGCTGTATGCGGTGATGCAGGTCTGTTTTGCTCCGCTGCTGGGCAGATGGTCAGATAAGCTGGGGCGCAGACCGGTGCTGCTGTTATCCCTGGCGGGTGCCGCGTTTGATTACACACTGCTGGCACTGTCCAATGTGCTGTGGATGTTGTATCTCGGGCGGATTATCTCCGGGATCACTGGTGCCACCGGCGCGGTTGCGGCTTCGGTAGTGGCGGACAGCACGGCGGTCAGCGAGCGTACCGCCTGGTTCGGCCGTCTCGGTGCGGCCTTTGGTGCCGGGCTGATTGCCGGGCCGGCTATCGGCGGACTGGCGGGGGATATCTCACCGCATCTGCCGTTTGTCATTGCGGCAATACTGAATGCCTGCACCTTTCTGATGGTCTTTTTTATCTTTAAACCGGCGGTACAGACAGAAGAAAAACCGGCGGAGCAGAAACAAGAAAGCGCAGGTATCAGCTTTATCACACTGCTTAAACCTCTGGCGCTGTTGCTGTTTGTCTTTTTTACCGCGCAGCTTATCGGGCAGATCCCGGCCACTGTCTGGGTATTGTTTACGGAGAGCCGCTTTGCCTGGGACAGCGCGGCGGTCGGTTTTTCACTGGCGGGACTCGGGGCGATGCATGCACTGTTTCAGGCGGTGGTTGCCGGGGCGCTGGCAAAACGGCTGAGTGAGAAAACCATTATTTTCGCCGGATTTATTGCCGATGCCACCGCGTTTTTACTGATGTCTGCTATCACTTCCGGATGGATGGTGTATCCGGTCCTGATCCTGCTGGCAGGCGGCGGAATTGCACTGCCTGCATTGCAGGGCATTATCTCTGCCGGGGCATCGGCGGCAAATCAGGGAAAACTACAGGGTGTGCTGGTCAGCCTGACCAATCTGACCGGCGTGGCGGGCCCGCTGCTGTTTGCTTTTATTTTCAGTCAGACACAGCAGAGTGCGGACGGTACGGTGTGGCTGATTGGCACGGCACTGTACGGTCTGCTGCTGGCAATCTGTCTGCTGATCAGAAAACCGGCACCGGTGGCGGCCACCTGCTGACCGGCGCTATACAGGCAGCGCTGTTGTGCGGTATGGTGGACGGCATTCGTGCTTATCGCCTGCCATGATAAGCCTCAGACACAGAGGAACCGTTATGAAATCACGCGCAGCAGTCGCCTTCGGGCCGGGTTTACCCCTTGAAATTGTTGAAATTGATGTGGCACCGCCGAAGAAAGGTGAAGTGCTGGTGAAAATCAGTCACACCGGGGTATGCCATACCGATGCCTACACGCTTTCCGGTGATGATCCGGAAGGTCTGTTCCCGGTGGTGCTCGGCCATGAAGGTGCCGGGGTGGTGGTTGAGGTCGGTGAGGGCGTGACCAGTGTGAAACCGGGCGACCATGTGATCCCGCTGTACACCGCCGAGTGCGGCGAGTGTGATTTCTGTACCTCCGGTAAAACCAACCTCTGTGTTGCCGTCCGCGAAACCCAGGGCAAAGGCGTGATGCCGGACGGCACCAGCCGTTTTTCGTATAACGGTCAGCCGCTCTATCACTATATGGGCTGCTCGACATTCAGCGAATATACCGTTGTGGCGGAAGTATCACTGGCGAAAATCAATCCGCAGGCCAATGCGGAGCAGGTTTGCCTGCTCGGCTGCGGCGTGACCACCGGGATCGGCGCGGTACACAATACCGCGAAGGTACAGGAAGGGGATTCTGTGGCGGTATTCGGCCTCGGCGGTATCGGGCTGGCCGTGGTGCAGGGCGCACGTCAGGCAAAAGCGGGGCGCATCTTTGCCATCGATACCAATCCATCCAAGTTTGAGCTGGCAAAACAGTTCGGCGCCACAGACTGCATTAATCCCAATGATTATGACAAACCTGTTCAGCAGGTGCTGGTCGAAATGACCAAATGGGGTGTGGATCATACCTTTGAATGTATCGGCAATGTCAATGTGATGCGGTCGGCGCTGGAAAGTGCGCACCGTGGCTGGGGGCAGTCGGTAATTATCGGGGTGGCGGGTGCCGGAAAAGAGATTTCAACCCGTCCGTTCCAGCTGGTGACCGGCCGGGTCTGGAAAGGCACGGCGTTCGGCGGCGTGAAAGGGCGTACCCAGTTGCCGGGAATGGTGGAAGATGCCATGAGCGGCAAAATCGAGCTGGCGCCGTTTGTCACGCACACCATGGAACTGGATAAAATCAATGAAGCTTTTGATTTGATGCACGACGGCAAATCCATCCGCACAGTCATTCATTACTGATAACGTATTCAGGGAGATACTATGGAACGGATTGAACATCACGTCTGTTTCGGCGGCAGCCAGGAAGTCTGGCGTCACCACTCTGCGGTGACCGGCACGCCGATGACTTTTTCCGTGTTTCTGCCGCCGCAGGCAAAAACAGAGAAATGTCCTGTGCTGTACTGGCTTTCCGGGCTGACCTGCAACGAGCAGAATTTTATCACCAAAGCCGGGGCACAGCGTTACGCAGCGGAACACGGCCTGGTGATTGTCGCGCCGGATACCAGTCCGCGCGGCAGTCAGGTGGCGGATGATAAAGAGTACGATCTCGGCCAGGGTGCCGGGTTTTATGTCAATGCCACACAGGAGCCGTGGAAAGCGCATTATCAGATGTATGATTATATTCTGAATGAGCTGCACACCCTGGTAAGCGGGCATTTCGGCACATCGGAAAAACGGGCACTGTTGCAAAGTTAGCGATGAGGCAGCCTTTTGTCTTATTCAAAGGCCTTACATTTCAAAAACTCTGCTTACCAGGCGCATTTCGCCCAGGGGATCACCATAATAAAATGCTGAGGCCTGGCCTTTGCGTAGTGCACGCATCACCTCAATACCTTTGATGGTGGCGTAAGCCGTCTTCATGGATTTAAATCCCAGCGTGGCGCCGATTATCCGTTTCAGTTTGCCATGATCGCATTCAATCACGTTGTTCCGGTACTTAATCTGTCGGTGTTCAACGTCAGACGGGCACCGGCCTTCGCGTTTGAGCAGAGCAAGCGCGCGACCATAGGCGGGCGCTTTATCCGTGTTGATGAATCGCGGGATCTGCCACTTCTTCACGTTGTTGAGGATTTTACCCAGAAACCGGTATGCAGCTTTGCTGTTACGACGGGAGGAGAGATAAAAATCGACAGTGCGGCCCCGGCTGTCGACGGCCCGGTACAGATACGCCCAGCGGCCATTGACCTTCACGTAGGTTTCATCCATGTGCCACGGGCAAAGATCGGAAGGGTTACGCCAGTACCAGCGCAGCCGTTTTTCCATTTCAGGCGCATAACGCTGAACCCAGCGGTAAATCGTGGAGTGATCGACATTCACTCCGCGTTCAGCCAGCATCTCCTGCAGCTCACGGTAACTGATGCCGTATTTGCAGTACCAGCGTACGGCCCACAGAATGATGTCACGCTGAAAATGCCGGCCTTTGAATGGGTTCATGTGCAGCTCCATCAGCAAAAGGGGATGATAAGTTTATCACCACCGACTATTTGCAACAGTGCCACAATGAGTTACTCCGTAGTAATGCAAAATTACTGCATCGCAATGCAGTAGAAACTATGAAAGCAAACCAACGGCTGGTTATTGATATAAGCACCCTTAAAGAGGTGCAGGATACGCTTATCCAGACGGTTGGCGATGTTGTTAAAATCCAGAGAGAAGGGGCTATTAAGCTCAGGGAAACAGAAAAACAGGTTCTTGCCATGCGTGAGAATTTGCGCACCCGACTGACACAAAAAGGGGTAGATCATGGTGCGTAACCTTAAGAGTAGTGACGATTTTTCCCGTGAACTGTCATTTCTTTTTCACCGGTCTATAAAGATTAGAAATTCAGGTTTCGCGATATTTGGTGCGGGCCTGCTGATAATGATTTTTGGTCTTTGCTTGTGGTTGCTGTCATTACACCTCTCACCTTCAGTTCTGGACTTTGATATTGATGTGCCCTTGTCATTCTTCAATTCATCTGAAGGTGAAGATAAGTTAGTGGTTTCGGATTTTGGCGATGCATTTGGAGGCTTCCTAACTACATATTCTAAGTTGCTATTAGGGATTATGGGGCTATTAGTAGTTTCTTCAACTGCCTTTAAAATTTTAAAGGGGGAGGAAATAGGTGAGATATTCCCGATGCTTCTAATTGCTGGCGCTTTTCTTATCGGCTTGTCAGTTTTTACATCTGCTTTAGGTTCGGAAGAGACTGATGCCACTTCAGCTTCGACTGTAAAGGTTATCAAGAAATATGTAAAACATGAAAAATACGATAAACTTGTCGCATATTTAAATGATAGTAATTGGCCCTCAGGCGAAGAGGTATCTGTAAACTATTTAAAGGCGCAACTACATATAAAACTCGGCAAGCCAGATGTGAAGTTAACACAGAATGTTGTTAGGGCGTATATGTCTGGTGTATTACAGTCAAATATTCCCGTGAAAGTTCGTTATGCATTGGAAAAGACAGCTTTAGATAAATCCGTCTCACCACTTGCGATTCGTTATGAGCAAAAACGTATGTCTAAATCACATACCTTTTCAAAAGCGTCGGTTAATTGTCTTAAAGTAGGTAGTCCCGTCGCATTCGTTGGCGTTTTGTTCGCTCTTCTTGGTATAAAAATCAGGCGGCGAGTCAGATTCTTAGAATCAAATTGAATGAAAGCCCGGTACGCTGGGCTTTTTTATTCAGTAACTTTTATCAAATATGTAGTAATTTACCGGAATCTGCTTCTCCAGCTTGTTAGCTGAAAAGCTTACTCAAGTATAATAATCTACTTCTGATTATGTTTTTTATGGTTTTATTTTTACACAACTTATTAAGGATACATGATGTGTAACTTTACTCCTGTTCAAATTATTGCTGATTATATACTGAGGTTTCTTAAAAATAATACTGATGCCAAGCTTTATGAGGCAATGCAGCGTCTTGAAAAGAAAATTGGTCAGTTTGTCGCTGATGGGGTTGATGAACATCAATTACGCTCTTCATTAAGCAAAGTCTGTCGATCTCGTTCCAGGGCGGCTCTTAAAGAGGAGTGTGAACAACTCATTCCATAAAAAGAACATCATACGGGAAAGTTACTTTAACGGTGAATGGCTCGCTTCTGGCGGTTTAAGTTGACGGCCATTCCTACCATAGCCATCATAAAGTATGATTAGCATTCGAGTGTGGCACTACTAATTTTAATGGGCTACGCATTCAGTCTCCACCTCTCTAACTATAAAGGTTCTTTTCATGTCCAATAGCTTCGATAAGCCGCAAACGCTCCCGGTACATAATTCTGATGCCGAACCCTTTTTTCCGAAAAACCTTGGTCCATTTATCGAGCAGGTATCCGGAAGGGATCTGGCAATGCTCACAGAATCAGAGAAGGAAAAACTTGCGCACCTGATCAGAACTGGGCGTAAATATGGAGTTTCTGTCGCTATCGTTCCTGATACAGATTCTGCTGAGCTTCATGAATTACTGTCTAATGCCGATTCCATTGAAAGGCAGTTTTCCATCTATGAACGCATCCAGACGAAGATTGCGTTCACGCGGTGTCAGGAAGCATAAACAAAGTGAGAAATACAACTACGTGGTATGACGTAGAACATATTGAAATCACCACAGGCGAGCGAGGCGGCAGGATATGGGTGCTGAAGCTCTCCTGTGGCCATACAGTATTTCGCCGAATACCTCCTATACGTCTTCATAACCTCACAGCTTTTTCTCTGCGGGAGCCCCCAGAAAAATGTCGGTGCTCTCTTTGCAATTCAAGTCCATAATAAAGCCTTTTTAAAGGCCACAAACTGCATATCACAGGATAAATCATCCTCTACAGCGTTCATTCTTAAACGCAAAATTTATATTTCATTCATTCTATTTTAAAAGCGTTATAAAAGACGGAATCCTATTTAGTCTGTTTGATGCTTAAATCATCTTCAGTGCCTTTTATCTTTTACCCAGCGACTTTAACATTAACCTGAGCAGAAAACTTGTTTTCAAACTAAGTTCGAAAACTTTCTGCTCAGGTTATTAGCCGGGTAAGCCACTTTGTTATATTTGTTTCATGTTAACAGAGGAGGCGATATGCAAATTGAAAAGGTGATGTCATTACTTGAAGTGCTTTCAAGCTGGCTTGAAGATAACATCAATATGGATTCTGAAATTATCTTTGATAATGACGAAGATAATACCAACTCAGAAATTCTGTATCCTGCTGTAGAAAAGGCTAATGCCGTTTTGCGCAAAATGGCATCTTTATCTTCAGATTCTGTTCATGCAATTCGACAGCGCTTGCAGCTTGCCGTAGAAGGCAAAGCTGAATTGTCCCTCAAGGATGTGGGAGAGCTTCTGCTGGCAACAAAGTATCTGATGTTGTCCACTGAAGAGGGAGAGTAAGCCTGTGACCACTCTCGTATTTGAAATGGCAGATATCAATAAACTGATCGAAGAAATTCGCACCGCAAAAACGTTTTCGGTCACCCCAGATCAGATCTATGACCCGGCATGCTATCCGGGGGGAGCCCTCCTTAACGCTGAGGGACAGACTGAAGAAGAGGCGCGTAAAGCTGGTAGGGTTTTCTTTCCCTCATCCTCAAAAATTGCCAGCACACATCTGGTGCCAAAAGTGCTTCTCGCGCACAGTCATGGTGTATACCTGATCACTAATGCTGAGCTTGAGGGCTCTCCCGCATCCCGCGATACTGTGGCTTACGCCCAGGGGATGAATCCAAAACTGGATGAGGACTGGGATTACGCTTGTGATGCCGCTTTGGGTGGGTCTGATTGTAGCTATACCATTCCCGTTGAGTGGCTGGAGTTAGCGGTAGAGCAGGGTTTTCAGGAGTTTCGACTTCGAATGAGTGAAACCAATATCAAACTTGTCAGCAAATAGTATGTCCTTGCTGTTTCCAGTCAAACATTGTCCGCCAGTCGAGCTGCTGGCGGATTGTTTTATATAAGGCCGGGAAGGTATGTCAGGTTTAAGCAGTTCCGCCCAGAAGCTTACAAGGGCGCAGATTTACGTGTTAAGACGGATGGCATCCGGCACGATCTATGATATCTCTGGCAATTTCAGACGGGCCAGAGAACGGCGTACGTTTATGGGGAATCCTGATGATGTGACGTGCAGGAGCTCTCCGGTCCTGTTCCGGCTGGGCCTCGTGGAGTTATGCCAGCCAGTAAGGCATCTGGAGCCAGGTTTATACTATCGGCTCAAGTTGAGCTCCTCAGGGCATGAAGCTCTTAAGGCGAACGCACACCTCTAACATTTGAGATAGTTCGTTCGCAGCCAGGAAAGTAACTTTCATCTCAAGTGTGACCCTTACTACCTCATTTATGAGTAAAACCCCCCTCTGATATGTCGAAAATGCTCATTTATACGAAAATAGTTTCTCTTCAGGTGTGATGTAATTACTGAGAATTCTCCCTGAATGGAAGGCAACCGATGAAAATGTTTTTTACCCCTTATGTTCGTATCGTTTTCTATTTTTGCGCATTGATTTTTATTGTTTACAGTTTCAGTGATTTTTTCCAGGGCGTCCCTGACAGCACCTTCTTCAGTGCGGTCATCACGCTACTTGTTATCGGAACCATTGTTGCCCGGCATCTGGATCGCAAAAAATCTCTCAAATATACTTCACAGATTTAAGTTTCCACTCAGGCCACTCTCGGGTGGCTTTTATAATTTAATAAGGACCGGTTCATGCATAACCACGAAATTCAGACCATTGCTATATTTAGTGCCCAGTATAAAAACATCGAAGATGCTGAAAATGCAGGTGCTTTATATTCAGTAGATATTGAATATCCGATGACACTAAATGATTTATCGCGGCTTTGCGACTCTATTGCCGAAGCAGTAGGTGTGCCTGGCGGCGTCAAATACCAGTTCGTGTCCCAGCCGGAAGCGCATGAAACCAGCTTCTGATAACCAGTAACCAAACTGCCTAAAAGCAGGTGCAAAGCCATGAAACAAACAAAGTCTTCTATGTCACGTATTGTGCAGCTGTACGACGGGAGCCGATACGGAAACTGCGAGCAGGCTGATAACGAAGGAGAGCTTTTTACGGTGGTGTTGAATAAGCCTTCGCAGATCGATGACATCCGTAAAATCGTAGACACAACCGCCGAAGTACTTGGCAAAGCTTTGCCAGTACTCCTCTTTTAAAGCTTACATCCGTGAAGGATAATTACGGTCTTACTACTTTCAGTTTTTCATTCCAGTGCCGTCCATTTTAATTTATCGATTTTAAGCGGTCGGCGCTATTTCATTGTTTCTTTTCCGACTGTAATTCCTTATATATAGGAATATTTCAAAGAATTTATCTCAGGTTATTTGTGGCGTGGTGCCAGTTGTTATAATGATTCCACATAATCTGGAGAGTCAATCATGATCACATCTCTAATGAATTTCCGCGATTTAACCGGAGAGGCAGTCATCCAGGCGCGGCAATGCGTTATTAATGCTGAGATCGAAGCGGCCCGGGAAAAGGTAATTCATGCTCGTTCGTTATTCAAAGCGGGTATACATAATGTTGTAAACGGTAGTTCTGGCATTAAGGCTGCGGCAGCACATTTTCTGGTGATAAAACGTTTACAGACTGACACTCGGTATCTGGACGCGGTTATCACTGATAACCTTTGCATGTTTTCTCCTGAGGGTTATCTGTATCTGTTTATGCAACAACGTTATTTCCTATAAAACAATGGGTTAGGTAAGTATCTTTCCATTAAAAACATTAAAAAGGTGACTTGATGAAACCATTTGGACTTGCCGGAAAACCCCGGCCCGAACCTTGCGGCTGCTGCTGGTATACCCGTGAGGACTGCCCTTACGTCAGCGCAAAACAGATCTATCGCCGCAGGCAGCGCAAGGCAGAACGCCAGCGTCAGCGCAGCACCATTGTGATGGCCGTTTCTGAATTTCGCTGACCTCTTCTGGAAATATCATTTTTTCTCCAGAAGAATTTTAAAATAAAGGGAAATCTTTTCACGGGTATCTGATGTTTATTGTTTATGGTAAATTGCGCCACATTAATTGTTTGTGGCGCAGTTCGTGATGGCTTAAGGATATAATATGAAAATCAGCCAGCTGGAATCCGGGATGCAGGTTTGGTCTGTAACCCGTACCAAAATGGGAAATACCACCATTTCAACGGTCATTGTCCACCCCGTTGTCATTATTGAAATTCATGATAACCATGTGATTGCTCGCTGGAACGGCAATGCACCACGTCGGTTTGGAGAAACGGCTATCAGGGGCTGGAAGAAGGAGAAGCCACTGCTTGTCCGTGAGCCTTTCGGAAATGTTCGTCTGGCCACCCGGGCTGAAAAAACCGCTATGCAGGAAAAAGAGTAATACCCCCTTTTAGCACCCACAATTTCACCGTCCATCTGCCTTTAACCTTGCCTGTTATTAACGGAATCCTTTCTGACTGGGCGGATCCCACGCATAACCTGAACTGTTGGCTAACCGTCTTACAGCCAAATTCCCTCCTTTATCTGGCAGGAGTGCGTCCGTGAGCTCTGTATGATCTACGTGTTTGTTAAGTAGAGCACATAACAGGAGTGGGGTATGACTGAATTAAATAAAAGCCCGTCCGGTTTTTCCGGAGCTGATGTCAGTAAAGAACAGGCTGCCATAAGGGCACTTGTAGAAAGAGTAGTGACCAACTATCGCAGCCGGACAGCACCTGATCGGGTTCAAAAGGCTTCGGTAGCGTTTAATGGGGGATTAATCCTGACCCTGATGCTGGCCTTGACGCTATTGGGCTACCTTGTGGCGGAATTGCTCAGGGGGTATGTTGCGGATAGTTCACCCTATGTGCCCGGTCTAAGTTATTCGCAATTTTCGATGCTTATGGTCGTTGAGCTGTGTCTATGCTTTCTTGCATGGTTTTTGGTTGTCACAGGGGACTATCCCCGGCCGTGGATATTTCAGGTAGTCCCGATGGAGCAGTACTGGTTCTTTGACGAAGTGGATGACGACGATCTTGCCCGGCTTTCCTGTAACCCTTACATCAAGCGCTGGCTACTTGATGAAATGTCCGGTATTCATCGACTGACCTACACGAGGCTGCATGATCGACTGGAGCGCATCTGTAATATTGCATCCCATCTCGAATACAGCCGTATTCAGGCACATAAGATTTCCCTAATCAACGGAAGCAGTGCCTCCTGATCCTACCATTGCATCCGGAAATTAAACGGGCAGGAACTGCACTGTATGTTCCGACCCAGCAGCTGCCCGTTACCCTTTTCTTTAGTATAAAATGACTTTCGCCGACAACCGGAAGTGAATCATGTCAAATAAATGAAAAATCAGTAATTTATGTAGGCGGGGTGTTTGGCTGATCAGGGCAGGGTGGTATAATAACGCTGGTGCTGGAGGCTTTTGCCCCAGCCAGCGGTAACACTGTTTGACTGTGGTAAAAGCAGAAAGCCCCGAGTAATTTTTCAATTAACCCGAGGCCCCTGTATGCTAGTCACATTCAGAGTAGCCTCTTGCCTGCTTAAATGCAAGGAGAAGAAGGCCATTGTTAACACCAAGCTGTAATGTCCCCTTTGAACCATTCTAAAATGTCCCCAGACAATTCTCTGGGGGATTTTTCATGATCAAAGAGACTGTTACGATGAGTCATAAGGAACTCGACCGACTTCACATTATTCAGGAGTCACTTAATCGCCATATTACTCAGGAACAAGCTGCGGCACGCATTGGCATTTCTATTCGGCAGGTTAAACGTCTGGTGCAACGGTATAGAAATGAAGGGCCTTCTGGTCTAGTTTCCCGCCGACGTGGAAAGCGTCCCAATAATTCCTTTTCTACCGAATTCAGAGCAACAGTAATTTCACTCCTCAAAGGCCGCTACGCTGATTTTGGACCTACGCTTGCGTGCGAAAAATTGCGCGAGATACACGGCTTGTGTTTATCCATTGAAACTCTCAGGAAGTGGATGGTAGAGGAGGGCATATGGCGCGAACGTCGTCGTAAGTTTGCCCGAATTTATCAGCGCCGGATGCGGCGCCCATCCTACGGTGAACTCATCCAGATTGATGGCTCGCCTCATGACTGGTTTGAAGGTCGGGGCCCCAAATGCACACTGATAGTCTTTATCGATGATGCTACCAGCGCTCTGATGGCGCTACGATTCGCTCCTGCAGAAACAACCCGGGCTTACATGGAAACCCTCCGGGGTTACCTTAATGATCATGGCGTACCACTGGCTCTCTATTCTGACAGACACAGTATATTCAGAGTAAATAACCCGGAGCGGGAAGGAGAGTTGACTCAGTTCACACGTGCGATAAAGACACTGGGCATCGAGCCAATCCATGCCAACAGCCCGCAGGCAAAAGGGCGGGTAGAGCGTGCCAATCAGACACTGCAGGACAGGCTGGTCAAAGAAATGCGGCTTCAGGGTATCAGTGATATTGAAACAGCAAACGCATGGTTGCCGACCTTTATTGAAGCCTATAACAACCGGTTTGCTACGCCGCCTCGTATTGCTGATAACGCCCATCTTGATGTACACCATTCTGAAGAGGAACTGGGTTATATCTTCAGCCTCCAGGCGAAGCGCGTTCTCTCCAAAAATCTCACTTTCCAGTACAAAAGCAGTGCGTTTCAGATTCGCAGTGAAGGCCGGGGATATCGACTTCGGCATTCGGTTGTCACGGTATGCGAAAGCTTTAACGGTGAAATTAAGGTTCTGTATGATGGGAAAGCGTTGGGATGGGAAAAATATGTTGATGGCCCGGAGCCTATACCACTGGATGATGAAAAAAGTGTCCATGAACGTGTGGATAATGCCCGTTTTGATTTACGCTCAAAATTCTACGTAAAACCTAAAGCTGACCATCCTTGGCTCACGCGCCGCACGCAAAGTAATCAGCAAGTGAAGCCCCCTAAATTACCCAGAAAGAAGGCTGATCCCGATAAAATGGACTGAAACCAGGCGTTATTCAGTTGAGTGCATATCCAGTCATAGGATAGATTCTTACGTAGCGTTTCTGGCGTGCATTTTCGGGTGGTTTGTTACTGTTTTTAACGGGGACACGTCAGAAACGCGCTCAGGCCGTCTGAGCGGTACGCGTAATGCGGCGTTATGGTAAATAGCCTATGCTAATGTCCGCTAAGAGCGAGATATAGTCATTCGTACCCTGAGAATTACACTTTGAAGTGATTCAGGGTATGCGCTTACTGGTTACGAATATTGAGCGAGAATCATGTGATGATCGCCGCTTTTCTTTCGAGCCAGTAGGTGCTCCACGTTCGCTAACGAATACTCAGGGCATGCAGATAAACTGCTGGCTATATTTCTTTCGAAGAGCGTGGAATGCATACCAATCCCCGATAAAAAGGAGTTGGTGATGACTGTGACTAATCAATTTGCTGCGCACGTTGGTCTGGACTGGGCTGATAAAAAACACGATGTCTGTGTTCAGTTTAAAAACGGTGAACGCGTATTCGATGTGATTGAACATACAGCAGAAGCGCTTGATGCCTGGCTTACTGAGTTACACCAGAAAGTAAAAGGTAGAATCGCAATAGCTCTCGAACTGAAGAAGGGCCCCGTGGTATATGCTCTTCAAAAATACCCCTTTATCACCGTTTTCCCCGTCCACGCATTGTCCCTGGCTCGTTATCGGCAAGCCTTCTCGCCCAGCGGCGCTAAAGATGATCCGCAGGATGCCGAGCTGGCATTAGAGTTAATGCTGCGTTACCCCCAGAAGATAAAAGCTATTGAACCCGACAATGCGGATATTCGCTTACTTCAGCAACTGGTTGAGCAACGTCGTCAGTTGGTTGAAGATAAACGACGCTTTGTGAACCGGATAATCAACACGCTTAAACAGTATTATCCTCAGCCACTGGAGTGGTTCTCACATCGGGGTAGCTTACTGTTGTGTGAGCTGATTATCCGGTGGCCCAGTCTGCAACAACTGAAACGAGCCAGACGCGACACGATCCGCAACTTTCTGAATGCCAAAGGTGGTCGCGCTATGGCCCTTACCGAGCAACGTGTTGCGAGTATTGATAATGCGATCCCATTGACTACAGACCCGAGTGTTATAGAGGCTAATGCTTTGATGGCAGCAGCACTGGCGACACAAATTAAAGTCGTGAGTGAAATCATCAAAACCTATGACGAACGAATCGAAACGCTGTTTGACACATTGCCAGATGCGGGGCTGTTCAAATCACTTCCGGGCATGGGACCGTGCATGGGCCCACGGATGCTTGCTGCACTTGGTGATAATCGTGACCGGTTTAACAGCGCTGAAGAAATTCAAAACTACGCAGGTATAGCACCGGTGACCGAACGAAGCGGCCAAAAATCATGGGTTCACTGGCGATGGCAATGTGCCAAGTTCGTCAGGCAGACCTTTGTTGAATGGGCTGCCAAGACGGTTAATTCATCATACTGGGCCAAACTGTATTATCAGGGCCTTAGAGAAAAGGGCAAATCTCATCAGTCTGCGATCCGGGCACTGGCGTTCAAATGGATAAGGATCATTTACCGCTGCTGGAAGGCCAGAACCTGTTATGACGAAGCGAAATATTTGCTGGCTCTCGAAGCGAGACACTCGCCCTTACTGAAGCCATAAAAAGCTTGTCGAATGTCTCAGGGCGTGAAGCGGACATTGCAGACTGCCCAGTAGAAAAAGTGCTATCAGAATTATCTAAAGGAAGATCGTATTTACCATGTCTCATTCTAACTGTTTAATAAATTACAAAAATTAAAATTTCCATTTAATATCATCGCGTTAAGCAAGAGAATTAAACCTCTCATTTAATTTATGATTCTTATTTAATTCATGAGTTGGTGTAAAAATAGGTTGCCGCACTATAGAAAGACACATATTTAAACCCAGCAGGAAATCATATTTGAAAGTAATGTGTTTAAGGGGCTGCGTAACAAGAACAGCAAGTAAACACATAGTAATAACAGTTACCATTCCCATTTCGCAAGTGGCCATATCAGAGGTGAACTAATGCCTGCTGCAATTTTAAGAATTAAGGTTATCCTAATAATTCTTTTGTATGATTAAGATCATCGATAAATTTACTAAGGACTCATTAATGAAATTGCGACTCTGGAATCTATTACCCCATGATTACGCTCCTTTTTTTCGTATTCTTCACATCATTGTGGCATTTCTAATATTATCACAAATTATTAACTCTAATCTGACAGAGACCGAAGCAATTGGTGAACATAGTCTTGAAGGAGTTATAACCTGGATGCACATTATTTCAGGGTTAGGACTGATTATTTGTGGTTTTATTATGTTAAGTTGGATGCTTACTCAAAGAGGTTTTACTTATTATTTTTCATGGGTAGGGCTTGACTTTAGTGGTATTAAGCAAGATATAAAAACGTTGACTAGTTTCCGACTGCCCGATGCACATTCGGGAGGTATTGCCAGTACAATCCAAGGATTTGGAGTTCTAGCATTGCTAATTGTAGCACTTTCAGGTGGCCTATGGTTCTTGTTGAATACCATGCAGTCAAATCTGGCTGAAACAGTAATCCACTGGCATAAGTTCTTTACTACTTTCATTGAGGTCTATTTTTATGCACATGGTGCAATGGGAGTTTTGCATATTTTAATTGAAAAATATAAAAGCCGCTCAGTTAACCTAAGTGACTAATCTGTTGTGAGATAATATTACTTCAAGTTGAAGAAAACCCTAAAAATAAAATTTAGTTTACTAGAAGATGAAACAGCACTTGCAGAGACTTTTTAATTAAATTTAATAAAAACGAAAAAATATTCATGGCGAAATGATTGTTTAATTATCTATCATGGATAGAAATGTGAGTTAGTCGTCCTATTTTAGGAAGTTAATAATGACTAAAACAAAAGGGTTACCTCGTCCGCTGACGCACTACGCTTGGCTTTCCATTGCCACGGCTATTGCCACTATCGGACTCAAAGGTGTGGCGTGGAAAATGACCGGTTCGGTCGGTCTGCTATCTGATGCCATCGAATCCGTAGTTAACCTCGCAGGAGCCCTAATGGCGCTCTGGATGCTGACCTTGGCTGCGCTTCCGGCCGATGAGAACCATGCATATGGGCACGGCAAAGCCGAATATTTCTCGAGTGCTTTCGAAGGATTTCTGATCCTATTGGCGGCAGCCAGTATCGCCTATACCGCAGTTGAGCGGATGTTAACTCCACAGCCGCTTGAGGAGATTGGTCTCGGATTACTGGTTTCAACAGTCGCATCAATCCTTAATTTTGTGACGGCTCGCATTTTGTTAAGGGCTGGCAGGCAGCACAACTCTATCACTCTTGAGGCAGATGCTCATCACCTGCTGACCGATGTCTGGACGTCGGTCGGTGTCATTTTTGGTGTCGGACTGGTTTATCTGACCGGCTGGTTTTGGGTCGATCCGATCGTTGCATTGCTGGTCGCAGCCAACATCGTTTGGACTGGTTATCAGCTTATGAGTCGTTCAGCTGCAGGTCTGATGGACGTATCGCTACCCACGGAAGAACTCAAAAAAATCGAGTCACTGCTGGCAGGATATCGTGAACAGGGGCTTGATTTCCATGCACTACGTACACGCCAGGCTGGCGGGCGGGCGTTTATGACAATGCACATCCTAGTTCCTGGGCGATGGACTGTTCAATATGGGCACGACTGGGCCGAGCGTATAGAGAATGATATCCGCACCGCACTGCCTTTTATCCATATCACCACTCATGTGGAACCGTTGGAAGATCCCGCGTCAATGAACGACCAAACGCTCGACATTTCTGATCACTAAACTAACCACATGTCGCTGGTCGGGCAGGGTAACAAACCTCGCTCTACAAAAATTTCAGGTATTCTCTATAATTCTGAGGGTACTTGATGTGACCTGCGCCCAATTGTTGGGCACGCAATATTTTTAAAAAGTCCGCTTCTGGCACAAAGCGGACAGTGATCACCGTTCTTACGACTACTTTCTGACTTACTTCGTGACTTGCCCTAAGCATGTTGTAGTGCGATACTTGTAATGACATTTGTAATTACAAGGGGTGTAAGACATGGGTAGCATTAACCTACGTATTGACGATGAACTTAAAGCGCGTTCTTACGCCGCGCTTGAAAAAATGGGCGTAACTCCTTCTGAAGCGCTTCGTCTCATGCTCGAGTATATCGCTGACAATGAACGCTTGCCGTTCAAACAGACACTCCTGAGTGATGAAGATGCTGAACTTGTGGAGATAGTGAAAGAACGACTTCGTAATCCTAAGCCAGTACGTGTGACGCTGGATGAACTCTGATGGCGTATTTTCTGGATTTTGACGAGCGGGCACTAAAGGAATGGCGAAAGCTGGGCTCGACGGTACGTGAACAGTTGAAAAAGAAGCTGGTTGAAGTACTTGAGTCACCCCGGATTGAAGCAAACAAGCTCCGTGGTATGCCTGATTGTTACAAGATTAAGCTCCGGTCTTCAGGCTATCGCCTTGTATACCAGGTTATAGACGAGAAAGTTGTCGTTTTCGTGATTTCTGTTGGGAAAAGAGAACGCTCGGAAGTATATAGCGAGGCGGTCAAACGCATTCTCTGAACCAAAGCATGACATCTCTGTTTCGCACCGATGGTGACACTTCTGCTTTGCGTTGACAGGAGAAGAAGGCCATGAAAATGCCGAACCAACCCATTGTTTTGTGCATATTAATAGTTTGTTTAACGCTGTTGATATTCACCTGGCTCACACGAAACTCGCTTTGCGAGTTGCGGATGAAAGACGGAACAAGGGAGGTATCTGCTATCCTGGCCTACGAATCCGGTAAGTAGCTGACAAAGAGGGGGGCAACCCCCTCTTTTCGGGGTGTGGATTAGTATGCCATCGGCACCTTTTGAAAGGGTTTCTCCAGTCGGGGAAACCCTTTTTTCCTCCCGTCTTGTGGCATATAGCCTTTTGTATAAATCAAGAACCAGACCCAAAGAGTCCCACTTCACGCAAACCGTTCAAAAGCCTTAGCGTAATCCAGTCGGGAAAAATTTCACCGGTGCTCGTCCGGGCACGTACCGGAAACAATGGACTTCTCACTGGTCGGTAGCTCATAGAACGTAGCCATTGCGGTCAGTCCTTATTCTGTACCCAGTAGAGTTTTATGGCCGTCTGGCAAATCGTTCAAACATTGTCATTTCTGTTCTCGCTGCATCCGGTCAAATGATACGGTGAATTCAGCTCATGGGCATTCGCATCGCAGTCTACGAAGGCACCAGAAGTTTGAGGATGTTACGCAAAGAACAGTTATCAGGTTTGCTGGTGGGCGTAATGCCTACCTCTACTTTACTTCATAGGGATTCTTCTGCGGGGAAGCAAGAATTGACTCAACGTTGTCCGGTCGTACCAGATTTGTCGCGGAAAGCGCCTTTTTGTGAGGGGGGCCGCAGCGCTAAACCTTTTCCTGGAACGACATGAAGGACAGCAGAGCGTCCGCCCTGGAGGACAGCTCAATACAGTCTCCACGCTGCGGTTCTATCTCTTCGTCAATGGTTTCATTGTACCAAATACGCAGCCGCCATCCCTTCGCAGGGAAAGCGCTCTGCATCGCCAGGACCATCCCCTCCGGCGACAGCAGTTCTCGACAGAGGTAGCAGGCCCCGATCCGGGTTGAATCCCGCAGCCACATTACGGGATACTCTTTAACCAGTTGGTCATACACGCATTCTGCCATATGAAAGTAATTTTCGTCAGCCCTGCAAAAATCACACATTCGATTTCCTTAAATGGTGTTCATCGAGATAATTCAGAAAGTTGATTCGCCAAACTACGGGGCATTTCTTTAATGGCGGAGCTTTACATCACTATTTCTGTCATTTTCAAATCCGCCGGATACAGCAATAATTGCACCGAACAGCGGTTTGAACTGCAATGCATCCGTAGGGTATGCGACAATAATAAGGCTCTTCCCGTACTCTTAAAAATGGAAGAGTTTAAAACCCATACTGCTGGGATGAGCGAAGCACGGTACATTATGCCAGCGTATAAGGGCCGTCATAACTTGTTTTTTTCTAGAACACGGCGAAGTTTTCTTACCTGGGAAGCTGTGGAAAGCGTACCGGTTCGGGGATGGCATGCGCTTGCCTTTTCACCTGGTTTGAGTACATAGGCTAATGCCAGCTCGTTCAGAGCCGCCTCAGCTTTCAACAGGGCCTCAATGGCCGTGTTCAGGTATACAGTTCGGCTCTCATGGTTCATCAGGATTTTCCTCACAAGGGTAAAAATGACAGGCGATACCTGCCGTTTACCCTTTGTCTCCGTTAAGAATGGCATCACGGCAGGCTTCCCAGATTACCTGGGCATTAGCATCACACTCCACGAACCCGCCGCACTGATCGTATATCACCTGGTATACCTCAGGGGGAATCTTCCCAGGCGCAACCGGAGTTGAGCGTTTGCCTTTATGAATCTCATCTGCGGTATCACAGACAGCGTCGAGATGCCGCGACATCCACTCAGATAATTTCAGACCCTCTCGATTTGCCTGTTTTACATAGCGAACCTTTCTGGAAACCGTAGATCGCATCTGAATCTGTGTCACAGCTGGCACATCTTCTTTCATGGCATTCTGTAATGCAGCTTTGGGCTTTTTCATGTTCATGGTTGCTTTAAATTATTCTGGAGTTCGTCTGATATAAATGCTGACGTGATCTGTCAGCGTTGCTTAAATAGTTTATCGCCTTCCGCCAGTTCGCCGTTGAGCTGTTCAATCACGCTCCAGATGAGCCGATCATCCGGCGTTGAGCCTGCACACTCTTTCACGACCGCCACGGGTCTAAATTCTTCAGGGTCTGCCTGCCCGGAGGTGAAGAGCCTGCTCTCAATCCAGTGGGCCCCCTCTGTGCAGCAGTGGCAACTGGTTTCAGGTGGTTCATCCAGACCGTCCACTCCACAGGCTGAGCAGGTGAACAGTTTGCGAGACCCACCAGCCAGTGGCGTATCGCAAGCTGCTGGAAGTGCGCCAGCATTGCGCCAGTACAGCACATGATTTGAATCGTAGCAGTGTCCATGAAGCAGAAGCGAAACGCCGCAACTGCGAGTTTCAATGGCTTTGCCTGTGCCAAGGTATTGCCCGATCTCGTCCCATACGTCCACTAAGGTGTCAGGCAGCGGACGCGTAACAGGGAACTTAGCGCAGTCGTCCGGGGTGCCTTTAATGCAGCAGAGGGCCGAATACGCAAGCTCCTGCATTTCGTAGGAGTACTGACCACATACCACGCGTTCCAGTTTGTCGATTAGTTGTTCTTTATTCATCATACTCAGCCTTATTAAACAAATTCATTACGCCACTGGCACCATCTGGCCGGAGCAGACTGCGGCCCGGTAGTAGAGCCGCAGGGGGTGTCGCTGGACTAACAGGTGCTCAGTGAGTCCCGCACTTCCTCATGACTGGTCATTTTCAGAAGAAGCTTTCCAGGGCAGCGTGGTTCCGCCTGTGAACGGGTGACGTCTTCGTTGATTGCCTGGATATGAGCAGATTCAACGGTCCGACGCTGTACGACATGGTTGCTCAGGTTGAATTCGCACTGGAGCCTTCTGGCATCAGAATCCGCGTTCATTGCAATACGTTCATCAAAGCGGCGGTTCATTCGCAGAGCCTCTTCGTGAGCTGCATCAACAAGGGTGCGTCTGGTGACATAGTCGTTACCAGCAAAAAACGATAGCTGAGCGTGTTCCGAAGAGTAGTCGGAGCTTCCCTTACAACGGGCAATCGCGGCTTCAGAGTGCAGGATTAATGAACTCAACCGTGAACAGACGTCATTGATGGTGCCGGTTTTCAGACAGTCGTGGATAAGTGTCCAGGCGGAAATGCTCAGCGGGCGGCTGGTGATCACATAGGGATTGTAATGATCAACCGTTACGATAGTACGCAGTGAATGAAGCGATTCGGACTGCGTACGTAAGTCACGGCGAACAGTACATGCCACCGAGGCAACATCTTTACATTCTTTGTCGGACATCGAGTCCAGTACGCGGATCTCCACCTCTGCCGCCTTTGAGGCGATATGCGCACTAATCTCACCCTTAAGACGTTTGTAGTCAGCCTTGAAGCTTCCCACGCTGTCAATATCGATCCAGTAACCACAGCTGTAACCAGCATTACCAAACTCGTCATCTTTCTCATAGTTCGGACAGCCGTCATTGCTCCAGCCAGCTTTTTCCAGCAGCTCGTCAATAGCGACCAGCTCAGCCATTGGTGCATGTTCGATAATGAAATAATGGACACGGCCCCAGGCATATGCGCGTGAACGGCCATCAACAGAAGTATCAGAAGTCGTCTGACGGGAAAGTTTCATGAGGTACTCCAGTTCTGCCCGGTACCGCCGGGGCGGTGGTGCGAAAGCCGCACCATGAATGACACTATGATCCTCCTAACTTCTATTGTCAATACAATTGAAGTGGCGTTGTATTTATTCATTATTTGGACCCGGCTCGTACGGAACGACCGTCGGGACTTGCCAATTATTCTGCGGTGAGCAGGGGGAAGGGAACATCCCACCGCTTGTTTCAAGATGTACAGCCAAGGAGGGCGCAGAATGCCTGACAGAATCATCGTGCAGCGGTAGCGAAAGACCTGACAAACGGGAAAAGTATCCTTTTATTCCAAAGCCAACCTCAGCTTTTAATGTCGCCAGTACGTTTCTTAAACATGCCAAATCGGTCTCTTATACGGCCGGATGGGCCCGATGAAAACGATAAAATGAGAAACAGAACCCGACACATCGCTGCTCTCTGGGAAAGCCGGTCAGCAGATGGAGCGCCAGGAACTAAATCCGCTGGTTTTAATAATGATTGAGGAGAACAAGATGAAAGATAACAAGACACGTCCTGTAGACTCGTATGCTCATGCTGATTTCATGGAGTCCGTCTTCAGCAACCTCAGGGCTTTCTGTGATGCGGAATGCCAGCGGCTAACTGCCGGTTATCCCCCAACTGTCAAACCAGAACAGCAAAGCACTGACGGCCAGCTGTCGGCGGCATAAATCATTACCTGCCAGTTCGTTCAAATTTCCGCTTCCTTAAGCCCGGGCCAAAAGCCCGGCTCAATCCAAAAACTGAACGTACCGGTTTACCTCTATATCTCCTCAATCCCCTGCGACTTACAAGAGACCCGCACCGGTTTAGCCATTCCTGTCCTGCCACTCTCTCATCACTGGCCCAGACAACCGGAAAAGTAACTTTTCTCTCCGACTCACCTTCTGAACCAGCTATTTTGCTTAAACGTAAAAACGGCCCACTGTTGTGAAGATTTAAAACGGACGGATCGAGTAGTATTGTCTCAGGAATTTTTTTTAAGAAAAGTTACTTTTTCTTCTGTGCAACCTATTAGAAAAAATGTCGAACCTGGTATTGTTGTGTTGTAGCGCAGTTAAACAACCAACCAAAAGAGAGAACAAAAATGTCCGCAATCGAAACTGAAGTAAAAAACAACAGCAACGAAATCAGCCTTCGTGGTTACCTGGAACGCACTGGTAACGGTGCCCGTAAAGGTAACGGCCTTATCATTGACCCTTCGGTTGTTGTAGAGCAGGAAGGCTTTAACACCCGCACGGCCGGTATGGGCGAGCTCTACTATTCAATGCCTCACGTTGTGGAACACCTGAACAGCCTGGCCGATGCCTACATGGAAGACCCGTTCAGCGTGACGCCTATCGTTGTTCAGATGGTTAATGGCGTACCTGTACTGCGTCAGGGGGCTTGCCGTATCCGTTCCATCGCTATTGCAAACCGCCAGCTGGAAGCAGAAGGGCGTGAACGCATTACTCGTATTCGCTGCGAAGAGTTTCGCGGTAGCGCTTCAAAAGCAGAACTCTTCACCCTGACCGGCAACTCCAACCTGGCGCTGTCTGTCGTAGCTGAAGCGCTTTCAATTAAGCGTCTTGTTGAAGATAAAGAAGAGCCTAAGACCTTTGCGGAACTGGCAAAAAAACGTGGTAAATCAGAGCAGCATCTTCGCCAGATGGTTCGCGTACTGGACCTGCCTTCTGAACTACAGACCATGCTTGTGAGCGATCAGGTGAGCATGTACGTTGCGCTGGACGAGTATATGTACAGCGGTGAGGATGCGGTAGATAACATCAACAAGGCGATCTCCATCTATGGTAAAGCGACGAAAAACACGCTGAAATTCGTCAAAGCTGCCAAGGTAGAAGAGCGCATGGCAGATCCGCAGACTCCGGAAAACTCCGGTGATGAGCAACCGGCAGGTAATGCTACCGTTAACACCCCGGTACCGGATCAACTGAATGATGAAAGCAATACAGAGACGCTGGTTACGCCACCGGTACAGGAACCAGCTCCGGCTCCAAAGGACAGCGCTCCTAAACAGAACCCGGCAGGTAAAGCACCATCCATGTCCAGCGTTCTGAACAAAAAGACCGTGACCGTCATTGCCGACACCGCGATCCCGATTTTTGAACGTATTGCTGAAGAAGCCAAGCTTAAAGAAGGTGAATCTGTCAGCACTGATACTTACACGCTTGTTCTGACCAATGATGAAATGAACGATATCATCAATGCTCATGCTGACCTGAAAGAGTACCTGCGTAAGCATGCTGAGAAGATGAATAAGGGACAGGCATGATTTTCTGACCGACCCCTCCATCCGGACGGGTCGGTAACTTTTTCAGGACAAGGGGAAACAGGGCAATGAAGAAGGCTTTTATCAACGTAGACAAGACTAACCCACTGCCAGTCCTGACGGATTCGGTGACCCGGGTAAGTATTCAGTGCACGGCAAAAGATGAAAACGGGGCAGGGATCGAAGTGAACATCCTCGACCTGATTCAGGATCATGATACGGATGAAGTGAAAGTGCAGTTTGGGAGCTCGCCTGTTCAGGCTCTGGCGATGCTCCGCCGGGTTATGACAGCACTGGAAAAGCAGGCAAATGCAGAACTGCAACAGAATTCCTGCTCGCGTATGCAGTAAACGGTAAAAGCAGAATGTTCCCTACTGGATAAACCCGGTGGACCTCACGGAGAGCAAGTCACCGAATGGTTCACTGTTAAGTGATATACATCCGGATTTATAAGGTTTTGCAGCATCCGAATAGGCAATAAATAGAATTATTTTGATTTATCTCAGCAAGGAAATGGAAAGCTACCAGATTTTAGGATAGCGAAATGCCTGTATCGCTACTCTGCTGAATTAGAAATGATTTTAAACGCAATGCATAATGATAGAATAGCAATGCCTTTAATTATTTGTCACGTCTGAATTATATGTAGACTTACGGAGAGGATATGGTAATTACTTATTCATTATCGGAAACGTTTAATATGTTTTTACGCGAGATTATTGCATCTGGACTTGCAGTTTTTTGCGCATGGTGCGTTTTGTGTCTTTTCTCTGATCAGGAACGAGGTAAAGAGGTTCCTGTTTCTATGAAAAAAATAACTTCAAAGTCAGCTTTCTCCTACTTTATCAGTTCTCAAATTGCCGCTTTTATTATCTCCTTGTTGGGTTCAATCTTAAGCACGAAATGGGACAACATCGTCTGGAATGATGAAATAAGACAGTTTTATCTGCATGTAGGATTTGGGCTGGTAGCTTGTGTATTCTGTCTGCTTGTAATCTTGCATGAGAAATTTATCAAAAGAAATTTAAATGTTTATTCTGGTTATTGTGGTTCACTGGCAGTTAGTCTCACAGGAATCTTTGTACTTTGTGCGTTATATCTGACATTTTCATTACCATTTCATTATGAAGAACGTCTACTTAATGATGCATCCTTGGTGGCTTCGGATGGCGTTGAAAATTCAGTCGTTTTTGCAGACGGTCGTTACTGGGTTTTTGAACTGGGCTTACCATATTTCAAACAGTCATTGCTCAAAGAGGTAAGAAGGGGCAGGTACCAGCTAATCTGCACTACAGAAAAAAAAACAACATGCTGGTCTGGCAAAAAACTTCCCGAAAAACCAACCTCTTTGAAAGCTAGTTCATAAAGATTTAAACTGCTCGCTTAAATCCACACTGGTCCAATTTTGAAAATTTATTGTGTTTTTAAAAGAAATTACAGTGTGGGTTATTAGCCAGTAGGTCGGAGTTTTATATAATACCCAAAAACACAGGAGGTATTATGAAAACCAATCTGGCCTATGCATCTAATTGCTCCGATTCTGTCTACTCCTATATTTATCAGGCACTGCAACAACGCTCTGGTGCCGAGAATGAAAGCCTTTATCAGCAGGCCATTTCCAGCTGCTGCACAGATAAACAAAAAAAGAAACTGGCCGGGTATTATGCCGGTCCATGGCAGCTGCTATTCAACGCGTGGTGTAACAATCGCGTCCCTAACACAGCGGTGCTGGCCCTTTTACTCCAGCAGTGCTTATCTCATTTCCAGTGCGAAGAAGTGATCGCAGCCTGGCAGTAACCCTATCAAGCCCCTTCGTATAGCGGAGGGGCAGGAGATATCTCATGTACAGAAACGACAGAAACGTGGATTCCTTCAACCTGGTTAATGCTCTTCAGCCGGTCTTTCGTAACACCGGCTGTGGGATGTTTGAATATGATCGTAAAAAGCAGAATGAAACCGCTGATTCAATCTTACGAGCGTTGGCGTTAAATGCCGATTTCGCGAGGGCCTTAAAACAGTACGTCCGGATTAATTCTGTACGACGGGTTGTTCAGTTCGATGACGGCTCGGTTCGCTATGGTATTCATGCCGAATTTGAAGGGCATAATAAAATTAATTCCTTCCGTATTTTTAAAGATGAAGATACAGACGCATTTGACTCCTATTTTTATTCGGTTTGCGATAATAAAGCTGAGCTGGTGGATTTTAAAATGGACTCTCTCGATATTCAATTGCAGGCAGTTTTTGAAAAGGTGACAGGTATTTTTCTGTCACATTAAATATTCAAATTTTCAATCCTCGGGCTGATAGACAAAAAACGCACTTTAGAATATAGATGAGATGAATATGAAAAACGTAAATATTTTGGATACCGATATTGCGGCCATTAATGCTCTTTCTGGCGTAGAACTGACTGACTTTCTCACTGCCGGGTATCAGGTAAACTGGTTAGGAGAAAGGGAGGTTTCGCTGGTGGGCTTTCCGTGTTTAGCAAGCAACAAGCAGCCGGTAGAAGTTGGTCCCGGCATTTTCATTAATCGCGTGTACAGCAGAGACAGCCAGTCTCTGAGCGGGAAATTGCGCTATGACCTGTCTAATGGTCTGGCAACGAGTGCATTTTCATTTTTCTCCCAGTCAGGCTGGTATGGGGGATTCCGTGTCGTATCTTTCCGTGACAACGGGCCAGCTGCGTTAATCAACATTGGTATTGTCCATGAGAATGTTTTGAATGCATTTTGTGCTGACTTCCCCCGGGCCAATGTGAGCGTAACCCGTTTTCATTGTGGCATGACGCTTGAGCAGATCCGAATGTTCATTTCAGACACTGCTTACGATATGCCGCTTTATAACAACGAGTCTGACTTTCGCAGGCTCGCCAGTTAGCATGGAGGCTGACTTCAGTGCTTACGCCTAAAAGCCGGTGAGCGAGGTGGCGGAACCGGTTGGCTTCGCCCAGTCTTACTTACTTCTCTCAAGGTACTGCGCTGCAAGCGTACGTAAAAAAAGTAAGTAGCTAAATGGCGTGAGCGATTAGTTCTATACGGGAAGAAGTCATAGTATTCTGAAATGATAGTTATCTCATACGAACGATAGTAATGGAGTTTCTTAATGGGCGTTGATATCTGCTGGCGATTTCAAAGGGAAGAAAAGCCTGGTAAATGGATTAATTTATCAAGCAATTATAAAGGGGACCGATCATATCTCCACTTTGCCTGGCTCGGATTTGATGTAGATCGTGAAAGGGCGAGCACATCAGCAGTTTTTATCCACGCATTACGCGGATTACCTGATGATATACCGTCCGAAGATGATGATTTATTCGGTGAACATTCATACTCATGGCTGACTTCGGAAGAAATTTTGTCAGCCATACCACCCGATAACGCCGGAGAGGTGATCCAGGAATTTGTCGAAGAAGTAAAGCGTCTCCACGTGGAGAACGGCAGCGTCCGTTTCGTCTTTGGATTTGAAGGGTAACCCGTAAGAAAGTAGCTATCTTACCCGGCTAGGTCTCCAATCTCTCAGATGCTCAAAGAGGGCCGGGCATGGTGCCCACACATCCCCTACCATTCCGATTTGATATTCGTCTAATACACCCTTTAAAGAAAACAAGCAGACGGCAATGAGACGTCGGATTAGCGTCAGCAAATATGAGACGTCAGTAGTCGATGTTTGTCCTGCGGAACGTGAATCTGTTTACAAGGGGTAAAGCCGTACCATCCATGAGGGCTCAGAGAGCCGGGGTCTCCTCCAGATCACTGGAAGTTATTGACTCTGGCAGGCCTATCCCTATGACTTTTTCCCGGATGGCAAATTAAGAGCGAACAGGGCCAAATTAGTACTCTTTTCTAAACGGAAATACTGAATCACCCTGATATAACTGGTCTCTCACAAGACAGGAGATCATCAATGGAACGTGTAATATTTTCAGTAATCTTTTTTATGATGCTGGGCGTACCTTTTTACCTTCTTTATAAAATTGCCCGGGACATTTTTGGTACCGCCGGTGCTGGTGAGCCTGCACAATTGCCTCAGGGCAAGCAAAGACGCTCAGGAGGCGCTGGTTCGGGTTCGATCTGGCAAGGACACCATCTACAGGGGAGCAGCCATTTGAACCCCCTCGGAGGTGATTGTAATGGTGAAAATAGCATAGCTGGTGGTTGTGATGGTGGCGGTGGAGGAGGTGACGGAGGTGGTGGTGGTGACTGATAGCCTGCAACTTTAACTATCAGGATGAAACCCATGTCCAGCAACCGGAAAAAGAATTCATTTCAACCGAAAAGCCCTGCCTTAAAGTGAAGCGTATTAAACGTGAAGGATGCTGAATTAGAGGGTATCGGTTTTATACTGAAGCGTAACTGGAAGAAGGATCTGAAATTAACTATTACGGAAAAGTAACTTTCTGACTCACCACGTACGCCCCTCGGTTATGCCATACAGTTTGATACGAAAACAGATCAGTAAGTAGATTGCTATACGCCGGAGAGAAGTCTATTTTTCATGCACCGAACCTGTTTGGCCTGCAATGGAAGCAGGTATAATAATCACATACAAAGGAGGGCATTATGAATACATTTTTATACGTGCTTTTGGCCTGGATTGTTGTGCTTTTTATCGCCAACAAACTGCTCGCAAGACGTAAGCCCAATACGGTTAAAATCCTGGTACAGCGCAACGGGAAAGCCGCAGAGGTTGATGCTGTAGTGGTTCAGGGTTCAAAGAGAGCTAACAACAGTTCTGTTGCGGACAGCGACGCGGTAGATAGTTATTTTGAAATGAATCCTTACTCCCGCGAAAACCAGGCGAATGGTTGGGCTATGCTGGCCAGAGACGATGACCAGCTTAAATAATCAGTTGAGTGTGATGTGTAAAGCAGCTTAAAACTCTAAATGGACGAACAGGGGAGGTGACAAAGATGACAACCAATACAACAACGACCACCTACCGCTCAGAAGAAATCGTGCCGTTCAGACGGCCCAAAGGGGATCTGGATAGTCGGTATATGCCTCAGGTGTATGCAATGGTGCGGAACTGGGCAAGTAACCCTGCTCAATATGGTGAGGGTGTACTGGCCTCCTACCGCCAACCGGCAGTAAACCTTGCCTACCAGGTAAAAGGAACTCGTGTTGTTTTAATTCTGGTACCAGTAGAGTGCGAGCCACCTGGAGTGATAATGACGGAAACAGTCCTGTGGCCGTCACTATCACTTGTAGAAGTCTTGCAGACCTTGCAGGAGGCCTGGCAAAATATTCCGGCGTTAAACCCCTGACGACTTCTGTCAATATCACCGGCTAGTGATTTACCTCTCTGCTGGTGGTCAGCCCGCCTAAGTTCAAATTATCTCTTTCTAAATTAGCCCGGATAAAAATCGGTCCCTCTAAAATAGCCTGCCCTGAGTAGGCTACGTCATACAAAGCGTTGGCCAGTCACCAGCTGGCTGGTGGCCATAATGCTCCACAGGATAAACCGTATCAGAACTACGCAAAGAAAAAGCCCCAACAATTTACCGATGGGGCCTTTTGCAGACATTTTACAGCCTTACCAATGATAGAGCGCTAAGGCTTCTGCTTAGTGAACAGACTTGCCCACAGATAATGGATAAAGTTGAGCAGAATGTATGTTACTCGTTGCTCGAATTTCATCGGGGCTTTGTACTTTGTCGTTATGTTATGAATATGAGTAAGGTCCGTATAGAGCCCTGGCGACTTCCTTGTTGACTTCAACACCGAACAGATGTGCTGAACAGACTCCGGTGTGAACAACCGTAGCCCTCGTCGTTGTTTGACTTTATGGATAAAATCGTCCATCCCCATACATAACCATTCCGGCTTGATGCCATCAAACTTACAACGTCCGTTTATGATGACGACATTGATACATTCCAGTTCTCTAGCCTTAAGAGCAGACTGAATAGCCCTGATGTGCCCCTGGTTTTGCTTAAACGGGTTCTGCAACTTGAGGGTTCGGGACTGAGTCCATTTCCGCCAGTGGCTTTCCTCCAGAGTACCGTAGAGCTTGCCTACGTAGTTTTTCTGCTCTATGACGTATATACCATGTGGGGCTACGAGAATGTGATCAACCTGCGTAGTGCTATGAGCCGACAACTGAAAGGTGAGATCACTAAGTAGCCCCTGAGCTTCTTCAGGAAGCCCAGATTCAATTGCCTTTGCAGTCCGCCGTTCCGCTATGGCAGAGGTCATAAATCCCAACAGACACAGCAACACGACGAAAATAAGGATAATGAAAGCTACCCCCGTAATGCTCCACAGCAGATTGAAAGCATCCATGTTACCTCACAGAGGGGTAGCTGGTGGCATTAACAGATTCTACTAAGCGGGTAGTGGTACCGGTAAGGCTCTCAATATTTGAAGACAGGCTCATCAGCATGCCGAGTGCAGAACGGAGATTACGATGAGGCTCATTGTAGTTTTTGAACGTGTCAGTGGAGTACATTTTTGAAAGACGTGTACGGATCTCTACTGACGTAAGATCTCCATCCACCAGGCCGTACTTAACTGCCTGAGGTGTTGGCCATACACGGCCTGAATAGAGAGAAACAGCATCGGCATCATGACGCGAGAGAAGCTTTTTACCCCGTCCAAGTTCAACATCAGTTATAAATTTTTCATGCATCGTGTTCAGGATCTCCTTCTGCATGAACTCCCTCGTTGAATCGGACAATGGGTGGAAGGGGTCAAGAGCATCTTTGAACTCACCGGCCGTAAGGGGCTCATTCTTGACGCCTACTGTGCTCATGATCTCTGACAGATTCCAGTGGTCCATACGCACACCGATAGAACCGATCAGGGCATTACTGTCGGCATAAATTGCATCAGCGGGCGATACCGCGTAATAGCATGCGGATGCGCATATGCCTTTCACACTAACGATGATTGGTTTATATGAGTCTGCGATATCAGAGAAAAAACGACCGGTACCGCTGGAGAGTACTTCGAGGGAGTTTTGCTTCGACCGTGCTTCATCGCCACGTTCTGTGCTCCCGGTTTTGTTACTCTTGTCAGCGGCTACAGATGAAAGAGAGCCACCGGCATCTGATACGCGTTCAATCTGTGGCTGGTGGTTTTTAAGCGCGTTTATCTGGCGGTAAATAATGATGGCGTCAGAGGGACCACCACCACCTGACTCTGCCTCGATAATAACTGCTTTGGCATGGGGATTATTGTAAGCTTTGGCAAGAGCTGTTGCGATCACTGTTCCATCGCCCGTTTCCGAGCCGGTACCCATCTCGCCAGAAATCCGTATTACAGCTATATGGTCTTTCTTCCCTTCAGCGTCCTGCCATTGTTCGTAAAGATTGTAGAAAGAAAACCCTACAGCGGTCATGGCAATTAGCGACATAGCAACTTTTGCCGTGGTATGAATGCGAAACATCTTATAAAAACGGTCAGCGTTATCATTGAGCGATTCTTTGATATTTGTAGGGGACTTCCTTTTTTTACTGCTTAACATCTGACCACCTTTACATGAGTTTTTGAAAGTTAGACCACAAGCGATTCAATGCAATTCCCAGTATCAATAAAGCGACTGGTGGGAAAAGTTGAGCGATATTGTTAAATAGTGACATATTTGGCATGACCAGGTAGACCATCGTTAAAGCACTGATCACCCAAAATGCTCGAAACCAAATACGATAAAACTGAACTGTAACCTTACCAAATACGTACCTCTTCAATTTCCACTGGTACATTCCATCTGCTAGCATGGCAAATAGATAGGGCAGAAAAACGATTAGCCACCCCAGGATTAAGTTCCACCGGAAAATGGACTGATAAAGTAAGAGGGGTATGTTTTTGGCCATAGTGTAATTAATAGAGGTAAATTTTTCAGCAACAATGTTAATACCTCTGGCTGGTTTTTTGGTGTCAGGGATCAGAATAGTATTCAGATAGTCAATTAACTTATAGTCATGTACCAACCAATTTAAAGTCGCTTCACTATTTGCAATGACAGACTTCCAACGGTCATTTGATATGATGGACCGGCTTGCATTAACCTCCTGAGTAATCTGATATTTGAGCTCCTCAGTATTCTGGAAAGCCAAGCTGTAACCAAAATAAATGACCATGCCAAAAAAAAGCATTGTTCTGAGCACTGCTGCCCTGCTTGTATTATCCGCAGCCATTGCTTTCCCTCCATTCACGAAAAAGAGCTAGCCTCTGATCGTGATTGCAATAGTTGTTACGCCACATCGTCGGGATACCCAGGAGCCAGTGGTACTGTTTAGGTATGATTTGGTCGATGAGGCTTAACTCCGCCAGTTCTTTATGCTCTGCGCTTTTCCACTCGATCTGTCCCACATCAGGAACAAATACAGCGGTCCTTGCTTTTGCGGCCTGGCGGGAAAATTCTATAAAGTTGATGCCCCACGGCGTCCAGTATCTGTACTGCTCGTTTAGGCCGATGTTAAACACCGGCAGAGAAAGAGTTGAGTCGGCAAAAGCCGAAATCACATTTTTGCAGACTCTTGGACTATCTATTTTTTCCTGTTCGGTTTTGAGATGAGTCAGCAGTGCACGGTCAATAATGCTGTTAAAGGTGTTTGTATAAAGGCCATTAGGGTCAGGAAGCTGATCTATGGCAGTAATGATTTTAAATTTTAACCGAGAAAGAAAGGGAGAGTCCTCAATAGTAACTATATGACTATGTGTTGTTTCTGGATGAATCTGGGGTTTGATGCGCTGTACTTGTTTAAAAGAGACACTACCTGGCAAATTAATGAATGCGCCCACCGTGCGTGTTAAATCGACGAAATAAGGCAAAAGATAACAACCAAGCATACGGGCATTCTTTTTTACAAGATCACACCGTACGTCATTGTTATCGAAAGAAATACGGAAACTAACGAATTTACGTTCAGGACCTTCGCTGGTGGTCAGTGATTGAATCCATTCATGGCATGATCCTTGTGGTACCGACCAGTAGCTGGTTTCACGGTCCCCAAAGGGATCAGTCGTGATCAACTCTCCCTTTAAAAGGAAAAGCTCAGACAGGGTATTTGCCATGGAGAATAGGGAATCGATATCGTTGCTCTGACAAAATTTTCCCAAATGATGAAACGCGTTTTTTTCTATCATAGTTAGCCGATCTCGAACTTCCTGAGAATCTGCGTACTTTAAACCCAAAGACTGAAAGCGCCTTTTTACGAGCGAGCGACATTTGCTGACTTTTAGTGCAGAGCTTAAAATTTGCTGGCGCGTCAGGACAATTTTTTCATCCATCAATGCAACTTCCTTAGAAATTTATTAAGATTTTTGATATCGAGATTTTGACGCAAAGTAACTTTTCCGGCCTTCTTGAAAAGCATTTCCGACAGAGTTGTGTTTGGCTTCATTTGTTTCTCAGCAACAGCAATAGGGATTTGGCCTACAACCTTCCTGCCATCTTGAAGCCTGGCAACTATGTGAAACATAGGGACCTGACCCAAGAGATCCTTTGGAATACTCTCTTCTAAAGTTGTCTGCTTTCTTTCTGAGATTGAACCTGAGAAGTTATTATGCGGCAAAGATGTTTCTGAACCGGTCGTATAAGTGACCATATTTGTGCTTATCGCACTCTTACCAAAGTTCTCTACAACAAGCGTCTGAGTAGGAGTATCGTTGACTCGCAAGCTTATATAATTGTTGCAGAGCCCCGTAATTCGATTGGCAGTTTCAACACTTGCCGCAGCAATAAAGTCGGAGATGGTTTGGGTGCAAATAAACAGTGCAATTTTCGCTGCACGACCCTGCGCCAGAAGGTTAATCATAGGGTTGTTAATGGCTGAGTGTGCCTCATCAACAAAAATACTTATCCTGGAATTAGCTGACATATCACCATCTTGAGCGTTGTAGCGACTACCGGCACAGGAGGTCAGATCTGACATTATTAATTGAGAAATAGCAGCTGCTGTATCGGGGTTTGAAAGGCCATCAAGCGAAATGTATAGCACCCCGCCAGTGCTGAACATCCCTTCGCTTGTTACAATTTCTCTTGATGATACTGAGTTCGGGTTAGGAGATAAAAGCTCATTTAAAGGTTTTTCAATGAGCATATCGAAAACAGGCATAATACCTGCGGTCATTTTAGCCATATGCTCTGGGTCGGACATTGAGTAATCAATAAGCTGGGAAACAGTATCTAACCAGTCTATTTGTTCGGACCCCTCGTAATTCATGAAATGAGCCGTAAACCATTCAGCGAGACGCTTGAAACGTACCGGCAAGGTATCGTTAGCGACGTACTTAACTTTTTCGGTCCAGACATCGTAACCATAATATCTCGCGTAACATGACTCCATTACCTTGACTGTAAGATTCACAATAGACATGTGGCTTTTCATGTTCTTGTGAATCAGATAAATAGAAGGCTTTTTCTCTATGTAAGAAAGCCCGGAAATCACATTGGAAACGAGAGCCTTGGCATACTGAACGAATGGGTTAACCTCACCGGGAACTGTCACCAAGCTCAAAAGACGAGATGTTAGGTCAGAAACATTAGTATAGGTGTTGCAGACATCAATACAGACCGAAGATGCTGGCTGGCCAGGATGAAATTTATAGAAAGGAAGACCGAGGGTCTTAGCCTCTTCCATTAGAGATTCTCGCCACTCTGCATCGTTCTTTGGATCTATGACAACAACAACATGACCAAGATGAAGCATGCTAATGCTTAGTAAACGCTGTAGCACCGTTTTCCCGGTACCCACGTTTCCGGTTATCAGAGTATGACCAAACCAATTGTCTTCAGTTACAAATATGGGTTCCCTACGTTCCACAGCAAAAATTGCATTGCTGCCGCCCATCTTACGAGCCATTGCGTCAAAATGTCTCTTAATTGGGTTGAAGACGAATGGCAACTCGATCTCACGTTTATCACTGGAGAGGTTAGCTATTTGATATGCCCGATCCGCATGTTCCGGACCCCACTCAAACCCATCACAAAAATAGGACTTTCGCTCGGGTATATCCTTATTTTTATTTTGATAATCCTGAACCAGTTGACGATACTTTCGCTCATTGGAGAAAAAGTTACTTTTGTTAATTACACGCAGTGAATCAAGACTAACGAACATGAAATGTCGCTTGAATACACGCCAATGAGCCATCAAAAATGGCGCTGCTGTTTTGCAACGATAAAGGCACAGCAAAAAAAGCAATATTGAGGTGAACAGAACTATTGGGGCGATGTCCAGTCCGTCTGAAGAAAGTCCCATATAAAGCATAGAAACCGAACAAATCAAAAGTATTGAGGCACTACGATACTCAAGAATAGGCCGATAAAAATTCTCTTGTGCATGGAGGTTAGTCCTCTTCGAATCTGACATTATAGGTTCCCAGCCTCTTTCAGGTTATTGATAATTCGTTCAATGTCCACTTTCGCCCGGTCTGATGCGGCCAGCAAAGTAGGCATGTTAAATGCATGGCATTTTGTATTGATCACAGCACCAGAATTAACGAGGTACTGAGGAAGCTTATTGAAAAGATCTTGAGCCTCTAACTGCGACCCAAATTTTTCCACGCAAGATTGGGTCAGATAGAGAGTATTAGGAGTACTTACCATAAATCTGTTTTTGCGCTTTCTTTTAAACGCCACCTCCATTTTGGACAGAATTTGATGCAGTACTAACGCAATTTCTACAAATTCAAGCTCTGTAACGTCACCTTCGCTTATAAGCGAGAATTCACCATTTTGGTCTGATTCAGTAGATGCAAAGACTTTACTGTTCAGATTGTGACCAGAAACAGGTGATGCTGGTTTTTGTACTTCTGCTTTGTCCGATGATTTATTCCGGTTGCGCTTGGGATTTTGTTTTTCTACCGGTGCTGTTGGGGCGAACAGTCTGGCCAGTGCTGGCGAAAGATGATGCCCCTTAGCGTCTGTGGGCGCATGCTCTCCATTTGATTCTTCAAGTACAGGAGGTAAGGCGGGCTCTTCACTTGCCATCACACTGGTTGCGGCTGCTTCGGTCTGGGAATACACAACTTCAGCTGGTGGTGGGCAGTTACCCTCAGTATCTGGTTCTGAGTTTTCTTGTCCTACAGAAACATCCATAGAGCGTTCATTCGTACCCTGGGGATCAGCGTTCTGTTCTCGGTTAAGTTCTGGTAATTCTGACGGCTCGGAGAGAAGCTTTTCATTATGGACCGAAGAGCTTGTTGCACAACTACCGACTTCTGGCCGAGAAACACTAAGCTGTGAGAAATCGGTATAATCAATGATCTCATGCTCTTCATCTTCTTTCTCAAAAAGATGTTGATAATGTTCATATTCCACAGCCTCAGTTTTCAGCGGACCAGTCGCGGATGCACTATCGGTTCCATGATATTCCACGTCGCCAGAATGTTCTTCGACTGCATTTACACGTGGGGGAGGCAGCTCAAGCGTTTGCTTTGGACGTGGGGCAGAGTTTTCAACAGAAGACTCATCATTAATCACTAATGCCTGATACATAGAAGTATTGAAAAGTGACTTTAAAGTTGTTGGCCTTCTTGGCTCATGATAGGTGAGCTGGAACCCGGCGCAGTTATCGCCGAGCTGGACTAAACGCAGATCGTCAATGTCCCTTACTATCCACATTCCATCGAGAGAGCCTTCTCTGAATGTCAGTTGGAAATAGGGCTCTTCACTGAATGCTTTTTCATCTAATCCCGGCAGCAATGCCATAGTGGTATCTATGTTGAGGTAGGGGACAGCATCAACACACACTATATAGTCATTGGAAAGTGGAGCGCTTAAAAGGAGTTCATGAAGTTGGTTGACCAGGACATGGGATTCCGTGTCCTTTGCCGATTCATCTTCACTTTCTTCTATATCAGGAATGACAGGATCAGCTGCTTCCTCACCCTCAGATTTAACTATCTGCGTGTCATTATCAATTTCATTATCACTTTCGGCTTTCTTCTCAAAATCGTCGGATGAGCCTTCATTTTTCTTAGAATGTATATCAACATCAATAGAGGCAGAGGAGCGGCCTAAATCATTAACCTTAAGAACAGCCGTCTCAACAGTATCAGTAATTTTAGTTATAACGTCCCGACCGGGCACTGGTCTTCTGTATTCAGTAACTGTTTTTTGCTCGTCAATGTAAATAAAGTCTTTATTGGCATTAACGCTAAAAAGACCCGGCACTGAGTCAGGGATTTTATAGGAATCAAAGATTAAACCAATCCACCTTAGCTTAAGAAGGTTATAGAATTCTAGTTTCCCTATCCCATTTCTAAAGATGTTTGATATTTCGTTTTCCGAATAGATACCCGGAATGAAGTAGTGAACGACACGCTCATCATCATAGGGCTCGACGTAACCACGTTGAACTAGGGATTCTACCAATACGGTCTTACCAGCCTCTCCCTGAGGGAAGTTATATTTATGTAATTCGAAATCATTGAGAACAAAATCAAGGAATGCGTTCTCGTTAAGGTATACCTCACCATTTACGATAATGATGTGCATAGGCTTAGCATTGTAATTGTTGATATTGATACTGGTAAAGTTGTGCTTGATGGTACTAATGGCCCTTGCTGCTGCATCATTAGAACGCAGACCCATGATAGGGTCACGTAAAACATTAAGGTCTGTACCAGTAGAATAGAAATCAGCGGTCCTCACGCATTTAGACAAAAAGTCATTCCCATCAGTATAAACGTTTAGGGCGGTGATCATTTTTGAATAAACACGTTCTTTATTTACCCGATCCAAAAATGCAAGACATACCGGGTTTAGGATTCGCTCAAGGAAAACGCTGGACCAGATATTATGTTGATTATGAATACGCTTTCGCCAGTGGATTTCGTATTCAACCACGTCATTTTCACGTGCCCAGTCAAGAAGACTTTGTGAGCTTGGCGTCCAAATGATCGGACTAGCTAAATTCAGGCTTACAATGTCGAGATCGTAAACCTTTCCGGCATCATGGACTAAACCACAGATAAACGCAGCATAGAGATATACTTTTCTACGGACTACTTCTTCATCTTGATATCCGATTGGTCTCAGTTCTGAGTGATGCGCATTTTTTAAAGAGAGTATGGCCACTTCCAGGCTGTGAGAAAGTAACCCACCAATACCATTATGATGATGATTTTCGGAAGCTGGCAAAAGATGTATCCAGCGAACATATTCAACCAAGGGCTTTAAAACTAAATTAGTAAATGTATATGCATCGTCCCTGATGTCGCTATCGCTGATAGCTAACATCATTGAAATTGAGTGCAGCTTTTCCCGATACAGAGACAGGATTGACTGTTCATTAAATGTCTGTATGCCCGTCGGACGAGTTGGATACTCGATGAATTTCAGGACTTCTGGATTTGGATGATCAGGAACAGTGTACTTCTGATCTCCTAGAATCTGCGCAAAAGGAGAGAGGCTTGATATATCCTCAATCATTACAGAGGTTGCATCATTCTCCTGAGATGAGAATATCCCCAAAATCCGTTTAATACATAAATACAGCGCCCTGAAATTCATCATCATACCTTATCGACGTTTGCCTGACAGTTCGGCTGCAATGTATGCCTGCACACTTTTATATTGCATTACTTTGGTGATGAACTCTGCTGGACTGTATGGCCCATCCTTACGGCGAGAAACATTCAGAGTCTTTTTCACATTCTCAACATATAAATTAATACTCTTTATAATGTTGTGAGACATAACCGGATAGTCGCTTACAGCCAGTAAACCCAATGAGTTGTACTCATACATTGTGTTCATGAGCTGGTTCATCTCGAAGATGTACTTGTAAAACCTCATGGTGTTGTGGTTATTGAAGTTGAGTTGTACTGGTTCAAAACTGAAAGGTACAAACTGAGTTGATGACATGAATGAGTCATTCTTGTCGAACTCAATTGACTTAATATAAGCAACAAGATTTTCTTTCATCTTATTGTTTTCTTCATGCAGCTCGTTGAACCAATCCTGAATAGCCTGAACAAGGTCAGGATGTTTAACTGCATCAACCGTTTTAAAGAGAGAGGAAATAGCGATACTCACATCATCAAAACCTCTGATGACTGCTCCATTTCTGGCAGTTAAAAACCGGTTAAAGTCTGGGGTGCCGGGGTTAATAATAACTTTGGCCATACCCTGGTGCTCTGGTCTACGTTGAGTAGAAGTTTGAGCGTTTACGCCTTGCTTTTTATTTGAACCTTTTACCATTACATCTTTTGGTTCAATGTTAATACGCTCATTGTCCGTGATAATTGCGTCGTTCATTGTGCCACCTTAGTTTTTGAGTATTGACGGATTTTTCGTCCAAGTTCGATATATGCTGAATGATAGAGCTCAAGCATTTCTCTGTAAGGCTCCAGCAATGCTTCCGTTTCAGAAATCATTTCGTATTCCCAGCTGGCATGGTTTACAAAACAGTTCTTAGAATATTTTCCACTTTTCATTGGTTGCACCCGTTTTGACATGTGGCTAGGCGCTCTTGTTTTATAAGGGCTGAACTGATGCCAAGTGATCGTTACTTTTCTGGCATTACCAATTAGCTCAACTTTTGGTGCGTAAGAACCCAGGTACTCCCTCTTTGGAACTTTGCTATGTCGGGTAAGGTTAATCTCTTGGTGGTTTCGTTCCTTCCACTTGATCCAGTATTTTGTAATGAGATCTTCAGCCTCAACACGCAAACCTTCAATCTGAGCACGTAAATTTTTACGTGTTAGCTCTATAGAACTTATAAGATTTGAATTACTCATGACGCCTCCTGATGTGAAATTACTATACCGGAGGAAATTTCCGTTTTTTTTCACGAACAGAAGATTTTTGAATGCTCTTTGATGAGGGAATTGAACAGATGTAATGCACTCGCTGTTTCCCCCATTCGGGAGGGGCCTTCAGAAACAGTAACAGCGAGTTTAGCCTCACTTCCATCGCTACCCCCTAAAGTTACTTTTGACAGAATGACCATTGTGGATTATTGCTTTTGATAATGTGCATTGCTCTATTAAAGTTATACATATATCTAGTGCCACTTTTCCAAAAAAAATGACCCTATGGAACTTTGTCCATAGTGACACTTTTATAAAAAGTGACCCTATGACGACATTACATAGGGTCACTTTTCAAACATAAGTGACCCTATGTGAGGCATTCATAGGGTCACTTTTCTTTGTTTAGTGATCCTATGTAAGCATGAGGTTGATGAAAAGTAAAAATGTCAGTTTATGACGGTCAGTGAAAGACGTCGTTATTCTAATCCAACGTTGGGAGGGGCTGGATTTAGGTTTTTTTTTAATCGCTTCACATTTCGTTAGCATGCGCAGGAATTTTTGATAAAATTCTGGTTAGTTTGGTTAAAAAGTGTTACAAGTAAGCGGTGTGGTTGAAGGGATAGATTTAAGGCTTATTCAAGCCTTAAGAAAATACTAAAAGTTACTTTTCACCCTACCGAACACCTAACAAAAAATCCATGTTGAAGATTTGAACAATTGTAATGGCGCAAGGACAATCAGCACATGTCAGAATCTGATAATTTAACTCGTAGCTTACTCGGTAAACTTTTCCGCACTGAGATTTCGCTTATTCGTAGTTACCGTGCATTTTTAATGTTATTGCCTGTGCATGGATCTTCTGCATATCAAACTGGGACTCCTCTTCTCCAGCGTCGCCTATTTGGGAAAGGATTTAGTACAGCCGCTGATTTAGCTTTTGAAGTGGAAACACGTCCAGGTAGTTTTTTGGTTCCGCGTACACTCGGAAAGGAAATTACATGGGAGAGGTTTTTTTCTGCGGTCTTGGACGGTGATTCCAATGTAATTCGTGAATATGATACAAATGATATTGACTATGGTATTTACGATGCCGGTGAAAAAGTGACTTTTCTGAATGGTACAGTGGATATCTATAATCCCAAGAAGATTCATGAGTTGCGTTCTAAATGTGTTGATATACAGAATGACTACTTTATGCAGGTGTTCTTTATCTCAATGCTCGCACCAGAGTTTGTAAGTATTTTCTTTGGTTTAAAACCAACTACAGCTGATGCTATTAAAGACATTGGTTATTCATCGTTAAAAACAATTAACGATGTCGTTCTTTTCCCACGTACAATTGCTTTCTCACAAGGGCATATTGAAGAGAGTGTTTCACTTAAAACGAAAGTTTTTGCCTGGGCTTATGAATTGTCTGCTGACATCCGGTTAGGAAAAGTTAGTGATGATTTGATGGAACTATTACGTTATGACACTATGTTCACCAGTCACCGTCAGGATGTGTTCAACACTTTAACAAATAAAGTTATGTTAAAGGATTATTGATATGGCAAAGGTCGATCAAACAAAAGCTAATGCTCTATTGCGAGCAGCAAGAACTATGTCGCTTGGGGCAAATAAAAATACAATACGAATTTTGTACGGTAATCATGTTGCTGAAAATATCGATTTTGAGCCTGGTGCAAAAACAAAACTCAAAAAAGGTATCCGGGGCTGGAGCAAACGCACAGATAACCGCCGAGCCTTTTCTGCTGTTATTGATGTCGCAGTTAACTATTTTGGTTTTGATCCAATAAATCCGGAAGCGAGTTTTCGGCAAATTGACTTCAACCGAATAATGAGTGTCCTTCATAATCTGGGATACTTTGTATGCGCACCGGAAGTTAATAAAATAATAGAAATCCTTACTTCTATGAAAGAAATTGAAGAACTAGGTGCCTGCGAAAAATGTAAACGCCCATACATTGTGCCAGTGACAAATGATGCTCATTGTCCACGTTGCAGATTATCTTCAACTGCTTCAGCCATAGAGAGGTATTCTCAAGAAGAATTAGATTAAATTTAAAAAAGATATCGCGAAACTTGCCTTGTCTGAATCTAAATATTGACTTAAGTCAAATTCTGTTGTTTGCTTTACAATCAAATATTAGTTACAACTTAAATATCAACTCTTGACAAGTAAAGATATAATTTGATTTTTCTTTATTCAGTTTTTCTTCGTTCCAAAAATGTGCACCTTTTTTTCTGTTGAAAACGTAAAACTACTTAGGTTCTCAAAACCTTCTATGCATGACGACTTCTTAATCGCTTTCAATTAATATATTTTATATTCTTGTCTAAGTTCGCTTCTTTGATCCTTAGCTATTCCTTTTTTGAAATATAGAAACAGCATTACTTGTGATGATTTTTTTCAGCTCTAAATACACCTGTTTTCAAAGCAATATTTGCTTTTAGATATTCGATAAAACCATGTTTTTGTTACACCGGATTTTTGACAACGTGCAAGATGGATGATCTTTCCATCACCGAGACTATCTTCTTAGTCAGCACTCCTTTTCCGTCCTTTTCAACATAAAAACGACCATGCTATACGAGCTCTAACCTTTTTTTTGTATGCCATCATAACCGCATCAGAAAAGGAGAACGGTCTATGACTCGTATTGCATTAGCGCCTTCAAAGATGGTTTTGCTTATGTCTTTGGTAATTACTGGTGCCCACGCCAGCCCTGAGCAACCCCTAATAAAAGATACGCCCTTTGTATCTGGCCAGGCTTATAAGAAGGGTTTCTTCTGGTATGACGATCCTGCTAAAAAAAGCGAAGCTGAAGAAGAAGAGGTTTTGCCACCAACCGGTGCTGCTAGCTCGCCTTCAAAAGAGGAAATGGTAGATTTAAATTCAAAATGGCTAAAAGAGAATATGCCTCGACTGTTAACGCAGGCAATGGATAACCCTACCGCAGAAAATCTATCACGTTATTACACGGCGCAAAGGTTAATGCTGGATATCAGTACGCGTTTTTCTGACAAATCAAAAGATTATTTTCTTAAAAACCCGATGATGTCTGAAAAACGCAGGCAACCAGTGGAAAAGGTGGCACTGGATGCTCACCGCACTGTTGTTGAAAAAAATCAGCAAACGGTAATGAAAGATATCTTTACTAAGTCAGGTTTATTTTTCTTTTTCCAGAGTACTTGCCAGTTTTGCCACGAAGAAAGCCAAATACTTCAATTTATGCAGAACTATTATTCGGTAGATATTCTTCCAATCAGTATGGATGGAAGGCCATTGCATAATGGCCTTTTTCAGGATTTTAACATCCCCAACGCACAAATTATTGATCAATTTAAAATTCGAGAGGTACCTACAATTTTCCTGGTTTCAAAGGATGGGACATCAGCTCAGCGCATTAGTGAAGGCATGATCTCCGCTGATGAATTAAAGAACACTATTATACTTGCCGCGAAGGGCATGAATCTGATCGATGACGCTTCGTTCCAGTCAACTCTAGATATTAAAAGGCAATATACCATCGGCGATGATGGCGTTATTACCGTTAATAAATCCGAAATGGAATCAGACCCATTCCTACTTCAAAAAATAATGGACCAAAAACTCGAAGGCTATGACATGCCTACGGCCGATCCGGTCAATTATCTCAATGCTGGCGGCAGTTTTGGAGGCACTTATGCGCAGTAATGCCGTTTTCAACTTCAAAAAGTTACTTTTGTCTCTTTCTGTTTGTGCTGCAATTTTAGCCCCGACTGCAAATGCAGACAACGCAATGCGTAACATTTTCAATGGCATGATGACGTCTACCAGCCCGGCCACCTTTTCCACAGCAACCCGTACAGGCATAGTTGGCGGGTCAATGTCTTACCGAACAACAAACGTTAATACCAACCTTGTTTCCATGTCGTTTCCAAAAGCTTCTGTCGGTTGTAACGGTATTGACGTTTTTCTTGGGTCCTTCAGCATGATCAACGGGGACCAGCTTGTGCAGGTGGCCCGTGGTATTGCCCAGGGTGCGGCTATCTATGCTTTTAACGTTGCTGTTTCAGCTATTTGTGCTGACTGTGCTGCAACGATTAATGACATCCAAAACAAACTGCAAGCGCTAAATAAATTTGCGAAAGATTCATGCAATGCAACTTACTCTTTCCTTTCTGAAAACGTGGGTACGCCAAGCCAGTTCGCTAACTCAGTTAGCTCTGGACCAGCCTCAATTCTGGGATCGATTAATGGTCTTATTCCTGATTTTGGCTCATCGATGACAAAGTCACCTGAAGCTGTCACTTCTCAGGTTAAAGCAAAGGATCCCGAAGAGTTCGCTGAAAAATTCAGTGGTAACCTCTTCTATATGTCGTTCATGGATATTGATAAGGGAACGATGAACATCGGAGGGGTAACGGAGTTATCCGGTTATAAACTGGCAGAACAACTTATGTCTCTCGTAGGTACTGTCATTATCAACTGGGATAGCAAAGGCGAAAAAGCGGGAATGGAAGTCCGCCCGTCTACCATGACTGTCACGGATTACATCATGGGGCCACCAGCTGGCGGATCAATTAAAATGCTCAAGTGTTCTCCGGCACCAGATCCATCATCCCCACGAAAGGCTCAGTGCCTTGTCATGTCAGAAGTTAATGACGGTGGTTTTAAGGGATTGAAGGATACCATTTCTGATCTTCTTTTAAACGTACAGAAAAAAATCATCAACGACGTTCGTGTTTCAGATGATGAATTACGCATTATCTCCTATATCGGCATCCCGACCATTATCGACTCTTTGCAAACATTCGAAGCACCGGAAGGGTACGCATACATTCAGGACATCAGCACTATTGCTGCGACGAGCCTCGTAATCAACATGTTGCGCCAGGTTGAGGCCAAAATTTCAACCATGAGCATACCGAGTGAGTCGCTGTCGGGTAAAAGGGATGATCTCAACCGATTAACAGACAATCTCTCAAAACAGGTTAAAGCCGCCTATGAGCTATCGCACAGCCAGGTCGGTACCAGCTCGGACGTCATTTCAACCTGGGATAACCGTCGCCTGCAACGGAAGGCTTTCACTGAAAGTATTCGTGGCACACGTAACTGAGGTCTGACATGGATTACAACATATATACCCTGGGTGATATTGATTTTGTCTGGTCGGCTTTTACCGGTATTGCCCTGATCTTTTCTCAATATACTGGTGTAAAAGAGTTCCTGACCACGGCCGCCGTTGTAGCAGGTGTGAGCCTATTCTATAAAACGTGGCTATGGCTTCAGGCTCCGACCAAAAATGAATTACCGTTTTTCTCCTGGTTTTTGGGGTTGATCCTTTTCATGATGGCAATGGTTCGAGTGGATGTAACTATTGAATCTGTAAAGTCGGGAGAGGTCAGAAACGTCGACGGAATTCCAATTTTTATTGCTGCGATGGCAACCGTCACCACTAACTTAAGCCAGGGTTTGCTGAAGGATTATAAAACAGCGTTTGATCCGCTTTCTCCGGTGGACCTGTCTGCAACAACTCTGGACGATGACATCACCCTCGGTCCGATGATCCGATTCGTGAAGTTTTTGCAATGGGGCGGCGATAGCCAGGGCTACTGTTCCGCATTTCCTGAACCGGCCAGCGGGCTAGGGCCAATGAACGTATGTGCTACCGTTCAGTCTCTTGCATACAACTGCCTGAAGGCTACCCAAAACTCAAGCGCAAATATTGCCGGTAAAGAAACTATTTTTAACGATATTTTCTCAGCTAATCTGGCAGATAGCATGGACCGGATTAATCAGGCGATGAAAGGCGCACTGAAGAATGCCTCTGCCAGTATTGTTGGCGCTAACGGTTCAAAATCTGGTACGTGTGATGAGGTCTGGTCAACTGTGAAACAGGTTACCAGTACAGCTGAAGCTCGCCAGACTATTTCCCTTATAGGACAGACAAACGGCATCCTTACTCCAGACGAAGCAAATGGTGCACCTACCGGCGCAAGCTTTACTGATGTTATGGCGTCAGCAAATGGTATGTACGGTAAGGCTATTGGTTCGTATGACGCCACCCTGAACCTGTTCATTATGAATGAGCTCAGAAATGGCGCAAGCAAATATAAGACCCCACTCGGTCTGGCTTCCGATATGCAGTTGTTTGAGGCTTCTCTGAAGCGAACCAACACAATGGCTTCACAGGGCCAGTTGTGGTTACAACTGTCGGGAGCAGCAATCGCATTCCTTGAAATGTTTGCTTATATGGTTGCTCCATTTGCTTTGCTTATGCTGCTGGCGTTAGGTGGTAATGGTGTTGCCGCTGCGGCGAAATATTTGCAACTTATCCTCTTCGTGAATATGTGGCCGCTTACGGCAGTAATGGTCAACGCGTATGTGAAGAAAGTCGCGACGGCCGACTTGGATACCTGGAGCACCCTCAACAGCCAGAATAATGCCGTCACGTGGATGGGACTCCCAGGGCTTGCGGAAACATACAGTTCATACCTGTCTGTTGCTTCCGCCCTCTATGCTCTGATTCCGGTACTCACATTATTCCTGATGACACAGTCGATTCACCCGATGATGAATGCGGTTAAGGGAGTGACCCCCGATGCGCCGGTGGATACTGGTCATGTAACGCCCAAAGTATGGGATGGCCCTAACAGCGGTAAATCTTCATTTGGTGACGTGACACGAACCGCCTTAACCAGTACCGGTCAGGGATACAGCGATGGCGGCGCAGTTGATTCAAGTAATTTCCGTCTTGGAATGTGGAATGCTGGTTCAAGTATCGCTAACAGCCAGGGACAAGGATCAGCTGTAACCTCATCAGTTATGAGTGCGGCAAGTAATTCATTCCAGGCTGGTTACAGTCAGATGAGCGAAATTGGAAGGTCAGGACAGTCGAGCCAGCAGTTCTCAACCAACCTGCAAACAATGAAGCAGATCTCGGATAAGATTGGTGCCTCTGTAGCAGAAGGTATTGCAACGAAACATGGGGTGAGTGCGTCTCAGATGGCCAGCATTGCTTCAAATGTTATTCTCAACGCTGGGCTTAATGGAGGTGTTGGAACTGGCAATGGAGCCGGGCTGAAAGCGGCTGTAGCAGGGCAATTGAGTAGCGGTGCATCTAAGACCAATACAGGCAGTGACTCGCTTTCAAATGACCTTTCAAAAGCAATCACGAATCAGCTTAGCCAGGATTCTGCGTTAACTGACCAGTTCAGTAAAGCGGCGTCTCAGGTAAGCAGCGATCAGATATCCAATACTAATGCGTTTAAAGAAGCATCGTCGAAAATGAACCAGGCGACACAGACGATGGCGCAAAATATTTCTACATCGGTTTCGACTAACGCAAGCTCCAATAGTGGAATGAGCCTTGATTCTAAACAAAGCATTAACCTGGACAGGTTCTCCGATTCTATTCGCAACAAAAACTTCAGTGATGATGATGTAAGGAATTTTGCTCGTAAGAATGGGCTGGATGAGAATGCGTTTATGGAGAAATTCAACTCCTATAACGATACCTTCAAGGCCAGTAATCAGCTTGGATCGCAGCTTCAACGTACTGACGCGCTTGTGGCTGCAACCCGAGATTTCAGTGAGCAAAAAATTGCGATTGATACCGCCCGGGGAGAGACGGCCGAAAGTAATAAACAGGATCTCCGTGAAACCTCCAGCCTGCTTAAAAGTCTGGTTTCCGACTTCGGTGGTAATGCACAGCAGCTGCTACCTATCACCAATCAGCTCGACAGAATTTCAGGTGACGGGTCAGGAATTAATACTATCACTCAGGCACAGGATAGAACTCCTGACAGCGTAAATACGTCTGGCGTGATGAGTGCGTCACGCGTAGGGGAACTGGGTGGAAGTGTAGATTCGCAGGCTAAACTCGGTCTTTCCTCCAACGCTCAGGACGCGACACAGCATGTCCCTGGAAAAAGTGAAGCTGGCTTTACTCCGTATAACCTTGATAACGCGGGCAAAGGCGATATTCAGGGAATACATAACAACAACGTGGGCCGCACTTATTCTGATGAAGAAAGGAATGTGCTTAATTCTCTCGAAAAGAATGGACCTGTACTGAATAATCAGGGTGTAGAGAAAGTCGTCAATTCGGGTCAGGATGTCAGAAATGCAGAAGGCACATTTAACGATCTGGAAAAGGTTGGAGGTCGGGTGGTTGGTGATGGAATGGATCAACGAGCCACTGCTTTGAACAGTATGTATCAGAGCGGGCAAGTTCGTGGCTTATCTAATAACACTGATAACTACTTTAGTCGTGTTGCCAACAACCCGAACTTAAGCCGGGACGATAAGCGAGCTGAATTGGCACAGCAAGCTGTCTTTACCTATGGTGCCAGCACCATGGCTACCGGTGCCGAAAGAGAGCAGCTCAAAGCGGATACCCAGAAGATCCTTAATGAACTGGGTAACTATAACGTTAACTGGAGTATGAATGACGTTAAGAGCATCCATAGCAGTTTCAACACTCATAACAGAGCTGATGGTTCACTTGAGTCAGTCGTACGGGCAAACCTGGGAGAAGGTGGGTCGGGCGGTGGTCTCGTTGGTAACCGCACTCAGACCGTCACAGATCGCTTGGTTGGGGAAAAGATAGAGGCCAACACTGAGCGGGGCGCGATTTCTGGTGCGCTACTCGGGGGCCAGCAATTTGTTTCGGATACGCTAACCAGCGTTGGGGCGAAACCGGTAAATGAGATGCTTACGGGAGCGGGCATCCTTCAAACCCAGACATCGATAGCAAATGATGCCTCTAACCCTGCAAATATGCCTGATTCTCTCCAGGGTAAAGTCCTTAATCACATGCAGATGTCTGATGGCGTCGCAGCTGTAAGTGACCGGTATCAGAGTATTAGCAGCGACGGCGTTTCGACTTATGCGAATGCAGCGCAGAACTCTGAAAGGGCTATCCGGCAGCAATTGACGGATGACCCACGCTTTGGGCCTCAGAAAGCAGATGAATTCATTCAGTACATGAAGTCAGAGCTGAGCAACACAAATGAGCCTTACCAGTCACGTGTCGATAAAGCGGATCAGTGGCTTAATGAAAATAAAAAATAAGGGAGGTTGAATATAACCTCCTGAAATGACTATCAATAGATTGTAAATTACTGCTAAACAATTAAGGCCGCAAAGTATGTGTTTGCGGCCTTTTTTTCAGAAGTACCGCTCTTGCGGAACATTCAACTGACGGTTTGAATCAGTGAAGACAAAAATCTATCAAACTCTGTATGAGATTCAATAACATAATCAGTAGATGCTTTGTCTCTTATCTGAAAGCAGTCGTCTGCAAAACTATAAGCGAAAAGTGACATGCCATCTTCTCCGATTAACACCTTATCAGTGAGATTTGGGTCAACGTAGATTTCATTGTCTCGTGCTTCAAAGTTGCGTATGTAAATATTTGACCACAATAGATTTTCGTTCTCTGCCTGAACAAGGTTATAAAACGTAAGTCCGTTGTACTCAAAACCATCCATAGCATTAAACACTTGGGCATAATCAAGCCTGGTTTTAATGAGTTTCTGTATATCTATATAGGCGCTCTTTTTGTGATCTGCCCACTCCACTGGAGGCGGATTGCAGATTAAGTCTTTCAAGACTTCCGGGGCTACCGGGCTGGCTAAAGGGTAGTGATCTGCAACCATCAACCTCTTTAAGCTGCTGAGTAGTTGAGTTAAATCTTTCATGAGCGCCTCTTACTTTCCTACCGGGTAGATAACACCGTTCGGCGATGGCCATAGAACTTTGGTGCTTGAATTATACGGTAGATCCTTCGTAATGATGGATTGTGCTTTCGACAGTGCTGAATGGTATGGTGAATTCTGAATAAGTACCAGGTTGTCTATAGCGTTTGTGCCACCATCATCAAGAGGGATCTTGTGGTGAACCTGCCACCCAGAGGGGACCTTGCCTGTTGCAAGTTTCATCAAATCGTTAGGTTCAAACGTAGCCAGGGCATCTGGGTGGTCTGAAAGTGATTTAAGGAAGTTAGGGCGTACAGTATTGTTGAATTGTCCACGGAGAGCTAAATATTCAGCTCTGTCTCGGCGCATGTAGTTCAATTCGCTAACATTCATATCATCGAGCAAAACGTGTGCTTTTTTGTACTTGCCGAGATAACTTGTCAATTCATCCGCAGACCTTGGATTTCGGATAACCAGAAGTGAAGCCGCTGCAACCAGCATACCTGAAGTTGTTTCGTTCAATACCTGGTCATAGCCTTCAACAGCTTCGCCGCCAAGTTGTTCAGCCGTATGTCGAAATCCCTCCACATTTCCATTATAAAGCCCGCCAGCTGCGAGAAGACGACCAGCCGCTTTGGAATTAATGGTTTTTGTTGATTGGGCGTGCTGTGCTGGTGTCGTTGATCGAACGTAATACCCCGGGCGTTTCAACTGACGAGAGATGATATCGCGCAGACGGGTAAAGAGGGACAGGGGCAGGTCATTGCGTAGGTTGCCATTTGATATAACCCCCGGCCCGGCATTGCCGGTTATGTCTTTTCTAAGCAGAACGATCTTACCGTATCTGATGTCGTCAAGCGTATCGCGGTAAGCGAGCCAGGGGCGTTGATGGTGGAACTGGTGATACCGGCTGACAAACTGTGTATATCCCTGCGGTAAATTCCATTCCTGAATAATCCGGTTTGGCAGGGCGGTATCTTCGAGGTCATGTACCGCCGTGGCCGGATGTATGATGTGGGGAATATCCTCAAGGTATATGTCATCCAGTGACTTAGCCTGACAGTGATGCAGCATAATGTCCCTTTCTTGTCGAATTCATATGAGACATTATTGCGTATGGTATAAAACAATCAATCCTAAAGTGGATGGGCGTACGAGATCAGCAGTGACAGGGTAAAAGGAAAGTTACTTTGTTCATCAGCGTCCCATGAGCTGATGGTACCTTGCGTTAAGAGCTGCAAGGTCAGATTCGGTGAGGCCCGTGTAATAATCGGTTTTGTGCAAATGCGGATAACCGGCCGGAAATAATGATTCGTCGTCATCAAGGCAGATAAATGCTTTAACTCGATGTGAAAAGACAAAGTCCTCACACTCGGCAGCCCGCACACCAGTCTGTCCGTGTTTTAAATATACCGAACCGGTTGCACCTATGATTTTGTCTCTATAAGGCACCCGGAACAGAGATTTCAGATAACTTGTATTAGCGCACTCACGCCATGAGCTGGAGATAACAATCACCATGGCAGGGCAGTTATCCAGCAATTTCTCTAACAGTGGCATTCGCTCAAAGGTTTCATTTTTACACCTGTGGCAAACCCCATCGAAATCTAAGAAAAGCACGACATGCGAATCAGGGAGAGGGGCCCATAAACCAGCTGTTGTTTCTTCATGAACACATACTTCTTCATGATGAGGGTTTTTCTGGATCAAGAAAGAAGAGAGAATCTTAAATAAATTTCTTGCAGAAGAAGACAATATATTACTCCTGAGTCAGTGTGAAATATTTGTGGTGGTTTACCCAAGCCACTCGATGATCTTCTGTAATATCGGGTTGTATTTATTTAACAACAGGAGTCGGGTTTTGCTCCGGGACATTTTTAGCTATATGGCCATTGTATCGAGGAGGTTGCTGGGTCCATTGATAAAGCTCACCCATCCCGTTACGCTGCTGGATCCGGCGATTGTACTTTACCATGAAGTTAAATATGTACTTTGCACGTACCTTTGGGGTTTTGCTGTTGTAATCTGCAATCCCTTCAAACACATTGCCCTTGCGATCAACAATTTTTCTATAGAGCCACCATGTTCCAACCCAGAAACTTGCGCAAGCATCGTAAGCCAGAACCCGCCACGTTACCGTCGGGAAATGCTTTTTTATTTCAGGTAGATTGGATGAGTTGATCTGCATTGGGCCAATATCATAAGTGCCGTTAGTATTCCTGCTGAAAGTACCAACCTTACCGCCTTCATTGTCAAACAACGTAAAAACCAGTTCAGCATCAATTCCGAAGTAGCGGGCGGCATCCGTAATGCACTGAGTGTAAATCTCATCAGGAACGGGAATAGGTTTCACATCATCTGCTGGTGGTGTAAACACAACGATTTCTCCACTGAATCTACGTTTTATCTATTCTCCCATATATCTATCGACTTTCTTTCGGCTTTACCCGTTGATTTAAGCGTTTAAGCAAAATTCTGGAATTTTGGGGCGTGATAATATTAGTGCTCGATTTAAGGAGCGGAAATGAAAAAAATTATTAAGGCATCGGTATTACTTCTTTCATTAAGTACCGCCTTCACGATGAATGCCGAGCCGGTTAATACAATGGTACTGCCAGATGCAGCCCGGGATAAGCTCAAAGCCATTGGGCTTTCAATCGAGCACGTCGAACCCTCGCCAGTAAAAGATATTTTTACGGTGATTTCCAGGGAGGGGGTAAGTTACGTGAGCAAAGACGGAGATTACATTTTTACCGGAAGCTTATTCCACGTGAAAGGTAAAGATGTGGTAAACACCACTGAGCAGGCCATTTTAATGGGCGTCCGGGAATTCGCATCCAAAACAAAATCCATCGACTACAAATCACCAAACGAAAAATACCGGCTTGCTATCTTTACCGATATAACCTGTGGATACTGCCAAAAACTGCATCATGATCTGAAGTCTTATCTTGATGCCGGTATTTCGATTAAGTTTCTTGCATTCCCACGTGCAGGACTGAACTCGGTAGTAGCCGGGAACATGGCCAAAATCTGGTGTTCAGCAAAGCCAAACGAAGCTCTGGATGCAGCGATGAATCCGGTTTCAACTATCCCGGAAGGACGTCCTGATGAGGCTTGCTTAAACATTATCAAATCGCATTTCCAGGTGGCCTCAACAATCCCGCTGCAAGGTACTCCTACCATGGTGACACTAAGCGGCAAACCGCAGTTATTTACGGGGTGGCTGAGCCCGGAAAACCTGGTGACCCAAATGGGCGCTGCGCAAAAGTAACTTTTCCGACTGTAAGAGGTGTGTATGAAATCTACTTTACTGAGTACGTTAATGCTGGTTGCTGTAGGTGTACAGCCCGTTTTCGCTGCACAATGTCAGTACGGAGCCTGTGGAACGGAAAACGATCCCGGAATCGGATTTCTGATGTCATCGGTACAAATGGATAAAGGTGAACATCTAAAGGAACTCTCTGGTGTTGCGACCACAGGTGACACCATCTCTAAAAAGATGGAAAGCTACCTGGGAAATAAAAAGCTCAAGGTAAACACCGACAGTACCCGCAAGGGGCCGGGTAATACCACCATCAGGCCTACAGATGAGCTCGCCCCAACGAGGCAACTAAAAGTTATCCGGCCCGAACTGGTAAAAAATCCCGATTCGCAGCTCGTGGTAGCTTTCAATGAGCGCCTGGCCTGATTTATTGACTGAGAGCGTCCAGAAGGAAAAAAGATGTCGATACTCAGTAGCTTCGTCATCAGAGCAACGGGGATACCTGACAAAAAGTATCTCCGGGATCCCGTAATAAAACGTTGTTATAAACGTCTGAGTCGTAGGGTGCCTGCTCTAATGACGGGGTGGCTTCTGTGCATTCTGGGTTCAGGGTATGTCAGTATGGCACTGGAACAGCCTGATAGCACTGTATTACTCAGTCTGCTGCTGTTGTATGTTATGTCAGGCATTTTACTGATGCAGTTCCAGTATATGTATTCAGAGCGAAGCATAGGCTACAAGTTCTACCTGGAAGTGCTTATGAATGCAGCTGCCAGTACTCAACATAAAGAACAGTTACAGTATCTGTTCATTAATAAGCCCAATTCCATCACGATGGGCGATCTTTACCGACTTTATGATTTTAATGGGGGAGGGCGATAGCCACGTTAATGTGCGTGTCCAAAAGTCACTTTTGAACATTCTCTTCCCGCCGTCTGCTTTCAGTTCCAGGGGATCACTGCAACATAATTTCCGGAACGCAGCGGCGCATCAAATTTATCAGTAAAGGCGTCGATCATTGCTGAATAAGCAATGCTGTCTGACGGCACAGGTGCATTGCTTTGCATACTCACTTTCAGAACCTGCTTTGCTCCTTTCGCTGACGGGTATACCTCGACATCCAGCTGTCGCATATAGTGCATCTGCGACATCGTCTCAGTGCCTATTACCCCATCGACTGGCTTGTAGTCATAGTCAGTATGCAATTCGCCATGCTTGTCAGTTCTCGTTGTCTTTTTATCTACAACGTAGCCTGTCACCCCAGTAAGAAGCTGCTCGCTATACTGCATGTTCTCCTGTGAGCTGCTGATTCGGAACCTGAGCACATAATCTGGCTGGTGAGTGGAAATAATGACTCCTTTTTTTGCTAATCCATCAGCAAAACGGCCTGAAAACATTCTGGACTGAATACTTTCGTCCGGAGGGACTATCTGAAACCTTTTATTTGTAACAGGACGAGGCATTAGATCGTACGCATCTACCTGGTTTGCGAAATGATATCCGCATCCACTCAAAAGCATTGCGGTTGTGAGTATAAAGCCCTGCCTAATCATCCTTTAATCTCCAAAAAGCATTGTTTCACGAATAATTCCGATTTACCGGGCCAGTATAATCCATCGCAGGTTAATAACTAACAGGCTGAAAAGCATAAAGGTAGCTATGTCTAAAGAATTTTATTTAAAACCGATGGCCACGATTTTAATTTCTGCGGTTATTGCTACCGCTGCCTCGGCGTTAATCACGGCAACTTATTTTAAACCGAAGGTGCTCAGTGAGGAAGAAATTGGCAAAATTGCCGCTACTTACCTGGTAAAAAATCCCCATTATTTAGTGGAAGCAGGTAAGGCGCTGGAAAATCAGAACGTGAGTGCCTCAGTGGAACGAATAATTCCATATGCGCCAGCTCTGCTGGATACCAAGGAGACGCCAAACATCGGCCCTGATGACGCCGACGTCGCGGTAATCGAGTTCTTCGACTATCAGTGTATTTACTGCATGCGGGTTACACCTGTTGTTGAATCGGTAATGAATCAGAGCAAAGATGTAAAATTCTTCTTTAAAGAATTCCCGATTTTTGCCGGTTCAAAACCTGTATCTGCCATGGGGGCCGCTACGGGTCTGCACGTCTATCAGAATTTCGGTGCTGAAGCCTATCGTAAGTACCACAACAACCTGATGGCTGTGGCTCATACCTTCATGACCTCTCAACGCAAATTCGAACTCACTGACTTTAATACTGTGGTGGAAAAGTCAGGGTTTAACAGCACGTTTTCTGACAGGGAAAAAAACCGGTATGAAAACGTGATCTCCGGCAATATGCAGCTGGGCGAAGCGCTCGGGATCACCGGCACACCCGGTTTCATCATTATGAATATGAAAAAGCCGAATGCGGCGACTACCACATTTATCCCCGGGGCTATGGACGCAGCAACTTTGCAGGGCGCAATCGAAAAAGCTCGCGGGGCCTAAAGTTACTTTCACATTTGATGAGTACGGCCATGCCGGTCATGGCCGCTACGCTTTTACAACGAGTAATTCATCCCAGCGGGTCGTATATCTCGGTGATAGCATGGCCTGCTTCATACGAAAATCCTGTTGAATGCCTTCCCCCAGTAAAAACAGAGCTCCGCGCTTTTCTTTATTGAACCGGTCCATAACTTTCATCAGTGCCTGACTGCCAGGCCTGGCCGGGCGAGTATCAAACAGGCTGAGTTGCTCTGTGCCGTCAGTCATAGCGGAGAGCATTACCCCTGCTTTCGCATACGCTATCCCGGGTCTGTAAATGCGGTTCAGGATGGTCATGGCTGCATCAACCAGATCGCGGGTGTCCTGTGTAGCGGTAAGCGGCTCGATACCACAATTGCTGTAGCGGTTTTCACCTTGCGCATAATTGCTACTCTGAATGAAGACTGTGATTTGACGGGTCCACGAGCCATCCTTGCGCAGCTGCTCTGCCGCCCGGGCGGTAAAAAATGAAACTGCCTCATGTAGCTTGCCTATCTCATTAAGGCGCTGACCAAAACTTCTGGAAACGATAATCTGTTGCCTGACAGGAGGAGACTCGTGCAGCCGGAAACATGGTTCGCCATGCAGTTCCCGCCAGGTACGCTCGATTTCAACGCCAAAGCTTTTACGTAAAAAGCGAACGTCGCTATTATAAAAATCACCGGCAGTGATGATCCCGAAAGCCGACAGGCGTTCACTAATCTTTCGACCAATACCCCATATTTCTCTGGTACTGATCAGGCTCAGGAGCTTCCTGATCCTGGCCTGATCAGTCAAAACTACAACCCCGCCTGTAGCTGCCCATCGTTTGCTCGCATAGGTGCATAATTTAGCGAGGGTTTTGGTGCTTGAACAACCCACACCACAGGTAAGGGACAGATTATGAAGAAGTGTACTTCTGATCAACCGGCCGTAATCTTCATAATCTATTATCTTGTTCATGTTTTTCAATAACATGAAATTTTCATCTATGCTATATCGACTCGATTGAGGCGCGAAGCTTTCCAGCGTTTCATGGAAGCGATTTGAGTAGTCTTCATACAAAGTAAAGTTAGAGCTCCGGACTTCGATCCGGTGTTGCTGAATCAAATCCCTGCACTTAAAAATTGGGGTCCCACGCTTAATACCAACGCTTTTAGCCAGTTTATTCATTGCAATGACGGACGAATCGTTATTGCTGGCTATGATGAGCGGCTTTTTTGACAGCTTGGGATCCATCGCACACTCAAATGCCGCATAGGCTCCGTTAATATCAACGTGCATGTACATGGCTGAACTGATTCAGTGCAAAGGTGACGACGCCCCATATCTCAAGGGATTCAGGATTTACACGTATCGGCTTATAGGCTGGATTAGAAGGCATCAAAAGCAGCTCAGGATACGTGTGTAAGATCTTTACCGTAAACTCTCCATCCACCAGCGCAACGACGATAGAGCCGTGTCGTGCTGTTAAAGACCGATCCACAACCAGTATTGCTCCATCATTGATACCGGCATTGATCATACTGAGGCCCGCCGCCCTGACAAAGAAGGTTGAGGGGCGGTTGCGGACTACATATTCATGCAAATTTAATTCATTATCTTCATGCCCGGCGCACGGACTCATCACTCCACAGCTTAGTAAATCACTGAAAAAAGGTGCCATTTCGTAAGGCTTGTTGCTAATGTGCTCAAGGATAACAGACATAGCTACACTCGAATTCTTGTACTGTATGTATAAACAGTATTGCGAGTTGAAGAGAAAAGATCAAATCTCTCCGGTAACGCTATCAAGCCTGACGAAAAATTAAGCTTTATCATAAACATCAAAAACCATCTTTTACCGATAATGGCGAGCTGGCCTACGAAGAAGGTATACAAGCTAGGATGAAAGGATTCTGATGCTCCTCCCACCAAATTTTTTATCTCCTGAAGACCAGGCTGAGTACGATGCTTATATGGCAAGGTTCAGCGAGGTGGTGATGCTGCCAACTTACTGATTTAGTGTATGATGGTGTTTTTGAGGTGCTCCAGTGGCTTCTGTTTCTATCAGCTGTCCCTCCTGTTCAGCTACTGACGGGGTGGTGCGTAACGGCAAAAGCACTGCCGGACATCAGCGCTATCTCTGCTCTCACTGCCGTAAAACATGGCAACTGCAGTTCACTTACACCGCTTCTCAACCCGGTACGCACCAGAAAATCATTGATATGGCCATGAATGGCGTTGGATGCCGGGCAACCGCCCGCATTATGGGCGTTGGCCTCAACACGATTTTCCGCCATTTAAAAAACTCAGGCCGCAGTCGGTAACCTCGCGCATACAGCCGGGCAGTGACGTCATCGTCTGCGCGGAAATGGACGAACAGTGGGGATACGTCGGGGCTAAATCGCGCCAGCGCTGGCTGTTTTACGCGTATGACAGGCTCCGGAAGACGGTTGTTGCGCACGTATTCGGTGAACGCACGATGGCGACGCTGGGGCGTCTTATGAGCCTGCTGTCACCCTTTGACGTGGTGATATGGATGACGGATGGCTGGCCGCTGTATGAATCCCGCCTGAAGGGAAAGCTGCACGTAATCAGCAAGCGATATACGCAGCGAATTGAGCGGCATAACCTGAATCTGAGGCAGCACCTGGCACGGCTGGGACGGAAGTCGCTGTCGTTCTCAAAATCGGTGGAGCTGCATGACAAAGTCATCGGGCATTATCTGAACATAAAACACTATCAATAAGTTGGAGTCATTACCTAGGAGAGTTCAATCACTCAACGCCTTTTACATCTCATTTTATTTATATCACCGACTATCATAAAGATAATACATGGATGATTTCACTTTCGCAGGAGGATTTTAATACAACCAAAATTTTAACATCGTTAAGTCTAGGGAAGGTGCGAACAAGTTCCTGATATGAGATCATCATATTCATCCGGAGCGCATCCCAGAGGGACATCATGAGCCATTAACTCACCTTCGCCGATAGTGAATTCAGCACTAAGCGCCGTCAGACCCGAAAAGAGATTTTCCTCTCCCGCATGGAGCAGATTCTGCCATGGCAGAATATGACCGCTGTCATCGAGCCGTTTTATCCCAAGGCGGGCAATGGCCGACGGCCCTATCCGCTGGAGACCATGCTGCGTATTCACTGCATGCAGCATTGGTACAACCTGAGCGACGGTGCCATGGAAGATGCCCTGTACGAAATCGCCTCCATGCGCCTGTTTGCCCGATTATCCCTGGATAGCGCCCTGCCGGATCGCACCACCATCATGAATTTCCGCCACCTGCTCGAGCAGCATCAACTGGCCCGTCAATTGTTCAAGACCATCAATCGCTGGCTGGCCGAAGCAGGCGTCATGATGACCCAAGGCACTTTGGTGGATGCCACCATCATTGAGGCACCCAGCTCTACCAAGAACAAAGAGCAGCAACGCGATCCGGAGATGCATCAGACCAAGAAAGGCAATCAGTGGCACTTTGGCATGAAGGCCCACATTGGTGTCGATGCCAAGAGTGGCCTGACCCACAGCCTGGTCACCACCGCGGCCAACGAGCATGACCTCAATCAGCTGGGTAATCTGCTTCATGGAGAGGAGCAATTTGTCTCAGCCGATGCCGGCTACCAAGGAGCGCCACAGCGCGAGGAGCTGGCCGAGGTGGATGTGGACTGGCTGATCGCCGAGCGTCCCGGCAAGGTAAAAACCTTGAAGCAGCATCCGCGCAAGAACAAAACGGCCATCAACATCGAATACATGAAAGCCAGCATCCGTGCCAAGGTGGAGCACCCGTTTCGCATCATCAAGCGGCAGTTCGGCTTCGTGAAAGCCAGATACAAGGGGCTGCTGAAAAACGATAACCAACTGGCGATGTTATTCACCCTGGCCAACCTGTTTCGGGTGGACCAAATGATACGTCAGTGGGAGAGATCTCAGTAAAAACCGGAAATAACGCCAGAAATGGTGGAAAAAATAGCCTAAATAGGCTGATTCGATGTGTTTGCGGGAAAAAAATCGGCCCAGATCCGCGAAATTTTAATCAGCGAGTCAGCTTGGGAAGAAATGACCTGCTTATTCGCACCTTCCCTAGATGCCTGTGTATCCATGCTCGGAAAGATACTAAAAAAAATGTCTAACAAAAACGGTATCTCACAAACGGAAGAATCTGAATTCGCATTTCTTTTAACAAACTATATTAAACAGACTTTGACTTTTAGAGAATGGCAACGCAATGCTGACGGAAATCAACGACTGCACTTTCTTATTAATATCTACGGTGCAAAAGAAGACGGTGGCGAAGTGGTTTTAAGACCATTTATTGTAAATCCTGATGAATTAATGCTTACTCCAGCGGATGTCGTTGAATTTAATTCGCAGGTTATCAACGTTGATCGGCAGCGTCATCCTGAGTGGTTCCGTTAACTGGTCACAAGGGTTAAGAGCCTGAAAGGCTGCGATAGTGTATACGCAGCCTATTCTGTATAGCCGTCGCGTAATAATTGTTCTAAATGACTATCGACCGTTTCCTGATCACCAGGAATATATCGTGGCCATCCTGTTATATCGTTGACGCGTTTCACTATGTATGGATGAAACCCAAACTGCTCGGAAGTGATGTCAATATAATATTGCACTTCTTCGAAGTTCAATTCACACCAATAATGGCCAAAGCCACCACTCTCTGTAAATATACCGCCATCATCTGCACCGTTACCCCCACGAACAACAGCATCTAGACCTTTAGTTTTTGCTAAATAACATACAAGATAGCTTGCAAAAAGGCATGTGCCTTTCGTCTTCTTTGTGCCGCACTCCGTCAAAACTGAAAGTAGCTTTTCATGCGCCACTCGTGCAATGCCTGATACCAATTCCGGGGACATGTCTGCTCCAATGAAATTATTAGATCGACTTAAACAGGTAATATGTAATTAGGCATTACGATAAGTCGTGCCCTATTGGTTGGTACATCGTAAGAAAAGTAACTTTTCTAATCCCAGCCTGCACTCCGGGAATGCTTCTAACCTGAATAAATCACGGGGGCAGTGCTGGATACTTGTCAACTGTATTTGGATTCACAGGCTAACTATTTTTATACAGTTTAAGTGAATAAAACTTACTTAAAGCAGCGAACCACGCCGAAAGTGTAATGAGGAATACCGCCAATTCATCAGAACCATTTTTGATAGCACTGAGTAGAGCGATTAGTCCAAGGAACACCGAAAGAAAGACTAGTATTGCGGGTAAAAGTTTATACATGATAGACGTTCCTTTTAAAGGTTCAGATAGGTAGACCAACGCAGATAACGTCGGAATTGCCTGTTGTAAGATTACGCTCATTTAATTATTTTTATAACCTATGAATCCGCGTATAATTTCATTTGTAGTAATCTTCGTAATATATATCTGATAGACATTGATCTTTTTAATGTCTTGTTGACTCACAACACCATATAAGCAACTCTTAGATTGGTTTAACACAGCGCTTCCACTAACTCCATTTTGATAAAAAGCAGTCAAACCATCAGAACCAACTATTCCTTTATAATAGTAGGTTGAGTCGGGGGAAGCATACGTATTTGAAAGCGTATTATACATTCCCGATAGAACCCAAACAGACTCACCTGGAGCTAGAACATTATCACATACTGGAAGCTTCCAATTAGGTGGGGCTTTGACAATAGTATTTTTTTCTACTTTTAAAAGAGCGAGGTCCCGGTTCTTAGGATCATCAATATTGATAACTGTTGCTGGTTGGCTCCCATTCCTTGTTATTATACTTAGACTATAATCCTTGCTTGCATCAAGCCATAAATGTGAAGCTGTAAGAATATGTTGTTCATCGATCCAAGTACCTGAGCCGGAGATTGTCTTATTTCCAGACTTGATTTGAATTTTTACAGCTGAGTCCGAAAGCTCAAAATCATTGTGGTGCATACTTTGTTTATGAGGATTATCGGTGGAACAAGCAGAAATCAGTAAGGCTGAAAGAGCTAAAACCTTTCTATACATAGTCAGTTTCCTTCGAATAAGGCGAGTTTGGTTTCTAGAATATTTTATCCAGCGAGGAATTCTTCTAACGTGCTATCTTGGTACTGGGGATATATCTGCTTCATCATGCCAAAAGCAGCAACCGCTACGCTTTCTAAGTCGGAATAGAATTTAGGCTCCGTATTAAGATCATCACCATTCTTCAGAACGCCCTCGAAGCAGCTATAATCATTTCCGAACTCTTGAACAATAATCCAGCGCCCATCACGGAAACCTACGAGCATAACCGCTGAATTAGGATAGTCGCCAGCAGGCGTTAGCCAATCAAAGTGATAGTGCTTTATCGTATCATATTTCAGATGTACATTCATTATTCCTCCGTTGGCGATTACATTATTTGAGTTTTTTCATGGACTCTAAAGAAGCGAGGTAGGAATTATAGCGATCACCAAATTTTTCTTTCGCACGCTTAACGCGCATTTTCTCCGCGAGCTCAGTCTTGTTTTCTGCCTGGTAGGTCCTATTATTTTGCGTCTTTACTTCGGCCCCTGGGCCTGCTGCGTACGTTTTGTTTTTCTCGCTAATACACGCTCGGCATTTACTCTTGAGGCCAAACTTGCCCTTGAGCTCTTTTCCAAACTGTTCAAAGGGTTTAACTTGCTGACATGATTTGCATTTTTTAAAGCCCGGGGGGAGGTAGGTGTCAGCCATGAGCTGCTCCAGTAGGTATTGATTATAGGTGATTTTAACTTAAAGACGACGTCACTTTCAAATAAATCGACTACTTAACGCTGATCTTACATAATCCTGATTATGCGCACTTAAGTTGTAATGGCTCAATAGTAATGTCCGCCTGTGGCTCAATTCAGATGTCCGCGCTATGGTAAGCTTCACTGGTCCGTTTAAACTACCGGGAGGCATATCATGAGCGCAGAAAGCTCAGGAGTGTTTACTTTGAAAGAGATCAACCGGATCAAGATTATACAGGACGTCATTGAACGTCGCATCACAACGCGCCGTGCGGCCGAGCACCTCGGTATCAGCGACAGGCAATGCCGCAGACTTCTTGCCCGTTACCGTGAAGGCGGACCGCTTGGTATGGCCAGCAGACGATGTGGCATGCGTGGTAACCGCCAGTTGCCACCCGGGCTCGCAGATCAGGCTCTGGAACTGATCAAGACGCGTTATGCTGATTTCGGTCCGACTCTGGCGCGTGAAAAGCTCGAAGAACTCCACGGACTGTTTCTTGGCAAAGAAACTGTCCGGCGCATCATGGTGCGGGCTGGCTTATGGGTTCCCCGTAAACAACGTGCCGCAAGGATCCCTCAACCACGGTACCGGCGTCCGTGTACTGGTGAGCTGATACAAATAGATGGCTGTGATCACGACTGGTTTGAAGGCCGTGGCCCGGCCTGCACCGCGCTGGTCTATGTTGATGATGCAACCAGCAAACTGATGGAACTGTTGTTTGTTAAATCGGAGTCCACGTTTTCTTACTTCGAAGCCACGCGGCGCTATATCGATAAGCATGGTAAACCGCTGGCACTGTACAGCGATAAAGCCGGTGTTTTTCGTGTTAACAATAAACACGCCACAGGCGGAGACGGGCATACTCAGTTTGGGCGAGCCATGCATGAACTGAACATCCAGACTATCTGTGCAGAAACCAGTCCCGCCAAAGGGCGTGTAGAACGAGCTCACCTCACTTTACAGGATCGTCTGGTCAAAGAGCTGCGGTTACAGGGCATTTGTTCAATGGAGGCTGCAAATGACTTCGCTGAGGCCTATATGGCTGACTATAACCGCCGTTTTGGCAAAGTACCGCGACATGATTTTGACGTACACCGTGCTGTAGAACATGATGAGGACCTGGGGCTTATTTTCACTGTTCGTGAAAAACGTAAAGTCTCAAAATCGTTGACGATACAATATGATAAAATGTTGTACCTGATTGAAGACAGCGAACTGAGTCGCCGTGCAATAGGTAAATATATCGATGTGTATCACTATCCTGATGGCAGAAAAGAGCTGCGCCTGAACGGTACGCTACTTCCCTACTCTACCTACGACCGACTGTCAGAAATCGACCAGGGCGCGATTGTCGATAACAAGCGTCTTGGCCGAACCCTGGAGTTTATCAGTCTGGTGCAGAGCAAGCGGGATAACACGCGCTCTCAGTCAATTCCCGCTGGAGATGGCCCTTCCCGACGACGGCCAAAGCAGGAAGGGAAGAAATCCCAGCGCTCACTGGATAATGATGACATGCTCGAAGCACTCAAACAGCTTCAGTCACGTTCAGAGGACATTTTTGGTAAAAGAGCCCGCTGATGGTACTCACTGGCCGGACAGTGGTTGCTCACCAGTTGATATTGTCCGGCCAGACCCATGATGTATTATTCATTTCGTTCAGCATCTTTATGTCCTGCTTTTCACGGGCATACTTACCCCATAATGAATGAAAAGAACGAACAATACTGATTAACTGCTTTTTTCTTTGCTCCGGAGATAGGCTGATAAAATAGCAGCACCTGCTGTCAATATTATCCTCAATGAAATTAAAATCAGAGTCTGATGCATATTTTACTGTTAGCATAATATCATTCGACGTTGTTCTCTCAGACTCTGTTAATGCTGATTCTATCAGGTATTCAAAGGCATACATGACAGACAGCTGGTTTTTGTCTGTCTGAATATAACCCATTGAGTTTCTGAGTATTGAGGACTGTACCAGGACCAGAGGCCATAAAAGCTCAACACCATAAAGCTTATATGTATCATGTTGATCATACTGATGTTGCTCAACACGACGATTACCTTCCCGTGCTTTACGAATATCATAGGCAAGGGATAACATAAATCCGTCTTTAACTTTAATCAGTGGGCTTTCATCCACGATGTAATGAATGAGTTCATGTAATTCATTCAGGGCTTCTGAATCTCCCCACAGTATAAAACCTGCATTGTTCGGCGTTAACTCGTATCGAAGCATGGGCTCAATCATCCTGTTGTTTCAGTCGGAGGAAAGTCTATCGGCTTTGTTGAATAAATCGAACTTTTGCTGAGTTGAAGGATCAGATCACGCATCTTCCCGACAACGCAGACCGTTCCGTGGCAAAGCAAAAGTTCAAAATCACCAACTGGCCCACCTACAATAAAGCCCTCATCAACCGTGGCTCCATAACTTTCTGGCTG
>NZ_CP091488.1:0-165214 GCF_021869665.1 Enterobacter cloacae complex sp. ECL411
GTGCAGCGGCCACAGGGCCGCCGCTCAGAGAAAAACAGAAGTGCCTCCCGTCGCACGCGCCGGGCCCCGTTCTGGCCAGAACCCAACACCGCGCACACACCTGCCCCTGCTAAAGCGACGCCGCCCCGGCCCGAAGGGCCGGAACATCCTCGCTTTAAAAGGGATGTTGTAACTAGAGCTTCGTGTGGCTGTAGGAAATGGGGCGAGGCTTGAGCGTACACGCTCGTAAGCGCCTTCCGGCGCTAACGCGGAGATACAGCCCGTCAGCGGCCTCTGGCCTCGACGGACTCACTCCGATCGCGCACAGTAACAACAGGAATGGCATTAAGCGGGTATGGCCTGGCAGGGTGAAGGGCGGAATTGGGAGAACCTATCAATCAGTGACGGCTTACGCCGGCCACGACGCCACCCACCCACTGCATACAATTCCGCTCCGGCTGGCGTCTCTATGCCGCTACGCGGCATAATGGTACATGGCCATTATGTTGAACTGACTCACCGTGGAGATAGCAGGATGGACTATTCAGAAGTGTTCTTACGCCAGCATGATGAGATGTGCCAGGTCGTGGGCAGTATTGTGTTTTCACTTGTTGAGGCCGGACACGATTCCACCAGTGAAAATATTGTTGCTGTGCTGCGAAATGGTATTGCCGAAAGCGGGAAATGGGAGCCGAACCAGGTCCTTTATCTTGGGGTCCGCTTGGAAAACGGAATCTATGGTCACTCCCGTTTTTGCAACACCGATTTTGACGACAAGTTGGCTTGCTTGAATCTATCCGGCGTCTGAATGGGATTTTATTCCCGCGCCTTGATGAGTTCCGCGCCTGATGAACCTCCAGAAAATATACGGCTTCAATGAGCCTTTCCGTTTTACAGGTTCCTCAACAGGCCGGTGGGCCGTTAGTATCATCAATATCAGTATTCGCAAAACCAGATCAGTAATTCTTTAAACCGGTGTATTTCTGCCGTTATGCTACATAAGTTTGCTGTCGTGCCGTTAGGGCCCAGGCTATTCTGGCCAGCTTGTTTGCCAGAGCACAAGTGACGACAAAGTTGCTTTTCCGGCACAGTAAATCCCTGACCCAATCGGCCAATTTGCCAGACTGGTGTTCCAGTTTTTGTATGAATACCCTGGCACACTGAACCAACAAAGTTCGGATCTTTTTATTACCTCGCTTACTAATTCCCAGCAATGTCGTCCTACCTCCCGTGCTGTACTGCCGAGGTACAAGCCCTGTTGCCGCCGCAAAGTCACGGCTGCTGGCGTACTGCTTCCCGTCGCCAATCTCAGTTGAAATAGTACTCGCTGTCAGTGTTCCGACGCAGGGAATGCTCAGCAAGCGCTGTCCAACCTCATCTTCGTCCAACTTTCGTTTCAACTGGGATTCCAAATCTTTAATCTGCTCAACAAGATAGTGATAATGCTGTTGTAATTTCAGCAATAACTGGCTGAGGTAAAGAGGCAAACTATTATCCTCAAGAATGGTACTCAGTCGGCTAATAACGGCAGCTCCTCGGGGAACGCTAATGCCAAATTCCAGCAGAAAAGCATGCATTTGATTGGTTGTTTTTACCTTATCCTGAACCAGGGATTCACGGACACGATGCAGAGCCCGCATTGCCTGCTGAGATTCCGTTCTGGGCTGCACAAAACGCATAGACGGACGCGATGCAGCTTCACAAATAGCTTCGGCGTCGACAAAGTCGTTTTTATTGCTTTTAACGAACGGGCGGACAAATTGTGGTGATATCAGCTTTGGGGAATGCCCCAACTCTTCCAACTTGCGTGCCATAAAGTGAGAACCGCCACAGGCTTCCATTGCGATGGTTGTAGCGGGGCATGTCGCCAAAAATTCGATCAACTTTGGCCGGGTAAATTTTTTACGGTAAACAGCCTTCCCGCGACGATCCTGGCAATGAATATGGAAAGAGTTTTTACCCAGATCGATACCAATGAGCGCAATGTTTTCCATGATAGTTCTCCGAATGAAAGCCTGTCCTCAGCATAGTACCGGGAAGGAGGGAGTGACCATCTCATTAAATATCCCACGCTAAGATTGTTTTTTGTACAAATTGATGTCAACAGCGCGTAATGACCGGTCTTTCCCGGATCTCTGCTTGAGGTGAGTAGACGGAGTTGAAGCCCAACGGGATGGAAATATAAGCTAAGAACGTAATTGTATGATTTTAAATCTATACATCAATGGTAAGTTCTAGTGCGCTTACTCTGGTTTTATTATCGAGTTTGTTAACTTCAAAAGTATGGTAAACCTCGTGGATACTGGCATCAATGAAAAGAGTCCACAAAACCCTCGTTTTCTTTGCCTAGCAAATCTGTTCAAAAAACGCACTTTACGTACACTTGGCCACCGCAGAGCTTCAAACCCCTGAGTCCACCAGGCCATAAAATCCGATTGATTACTTCAATAGTTCTTGTAGCATTGAATTATGAGAAAAGACACCGCAACTCAAGTTTTTGAATCCCTGGCTTCTGGCATCCGACTGGATGTCTATCGCTTGCTGGTGAAAGCCGGGCCACAGGGGATGGTCGCGGGGCAAATTGCCTCAAGCCTTGCCATTGTTCCAAATAATTTGTCATTTCATCTCAAGGCTATGATCCATGCCGGATTGCTCTCGGTTGAGCAGGAAGGACGTTTCCAGCGTTATCGGGCCAACATCTCTTTGATGGTGGAGTTGATAACTTTCCTGACTGAAGAGTGTTGTTCTGGTCATCCGGAAAAATGCATATCTCTGTACTCCGATCCAAGTTGCTCATCCACAGAACCACCGGCACCCACCAGGATAAAATGTGAGGACTAGTCTAATGAACGTATTGTTTCTGTGTACCGGTAATTCTTGTCGATCCATTCTCGCCGAAGCGATATTCAACCATCTGGCACCAGAAGGCTGGCATGGTATGAGTGCCGGAAGTCATCCGACGGGTCAGGTGCATCCCCGCTCACTTGCTTTACTGGCTCGTGAAGGTATCGCCACCGAGGGTTATTACAGTAAGTCGTGGGAAAATCTACCCCAGGTGCCGGATATCGTCATCAGCGTCTGTGGCAATGCTGCCAATGAAACCTGCCCGACCTATTTGGGACCTGTGTTACGAACCCATTGGGGTGTAGAGGACCCTGCTCATGCCACAGGGACGGACGAGGAGATCGATGTGGCATTTGTCACGGCATATACCATTCTGCGTTCGCGTATCGAGGCATTTTTTGCTCTTCCATTGGCAAAATTGCAGCAGGATAAAACCCTATTGAAAGCCGAACTGGACCGTATCGGTAATCTGGTGGGTTAAGTATTTAGTCTTTTTCTAGTTTAGAAGGAGTGAAAACAAGTACATGAGCAAGCTATATCATGCACTAATCCCGGGTCATATTTACTGTGGCGGCGCTAATGATATCCAGCAGATGGTGGATGAAGATGGCATCGACGTGGTTGTTGATTTACGTGCCGAATCGACGGGCTGTGCTGCACATCAACCAGAGGTGCAGTGGGTACATATTCCATTGAGTGATCATGCCGAAGAGCCCGAGGAGCAACTGTTCCGTGATGCAATTCTCGCGGTAGTGGATGCCTATCAAAATGGTCATAAAGTGGCATTTCATTGTGGCGCAGGCAGAGGACGGACTGGAACGGTGGCAGCAGGCGTCTTGCTGGAATTAAACATCAGCAAAACCTTACCGGAAGCGGTTGAGCGAGCTAAATCTATTCGCCCGGTACTCAACATCAAGCCAATTCAGTATCAGGCGTTAGGCCTCCTCTACCCTGAACCTGACTAAACACCGAGTCCCGCTTTTCGCCACACTGGAGTAAACACCCAATGTGGCATTGTTTAACATTGTGGCTGCCATGATTGAGCGTTTCAATCTGGCGCAATAACTTACGGGATTGACCTGACAAGCTGTCCGGCAGGAGATTGAGATGCAAAATCAACCATTCAACGTGCTGTTTCTTTGTACAGGTAACTCAACAAGAAGCATCATGGCTGAAGTGCTCATGAATCAGATAGGGCAAGGCAATTTTAAAGCTTACAGCGCTGGCACTCACCCTCGGGGAGAGCTGCATCCGATGACGACACTTTTCTTGCAGCGACATCACATAGATACCTCAACGCTATCCAGTAAAAGTTGGTACTTATTTGCAGATGCCAATGCTCCCAAAATGGACTTCATTTTCACTGTCTGCGATCAGGCAGCAGGCGAGTCTTGTCCGGCCTGGCCAGGGCAACCGATTACTGCCCATTGGGGATTTTCCGATCCGGCCTTGTTTAAAGGAACTGAAGAGCAGAAGTTGCAAGAATTCAGCCGGATATACAAAGAAATTAGCAACCGGATTCGAATTTTTATGAACCTGCCGCTGCATAAACTGGATCGTATGTCTCTTCAGCAGGAACTCAACCGTATTGGTAAGTAAACAACCTTGCTAACAGGCTTTCATTTAGTACGACCACTCGTTTTTATATATGGAAATTCAAATATATTTTTGACATTCTGCTGCCGCAGAGAGACACTGCCAGATAAAAGCAGGAGGGCTTATGCCGCAATTATCATCCATACAACTCTTCAAAAACCTGTCTGATGAAACCCGTCTGGGTATCGTTCTCTTGCTCAGAGAGATGGGGGAACTGTGCGTATGTGATTTGTGTACTGCACTGGAGCAGTCACAACCTAAAATATCCCGCCATCTGGCAATGCTGCGGGAAAGCGGAATTTTGCTGGATCGCAAGCAGGGAAAATGGGTTAACTACCGCTTATCGCCGCATATCCCCTCATGGGCCGCGCAGATTATCGAGCAAGCCTGGTTAAGCCAACAAGACGGCGTTCAGGCCATCGCCCACAAGCTGGCATCAGCTAACTGCTCTGGTAGCGGTAAAGCTGCCTGTATCTAAAAAATTTGCTTATACATATATGATTTTACGAATGTGAGGTATTGAGAATGAAAACGCTAACGGTGTTCGACCCGGTAATGTGCTGCAGTACCGGTGTTTGTGGTTCAGATGTCGATCAGGTTCTGATTGATTTTTCCGCAGATGTGCAATGGCTGAAACAGCGCGGTGTTCAGGTTGACCGCTATAACCTGGCACAGCAACCCATGAACTTTGTACAGAGCGAGAAAGCGAAAGCATTCCTTGAGGTATCAGGTGCTGAAGGTCTTCCATTGCTGCTGCTGGACGGAGAAACGGTGATGGCCGGGCGTTACCCGAAACGTACTGAACTGGCTCGCTGGTTCGGCATACCGCTGGAGAAAGTGGGCTTAGCACCAACAAGTTGCTGTGGTGGTAAGACTTCCTGTTGCTGAATATGTCAGGAGGACATATGAATTTTTTACACAATATCCCGCCTTACCTGTTTTTTACCGGTAAAGGTGGTGTCGGTAAAACCTCTATTTCCTGTGCTACGGCTATCCGCCTGGCAGAACTGGGCAAACGCGTTTTGCTCGTGAGTACTGACCCGGCTTCAAACGTAGGCCAGGTCTTTGACCAGACAATTGGCAATACTATTCTGCCAGTCGCTGCCGTACCTGGCTTGTCGGCTCTGGAGATTGACCCACAAGCTGCGGCACAACAATACCGGGCCAGAATTGTTGATCCTATTAAAGGGCTGCTGCCTGATGAGGTCGTTAATAGCATCACCGAGCAACTCTCAGGCGCCTGTACCACAGAGATTGCTGCATTTGATGAGTTCACTGGTTTACTGACTGATCCCTCCCTGCTGAATCGTTTTGACCACATCATCTTTGATACCGCGCCAACCGGTCACACCATTCGCCTTCTCCAGCTCCCGGGCGCCTGGAGCAGCTTTATTGAAAGTAATCCGGATGGCGCTTCTTGCCTCGGTCCGATGGCGGGACTGGAAAAGCAGCGTGAACAGTATGCTCACGCCGTTGAAGCATTGTCTGACCCGGAGCGTACCCGGTTGGTTCTGGTTGCGCGACTGCAAAAATCAACCTTGCAGGAAGTTGCCCGCACGCATGAAGAGCTTGCCGCAATAGGCCTTAAAAACCAGTATCTGGTCATCAATGGTGTGCTGCCCGAAACCGAGGCCATGAACGACACACTGGCAGCGGCAATTTGGCGTCGGGAGCAGGACGCGCTGGAAAATCTTCCGGAAGGTCTGTCCGGTCTGCCAACGGATACCTTATTCCTGCAACCGGTGAATATGGTGGGTATGTCGGCACTGAAGGGACTACTCGCCTCCCGGCCTGAATTGATGTCTATCCCTGAAGAGCAGCCGCCGCAAAAACCAGACATCCCGTCGTTATCTACTCTGGCCGATGACATTGCCCGTAATGAACATGGGTTGATTATGCTGATGGGTAAAGGTGGTGTCGGGAAAACCACGATGGCTGCGGCAATCGCCGTCAGGCTGGCCGACATGGGGTTTGATGTGCATCTCACCACTTCTGATCCTGCGGCCCACCTCAGTACCACCCTCAACGGTAGTCTCAACAACCTGCAGGTCAGCAGAATTGATCCTCACGAGGAGACCGAACGCTATCGTCAGCATGTCCTTGAGACCAAAGGAAGAGATCTGGACGATGCCGGGAAACGACTGCTTGAAGAGGATTTACGTTCTCCTTGCACAGAAGAGATTGCGGTGTTCCAGGCGTTCTCACGCGTAATCCGTGAAGCAGGCAAACGGTTTGTGGTCATGGATACGGCACCTACCGGGCACACGCTGTTGTTGCTGGATGCTACCGGGGCGTATCACCGCGAAATTGCTAAGAAGATGGGGGATAAAGGTCATTTTACCACTCCGATGATGCAGCTTCAGGACTCGGAGCGAACCAAAGTCCTGTTGGTCACCCTGCCTGAAACAACACCAGTGCTGGAAGCGGCAAACCTGCAGGCTGACCTTGAAAGAGCGGGGATTCATCCCTGGGGCTGGATTATCAATAACAGCCTTTCCATTGCGGATACGCGTTCTTCGTTGCTTTGCCAGCGTGCTCATCAGGAACTGCCTCAGATTGAGGCTGTTAAGAATCAGCACGCTGACCGTATAGCGCTTGTTCCGGTGCTGGCGTCAGAGCCCGCCGGTATTGAAAAGCTCAGAGAGTTGATGAGTTAATTTTTTGGCATATACAGGGCGACAAAGTCGCCCTGTCAGGAGGTTTTATGTTACTGGCAGGCGCTATTTTTGTCCTGACCATTGTTTTGGTTATCTGGCAACCGAAGGGATTAGGGATCGGCTGGAGTGCAATGCTGGGCGCGGGACTGGCTCTGATATCTGGCGTTGTGCATGTGGGAGATATTCCGGTGGTGTGGAATATCGTCTGGAACGCGACGGCGACCTTTATTGCCGTAATTATTATCAGCCTGCTGCTTGATGAGTCCGGTTTTTTCGAATGGGCAGCGCTGCACGTTTCCCGCTGGGGTAACGGTCGTGGACGTTTGCTCTTTACGTATATTGTTCTGCTCGGTGCGGCGGTGGCGGCACTGTTCGCCAACGATGGTGCGGCACTTATTCTAACGCCGATAGTCATCGCCATGCTGCTGGCACTAGGGTTCAGCAAAGGCACCACGCTGGCATTCGTCATGGCTGCCGGTTTTATTGCCGATACGGCCAGCCTGCCGCTTATCGTGTCGAACCTGGTGAATATAGTCTCGGCGGACTTCTTTGGACTGGGCTTCACTGAGTATGCGTCGGTAATGGTGCCGGTGGATATTGCCGCTATTATCGCCACGCTGGTGATGCTGCATCTGTTCTTCCGCAAAGATATTCCACCGACTTACGATCTGGCTCTCCTGAAAGCACCGGCAAAGGCGATTAAAGATCTGGCAACTTTCAAAACCGGCTGGATAGTTTTAATTCTTCTGCTGGTTGGGTTCTTTGTCCTCGAGCCGCTCGGCATTCCCGTTAGCGCGATTGCGGCTGTTGGAGCTGTGATCCTGTTTGCAGTAGCTAAACGAGGCCATGCCATTAACACTGGCAAAGTGCTGCGCGGTGCGCCATGGCAGATCGTCATCTTCTCATTGGGGATGTACCTGGTGGTCTACGGTCTGCGCAACGCCGGGCTAACCGAATACCTTTCAGGTGTGCTGAACGTACTGGCGGATAAAGGACTCTGGGCTGCGACGCTGGGTACTGGCTTCCTGACGGCTTTCCTGTCTTCCATCATGAACAACATGCCTACCGTGCTGGTTGGCGCTCTTTCTATTGATGGAAGCACTGCAACTGGCGTTATTAAAGAGGCGATGATCTACGCCAACGTGATTGGCTGCGATCTGGGCCCGAAAATTACACCTATTGGTAGCCTGGCAACGCTGCTCTGGCTGCATGTCCTTTCACAGAAGAATATGACCATCACCTGGGGATACTATTTCCGCACCGGGATCGTCATGACTCTGCCTGTGCTGTTTGTAACGCTGGCAGCGCTGGCGCTACGTCTCTCTTTCACTTTGTAATGAGATACTGATATGAGCAACATCACCATTTATCACAACCCGGCCTGCGGCACGTCACGTAATACGCTGGAGATGATCCGCAACAGCGGTAATGAACCGACCGTTATTCATTACCTTGAAAATCCACCGTCACGCGATGAACTGGTCAAACTTATCGCAGATATGGGGATTACAGTACGGGCGCTGCTGCGTAAAAATGTCGAACCTTATGAAGAGCTGGGGCTTGCCGAAGATAAGTTTACTGACGATCAGTTAATCGATTTTATGCTTCAGCATCCGATCCTGATTAACCGCCCGATTGTGGTGACACCGTTGGGAACGCGCCTTTGCCGCCCTTCCGAAGTGGTACTGGATATTCTTCCGGATGCGCAAAAAGGCGCATTTGCTAAGGAAGACGGCGAGAAAGTCGTTGATGAAACAGGTAAGCGATTGAAATAAACATAAAGGGGGCAGACGCCCCCTTATTCCTGCCTCAAGGCATAGGATCTGAACCTTCTGGCAGAGTACTATTCCCTTCACCAAGTTTCATTTGCAGCAAAACCGTGTCAAGCCAGCGACCATGTTTGAAACCAATGTCCTTTAATGTGCCTATTTCAGTAAATCCTGCGCGGATATGCAGCGCAACAGAAGCAACGTTAGCGCTGTCACCCACAACAGCAATCATCTGACGATATCCCTGAAATTCGGCCCATTTTAATGCATGATCGAGCAGTGCTTTTCCGACGCCCTGGCGCTGATAAGCCGGATCAATATATATCGAATTTTCAACCGTGAACCGATAAGCATGGCGTTCGCGGTAACGGGAAATATAACAGTAGCCAATGATCGTATCGCCCTGCAGGGCGACATACCATGGGAATCCCCGAGACTGAATGCTCCTCAGTCGGTTAAGCATTTCCTGCGTATCAGGAGGTTCGGTTTCAAAGCTACCTGTACCATGTAGAACATGGTGAGCATAGATATTGCATATCGCGGTAATGTGCTGTTCTTCAGCTTTGATAATGTGCATCGAATTGCTCCAGTAATGGTGTTTTACAAACTACCGGAATTCGCGACAGCAGGTTAAGCACTTAAACTTATAATCTGTATAAGCAAAAGTTTGGCTACAGAAGATGGGGCCGCAGCCCCATCTATTAGCCTGCCATTTTTGCCAGCAGAGTCGCACCCACTGGTTCTTCGTTCTGCAGTGGTGTTAATGCAATACGCTTTGCAAACTGCTCTGTAACGTCATTTATCAGCGGCAGTTCGCGACTGGCTCGGGTTACCAGGAACGGTGAGGACGGTTTCGCAGCAGCCAGACTGCTATTGATTACCCATGCCCATGGTTCAATTTCAGCCCGACGCAAATCCTGCTGCAGGTTGGCTGCTTCCAGTACAGGTGTCGTTTCGGCAAGCGTCACGATAATCACCTTCGTCTTCTCCGGGTCCTGCAATTGCATCATTGGCGTCAACACATGGTCATGAGTTTGCCCCATCTGGCGCACCATTTCCCGGTGATAGGCTCCTGTTGCATCCAGTAGCAGAAGCGTGTGACCTGTTGGCGCTGTGTCCATAATGACAAAATGATCGTCTGCCTCTTTGATGATCCGCGAGAATGCCTGGAAGACGGCGATCTCCTCAGTACATGGTGAGCGGAGATCTTCCTCCAGCACCGCCAGCCCTTCAGCATCTAACCCTTTCCCCTGATTTTCCAGAACAAAGCGACGATAGCGTTCTGTCTCTACTTTCGGGTCAATACGGCTGACCTGAAGGTTTGGTAGCGAGCCATCCAGCGTATAAGACAGATGTGCTGCCGGATCTGACGTGGTCAGATGGACTTTATGACCGCGTTTTGCCAGAGATACCGCCACCGATGCCGCCACGGTCGTTTTACCCACACCGCCTTTACCCATCGTCATGACCAGCCCTTTGCCCGTCTGGCTCAGTTCATCCACCAGCGAGGCAAGTTTCGGTAAATCCAGAGTGTTCAGCGTGGTAGTTGGGAGAGACATCGAGGCTTCGCTCTCTGTAAATAACTCACGCAAGGCTTCGAGACCGACCAGATTAAATGGCTTGAGATACAGCTGCGAGCGGGGAAGGTTCGCCAGATTCTCTGGCATAGCAAGTAGCGCTTTTTCCTCCCGAGCCAAAATACTATGTGCCAGCGGATCATTTTCTCCCACAAATGGCGGCAACACACCATTAATGGCAAGGTGCTGATGCTGCAAACCGATAGCAGACAGCTCATCATGCGTATGGGAAACCTCTTTCAGTGTCGAAGCCTGGGCGCGGGCAACCAGAACCAGGCGCGTGAGTGCAGCATTAGCGAGCGCCTTAACCGCGTCTGAGTACTGGTGTTGTTGTTTCTCCAGACCCACTAGCGGCCCGAGGTTAGCGGCGGCATCAGGGTTCGCTTCGAGATAACCACTCCAGGCCCCTGGCAACTCAAGCATACGGATGGTATGACCGGTTGGCGCAGTATCAAATACGATATGGTCATACTTTTCCCGCAACTCATGATTGGTAAGAAGACCAGTAAACTCATCAAATGCTGCGATTTCCGTGGTGCATGAACCTGAGAGCTGTTCTTCAATGCTCTTGACCACATCAGCTGGCATTAGCTCACGAACGGGGTCGAGCACACGGTCGCGGTAAGCCTGTGCAGCAGCCATTGGATCAACTTCCATCGCGGCAAGATTTTCAACGGTGCTGATACCTGTGATTCGGTGGCCGATAGTCTGGCTAAATACCTGGCCGACATTGGAAGCCGGATCGGTACTCACCAGAAGCGTTCTCTTGCCCTGGTCAGCCAGCCATACCGCAGTAGCACAGGCCAGGGATGTTTTACCCACCCCACCTTTACCGGTGAAGAAGATGAATGGGGGAATGTCTTTTAAAAATGGCATATTCATCAGTGTTAGCTCCTCTGGAATTAAGGCATACGTGGAATGCAGCAGCAGCGTGGTTGTGTGCTGTCTTCACTCCAGTCCTGAGTAAGCGGAATACCTGCCCAACGGGCGATATCTTCACGAGTCGGGAGTTTGCCTTCCATCACGAGTTTTCCATCGAGCAAGGTGACAGGCAGGGACTCCATCCCTGATGTGTTCAGAAACTCTTTGATGACAGGGGTATTCAGGAACTGCTGCGGGTTTTTCGCAAGGCTGTAGCGCTGAATATCAACGCTATTCTTTTTCGCCCATTCGGCGCTGGCGTTCCATTTGACGGCTTCGTCGCTGACCACAACGCTACTGGTTGCGCAGCACCCTGCAGCTTCAAAGATCTCAATTTTTGACATGGATTGTTTACCTCAGTGTTTAGCCATTTGGCTTTACACTGAGGTAAACGAAGGTGGTGGGAAAAAGATGCGCGATTAGTTCATTTTTTTGTGGCAGCAGACGGGATTTAAACGCGGTAAGCGTAATACCCAGTTCATCGGCCAGGGACTGCTGAGGACGCCGGTTAAGATCGGACTCTTCAATCAGCCACCGCTCATCTTCGGACAAAGCCTGTAATGTTTCAGGCAGGCATATATCCAGCGTTGAGATGGCATCAGGGGATGCGTCTGTGAATGGGGCATCTTCTTCCAGCTCAACGAACTCCCTGGTGGTGCGGTACTCATCAATCAGCAGGTTCCTCGCCGCCCGATACAGCCAGGCTCGTGGATTCTCCATCTCGCAGAAACTGTCTGAATGAGCGCGGGCACGCAGGAATAGCTCTTGCAGAAGGTCGGCTGCCTTTTCGCTATCACCTGTCTTCGATGTCAGAAAGCGAGAGAGTTCGGCTTCATGTTGCCGCCAGAACACGCTCATGCAGTTGTTGAATGCCGTTACATCACTCATACCAGCCCTCAAATTTTGCTCTGATTAACCCGCCGGGAAAGTTCTTCTGCCGACTCTTTTCGTTCACTGTAGCGATCAACGAGATAGGCTGAGTTACCTCGGGTCAGCAGAGTAAATTTCACCAGTTCCTCCATTACATCCACGATGCGGTCGTAATAAGACGACGGTTTCATTCGCCCATCTTCATCAAACTCCTGCCAGGCTTTTGCCACAGAGGACTGATTCGGGATGGTGATCATCCGCATCCATCGGCCAAGAATACGCATCTGGTTTACGGCATTGAAAGACTGAGATCCACCGCAGACCTGCATAACGGCCAGCGTCTTACCCTGAGAAGGGCGTACAGCGCCTTCCGATAGTGGTATCCAGTCAATCTGGGCCTTCATGATACCGGTCATCGCACCATGGCGTTCAGGCGAGCACCACACCATCCCTTCGGACCAACGAACCAGCTCGCGCAGTTCCATGACTTTAGGATGCGAGTCAGGCGCATCATCAGGAAGAGGCAAGCCAGAAGGATTGAAGATCCGCACTTCTGCGCCCATGGCGGTCAGTAACCTTGCCGCTTCTTCCGTTGCCAGTCGGCTGTAGGAGCGTTCGCGTACAGAACCGTACAGCATCAGGATACGAGGAGGATGGGGAACTGCAGGAATACCGAGGCGTTCCTCGCTAATAGAAGATTCAAATAAATCAGGTGTAATGTTTTTCAATTCATTCATTTGCTATTCCCTTGAGTCAGGTTTTCCTCAAAACGAGGGCAAGATACGCCAGCACAGCACTCCTCAATCAAGAAAGCCATGAGTTCTTCTAGTTTCTCGTAGCGAGAATGGCAGAAAAGCGTTCTACCCTGTCTTTCCTGCTTAATCAGGCCGACGGACATCAGAGCTGACAGGTGATGACTTAGCGTAGATGCAGGGATCTCAATTCTTTTCTGTAGTTCACCTACTGACATCCCTGTTGACCCGGCTTTGACGAGTTGTTTATAGATTGCCAGCCGAGTCTGATGACCGAGTTCTTTTAGTGCGGATGCAGCCGATTCGATATCCATTATATACCTTCGTTGCAAATATTCTATATTTCCAGAATAGTGGAAATATTATTTTTTATCAAACGCAACGCATTCGGATATTTAACAAAAGAGGATAATCAGAATTCCCCTTGAACAGGTTAACCAAATCAAGCAGGACGAGAGGGCGGTTTATCAGGTGCTAAATGTGCTGCTTTCACCCTGAGAACGGTTTGTCTTGTGGTGCTGAACTCGCGAGCGATGGCGCTGATACTAATTCCGGAATCAATACGTGCAATCACTGCCCGCTGCTGTTCTTCGTTCAGTGCGGAGGGACGTCCAAACTCATCTTTCTCCACTGGGCTGGGAACATATCAATCTGAGTGGCGATTACGTCTGGCGTAATAATCTTAAGCTGGAGTCCGGAAAATATCGACCATTACGCTCAGTCGATACCGAATTGTACAAAAAGCAGTCTTAGCGTGGGATAATTAATGAGATGGTCACTCCCTCCTTCCCGGTACTATGCTGAGGACAGGCTTTCATTCGGAGAACTATCATGGAAAACATTGCGCTCATTGGTATCGATCTGGGTAAAAACTCTTTCCATATTCATTGCCAGGATCGTCGCGGGAAGGCTGTTTACCGTAAAAAATTTACCCGGCCAAAGTTGATCGAATTTTTGGCGACATGCCCCGCTACAACCATCGCAATGGAAGCCTGTGGCGGTTCTCACTTTATGGCACGCAAGTTGGAAGAGTTGGGGCATTCCCCAAAGCTGATATCACCACAATTTGTCCGCCCGTTCGTTAAAAGCAATAAAAACGACTTTGTCGACGCCGAAGCTATTTGTGAAGCTGCATCGCGTCCGTCTATGCGTTTTGTGCAGCCCAGAACGGAATCTCAGCAGGCAATGCGGGCTCTGCATCGTGTCCGTGAATCCCTGGTTCAGGATAAGGTAAAAACAACCAATCAAATGCATGCTTTTCTGCTGGAATTTGGCATTAGCGTTCCCCGAGGAGCTGCCGTTATTAGCCGACTGAGTACCATTCTTGAGGATAATAGTTTGCCTCTTTACCTCAGCCAGTTATTGCTGAAATTACAACAGCATTATCACTATCTTGTTGAGCAGATTAAAGATTTGGAATCCCAGTTGAAACGAAAGTTGGACGAAGATGAGGTTGGACAGCGCTTGCTGAGCATTCCCTGCGTCGGAACACTGACAGCGAGTACTATTTCAACTGAGATTGGCGACGGGAAGCAGTACGCCAGCAGCCGTGACTTTGCGGCGGCAACAGGGCTTGTACCTCGGCAGTACAGCACGGGAGGTAGGACGACATTGCTGGGAATTAGTAAGCGAGGTAATAAAAAGATCCGAACTTTGTTGGTTCAGTGTGCCAGGGTATTCATACAAAAACTGGAACACCAGTCTGGCAAATTGGCCGATTGGGTCAGGGATTTACTGTGCCGGAAAAGCAACTTTGTCGTCACTTGTGCTCTGGCAAACAAGCTGGCCAGAATAGCCTGGGCCCTAACGGCACGACAGCAAACTTATGTAGCATAACGGCAGAAATACACCGGTTTAAAGAATTACTGATCTGGTTTTGCGAATACTGATATTGATGATACTAACGGCCCACCGGCCTGTTGAGGAACCTGTAAAACGGAAAGGCTCATTGAAGCCGTATATTTTCTGGAGGTTCATCAGGCGCGGAACTCATCAAGGCGCGGGAATAAAATCCCATTCAGACGCCGGATAGATTCAAGCAAGCCAACTTGTCGTCAAAATCGGTGTTGCAAAAACGGGAGTGACCATAGATTCCGTTTTCCAAGCGGACCCCAGTAACGGCTTACGCCGGCCACGACGCCACCCACCCACTGCATACAATTCCGCTCCGGCTGGCGTCTCTATGCCGCTACGCGGCATAATGGCCATGTATCATTATGTTGAACTGACTCGCCGTGGAGATAGCAGGATGGACTATTCAGAAGTGTTCTTACGCCAGCATGATGAGATGTGCCAGGTCGTGGGCAGTATTGTGTTTTCACTTGTTGAGGCCGGACACGATTCCACCAGTGAAAATATTGTTGCTGTGCTGCGAAATGGGATTGCCGAAAGCGGGAAATGGGAGCCGGACCAGGTCCTTTATCTTCAGCTGGCCATTGATTTACTGGAGCGGGGGCGAGGGGTTCCCGGGGCGCACTGACGCCCCGAAACTGTGGCTCTCTCACCAGAGGTGCATCAGGAGGAGCAGCACCAGAAGATGGCCGATATAGGCAATGTAGAAGAAATGTCGTGGCATGAAGCGCGGGTAGCCTTCCGGACACAGATGAATGCTCAGGGACAGGGCCATCAGGGGAAAAACGAGTGTGGGAAGAGTGGCGAACAACAGCGTGTCTGCCGGCAGACTCAGCAGATGCGATAATCCGTTCAGGCAACACAGCGCCAGGACGGACACGATAATTCCCGTGAGCTGCACGCCAGGTTTTTGTCCGCCGGTGGTGATTACCATGCCGGTGGCCAGCGCAACACCCGCCAGACCGTAACTGGCCGGACTCAGCGGCCAGATCATGATGGCCAGCAGCAGAGCACCGGCAAGACTTCCCTTTCTGCCGAACCGGTACTGCAGGGCGAGCAGCTGCGTGACGCCGGCGAACACGAAGAGAATGTTCAGTGCCCACCACGGCTGATGGCCGGCAAAGACCAGGCTGAAGACGGGCTGGGTGATGATGGCCCATATCCACAGACGGTTTGCTCTCACCTGAAGACGTTCTGGTGCGCGCCGCACGTTCATCGCCCAGATAAGCGTGAACAGGGGGAATGCCATCCGGCCAAGCGCATACATCACCGGCTGAGCTGGGGTCATAAACACCGTATTGATGTGGTCGATCAGCATGGTCAGGAGCGCCAGAAGCTTGACCATATCCAGGGCGGCCGGACTGAGCTGGCCGGGTGTCTGAAGGTGGTGAAGAAGGCCGGGAACGGACTGATTCATTCGGTGTATTCTCCTGCCGGCACGCCATCAGCAGCCAGTCCTGGACATGATGCCAGAATGCCCTGCCCGTCTGAGACGTCACGCGAACCTTTAATTTCTCCAGAATTTTGCGTGCAGCAAACTCCGATTTATCCCGCAGCACACGCATGGCGCCTGCCACATCCTTATTCTGAATACAAAGACTTAAAATATGAAAATCGTTCATAACCCTTCCTTCCTGACCCTTTAATTATCGGCACATCAGGGAAAAGATTTATGCTAAATTTATCATTTATTCAGTACGTTACATTGTATATCAGGGGTATTTTCAGTATTAACATTATGTTCCTTGTGACGGCTCTCCACCGTTAGTGAGGGCATATTCCTCACGCAGTTTTTTGGCTGCCGCTTTCCAGGTTTTCGCCCATTCTTCATTCAGTCGTCCTTCACCAACAATCTTCAGGGCAATGGCATAGGGTGTTCGTCCTTGTTGTCCGGACAGCCACAGAATGTGCTTATCAATCTCATCATCCGGGATGTCATCGACTATTGAATGGATAAGTTCGAGGTCGTCCTGTTGCCAGGGTTTCCCGGTGCGGGGAAAGACGGCATTCGGTTCACGCGGTTTTTTGGCCTTCTCTGCCTTTTTTCCTGAACCCGCTACTTCCAGGGCTTCATCTTCAGCTGCGATCAGCCGCTGACGCTCCCCCAGTCCTCCGAGTATTGCAACCGTCCTGACCATATTCTCGCGGTGTTCCCGTGTCAGACTTCTTTCATCGCAAATCAGGTCATTCAGGGTGTCAATCAGGCTATCTATCCGGCTCTGTGTCAGTTTCACTCTTCAGGGTCCTTCACGGTTTAATTGGCTTCAGCATCATGTGAAGCTCATCCATCATCAGCCACGGGCGCCCGGGGGTTTTATTGCGAAAATAGCGGCCGCGAGGCAGGCGTTCACCCGGTCTGAGTCTGTAGAGCCAGTCCCTGAATGCCGCGTGAGTTTTGATACGGCTACCGTCAAGACGTACCAGTTTGCCGTTATCACCGGCTTTCAGGCCGAAATCTGCCAGGCTCTGTGTCACACAGACAACTCTGTGCGGAAAGGGTGAATGTTCTGTCATGAGCAATACTTCCTGAACATGATGGAATGGTATTTTCTGGCCTTCAGTTGCAGGACGTTCTTTCCGCTCATTGTGGAGGCTGCCAGTGAGTTCAGCCAGGCTTCATTCTCACTGAACTTGATTTTCAGCGTCATATAACCCCTGACCATAATTTCGTGAGTCCCCATCTGAATCCGGCCGTCCTGTAACCTTGCGCGGGCGTCAGATCCAGGAACCGGGGAAATCAGTTTTCCGCTGATCTCCATCTGATGCTGTTTACTGATACTGTCAGCAATCAGCACCAGGGCGTAATGAGGATGGCTACCGGCGGGGATCTCTACATCCACCGTGTCTTTCAGGCTATATTCGCGGGTCAGGGCATCGTATCCCTTCCAGATGACAGAGTCGACGGTGGCCTGATAGCTGACGCTGGCTTTAATTATGTTCATTTCTGACATGAAACACCCACTCCATTTGTGGTGCGACAGTCTGCATTCACGTCATTCAAAGACGGTGTGCAGGAAGGGTTTCTGCCAGGTTAATCCTGGCTCTCGTTAATCTGGATATGTACCGGAAGACCCGCGTCATAACAGGCCTGATACCAGTCAGCCACCTGTAGGGGATCGCCTTCCATTATCTGACGTATTCCACCTGCATTCGTCACTTGCAGACAGGTGGAGCCGTCGAGGCGGATCACGTAGACTGCCTGACGGATACGATGAAGGCTGTCACCGAGAAGAACCTCCATCGCCTCACCTGTTTCCGACTGGCGCAGGGGCAGACTGTGCACCTTCAACTGGCGCTGGCGGGAGATTTCGTCATCTCGGGCTGCCTGATAAAGCGGTTCCGCTACATCGCGTCCGGTCCCGGTCAGCTCGACGGCCAGCTGCTGGTTAGGCGCGCGTAGGGTGCGAAGCCAGCCCGCGGCTTCCATGCGCCGGCAGGAGGCGCGCAGGTTCGGCCCGTACACCGGGGCGTCCCCGCCCTGCTCCAGCACCCGCTCAATATCCCGCGTGGCCACCGGCCCCGGACGTTTCGCATCGAGGGCGGCCAGCACAATCAGCACCCGCCGCTGCAGCGGCGATGGTCGGCGCGCCTGAGTCATTGCTTATCCGTCTCCGGCCAGATGAGTTTTCTGAGACGCTGATGATCGACGTCTATGAGCGCTTTGGTTTGTTCGTAATTGTTCAGTGGCGCACCAGTAAGCGCCAGTTCATACCAGAATCCCAGCAGGGTGCTGGCCTTACTCGATTCGCTGATATATCTAACGCCCTGGCTGTCCAGCTCGCATTCCCGGATACGTTCTTCCGCTATCCGGGTCAGCTGCTCATAGCTGAGTGAAAACGTCACTTCTTTCTCATCCATCCTGCACGCTCCGTCTGATAATGTCCGGTTAAATGTAAAATCAAACTTCAAATGATTTTACACTTAATTGGTAAATATCATATCAGATATGATTTCATGATTAATAATGAATATCACATACAGTATGATTTTATGTGTTTTGTTTACTTATCATATCTCATACCGTTTTCCCGCCGCGCAGATCCGGTTTCTGGCTAAATCGGATCTCCAAACTACAGCTGGGTTATTTTGCTAAGATGCCGGAGATGGAAGCAGGGGAGTAAGCTGATATAATGATGTAAGAACAAATCTTACATTAAGAAAAGGAGGGGGTATGGCCCGTACGATGACGGTGGACGTGGGTGATGAGCTGCGTGAATTTATCGATTCCCTGGTTAAGGCCGGTGATTACCGTACCCAGAGCGAAGTCATGCGAGACGCACTGCGTCTGCTGCGCGAGAAACAGGCAGAATCACGCCTTCAGGAACTGCGCGATCTGCTGGCCGAAGGACTCAGCAGCGGCGAGGCGAAACCATGGAACAAGGATGCATTCCTGAATAATGTCAGAGCCAGGGTGGCAAATGAAAGAGATTGAGCTGACACCCAAAGCAGAAGATGATCTGGAAGCAATCTGGGACTACAGCTTCCGGCAGTTCGGGGTTGTTCAGGCGGATGCGTATATCGGCCGAATAGCAGCGGTGTTTGACGTTCTGGCCATGCATGACATCGGCACGCATCGCTCAGAGCTGGGAGACAATATCTGCTCGCTGCCGGTGGAACAACACATGATCTACTTTGTGTCATCACATTCGGTGATTACGGTCATACGTATTCTCAGCCAGTCTCAGGATATGGCGCGGCATGAACCATGGAGATAACCAGGCAAGAAATTAAAATGCATACAAATCAATTGCTTGATTCGTGTAATCTATCTTATGTTAAATAACATGCAGGCATAACCAAAAAAGACATTGTGTATGGCAACTTTCATTATTATTCATTTTTTTATAAAAAAAACGCTCCCGGTCGGGAGCGTAAGCCAGTGACTTTGGCGTCAAATGAGGGTCTTACAAGTGGAGCTACGGGTTAATTCTGGGTGATCTGGCTGCGATGCTTTTCAGCCTGCTGCTGATGAACAACGGAAGACTGACCATTATTCGCCTTCTCATGCACAACAGCGGCTTTTTCATGTTCGTTCATTTCAGAAAATGACTTTGCTGTTTCGTTGGTAGCTCCTGATTTTCCTTTCATCATTTTTTTATGCATTTCCGCCATGCCCTGGTGGGCAGAAGCGTTGCCGTTTTGCATCATTTCATGGGACATTGCAGCCTGATCGTGCCCGCTCATATCCATCATTGTCATGCTGTCTCCTTGAATAGCGCTTTTTTCAGCGGTTGACTGCATCTGATGGGCAGGTGCCTGGGCATTATTTACCTGGTCATGCATGTTCATTGTCTCTGCAGCCACGGCGGTTGAAGCGACAGCCATAATGGCAGCAAATGATACAAGGATCTTTTTCATGGTTGGGTCTCCGGTGTTTTCATCCCCAAACAATCAACGGCTTATAACAGAGAAAGCATTTGATCTCAGGGCTGGTTATTCATCACTTCAGGAACCAGGCGATTGAGTATCTCGCCGCTCCTGATTTATGAATGATTATAAAAAACCGCCTCTGTTTCTCGCGTGACTGAATGATGACATTTTTGTCACCTTCCATATTTCTCCTGAATAACGGGATTAATCCATTAACAGGCGCACTTTGAACACAATTTCCCGCTCCTGCTGTTCTGCTGACAACTCGCCGCCGTGAGCATGAATGATCGACCTTGTAATTGATAATCCCAGCCCTGCGCCTTCCGTGTTGTGAACCCTTGATGAGTCTGCGCGATAGAACCGGTCAAACAAACGTTCCAGATTAGCGGGAACCGGGCCAGACATCGTATTCGTAATCATCACGTTCACACAGTCACTGTCACGCTCAAGGTGTATCGCTGTACAGGTGTTATCGGGAGAATACTTGATTGCATTGGAAAGCAGGTTACTGAAAGCACGACGCAGCATATCGCTGTCTCCGGCAACAACCCCCTCTCCTTCAACCGTGATTGTCTTTCCTGTTTCGTCTGCCAGGGGCTCGAATAACTCACGTAATTCATTCAGTTCGGCGGCCAGGTCCACATCATGTTTATCCAGCTGCAGCAGACCATGCTCTGAACGTGCCAGAAAAAGCATGTCACTGGTCATTCGTGACAACCTTTTCAGTTCTTCCAGGTTAGCGAATAAAATTTCGCGGTAATGCGAAACATCCCTTTCCTTAGCCAGTGCAAACTGCGTCTGCATCATCAGATTACTGACCGGTGTGCGCAGCTCATGCGCGATGTCAGACGAGAAATCTGACAGTTTCCGGAATGACCCCTCCAGGCGATCGAACATGTTATTGAACTCCTGCATGGTCTCAGAGATTTCCGGCGGAGCCAGATCGGGATTAAGACGCTGATCCAGGCTGTGTACGGTCATGGAGGAAGCCAGACTGGTCATTTCCCGTAACGGTTTCAGACCAATACGTGTGGTCAGCCAGCCCAGAAAAATAGAAATAAAGACCAGACCGATATTGAACCAGAACAGCCAGGTACTGAGCTTATCCATAAACAGGGTGTGATACCCAGTATCCGTGGCAACCGTAATGATGAAATGTTTGCTTTTACCCTGTTCCGGCGTCACGGCAACCCGCCGCGAGATACTGCGGTACACGGTGTTATTTTCTTCCGTCTGGATCATATAGTCGAGAATATCACCCGACTTATTAAGCAGAACCGCTGGAACAACAGAATTTTTGGCATACAGTTCCACAATTTTTTCATTTTCCATATTTTTTATAGAAATGAATAAACCATTGTGCCCTACCATCGCATCGTTTATTTTTTCTGATAATGACTTAATATCCGTTTTGTTCCGGAACGTCTCTGTTTTAAGAAACTCTTCGGTGAGCTGAAGTTTACCTGTCAGAAAATCGCGGTCCTGATTATCGAAATAGCCATTAAGGGTGCTAATCAGGATAAAACTTGATAACCACCATACCGTAAGCATCACCGCAGAAAAAATCAGGCTCAGGCGTGTGGTCAGGGAAATTTTGAACCTCACTCTTCTCTGATCTCCAGGACATATCCGGCACCGCGAACGGTATGGATCAGTTTTGGCTCAAAGTCATCATCAATTTTACTTCTCAGACGTCTCACGGCGACATCAATCACATTCGTATCACTGTCAAAATTCATGTTCCAGACCAGGGACGAGATAAGACTCCTGGGTAACACTTCTCCGGTGCGTTGCAGCAGCAACTCAAGCAGAACGTATTCTTTACCGGTGAGATGGATCTTCTTCCCCGAACGGATCACGGTCCGGCGCACCATATCAACGGTCATATCGGCGATGGTGCAGACTGTTGCGGCCTGCGAGCGTGCCCGGCGCAGTAGGGTTCTTACACGTGCAACCAGCTCCGTAAAATCAAAGGGCTTAATCAGGTAGTCATCTGCGCCAAGCTCCAGTCCTTTCACTTTGTCCCGCACGTTGTCCTTTGCGGTTAAAAACAGGACCGGTTCTTCGTGCCCGGACTCCCTCAGTGCGCTGATGATTTGCCACCCGTCGAGGAAAGGCAGCATCACGTCCAGTATTATCAAATCATACTGTCCCTTCGACGCGGCCCCGAGACCATCGCGGCCATTATTAAAGAGATCGGCCTGATAGCCTTCCTCAACCAGTCCCTGCTGCAGGTAACGACCTGTTTTTTGTTCGTCTTCAACGATTAAAATACGCTGCATGGTCAACTCGCTGATATGAAAGTAAAAATCTCACGCATGAGCTTTGGCTGTCCCCTAGCTGACCTGAGACGGAGCAAGCATTCCGAGCCACGCTACGGCGCCCAGAATGATAATCGCAACAACGAATTCTGTCAGGATGCTGTTTCGCATCAGGGCAACGCTGCGATCATAATTCCCTTCCCTGACCATAACTTCAAGCCGGGGACCCAGGTGAAACCGGTTTGCTGCAGCCAGAAGAAGCATCAGAACAAACAGAGCCGTCTTGGCAAGCAATATCCTCCCCCAGGAACTGTTGAATAAGGGAGTTAAGTTACCCTCAGCAATATACAGATAGTTGACCAGCGCACTCAGGATCAGGGCTACAACAATCACCGTTCCTGCCGTGGCAAATTTTGCCAGGGAGTCAGATATCACAATGACGCTCTGTGCATTATGCTCGTTTCTGCGCATCAGCAGGATAGCAAATGCAACCAGAGCACCTGTCCAGGCACCTGCAGCGCCGAGATGGGTCAGATCGCTCAGTAAATGGAGATAGTAATGCAGACCGTCATGCATAACGGCGTGTCCTCCCCAGGCAAGTGTAGCCAGCGCCACGCCCCCACTCATCGTCATCAGCAGGCAGGACAATACTCTCTTATTAGTGTAAAGGAACAAAGCACCGAGTGTGGTAAACAGGGCACAGAGCCTGACAATCCAGCTAATACCCACATCAGTTTCTTCTATCACCATCTCGATAACATGGATGGATAATTCTCTGAGGTCAGTTACTCCACTCATGGCATTAGATACCAGGAGCATATTAATGCCAGTAAGAATGATGCCTGTAACAACAGCAAAGGTTATAAACGACCTGAAATTAGTCAGGTTATAGGTTTCATGTCTGACACCGCTTATTCCATATATCTGAAAAAATGGCAATCCAAATATTACCATCAAATCCAGATAAAGAAGAAAACGAATAACAATCATAATCAGGTCGTTCATAATATTACTTCACTGTAAAGGTGTAATTACCGGTAATAGGGTGCGTATCTGAAGAAACCGCGCGCCAGTCAACACGATAAGTGCCAGCGGGTAAAGGCTCTCGCGGAATAATGACCATCGATTTAGGGTCAGCGCCTGGCGCCACTTTTGCCGCGACCGGCATCGGAGAATGTGATGACATGCCTTTCATACCCGTCATCGTTAATTTTGCACCTGAGAATTTCACGGTCAGATTTTCCGAGAAATTAAGCTGAATCTTTTCCGGGGCCGCTACGGCTGAATCAGCCTGTGGCACAGAGCTTTTTAATTCCGGATGGGCCATAGCAGAGAAAGCAACGCCCATAACGAGGCCACCTGTAAGAATGGCTTTATTTAAAATCGACATTTTATTTACCTGTTTAGTTGAGTGTTTTATATCAGTGCGTTAAAACCAGATTCTGGCTCCCGCCAGGAATACTACCTGATGGTCTTTCTCACCTTCTCTTTTCGCCATATCGGATGTTTTCCCGTAAAGTTGATTCCAGGAAACGCCTATATAGGGTGCAAACTCACGGCGTATTTCATAGCGCAGCCGGAGCCCCAGCTCTGTGTCAGTCAGTCCCCTGCCGCGACCCCGCGATTCATCATCCTGACTGTAGAAATTCACCTCATAGGATGGCTGGAGTATGAGCCGGTTAGTCAGTAAAACGTCGTATTCTCCTCCCAGACGAAGGGCTGCTTTTCCGCCATTACTGACAAAACCCGTAATTTCAGACTCAAAATTATAGAGTGCCAGCCCCTGAAAACCGACAGCAGCCCAGGTCCGGGCAGAAGCAGGTCTGAAATCCTGCCTGACACCCGCAACCAAATCCCACCATGGGCCAACCGCATGTCCCCAGAGTAACTGCGCTTCAGCCGCCTCCGTTTCCCCATTGCTTCGTTCACCTTCACTCTTTAGCCAAATCCGATCTGTGTCGCCTCCAATCCAGCTGTTAACACTCCAGCTGAAATTGTTGGTGTTATCCGACCGTTGCCATTCCAGTTGATCCAGCAGAACCAGATAATTAATCGCACTGTCGTGAATCGCATGCCCCTGTAAATTGCCGAATGCAGCCTTCCGGTCGGCATCGGTAACAGGCGGAATTGGCGTTCTGCTCTCAGTTACAATGGGCTCCATTGACGTCATCTCAGTGAAATTCTCATCTGCTGGCATCTGCATGGCAGACATGTCGTGCCCGGCGTGGGGATCTGCAGAGACGGAGCCCGCCGCAATAGAAAGCTGTGAGGTAAACAAACCGGCGACCAGAACAGGTATGGCCTTCAAATTTCTCTTCATTCGCATCATTCCTCCACCCGGACTTCACGAAACATTCCCATTTCCATGTGATAGAGCAAATGGCAGTGATACGCCCAGCGGCCAAGCGCATCTGCTGTCACTCTGTAACTGCGTTTTGTACCAGGGGGAACATCTATTGTGTGTTTACGAACCATGAAATTACCGTTTTCATCTTCCAGATCGCTCCACATACCATGCAGGTGAATGGGGTGAGTCATCATGGTATCGTTGATCAGCGTGATCCTGAGCCGCTCACCGTATTTCAGCAGCACCGGTGCGGCATCTGAAAACTTGATTCCGTTAAATGACCAGGCAAACTTTTCCATGTGGCCGGTTAAATGCAGTTCTATGGTACGGCCAGGTTCACGTCCGTCAGGATCCTCAAAGCGGCTTTTCAAATCCGCGTACGTGAGAACCTTTCTTCCGTTATTTCGAAGACCAATACCCGGATCATTTAATTTCGGAGAGACGCTCATCGCCTGCATATCAACCAGTGGGTTATCCGTTTCTGACGCAGGATGACTTTGCATACCCGGCATTCCGGCCATCCGGGAATGATCCATACCGGCCATGCTGCTGTGATCCATGGGCGCGGAGGATGTCCCGCTATCCGGAAGGTCAGCACCGTCCATAGACATCATCTCTCCGCTGTTATCCATGCCTCCCATCTGGCTGTGGTCCATTCCTGCCATATCATGTCCCATTCCCCCCATACCCATATCTTCCATGGTCAACAGAGGACGGGGATCGAGGGGGGGAACGGCAGCACTTAACCCCTCTCTCGTGGCCAGTGTCCCTCGAGCGTAACCGGTCCTGTCCATGGATTGTGCGAAGATGGTATAGGCCTCACCCTGAGGCTCCACAATGACATCATAGGTTTCGGCAACGGCAATCCTGAATTCGTCAACGGTAACCGGGTTTACATACTGGCCATCTGCAGCCACGACCGTCATTTTCAGCCCGGGGATACGGATATCGAAATAGGTCATTGCCGAGCCGTTGATAAACCGTAAGCGTATCTTTTCACCGGGACGGAACAGTCCGGTCCAGTTTTTCAGCGGGGCCTGCCCGTTCATGAGATAGGTGTAGGTGTAGCCACTGACATCCGCGAGGTCAGTCGGATTCATTTTCATTTCAGCCCACATTTTCCGATCGGCAATGGTGGCTGACAGCCCCCTGGTATTCACGTCGCGGAAAAAAGAGCCAACGGTTGGTTTATTGAAATTGTAGTAATCCGACTGTTTTTTTAATTTTTTCAGCAGGCTGTGAGGATTTTCATCGGTCCAGTCAGACAACATGACCACATGCTCACGATCGTAAGCAAACGGTTCTGGCTCCCTGGCATCGATGATAATGGCACCGTATACCCCCTCCTGTTCCTGCAGACCGGAATGGCTGTGGTACCAGTAAGTCCCGTTCTGCTTAACCTTAAAGGTGTAAACGTAGGTATCATCAGGCTCTATGCCCATAAAACTCAGCCCCGGAACACCATCCATATTGGCCGGAAGAATAATGCCGTGCCAGTGAATGGACGTCTGTTCATTAAGACGGTTTTTGACCTTCAGGGTAATGGTGTCACCTTCTTTCCAGCGAAGAACGGGCCCCGGCAGGCCTCCATTGATTGTTTTGGCCTGACGCTCACTGCCCGTGATATTGACGGCCGTTTCACCAATGGTCAGGTCAAACTGAGTACCCTGCAGGGATGCGGCAACTGGCAGGCTCAGACTGGAACGCGCATTGAAACTCCATACGCCAAGACTTCCGGCTACGCCAGAGAGGGTTAACCCCTTCAGGAAAGTTCGTCGAGACGTTTTCAACAGCATGCGCATTCCCTTATTTAAAGTATGGTTACTGACAGAATTCGAGAACCGATTTAAATTAAATTACTGGTTCATCCACTTACAATGAAATGAATCTAGCACACCTTAAGAAACAAATTCATTACAATCGTGTAATGTACATAGCTGTATTACATTTACGTCATCTTCCCCACAGGTTGATTATTTTTATATATGATCATAAGGACATCTTTTATGTACCTCAGAAGGTAATTACACATGAATATATTAATCACGACCACTGCGTTTACAGCTTTATTTTGTGGGGCAGCTTTTGCTCAGTCCAGTGATATTGCCCATGAAGCACATCGATTTGTTAATAATGCCTCAGCCGTCAGTCATGTGAACTCCTCGACGCATGAAAACTTACCGGACAGGGTTAATAAAAACAACACGCCCTCATTCTCTGAAATGAATGAACATGAAAGGGCCATTGTTGCTCATTCATTTATGAACAACAGCGCGTCCTATGCGCATCAGAAAATGATTGAGGAACATAAAAAAATGCTGTCCGGCAGTGATGCAAATTCAAAGACCTCGTCTTCTTCTTTTAACGAACTGAATGCCGGAGAAAAAGCCGCTCTCGTGCATGAGCAGGTCAATAATGCCGGTGCGGAAGCACATCAGACGCAGGCAAGAAAGCTTCGCGGGCTGTATTCGACCAGGTAACTGCAGGCGGGTTAGTGCTTAGCGTCAGGTGCGCAGCAGGGCTTTACTGACGGGTTACGTAGCAGGACATGAGCCCCATATTGCTCTGCCGTAACCTGTTTCAGTCCCGTTAATCATCACCGTCGGGCTGGTCATACAGTTCCCAGAGCTTCAGGAGCAAACGGGAAACAAGATATGTTACAAAAATGACGACCATCAACGGTGCTCCCGATTAACTGACAGATGACACGCCTCCTGAAAACCCCTAGCATACGCCGCAGTGTTCATGCTAACGGCGAATTCCAGTAAATGTATTCTACCGATGTCGTAAAAGAAAATGCCTACCTTTCAGCCACCCGCTCGGGGCTGGAATCGAACGAGATCGCTACTCTTCAGCGCTCCTTGCCTTCCCGGTTTAATCTGCGGCATTTGAAAAAAAATGAATCATTAAAACTCGTACTGCAAAAGAAAGCGGGAAAATCACGTGTAGTGGCCTATAAATTTACGTCCGGTTCATTTAATTACACGGCGTATCGTATATCAGACAAAAAGTTCTATAACCTTTCCGATACTTCCGGGAAAAGCAGTCTCGATTATCCGTTACCGGCCACAGCAAGACTCAGTTCGCCTTTCAATCCTGCAAGACTTAACCCGGTATCGGGAAAAGTGAGTCCCCATAATGGCATTGATTATTCCATGCCCATGAACACGAAAATAGTCAGCGTCATCGACGGAAAAATCACCCGGGCCGAATACAACAGTACCATGGGATATTTTGTTGAAGTAACGGGAAAAGCCGGTGTTAAAACTCGCTATCTCCACCTCAATAAAATACTCGTTACTAAAGGGGCCAGGGTTACCCGGGGAGGCGCTATTGCGTTATCCGGTAACAGCGGACGTTCATCCGGTCCTCATCTGCATTACGAGCTGGTCATCAATAACAATCCTGTTAACTCACTGGCGTTCCGGACAGCGGCACCCGCTGATAACAAACTCGAACAGCATGCCTTTGCGCATGCCAGAGACTACGAACGATACCTGGACTGATAACGGGACCGCGACGCGGTCCCGTCTGCCAGATTAATTTTTTTTATCGTTTTCACTTCCGTTATGTTGATGCTCTCCATGCCCTCCGTGGCCGTGGAAAAGATGCATTAGCGGACAGACCAGCAATAAAAGATATGGCCAGTAACCTGCCACATGTGACCAGTGTTCGCGCAGGAGGGCAAATGCCGCAATCGCGGCGACAGCAATAAGCGCATAGGTGGTACTTTTCATACTGGACTCCTTCTGTTCGTAACAGACCCTTCACTCAGTGTTATTTCCCGAGCCTGACACTTTTCAGACGCAACGCATTCACAATGACGCTGACGGAGGAAAGAGCCATGGCCGCCGCCGCAATAACTGGCGACAGCAGTATTCCATACACAGGATAAAGCAGACCTGCAGCCACAGGCACGCCAAGTGCGTTGTAGATAAATGCAAAAAACAGATTCTGTCGGATATTTTTCATGGTGATCTCTGACAGATGACGGGCCCTGTTCAGCATCATCAGGTCGCCTTTGAGAAGGGTGACACCGGCACTTTCAATTGCCACATCTGTACCCGTTCCCATGGCTATACCCACGTCAGCCGCTGCCAGCGCCGGGGCATCATTCACACCGTCTCCGGCCATCGCAACCACATGGCCAGACGCTTTCAGTCGGGTTATTACTGCTTTTTTGCCATCCGGCAGAATCCCGGCTTCAACCTCATCTATTCCCAGTTTCCGTGCGACTGCTTCAGCAGTAAGCTGGTTATCCCCGGTGAGCATAACAATGCGGATCCCCGCCTGACGCAAAGCTTTAAGCGCATCCGGCGTGGTTGCTTTCACGGGATCCGAGATAGCTATCAGACCTGCAAGGTCCCCGTCTGTGGCCACATATATAACGGTAGAGCCTTCCATCCGCAACGTATCCGCAACGGCCTTTTGATTATCAATAACGATACTGTTTTCCTGCATAGCCAGTTCATTACTAATAACAACCCGTTGACCTTCGACATCGCCTGAGACACCTTTACCCGACGGCGCATCGAAATGAGTGACTGCGGGTATTGCGATTCCCTTTTCCTGCGCTGCTTTAACTACTGCCATACCCAGCGGATGCTGCGAGCCTTTTTCCACTGCGGCCGTTACACGCAAAAGAAATGTTTCCCCACCCGGATTGAGACTGATAATCCCTGTCACCGTAGGCGAACCTTCCGTGAGCGTGCCTGTTTTGTCGACAACCAGCGTGTCCACTTTTTCAAGACGCTCAAGGGCTTCGGCATTCTTGATTAACACCCCGGCCTGGGCTCCTTTGCCCACTCCCACCATTATCGACATCGGCGTGGCCAACCCCAGCGCGCAGGGACAGGCAATAATCAGGACCGATACAGCCGCAATGAGACCGTGCGCCATCCTGGGCTCAGGCCCCCAGACAGACCAGATCACGAAAGCAACAACTGCGATAAGTATCACCAGAGGAACAAACCAGCCTGAAACGCTGTCAGCCATTCTCTGGATGGGGGCACGCGAACGCTGTGCATCAGCGACCATCTGAACAATTCGTGAGAGCATCGTTTCATCACCGACTTTCTCAGCACGGATGATAAGACTACCTGTCTGATTAATCGTCCCCCCAATGACAGGGTCGCCCTCCGTTTTGGTAACCGGCATAGACTCCCCAGTCACCATCGATTCATCAACGGTTGTTTTGCCTTCGATCACGGTACCGTCGACCGGAATACTCTCTCCAGGTCTGATGCGGAGCTTATCGCCAGGTAGGACATCTTCCGCATTAATATCCGTTTCATGACCGTCATGATCCAGCCGCCTGGCGGTTTTGGGGGCAAGGTTCAAAAGCGCAGTAATGGCACCTGAGGTTTGTTCCCGTGCCCGCAGCTCAAGAACCTGTCCCAGCAGAACAAGCACCGTAATAACTGCTGCGGCTTCAAAATAAACGGCCACCAGGCCATCCATGTTTCTGAACGATGCAGGAAACCAGGAGGGAAAGACGGTTGCAATGACGCTGTAAACCCAGGCTACGCCGGTCCCCATTGCAACAAGGGTAAACATATTCAGGGAGCGGTTACGCAACGACATTCCGGCCCGGGTGAAGAATGGCCAGCCACACCACAACACGACTGGAGAGGCCAGAAGCAGCTGTAGCCATGTGTTGTACTGTGGCGGTACTGTATTCCTCAAGGCGGGAAACAAATGAGATCCCATTTCGAGTATCAGAACCGGAAACGCCAGCAACAACCCCAGCCAGAAGCGTCTTGTCATGTCGTGAAGTTCATCACTCGGCCCCGTGGATGCCGTAGCTACGAGCGGCTCCAGTGCCATTCCACAGACAGGACAGCTTCCGGGACCACTGCGGCGTATCTCCGGGTGCATCGGACATGTCCACACACCTTCAGAATTCTCTTTTTCCGCCTGGTTGTGAGGCTGTTTTATCTGATCAGGGCTGACTTCGTGATGATCGTGGTGATGGTGATGGGAATGTTCACTGGCATCTTCGGTAAAATAATGATCGGGATGGGCTTTAAATTTGCTCTCACAGCTGGCGGAGCAGAAATAAAGCTGATGGTCCTGGTATCGAATGCTGCTGTGCGCCTTGTCAGGCAGGATGACCATCCCGCACACGGGATCTCTCACCTTATGCAATACGTGGCCCTCGTCCGGGGATAATGTCTGCTCAGAAGCAGTCTGGTTGTTGTGTTGCACTGCATTGTCATTTTTCACAGTAACTCTCCTTATGCATACCGAAGCATCTTCTGTCTTCAGGGTATGTCATGGATGCGATTACCACGAATATCGCCGGCACAGGAGTGCCTGCTACCGGCGTCCCGTTATCAGCCGTTCCGCTGACTATTCGATTCGCTGGAAGACTTTTTTACTTCCATCCGGTGAGAATGCGATAACATCGTAAGCCTCTTTTCGGGCTCCCATCTCCATTCCAGGACTTCCTGCTGGCATACCGGGGGTGGCGAGACCGTATATACCCGAACCAGACTGCATTGCCTTATGTATCGTTGTCGCAGGCACATGGCCTTCAATGATCAAATTACCGGCAACCGCGGTATGACAACTTCGTAGTCCTGCAGGAACAGCATGCTTTTCTTTCAGGGCTGACAGCGCCTGATCATTCATGACGTGAGTTCGTACTTCGAACCCGTCTTTTTCCATCGCTTTGCCCCACAGGGAACAACAGCCACAGTTTTCAGATTTGTACATATCAATCACTTTTTCACTCGCCATCGCGGGTAGTGAAAGGCCGAGAGCCAGCGCCATTAGAACCACTTTTTTCATACTCACCTCTGTATATTATCGATATAAACCCTGACGTCAGGGTGAATCAGTAAAGAAGGACACCCACAGGGGGTGCCCTTTCAGGTTCAGGACACGCTTTTTTTATGTCTGCGCAGCCAGATTAATTTGTAGGCGGCAGGAATAATGAACAGGGACAGCAGCGGAGCCGTGATCATCCCACCAATCATGGGTGCCGCAATACGGCTCATGACTTCTGAACCTGCGCCGGTTCCCCAGAGTATTGGCAGCAGACCCGCAATGATCACCGCCACGGTCATGGCTTTCGGCCGGACACGCAGTACGGCACCATGATAGAGGGCTTCATCAAGACCTTCCGGTGTGAACGTCTCTTTACGGGACAATTCCGGGTGCGCTTCAATGGCATGACGCAGATACATCAGCATGACCACGCCAAACTCTGCTGCCACCCCGGCCAGGGCGATAAACCCGGTTCCGGTCGCCACTGACATATGGAAGCCCTGCCAGTACAGGAACCATATTCCGCCAACCAGGGCGAACGGCAGGCTCATCAGGATCAGCAGGGCTTCGTCAACCCGGCGGAATGCCAGATACAACAGGATGAAAATGATCATCACCGTCATCGGCACCATCAGCTTCAGTTTCTTGTTGGCATGCTCAAGCAGTTCAAACTGTCCGGAGAATGCCACACTGGTTCCCGGTCTCAGTTTCACTTTCTCGCTGATGGCCGTCTTAATGTCGTTAACCACCGACACCATGTCCCTGCCGCGGGCATCAACATAAATCCAGCTGGCTGGCCGGGCATTTTCGGTTTTCAGCATGGTTGGTCCAGAAACGACGTTAATATCCGCGACATCGCCCAGCGTGATCTGCTGCTTCATCGGGGTCAGGATCGGCATCTGTTTCAGCGCCTGCGGACTGTTCCGGTAATCCTGCGGGTAGCGAATGTTAATAGGGTACCGGGCCACCCCTTCAACCGTCTCACCCACCATAGCACCTCCGATTGCTGAAGAGACGAACAGCTGGACATCACCTACCGTCATCCCGTAGCGGGAGGCTTTCTCCCGGTTGATATCGATATCGATGTAGCGCCCGCCCTCAAGTCGCTCAGCCAGGACAGACACCACGCCAGGCACGGTTTTGGCTACCGCCTCGATACTCTGCGCCGTCGCGTCGATATCGGACAGAACAGTCCCGGACACTTTGATACCTATCGGGCTTTTGATCCCGGTTGAGAGCATATCAATACGGTTACGGATAGGCGGCACCCAGAGGTTTGCCAGACCCGGTAAACGGACTGTCCTGTCGAGTTCATCAATAATCTTGTCAATTGTCATGCCGGGACGCCACTGATCCTCAGGTTTGAGCTGGATCGTGGTTTCCACCATTTCGAGCGGCGCGGAATCCGTTGCGGTCTCTGCTTTACCGGTCTTGCCAAATACAGAAGCCACTTCAGGAACGCTTTTGATTAACTTGTCTGTTGTCTGCAGGAGCGCTGCAGCTTCTGCCGGAGAGACGCCAGGCAAGGTCGACGGCATATACAGCAGATCGCCCTCGTTAATCTTCGGCAGAAATTCACCGCCCACCTGACTCAGTGGCCAGATAACCGTGAAAATGGACAAGGCCGCAACCAGCAGGGTTGTTTTTGGCCAGTGGAGGACCCGCAGCAGCAAAGGATGATACGCTTTGATCAGCACCCGGTTCAGGGGGTTACTTGTCTCGGCAGGAATTTTCCCCCGGATCCAGAATCCCATCAGAATAGGAATGACGATGATGGCCAGTGCGGCCGCTCCCGCCATGGAGTACGTTTTCGTGAATGCCAGCGGGCCAAACAGACGACCTTCCTGCCCTTCCAGGGTAAAGATAGGAATAAAGGACAGGGTGATGATCAGCAGGCTAATGAACAACGCGGGTCCCACTTCCACGGAGGCGTCGGTAATCACCTTCCAGCGGGTGGCGTTGTCAATCTGCTCACCCGGATGCTGATGATCCCACTCCTCAAGCCGTTTGTGCGCATTTTCAATCATCACAATGGCGGCATCCACCATCGCACCGACGGCAATCGCTATCCCTCCCAGCGACATGATATTGGCGTTCAGTCCCTGGAAGTGCATGACGATAAAGGCGATACACAGGCCAAGCGGCAGAGAGATAATCGCCACCAGGGCAGAACGTACGTGCCACAGGAACAGAGCACAGACGATGGCCACCACGATAAACTCTTCCAGAAGTTTGGAACTGAGGTTATCAATCGCCCGGTCGATTAACTGGCTGCGATCGTAGGTGGTCACGATTTCAACGCCTTCCGGCAGGCTGGCCTTCAGCGTCTCCAGTTTATCCCTCACTGCCGTGATAACGTCGCGCGCATTTTTACCCGACCGCAGGATCACCACGCCGCCAGCGACTTCTCCCTGGCCGTTCAGCTCGGCAATACCACGCCTCATTTCGGGCCCGGTCTGCACGCGGGCAACATCCCGCAGATAAACCGGCACGCCGTTCTCACCTGTTTTCAGGACGATGTTATTAAAATCATCAATGCTCTGAAGATAACCGCTGGCACGGACCATATACTCCGCTTCGGCCATTTCAACGGATGAGCCACCGGCCTCCTGGTTAGACGATTCAAGTGCCTGTTTCACTTCGGGCAGGCTGATACCGTACTGGGACAGTTTTACCGGATTGACCTGAATCTGGTACTGTTTCACCACGCCGCCAACCGAAGCGACCTCAGCCACGTTCGGGATGGTTTTCAGCTCAAATTTCAGGAACCAGTCCTGCAGAGAGCGCAGTTCTGAAAGGTCGTGTTTTCCGTTGCGATCGACAAGGGCATATTCAAATATCCAGCCCACTCCCGTGGCGTCCGGGCCGATTTCAGAGCTCACACCCGCAGGCAGTTTGCCCTGAACCTGATTCAGGTATTCCAGCACGCGCGAACGGGCCCAGTACAGATCGGTGCCGTCTTCAAAAATGACATACACATACGAATCACCGAACTGTGAAAAGCCACGCACGGTTTTTGCGCCAGGTACGGACAGCATGGTGGTGGTAAGCGGATAGGTGACCTGGTTTTCTACAATCTGCGGGGCCTGTCCGGGATAGCTGGTTTTAATAATGACCTGCACATCTGACAGGTCAGGCAGCGCATCGACCGGCGTGTTAATTATCGTCCATGTGCCCCAGATGCTGAGAAACAGTGCGCCCATCATGACCAGGAAACGGTTGGCGACAGAGCGCCGGATAATCCATTCAATCATCGTCGTCTCCTCAGTGCCCTGAATGCATATTTACAGGCTGCTCAGACATTGCTGGCATACTGTTTTCTGTTTTTTCAGGGTGGCGCATACGTTCCAGCGCGCCCGTAATATTGGCTTCGGAGTCAATGAGGAACAGGCCACTGACCACCACGGTATCGCCTTCATTCAGGCCGGAGCCAATGCCGGACTGTTGCTGTGATTCATGCAGAACGTGGATCTGTTTCGGCACAAACTTGCCTTCATCATCAACAGTAATCACGCGCTGTTCTTTGCCGGTATCGATAACGGCCTGGCTTGGTATCAGCAGCATCTCCTGGCTCTTGGTATTCAGTTTCAGATAGGCATTCATGCCCGGCTTGAGAAACTCATCCTTATTAGAAACCTGGAGACGGACCTGAAGCGTACGGGTTGTCTGATCCACGCTGGGAAGAATGTTCCATTTTTCGACATGGAATGTTTTATCCGGATAAGCCGGTACCGAAATTTCAAACTGCGACGTATCTTTCAGCAGATAGGCGATAGATTCTGGCACTGCAGCGCTGATCCAGACCGGGTCCATCCCCTGAATCTGAGCCACTACTTTATCTTTCGAAATATTCATTCCGGTGCGCAGGTCAAACGCAGTAATGACACCATCAATAGGTGCTTTAATGGTAAAACGGGTCTGGATTGTGCGGGTTGAACGCAGCCTTTGAATATCCTCTTCCGGCATACCAGCCAGACGAAGTCGCTCCAGAACCCCTTTTATCTGGGTTGACGTACCGCCTGTACCGGATAACAGCAGGAACTCACTTTGTGCCTCAACCCATTCAGGAATGGTGATATCGATAAGCGGAGTGCCTTTCTTCACATGATCGCCAATCGTCAGGGGATACACTTTTTCGACGAAACCGTCAGAACGCGCCTGCACAATGACAAACTGATACTCGTTGTAACTGACATTAGCCGGGATTGTCTGGGAATAATTCAGCATTCCTCGCGTAACTTTTTGCGTTTTTAATCCCAGATTCTGAACCTGGGTTGGATCGATACGGATCCCGCCACTGCTTTTATCGCCACTTTCATCAGCATATTTCGGCACCAGGTCCATATCCATAAAGGGAGATTTTCCGGGTTTATCAAATTTGGTATCCGGTTTCATCGGGTCATACCAGAAAAGTACCTTTCGCTCCGGTGCCTTTTGTTCGGTTTGTACTGTTTTTTGTGATGAGTTTACATACTGCCAGGCAGTAACCGATATCAGCCCCCCTGCTATGAGGCTGCTGATAATTATTGCAGCATATTTTATCTTTAAAGAAGCCATACAATTTCTCGCTGAAAAATCAAAACACCTGGCATATGCGCCCGATCATTCATTCACAGTAATCCCTTAATGAATGTTCAGGCGCACTGGATGTATTCGCTCCGGACTGATAATCAGGATTGCGTAACGTTAATGCTTTTGAGTAAGGAGATGTTGCCCTGCTGAATAAACGAGAAATCGACATGGTTGCCGGTTTTCAGGGCATTGATAGCGTCGTCTGCATTAACAAAAGTGAAGCGCATGGTCATTGCAGGCCAGCCCACAGCAGGGATTGCTTCGTGCGAAATGGTAATCTTTTTACTATTCATATCAATGTCTTTAACGACACCGGTGCCCTTGATAACCTGCTGTACCGAAGCATCACTGGCAGCATTCATATCGCCATGCTGATGTGTTTCAGCATGAAGACCGGCAGAAAACATGACAGAGAAGGCACCAAATAAAACGGCTTTAAGTGAATTACGCATTTTTAATTTCCTGATTAATTAAATAAATTTACTCTACCCAACCGCCACCCAGCGCGGTAAACAGATTAATTTCGTTAACCTGTCGGGAATAGGTAAGATCGAGAATGGTTTGCTGCGTAGCGAAGAGGGAACGTTCTGCATCCAGCACTTCGATGTAACTGACAGCACCACTTGCATATAATCCTCTGGCACGCTGGAGAGTTATCTGAAGTGAATCAAGATAACGCTGCTGTGACTCAAGTTGCTGGCTAAGGCTGTCGCGCAGCGCAAGCGTGTCGGAAACATCCTTAAAGGCTGACTGAATTTTTTGTTCGTAATTAACCACCGATTGTTGCTGGCGAATTTCAGCCAGCTTCAGATTGGCTTTATTCCTGCCAGCATTAAAAATAGGAATTTCAATTTTAGGGATAAAATTCCACATTCCACTTCCTGACGTAAACAGGCTTGACAGCTCCGTACTGCTTGCGGAAAGACCACTGGTCAGGGTAATGGAGGGGAAAAAGGCCGCTCGCGCTGCGCCAATATTGGCATCAGCCGCTTTCAGCTGATATTCCGCTTCCATAATATCCGGTCGCTGCAGCAAAATTTGTGAAGATAGATTTGGTGGCAATTTTACTGGTGCGATCTCCCCGCCTTTCATCCCTTTTTCTGACGGAAGTGCGCGGTACGTTCCCAGCACCAGTTGCAGGGCATTGTTTGCCTGAGCCAGATCGCCTTCTCGTTTGGCTATTTCGGCGCGGGTACTTTCGATTTGTCCTCTCGCCTGTTCAAGTGCCAGAACGTTCGTACTCCCGGTCACGAGCTGTTGCTCAACGAAAGCATAGGACTGTTCATAATTTTTCAGCGTTTCCCGCGCAATACGGAGTTGTTCGTACGCCAGTTGCTGGCTGAAATAGCTCTGTGAAACGTTGGAGACCAGCAGGATGTGTACGGCACGACGGGCTTCTTCGCTGGCAAAGTAGTTCTGGCGATCAGCCTCACTCATGTTCTTAAGTTTGCCAAAAAAATCGAGCTCATAGCTGAGCTCCAGACCCGCGTCGTACTCCTGTGTGGTCGGCTTGTCACCTTTCAGACCACCGTTGTATGTGATCCCGGATGAGGCATTCAGTTGGGGATAACGATCTGCATCCGTGACGTTGAACTGGGCCCGGGCCTCTTCAACCTTCAGGGCAGCCATTCTCAAATCACGGTTATTATTCAGGGCTTCACCGATCAGCCTGCTGACCTGGGGATCGACAAAAAAGTTTCGCCAGCCCGTATCCTGATAGCTGTTTACCGCAGGCGTCAGACTGTTTTTAGACAATGAAAACTGCTGGGGAACCGGAGCTGGCGGACGCTGATATTCAGGTGCCAGAGAAACACAACCAGCCAGGATGAATATGGTACTGATGCTGAGTAATTTTAATTTGAACATAACGCTTCTCGTACAGGCAGACCTGGTAAATGGTTCAAACGAAGTCCAGAGTATTGATAGGGATACTTTACCGAACGCTCTCTGTTTGCCGGGTGACAGGATAATGACAATGTTGTCATTTTTGCTGTAATCCGTTGATAACGATCGTGGGCGCAATAAAATGACATTAGCAGCCAGCCGGGGAGCATGATGAAAATATTAATCGTTGAAGACGAAATTAAAACAGGTGAATATCTCAGCAAGGGGCTGACAGAGGCGGGGTTCGTCGTGGATCACGCTGATAATGGTCTGACCGGATATCATCTTGCCATGACAGCCGAGTATGATTTAGTCATCCTGGATATCATGCTGCCTGATGTAAACGGCTGGGATATCATCCGTATGCTGCGCAGTGCCGGAAAGGGGATGCCGGTATTACTGCTGACGGCCCTTGGCACGATTGAACACAGGGTCAAAGGACTTGAGCTGGGTGCGGACGATTATCTGGTGAAGCCCTTTGCGTTTGCTGAACTGCTCGCCCGGGTAAGAACCCTCCTCAGGCGGGGAAACACGATGATCACGGAAAGCCAGCTTAAAGTGGCTGACCTCTCGGTTGATCTCGTATCCAGAAAAGTCAGCCGCGCCGGGAACCGCATTGTGCTCACCAGTAAAGAGTTCAGCTTGCTGGAATTCTTCATTCGCCATCAGGGAGAAGTTCTTCCCCGCTCCCTGATTGCCTCTCAGGTCTGGGACATGAATTTTGACAGCGACACTAACGCGATTGATGTCGCAGTAAAGCGACTCCGCGCTAAAATAGACAACGATTACGGGACAAAACTGATCCAGACAGTGCGGGGCGTGGGCTACATGCTGGAGATCCCGGATGCATAGCAAACCGTCCAGACGACCTTTCTCACTCGCTCTGCGGCTGACCTTTTTTATCAGCCTGTCCACAATACTGGCGTTTATCGCCTTCACCTGGTTTATGCTGCATTCTGTTGAAAAGCATTTTGCCGAGCAGGATGTCAGCGATCTGCAACAAATCAGCACCACACTGAGCCGTATACTCCAGTCCCCGGCAGATCCGGATGAAAAAAAAGTAAGCAAAATAAAGGAATCAATTGCCAGCTACCGCAACGTTGCCCTTTTGCTCCTCAATCCCAGGGGTGAAGTGCTCTTGAGCTCAGCTCAGGGGGCGGCACTACGCCCGGCAGTGAATTCAGCAGATTTTAGCGAGCACAGCCGCGCACGGGATGTCTTTCTCTGGACGGTGGAGGATCCTGCGGGACCGATGGATACCGGGTCCGGAATGAAGATGGAAACATACCGGATTATCGCCTCCTCTGGCCAGGCGATATTTCAGGGCAAACAGCAGAACTATGTCATGCTGACTGGCCTCTCCATTAATTTCCATCTCCATTACCTTGATGCGCTGAAAAAAAATCTGATTGCAATCGCTGTTGTGATAAGCCTGCTGATTGTTCTGATCATTCGCATCGCTGTCCGTCAGGGGCATCTGCCCCTTCGTAATGTCAGCAATGCCATTAAAAGCATCACCTCCGAGAATCTTGATGCGCGGCTGGAACCGACACGGGTTCCCATTGAGCTGGAGCAACTGGTTATCTCGTTCAATCATATGATTGGAAAGATTGAGGATGTCTTTACCCGCCAGGCCAATTTCTCTGCCGATATCGCGCACGAGATCAGAACGCCCATCACCAATCTGGTGACACAGACTGAAATCGCGCTGAGTCAGGATCGAACCCAGAAGGAACTTGAGGATGTCCTCTACTCCAGCCTGGAAGAGTATAACCGGATGACCAAAATGGTCAGCGACATGCTGTTCCTGGCGCAGGCAGACAATAATCAGCTGATACCTGACAGGGTCATGTTTGACCTCAGAGCGGAAGTCATGAAAGTCTTCGAGTTTTTCGAAGCCTGGGCCGAAGAACGCAATATCACGCTCAAATTTGACGGGATGCCCTGCCTGGTTGAGGGAGATCCACAAATGTTCAGAAGGGCGATCAATAATCTGTTATCCAATGCCCTGCGTTATACCCCGGAGGGACAGGCAATCACCGTCTCAATAAGAGAGCAGGAGAGCTTTTTTGACCTTGTGATTGAAAATCCGGGGAAACCGATCCCTGAAGAACATTTATCAAGGCTGTTTGACCGTTTTTATCGGGTGGATCCATCCAGACAACGAAAAGGAGAAGGCAGCGGCATCGGCCTTGCGATTGTGAAGTCAATCGTGGAAGCACATCACGGAAGAGTGCAGGTGGAATCAGACGTACGCTCCACGCGTTTTATCTTATCCGTGCCCAGACTGGAGAAAATGATCCCGGAAACCCAATGCTGAAAATAAAGATGTAAATGACAAAGATGTCATTAGCCTGTCATGCAGCAAACAGAAGCCATTCGATATAATTAGTGCAACTTATCAGGAAGGCTGGATTGCTTCATCAATACCCGGCGTCAGAGTACGCCAGGAAATGAATATCCAGCCCTCTTCCGGAGAAATAAACGCTGCCGAACTTGTTTCAGTTATGGAACTGAAAACACCGGTTGTACTTCCCCGGACATCACTAATTCAGAAATGGAGAGTTATCATGAAAAATATCGTATTAGCATCTTTGCTGGGCTTTGGTTTAATTTCATCGGCCTGGGCCACTGAAACCGTGAATATCCATGATCGCGTCAACAATGCACAGGCTCCTGCTCACCAGATGCAGTCTGCTGCGGCTCCTGTCGGGATCCAGGGGACTGCTCCTCGTATGACCGGTATGGACCAGCATGAACAGGCCATTATTGCTCATGAAACCATGACGAACGGCTCGGCGGATGCGCACCAGAAAATGGTGGAAAGTCATCAGAAGATGATGGGAAATAACACGGTATCCACGACCGTCCCGTCAACGTCTTACGCGGCGATGAATGAGCATGAAAGAGCAGCGGTTGCCCATGAATTCATGAATAACGGGCAATCCGGCCCACATCAGGCCATGGCCGAAGCGCACCGCCGCATGATCAATGCAGGCTGAATGCGACGGTAGTATCCGTGCTGTTACCTTTTCCCTGATAGATTTTCCTGAAACAACGTTGCTACATTTTTGCCCCCCGTCAGGGGGCTTTTTTGTCTGACTCAGCTACACTTAACCGGTACCTGTCTGAAAGGAATTATTATATGAAAATCAAAAACACCCTTTTTGTAATATTAATGTTATCCCTGCCAGCCATTTCTGCTGAACATTCGGAAATGAAAATGTCAGATATGCACTCATCGGCATCATCACAGGAATATATGGCTGGCATGAAAAATATGCATGAAAAAATGATGGCCGCCGTTAATGAATCCAATCCCGATAAGGCCTTTGCAAAAGGTATGATCGCACACCATGAAGGGGCAATCGCAATGGCTGAGACCGAGCTCAAATACGGAAAAGATCCCGAAATGAGAAAGCTTGCGCAGGACATCATAAAAGCGCAGAAAGGTGAAATCGAACAGATGAATAAATGGCTTGGAAGCCAAAAATAAAGATTGCAAAAACGCCATGATAAGCGTAATTTTAAACCACTCCCGGGCACGGGAGCCTGTTAAACGTTAAATAATTAAAACCCGATTAATTTCGGGTTTTTTATATTCTGTACTCCGGTCTTTTGTTGTGGACCGGAATATAGGCACCTGTGATATTTTTTACACATTATCTCGTCATGGAAACAATGTCGTTCAGGATCTCAACCAGCTCAATCCTTTCCTGCATTCCGTCATGATAGGTTGATCTTGAGATAATTCTTTCCGCTGTCATCCGGGGCCAGAATTTATCAAGCACATTATCGGGTTTCATTCCCACAGCCCGTCCGATTATTTTTTTAGCATCACAGGTGTCCGTAAATGTGACGACTACACCGGTAATTTCTTCGATAAGGTCCGGACACAGATAGTTCTCTATTTCACGTTTGCGCGTGGCGAAAAAGAGCTTACCGGCATCCTCCACTTCTTTTTTACGCTTCTGAATGGACTGAACCTGTGCAGGATCCCCCCCGGTATCGGAGTCCAGGAATACGCACCAGGGAAGCCCCAGGTCATTGGCCAGATTTAAGGTCACCCAGTGTTTGACGCTGCCACATCCCCCGATCAGGACGGGCACAATTTTCACGTCCTCAAGAGAGGCGGACAGCACACCGGACTGTTTTAATGTACTGGCCGCATGCCTCAGGAACGTAACATCCGACTTTCCTTCTACCAGAACAATGCCTTTAGCCCTTTCCATACCGGTCTCTGGCAACACTCCCAGGCTTTCAGTTACTTCCTTCAGCACAGTGTCATCCGGCATTTTTACAACGGGTTCACCCGTCTCATTTCGGGTGACATAACGTACGCCTTCGACAGGGATCAATCCAGCCAGCGCCGGGACATGGGTGGTAACGATAATCTGACGGTGCGGCTGGCCTGCCAGTGCCAGTAACGCTTTCATCAGCATCACCTGATAGTTCGGATGCTGTGAAGTTTCAGGTTCCTCAATTGCATAAATCACATTTCTTGGCGTCCCGGCGACATTCTTCTCAGCCTCAGCCCTGAAAAAATTCAGCAGAATAAGCCTCCTTATCCCGCTGCCGCGCTTATTAACGGGGATACCATTTTCACCGTCCAGGGTGAAATTAAAGGTCCACCTGGGTTTTTCCTTAAATCGTGGAGTCAGTTCACTGGCGAGTTCGGGGGCCATTTCACGTAATTTATCCAGCGTTCTCTGCGCGACATCCAGGACACTGTCCTGAATCTCATTTTCCAGCGCTGTTATTTTGTCCTGCAGCGCAGCCTGAGCGTCTTTTACGGCCTGCTGTAAGGGATTTCTGGCTTCGGAATCCCCGTCGCTGCTTTCCCTGTCAGCTTTGAAAATCGCATAGGTGGGCAGCAAATCAAGGATCTTTCCCCATAATGATTTTGTGTCGGTTCCGAACTCTTTGTCGACATCCAGTAATATTTCTGAACAGGCATAGGGGGCAGCGGCGTCCCTGATGGCCTGACGCCATAACGATGCTGTGCGTTTATCCGCCACATTTTTTTCAATGTCCTTACCCGCCGCCCTGAGGTCAGATATTTTCATCCCCAGTAAATTTCTCAGGGGCTCCGCTTCCGGGTGGATGCAGCGGATGCAGGTCTGGTCGGGTTTTCCTGAGGTCGTGGCTTTAAACGATTTGACGATTTCAAAATTGCCGTCTTTATTCAGCAAATGTTCTGAAGCAAGAGTGGTCTGCACCCTGTCGTCGATCATAATAAAATCGGGCAGGTCATCGAACTCACAGGCGATTTCAAAACGGCCCTCACCTTCTCTCAGGCCGAAACAGTTCATGTCATTCCTGTCTGCCTTCACTCCTTCTGTTTCAAAAAAAATAGCCAGCGCTTCCAGAAGCGTTGATTTACCGAAGTCATTTCGGCCGACAATGCCCGTCATGCCCTCATCGATACTGATCTCAGTAGAGTTTCTGTAGCCTCTGAAGTTTGTAAGTTTTAATTTTCTGAGCCGCATATACAGTCCTGTGTGTAAGAAAGCGTTGTTACCGGAACCCTGAATACAATATCTGTTTTATATGAGCCTGAATCCTGGCGGGGAAATACCGTGATTCAGGATATCCTAATAGCATTCCCGGATTATGATCCGGTCGCGCTTCCTGAACATTACTGCCCCGTCAGTCACCCGAAACTTTTTCAGGCCGATAGACGTGACGAAGCTGACGTCACAGCCGCGGACGGCCGGAGGACACTTTTGATGACCTTCTTTTATATCCGGAGCGGGCATATGGGTATTTATTGCTTATAGTGTTAACAATGACATAAGACTAATGCTGATTACGGATTATTGTGAAAATTCACTATATAAGGCATGTATATTTGCACTGACGAGAAATATCATGCACTTTGTTGCTCGGGATCCGAAAACCCCAAGTTTCGGATCCTCCGGAAACGCACCGGCGCGCGGCGGCACAGAAACACAAGATGTGCCACGCCATCAGCTGAATCTTCTGCCACATGTTGTGTTTTCACCCTGCCCCGTGACCCGGCGCGCAGCAGCGGAAAACAGCGCTTCGCTTATTCCCTGACCGTGGTACACTTCCGGAAAGTCTTAAATACTCCAGAAATCGGATCACCAGAAAACTGCCATCCGGTAATTCAGGGGTGTTTTTATAAGTTGAGTTGTAATTGCATCTGGTGAAAGTTGCTATGTGTAAAATATGATTAGGTTACTAGTGGCTGGCTAACAGTATTCGTTATAAGGGGCGAAATCCGGCATCAATAAGATGCGCATCAAAATGCATATGCGAGGTATGTCTATAACAGCAGTGTACAGTTAACTCAGTCACTGTAAGCCGGTTTACAGTATTCACAGAGCGGAGCAGATTTTTGCTTCAGCAGAATGTATACTTTATGGCATACCTGAAGTATGTAAAAAAGAGGTGCATTGTGAAGCAGCGTATTACAGTGACAGTGGACAGCGACAGCTATCAGTTGCTCAAGGCATACGACGTAAATATCTCCGGTCTGGTCAGTACGACCATGCAGAACGAAGCCCGCCGTCTGCGCGCCGAACGCTGGCAGGAAGAAAACCGGGAAGGTATGGCTGAGGTGGCCAGCTTTATCGAGGCTAACGGATCGTTTGCTGACGAAAACAGGGATTGGTGATATGCAGTTTAAGGTTTACGCCTATAAAAGAGAAAGCCGCTACCGTCTGTTCGTCGACGTGCAGAGTGACATTATTGACACCCCGGGACGCCGGATGGTGATCCCGCTGGTCAGCGCCCGCCTGCTGTCCGACAAAGTCTCGCGTGAGCTTTATCCGGTGGTGTCAGTCGGAGGTGACCCTTATCGTCTGATGACCACGGATATGGCCAGTGTGCCGGCCACTGTCATCGGGGAAGAAGTGGCCGATCTCAGCCACCTGGAGAATGACATCCAGAACGCCATCAACCTGATGTTCCGGGGGATCTGACATGCGGATCAGCGAACAGGTGCTGCTCAGTGTCCTGAGACAGGGGGGCTGTATCCGCAGTTTCTGGCGCCGCTCTGCCAGACTGGCCGGCACGCCCGGCCCGGTGGTACCGGATGGTCTGGTCCTGGAAACGCCTGGCGAGCGTGGCGACACCCCGCTCAGCCATGTGGATTTTGCGGTGGTGGCGAAAAGCCTGGCCTGCAGTGACGAATGGTCGCAGGTGGTCGGGGGAACCGAGTTCGGCGGGGCCGTCTGGCGGATGGCTCCGGATACTGATGGCCCGGTGCAGGGCAACGGAGAACGGGATGAACAGTAACCTGCCGGTACAGCGACCGGCATTGCATTCGCCGGTTCAGCCCGTTCATCTGCCGGTGGCCATTGATTATCCGGCCGCGCTGGTCCTGCGTCAGATGGCGCTGGTGCAGGATGAACTGCCGAAATACCTGCTGGCCCCGGAAGTGAGTGCCCTGCTCCACTATGTGCCGGACCTGCACCGTAAAATGCTGCTGGCGACGTTGTGGAACACCGGGGCACGCATCAACGAAGCCCTGGCCCTGACAAGGGGGGATTTTTCGCTCGCGCCGCCTTATCCGTTTGTGCAACTGGCCACCCTGAAACAGCGCACGGAGAAAGCAGCCAGAACGGCAGGCCGTGCCCCTGCAGGCAGTCAGGCGCATCGCCTGGTACCGCTTTCTGATCAGCAGTATGTCAGCCAGCTGGAGATGATGGTTGCCACGCTGAAGATCCCGCTTGAGCGGAAGAATAAACGCACCGGCAGAACGGAGAAGGCCCGCATCTGGGAGATCACCGACCGGACGGTCCGGACCTGGCTGAATGAAGCGGTTGAAATCGCTGCGGTCGACGGCGTGATGTTCTCCGTGCCGGTGACACCGCATACGTTCCGTCACAGCTACGCCATGCATATGCTGTACGCCGGTATCCCGCTGAAGGTGCTGCAGAGCCTGATGGGCCACAAGTCAGTCAGTTCGACAGAGGTGTACACGAAGGTGTTTGCACTGGACGTGGCGGCGCGGCACCGGGTGCAGTTTCAGATGCCGGAGACGGATGCGGTGGCCATGCTGAAAGGGTCAGTGTGAGTCCTTTGATAACGGCCTGACGCGCCCGGTGGGCTTGCCCAACCCGTCGTCTGCTCAAAAACAAGTTTTGAGCAGACATCAGGTTGCAAAGGTAAAGCGATGTGGCTCACCAGCGGTGACTGTGACCGGAATGCCCATCCCCTCACCATTCCTGGTCAGGGCGTGAAAATTCTGACTGGTGTCTGATTTTTACTGACGCTAAACCACTGCCCATATGCCCCAGGTAATCAGGAAGCCTGTGAAGCCGAGGATCGTGGTTAATACGGTCCAGGTTTTCAGTCCATCTGCCACACTTAATCCCAGGTATCGGGTCACGATCCAGAAACCAGAGTCGTTGATATGTGATGCCCCAAGTCCGCCAAAGCAGGCAGCCAGTGTAACCAGCACGCACTGGATCGGATTTAGCCCCACAACAGCTTCAGAAAGTAGCCCACCGGTAGTAAGAATAGCCACTGTCGCTGAGCCCTGTGATGCCCTGAGAGCCAGTGAAATGATAAAGGCGGCAGGCAACAGAGGCAGGTCCATCATATGGAGCATACTGGCAAGGGCCTTACCCACGCCGGACTCCACCAGAACCTTACCAAATACGCCCCCCGCCCCCGTCACCAGGATGACAACTGCTGCAGTGGGTAGCGCCGACCCCATAATGTCGCTGGTATGTTGTAAACCCCAGCCCCGACGTAAAGCCAGCAACCAGAATGCCAGTATCAGCGCAATCATCAGCGCCACCATCGGGGAGCCAAGCAGTTGTAGCGTGCCCAACAGCGGATGCGATGCCGGCATTAACGTGGCAGACACGGTTCCGGCCATAATAATGGCAATTGGAATGACAATCAGAGCGGTAACCAGCGCCACACCTGGGGGGCTCATTTTGTCACTGATTTTCGTGGTTTCCCCGGAACTGGCCGCGGGAGTCAGTTGCATCTGTTCCAGCACGTCAACGGACAGCGCGTACTGACGTTTATTGATCATTCTGGCTGCAATGTAGCCGACAATACCGACCAGAATGGAAATGGCGATACCGAGAATGGTCAGCCAGCCAATATCTGCATGGAGTAACCCTGCGGCGGCTACCGGGCCTGGATGAGGAGGTACCGCCACGTGAACGGTCAGCATAATCCCGGCGACCGGCAAACCAAATTTAAGTGGGGACAGCCTGGCTACTTTGGCAAAACCGTAAATAATCGGTGCCAGAATAATAAACCCGACATCAAAGAACACGGGAATACCCAGGAAAAATGCGGCCAGGGTGAGTGCAGCAATGGTGCGTTTACTTCCCAGTTTTTGGCTGAAATAGTTGGCCAGAGATTCAGCACCGCCAGAATGCTCTATCATCCGCCCTAACATTGCGCCAAGGCCGATAATAATCGTGACGGAGCCGAGAACACCTCCCATTCCGGCGATCATGACTTTGCTGACGTCACCCGCCGGGATCCCCGCGGCTAGTGCAACGACCAGACTGACGAGCAACAGTGCAATGAAAGGCTGAACTTTTGCCTTAATGACCAGCAGTAACAGCATGATTACGCCGGCTAAGGAAGGTGCGAATAAGCGGGGACATTCTTCTCGGCTGACTCAGTCATTTCATTTCTTCATGTTTGAGCCGATTTTTTCTCCCGTAAATGCCTTGAATCAGCCTATTTAGACCGTTTCTTCGCCATTTAAGGCGTTATCCACAGTTTTTAGTGAGATCTCTCCCACTGACGTATCATTTGGTCCGCCCGAAACAGGTTGGCCAGCGTGAATAACATCGCCAGTTGGTTATCGTTTTTCAGCAACCCCTTGTATCTGGCTTTCACGAAGCCGAACTGTCGCTTGATGATGCGAAATGGGTGCTCCACCCTGGCACGGATGCTGGCTTTCATGTATTCGATGTTGATGGCCGTTTTGTTCTTGCGTGGATGCTGCTTCAAGGTTTTTACCCTGCCGGGACGCTCGGCGATCAGCCAGTCCACATCCACCTCGGCCAGCTCCTCGCGCTGTGGCGCTCCTTGGTAGCCGGCATCGGCTGAGACAAATTGCTCCTCTCCATGAAGCAGATTACCCAGCTGATTGAGGTCATGCTCGTTGGCCGCGGTGGTGACCAGGCTGTGGGTCAGGCCACTCTTGGCATCGACACCAATGTGGGCCTTCATGCCAAAGTGCCACTGATTGCCTTTCTTGGTCTGATGCATCTCCGGATCGCGTTGCTGCTCTTTGTTCTTGGTCGAGCTGGGTGCCTCAATGATGGTGGCATCGACCAAGGTGCCTTGAGTCATCATGACGCCTGCTTCGGCCAGCCAGCGATTGATGGTCTTGAACAATTGGCGGGCCAGTTGATGCTGCTCCAGCAGGTGGCGGAAATTCATGATGGTGGTGCGGTCCGGCAAGGCGCTATCCAGGGATAACCGGGCAAACAGACGCATGGAGGAGATTTCGTACAGAGCATTGACCTGCCCCCACGATTAGATACAACACTCAGTTAGTAACGTCGGAATCTTCATTCTCAGAATGACCCTTTCTCCAGCCCGCTGCAAATTCAGACGGTGTCTGATAATTCAGCGTGGAGTGCGGGCGGCATTCGTTATAATCCTGCCGCCAGTCATTAATAATTTTCCTGGCATGAACGATATCGCTGAACCAGTGCTCATTCAAACATTCATCGCGAAATCGTCCGTTAAAGCTCTCAATAAATCTGTTCTGCGTTGGCTTGCCCGGCTGGATTAAGCGCAACTCAACACCATGCTCAAAGGCCCATTGATCCAGTGCACGGCAAGTGAACTCCGGCCCCTGGTCAGTTCTTATCGTCGCCGGATAGCCTCGAAACAGTGCAATGCTGTCCAGAATACGCGTGACCTGAACGCCTGAAATCCCAAAGGCAACAGTGACCGTCAGGCATTCCTTTGTGAAATCATCGACGCAGGTAAGACACTTGATCCTGCGACCGGTGGAAAGTGCGTCCATGACGAAATCCATCGACCAGGTCAGATTGGGCGCCGCCGGACGGAGCAGCGGCAGACGTTCTGTTGCCAGCCCTTTACGACGTCTTCTGCGTTTTACGCCCAGGCCACTGAGGTGATAAAGCCGGTACACGCGCTTATGATTAACATGAAGCCCTTCACGGCGCAGCAACTGCCAAATACGACGGTAGCCAAAACGCCTGCGCTCCAGTGCCAGCTCAGTGATGCGCCCTGATAAATGCGCATCAGCAGCCGGACGGTGAGCCTCATAGCGGCAGGTCGACAGGGATAAACCTGTAAGCCTGCAGGCACGACGTTGCGACAGACCGGTCGCATCACACATCAACATCACGGCTTCCCGCTTCTGGTCTGTCGTCAGTACTTTCGCCCAAGAGCCACCTGAAGCGCCTCTTTATCCAGCATGGCTTCGGCAAGCAGCTTCTTGAGTCTGGCGTTCTCTTCCTCAAGCGACTTCAGGCGCTTAACTTCAGGCACCTCCATACCGCCATACTTCTTACGCCAGATGTAAAACGTGGCATCGGAAATGGCATGCTTGCGGCAGAGTTCACGGGCGGGTACCCCAGCTTCGGCTTCGCGGAGAATACTGATGATCTGTTCGTCGGAAAAACGCTTCTTCATGGGGATGTCCTCATGTGGCTTATGAAGACATTACTAACATCGGGGTGTACTAATCAACGGGGAGCAGGTCATTCCACCATGTTTTGCCATGGCAGAATCTGCTCCATGCGGGACAAGAAAATCTCTTTTCTGGTCTGACGGCGCTTACTGCTGAATTCACTGTCGGCGAAGGTAAGTTGATGACTCATAATGAACCCTGTTCCATGGCTCCAGATGACAAACATGATCTCATATCAGGGACTTGTTCGCACCTTCCCTAAATCAATAAGTTGGCAGCATTACCTATTATCCGTATATTAAGTCAGCATCAGAATGCCGGCCGTCATATCAACTGGCAATAGTCAGTTACCACATTGCGCTACGTGAAAACTGACAGGGTTACAGGGGTGTACCAAGGTCAGAATTCACGTAGCGCATCCTCTTCTTCTCTGCTCCATTCTCATTATGGTCCGATCATGTATGTCCTGGCATTACCCCATTTCTCCCAAAAACCGTAAAACAGCCCTCAGGCCGCGTCATGACTGGCTTTAACGTGGATCTATGTTGAAAAAGGATCCTTTACGCATTTGGTTTTACCCGCAATAATGCGGGATAAGACAATAAAAGGATCCGCGCGCTGCGATTTATTGTCATGGCAGGATCGGCCGGTCAGGTGCAAAATACCTGTATCCATAAAAAGTGCGTGCGCTACGTGAAAAATAGCCGATGAACAACGTCATTCCCCTGCAGAATTCACCAGAACGCGTTTCGTTGTTGCCGATCGCCCCGGGCGTTGATTTTGCGACCGCCGTGGCATTACGACGCATGGCCACCTCCACCGGTGCCACCCCGGCTTATCTGCTGGCTCCGGAAGTGAGTGCCCTCCTCTGGTATATGCCCGACCAGCGCCATCACATGCTGTTCGCCACCATGTGGAACACCGGTATCCGTATCGGAGAAGCCCGGACGCTGACCCCGGAGTCATTTGATCTCGATGGTCTGCGACCCTTTGTGCGGGTACTGTCTGAAAAAGTACGGGCCCGACGCGGGCCCCACCGAAAGATGAGGTCCGCCTGGTCCCGCTGACCGATATAAGCTATGTCAGGCAGATGGCGAGCTGGATGGTCACCACCCGTCCCCGCCGGCGTGAACCGCTGTGGGCCGTCACCGATGAAACCATGCGTAACTGGCTGAAGCAGGCCGTTAAGCGGGCCGAAGCTGACGGGGTCCATTTTTCAATTCCGGTAACGCCCCATACCTTCCGGCACAGCTATATCATGCATATGCTCTATCACCGCCAGCCCCGGAAAGTGATTCAGGCGCTGGCCGGCCACAAGGATCCGCGCTCGATGGAGGTATATACCAGAGTGTTTGCGCTGGAGCTGGCCGCAACAATTGCCGTTCCGTTTACCAGTGATGGTCGTGATGCCGCTGATATCCTGCGTTCATTGCCCCCGGGCAAATAGACAGGTCAGGACAAAGAAGCGTTCATCAACCTCGCAGGATATTGACTGAGGTGTGCCCGCGAACATACCTCAGTCAATGTAAGCGACAGGAACCCACCTTCATCACATACCGTAGTCAATATTTGCATTCCGGAAGCCAAATCTGCATACGACAGTCAATTTAATGGATAAAGAGTAGGGTCTTTGCCGGGAAGAATTATTGACTGTGGTATGCGCCCTGCATACCACAGTCAATAAGATGTAATTCTGCATACCTCAGTCATTATCGGGCTTGACGCTGGCGAGGGCTTTTGCCAGTTTCTGCGGATCAATTCCAGCAGCTTTCAGGGCGTTAATCACTTCATCGTAATTCTGTTCAGGTATTTCTTCTTCTGGCTTGCGCGGAACTTTCACCGTGCTGCTGATAAGTTTTGAATTGCGATAATGCACACTGAAGTATGTGGAGCGCCCACGTTTGAATTCGGTGTAATCCAGATAACCGATATCCTTCAACTGCATCATGGCTTTGCGAACCGTGTGATTCTGCGTATAGACGTTTGACGTCAGGTTCAGTCTGTCCCGCATGCGTTTCATGGAAATAGGAGCGGGATTCTGTGGGAGGCTTTCAATGTAGGTGTAGAGTGCCTGAGCAGACTCCTTGCGCTGCAGGGCATCGATGGCTTTCAGTCGCAACAGAACCCGCCTGTCCATGTGATACAATTCGAAGAGTTTAGGTTCCGCCTTGATCTCAACAACATCCTCGGTGATGTCGTAATAAGCGGACTGTACCAGGTGTGTTGTCCACCCTTTCGTCTCGCTCTGAAATTTGAGGGTTACTGACGCAAGTTTAAACAGTGAATTGCTGATCCGGTCACGCATTTTCTGGTTTGAGCGGCGGGAATCGAAACCACACATCTTCACGAATTCGACAAAGGATAATTCAAGTGTGTCATTTTTGACGCCACACTCAGACATCGAACGAATGATCCCAAGCCAGACTTTGAAGTCCGTATCCATGTCAAGACGCGATCCTGTGATCCTGACATCGGTATACCCTTCACTTTTGGCAATAGAGAGCTGTACGAGCTCCTCAGTCGCATCAGTGACGTTTTTGCGGTTAGTCTTGCTCCTGGACGTCGATTTTAACGTAGGAACGAAGAGACCAAGCCTCATGAGCGCAACAGGCTGAACAGTACTGGCGCTGTTAACATCCAGCTTAACAACTTCACCTGTTGTTTTGTTCACCTCCTCAAGATTCAGAGGTAACTCATTATTTTCCTTAGCCATTTTAAACACCGACAGTTATCCACAAAAGCAAGTATATACGCATATCTCAGTCAACGGAAATACATACCCCAGTTAATACAAATGCATACCGCAATATGTGAGACTGCACACAACAGTCAAGATATGACATACCTCAGTAAATGATGCCCCCTCTTCAGGCCAGTAATATCGGTGCACAGCACGATCCGGGGATCTCTTTTTGATCTCACTATGATCTCCTTAAGGATCAATTACTGGATCTACCCTATGAATAACCTGAGCAGAGCCCTGTAAAAACACAGGACAACACAAATTACGCATTCCAGTCATTGGCTAAACAGGAAAAGAACATTACCGAAACACTTTAATATTGACAGTGGTATGCAGAGCAGAGCGACCGGTCACCCTTTACGTTTCCAGATATCTTACACGCTATAGTCAAGATACTGCATATAACAGTCAATTTTTAAAATCTTAAATCCACCATCCCATACCCTTTTCAGCTAAAGAGCGTCAGTGGATCATATGATTACGCAGCAATTCCGCTTCCTCGACGAATACGATCTTCGTTCGTATCCTTACTGCGGCGAGCGGCAGATATTGACTGAGATATGCCAGTCAAACCTGGAGGAATGCTTTCAGACTTACATATACTCACATATTGACCAACTTTGCATTTTTAGCTTAGGTTTGCAAATTTAGTGTTGCTTTGCTTGTTTTATCAAGATTTAATATATCAATGCAAAGTTGAGTTCAAGGAACGTACAATGGGATTGATGAATACGCTCGATCAGTGCATAGCAGCCGGCCACGAAATGACGAAAGCTATTGCAGTTGCTCAGTTCAATGATGACAGCCCTGAGGCAAGAAAAATTACGCGTCGCTGGCGTGTGGGAGAAGCTGCCGATTTAATTGGTGTCTCATCCCAGGCTATTCGTGATGCAGAAAAAGCAGGTCGCCTCCCTCACCCGGACATGGAAATGCGTGGCCGGGTTGAGCAGAGAGTGGGTTACACGATCGAACAGATTAACCATATGCGGGATGTGTTTGGCACCCGCCTGCGGCGGCCTGATGACAGCGTTCCGCCCGTCATTGCAGTGGCAGCACATAAGGGGGGGGTCTATAAGACATCTGTATCTGTACATCTGGCACAGGATCTGGCACTGAAAGGACTGCGGGTACTGCTTGTGGAAGGGAACGATCCTCAGGGTACCGCCTCCATGTACCACGGCTGGGTTCCTGATTTGCACATCCATGCCGAAGACACCTTACTTCCCTTTTATCTTGGTGAGCGTGATGATGTCGCCTATGCGGTAAAACCCACCTGCTGGCCTGGACTTGATATTATTCCTTCTTGCCTGGCGCTGCATCGTATCGAAACTGAGCTTATGGGTCGGTATGACGACGGAAAATTACCGACAGAACCCCACATGATGCTTCGCCTGGCCATTGAAACGGTGGCTCATGATTATGATGTCATTGTTATCGACAGTGCACCTAACCTCGGTATTGGCACCATCAATGTCGTCTGTGCTGCGGATGTGCTCATCGTGCCAACGCCAGCAGAGTTATTCGATTACACTTCTGCCCTTCAGTTTTTTGACATGCTGCGCGATTTGTTAAAAAACGTGGACCTGCAGGGTTTTGAACCTGACGTCAGAATTCTTCTGACCAAGTACAGCAATAACAATGGCTCACAGTCACCCTGGATGGAAGAACAGATCCGCGATGCCTGGGGAAGCATGGTACTGAAAAACGTTGTACGCGAGACCGACGAGGTCGGTAAAGGTCAGATCCGTATGAGAACGGTGTTTGAGCAGGCTATCGATCAGCGCTCATCTACAGGAGCCTGGCGAAATGCGCTGGCTATCTGGGAGCCTGTCTGTAACGAAATTTTTGATCGCCTGATTAAACCTCGCTGGGAGATCAGATAATGAAACGTGCACCAGTCATTCCAAAACATACCGTAAAAGATATCCGTCCCGAAACTGATCCGTCAGCGGCACCTGCTGCACCGATGGTTGATTCATTAATTGCACGGGTGGGAGCCATGGCCCGCGGGAATGCCATTCTGCTTCCGGTTTGTGGCCGGGAAGTGAAATTTATTCTGGAAACTGTCCCGGGCGAGAGTATTGAAACGGCATCGAGAGTCTGGTCAGGTAATGAACGTGACCAGGAACTACTGACCGAAGACGCACTTGATGATCTGATCCCCTCTTTTCTCCTGAGTGGGCAGCAGACACCGGCGTTCGGGCGGAGGGTGGAAGGCGTTATCGAGGTTGCCGATGGCAGTCGTCGCCGGAAAGCCGCCATACTGACTTCTTCCGATTACCGGGTTCTCGTAGGGGATCTCGATGACGCACAGATGATGGCATTATCCCGGCTGGGTAATGATTACCGACCTGTCAGTGCTTATGAGCGGGGCAAACGCTACGCACTTCGGCTGGAAAATGAATTTAACGGCAATGTCTCCGCTCTGGCAGATGCCGAGAATATTTCCCGTAAAATCATCACGCGCTGCATAAATACGGCCCTGTTACCAAAATCCGTGGTTGCCCTCTTTACTCATCCTGGTGAACTTTCCGCCCGGTCCGGTGAGGCGCTGTACAAAGCGTTCTCAGGCAAAGAGGCGTTATTGTTGCAACAGATGCAGCAACTTCATGAACAAAAAACTGCCGGTGTTATGTTTGAACCCGAAGAAGTCATCGGCTTACTTATGGAAGTACTGAAAGAGCCATCCGGTAAAAAAGTTAATCTGAGTACCCGTCATCAGTTTGTACCCGGTGCGACAGCCCTTTATAAAGGCGATAAGGTGATTTTCAATCTCGATAAATCACGTTTACCTGCCGAGTGTATCGAGAAGATTGAAAGCATACTGCGTGATTTACAACAGATTCAGCCTGCGTAGTGATGCCTTTAATCCCCATAATTCACTTCTGGTTTCTTTCCTGTCTTACATGCTGCTTCGGGATATAGATATCCCAAGCAGTATCCCCCCGAAATAGTCCGTCCAATATTGTTCAGAAAATCTGTTTTACTCTTTTCCGCCCGAATGTAATGGAAATAAAACGATCTACAGTAGGCTTCCGCAGATGTTTAATAAGTCAGAGAACTGAGTGGGACCACGGTCTCACCTTGCACCAGACAGCCATGACATACCCGGTTATCCGACCGTATTGCTGACGCCACACTCCAAAAGGAACTGAGACCACGGTCCCACCATGCATCAGAGAGCCATGACATATCCGGTTATCCGACCGTATTGCTGACGCCACACTCCAAAAGGAACTGGGACCACGGTCCCACCTTGCACCAGACAGCCATGACATACCCGGTTATCCGACCGGAATGCTGACGCCACACTCCAAAAGGAACTGGGACCACGGTCCCACCTTGCACCAGACAGCCATGACATACCCGGTTATCCGACCGGAATGCTGACGCCACACTCCAAAAGGAACTGGGACCACGGTCCAACCTTGCATCAGAGAGCCATGACATACCCGGTTATCCGACCGGAATGCTGACGTCACACTCCAAAAGGAACTGTGACCACGGTCTCACCATGCACCACAGTGCCATGAGCCACCCGGCTGTCCGGCTGGAATGCTGACGTCACACTCCAAAAGGAACTGGGACCACGGTCCCACTATGCACCACAGTGTCATGAGCCACCCGGTTGCCCGGCCGGATTACTCGCTGCACGCTCCGGAAGGAACCGGGACCATGGCCCCATTCTATTCAGTAATCGGTTATCATCATCCATATTGAGGGCGTTTTGTCTTGGTCCTGCATACGGCGCGTCAGTAGATTATGTTCGTTCTGCTCCCTGGTGCTCCCTGGTGCTTCCTCGCTCACTCGCGGGCTTCGCCCTGTCGTTCAGCTGCGGCGAGCACTACTGGCTCTCTCTGAAAGGCGAAATTTAACTGATCCTCGCGATGGGGATATCTTTCCAGCAGGTGGTGTACGCAGGGGACAGCATATTGCGTTTCATTTGCCAGGAAGGTGCAATTCCTCGTCCGGCAAACCAGACATGTCCCAGGCCGGAATGGTTAATACCATCAAGAACCTTCATCAGCTCAGCGCTGTGAGGACGTGGTGGCCGTTCGTCGAACAGCTGCAACTGCGAAACACCTGAGCCTGTAAAGTCATTCAGCATCACTCCGGCTTTGGCATACCGGTGGCCATCCTTCCAGATGCGCTCCAAAGCCGTTGTGGCGGCCGCAATAATGTCCCGGGTGTCCTGAGTGGGGGTAAGCAGTTTCTCCGTGGCCACATTGCCGTAATAAGGCTCTTTAACGGCGAACGGAGACGTTTTGACGAAAACGGAAATGTGCCGGCAATACTGGTGCTCCTGACGCAGTTTTTCAGCGGCCCGTTCTGCGTACTGACAGACAGCCTGGCGGAGCGAATCGTACTCCGTGATCTTCTCGCCAAAGCTGCGACTACAGACAATCTGTTGTTTCGTTGGTGGTGATTCCTCAAGCGACATGCAGCTTTCCCCGTTCAGTTCGCGCACCGTTCGCTCGAGAACCACGGAGAAATTTTTCCGGATGAAGGCCGGGTTCGTCAGGGCCAGATCAAGTGCGGTCCTGATACCCAGTACATTAAGCTTGCGTGCAATGCGATTTCCCACGCCCCGGATCTCTTCGACCGGCTGAAGTGACAGCAGTTTACGGGTTCGCTGAGGATTATCCCGCGTCAGGGCCAGCACGCCCCGGAACTGTTTCCACTCTTTGGAGGCCCACTGGGCTGATTTTGCGAGACTTTTCGTAGGTCCGGCCCCCACGCCGATGGTCAGGCGGGTACAGTCATACACGTGCTGGCGCAGCTGCCGGCCAAAATCTTCCAGGTCCATGCAATGCGACACACCGCTCAGATCGAGGAACATCTCGTCAATCGAATATTGTTCCACCCTCGGCGCCAGCTCCTCGAGGCAGCTCATCACGCGCGCTGACATCGAAGCGTAAAGCTCGTAGTTACTTGAAAATACGAATATTTTTTCAGGGTAACATTCGTTCTTCATCTGGAACCACGGGGTGCCCATTTTTATCCAGGGCTTCGCTTCGGCACTTCTCGCGATCACGCAGCCGTCGTTGTTGCTAAGGCAGACAATGGGTTTCCCTTTTAAATCCGGGCGGAAAACACGTTCACAGCTGGCATAGAAGCTGTTCACATCGGCCAGGGCAAACATCAGTACATCTCCCTGGGACGGTGGATGATGTGCGTGACGACGCCAAAGATGTCCAGTTCGTCCGGGTCCGGATAGATGGGGGACCAGGTGGCGTTCATGGGCTGCAGTGTCAGTCGTGGCGTCAGCAGGAGCCGTTTGACCGTAAATTCCCCCTGAACGCTGGCCACAACGATATCGCCGTGCCGGGGTTTCTCCGCACTGTCCACAACCAGCAGATCGCCGTTGTAAAGGCTGCCGTCAGCCATGCTGTCTCCGCTGGCTCTGAGGTAATAAGTCGCGCTCGGATGGCGTATGCAGTACTCATGCAGATCCAGATCTGACTGAATGTAATCGCCGGCAGGGCTGGGAAAACCGCAGCTGGCCAGATCGGCGAAAAACGGATGGGCCTGTGGCGGGGTATCTGTCCCGGGGCTAAAAAGCTGTAGCTTCATGTTACCTCCTGACTAAAAAAAAAACACTGTATACACATACAGTATATTTAACCAGGCAAAGATAATCCAGAAGGCCCGCATTAAGAACTATGTGAGGCGCATAAGTTACTCAAATTGATGGTTATTATCATTATGATTTTTTTAATCGTCTCAATTTGAGAAATATAGCTTTTTTTTCATTTTGCTCTTATAATTAGTATCAAATTGAGTGTAACTAATGGTGCATAATGATGAAGATTTTCTGCGATGATGGTTCAACAAATGTTAAGCTGGCATGGTTTGAAGGTGATGAACTGAAGACCCGGATCTCGGCAAACTCATTCCGGCACGGCTGGAAAGTGGCGGAATTCAGTGCGGCAACGTTCAACTATCAGGTGGGGCCACTGAAATACACGTGGGACAGTGTAAGCCGGGATGCGATTCCGACGACGAACGTGGACTATCAGTACGGCGATCTTAACCTGCTGGCTGTTCACCATGCTCTGCTGAACAGTGGCCTGGTGCCGCAGCCGGTAAGCCTGACGGTCACGCTGCCCCTGAGTGAGTATTACGATCAGGACTGTCAGCGCAATGAGGTGAATATCCGCCGTAAACGGGAGAACCTCATGCGGGAACTGACACTCAACAAAGGCTGCGCCTTCACCGTGACGGATGTGAAGGTCATGCCGGAATCACTGCCGGCAGCGTTTACCAGACTGTCCCAGCTTCAGCCCGGAGCCGGTGAAACCACGCTGATTATCGATCTCGGCGGAACCACGCTCGATGCGGGTGTGATTGTTGGTCAGTTTGATGATATCAGTGCGGTACATGGTAACCCGTCTGTCGGTGTTTCACTGGTGACACGCGCAGCCGCAGGTGCACTGCGGGCAGCAGACAGTGAAACCAGCGCCCTGATTGCTGACAGTGTCATCCGTAACCGGGATGATGGTGAGTATTTACAGCGGGTCATCAACGATGCCGAAAAGATTGATTACGTCCGGGGAAAAATAGCCGAAGCGATTGCCGCACTGGGTGCGCGCGTGACCAGCGAGCTGACCGCCTTCAGGAACGTGAACCGGGTATTTCTGGTCGGGGGAGGGGCTTCCCTGATCGAAGAGGCGATACGTCAGGCCTGGCCTCTGGCTCCTGAACGTATCGAGGTTATTGGCGATCCCCAGCTGGCGCTGGCCAGAGAGATTGCCCTGTACAATAAAGAGGACTAAACGTGCCGGACGGCCTGTATTCTTTCTATCTGCACAGTGATGATCGCACCGACATCGCGGCGATGGCGACCATAAACACCATCTCGCAGCCACTGCGCGGTGAATTTATCCGGACAGTCGCCACCGCAGGTGCGGTGGTGTATCAGGCTGATCCCCGTTTACCTGCGCTAATCCCGGTGTTCTTTGACGGCCAGCTCAGCGCCGTCCGGCTTTGCGCCGTGATGGCAATGGTATCCGGAACCTGGTCATCCCTGTCCGGGTTACCGGACGAGCCTGATACCCGGAAACTGTCCGTGGAAATGCCTGCTGAGAGGGAACGCAGGCGCTACACGCTCGCGCTTCAGGATGACCGGAGCAGTAAGCGGGTTGAAGAGTTGCTGGCCGGGGTATCGTCACGCCTGCGCGGCGATCTGCTGAGAAACCTCATTATCACCGGGCTGGCACTGCACACCACTGCGCCGGAGCTGCCGCGTCTGCTGGCCAGCCTGCCGGTGCCACCGGCTACGGTCAGTGAGTTACAGGCCATTGTCCGGCAGATGGTTCGCGCAGAACCTGGCGGCGCGGGCATCAGCGAAGCGGGAGAGACGGAAAATGCGGCTTCGCCCGTCACCACATCACCCGGAGCGGAAACAGCTGGAATAAAGAAAAACATGCGACGGGCATTTGGAGACTAAAAACATGTCAGTGATTAAACGAACAACAGTGCAGTTCATTCACAACCTTCTGCGTGCCCGGAACGTGCCTGAGTCTCAGTGGCCTGACCGGGTGAAGAAGATTGGGCGGGGGATGATACTGGCTGGCGTGGCTGTCGTCGTTCCCGGGGTTCTGGTTGATAACATCTCCCTTCCGGTGACTATCGTGATGCAGGTCTGCTACGCCTCACTTATCGGACTCGGGGTTCTCCTGGCTTTTGACGATAAAAAGGCGAAGGACCGATCCTGAAGAACATCATCCAGAATGGTAACCAGACAGCCTGGGGAGACTGATGCAAAAGGTTAAAATAGCGGGGCTGACGCTGACGGCTATCAGAAGCCGGTATCAGGAAGAAGCTGTTGAACTGTCAGGACATAAGGGAGATGAACACAATGAGGAGGGCATATGAAGTGTAATACTGCAATTTTGTTTGTGGCGCTCACAGTGGCAATACCTGGTGCGGTGAATGCCGCTGCCACATCGGTGGTTCTTAACCAGATGGCCATGCAAAAGCAAAAGGAACGTGAAGCCCAGTTCGAAGCCGTGGAACGTGATGCTCTGGCCCAGACAGATGCATGGAAAGCGTACCTGCAAGTCTCTGGCGCAGTGCCTGGTGATACCCCCACCGAGCTGCAAAACCGCTACCGCAGCCTCGCTGTTTCACTGGCACTGAAGGCTGCAATGACCTGTTCGCCAGATGCCCTCAGGCTCCTCGAGCGTAACGACGTAATTGAGTTTCGCGTACTCCGATCATCGTTAGTCTCCGCCTGCAGTACAGCTAAATAAGTTTCGTGCCAGCTGACAACTTCCAGATTTCTGTCTTCGGCTGGCACCGTCTCATTTTCTCAATCCTGTAACCCTCTATCCTGCATTGTTCTCTTCAGGACTAAAAAAAACGGCAGGGTGACATCTCAGTCCTGCCGTTAAATCTGAAGGCTTATTTTTTTCGACAATTATAAAATGCCCCTGTGTGAAGTAAATTCCACTCCCTCTCTAAGTTAAATTTATTTTTTTCCTCTCCCGTCCTCCTTCCTGAAACCGCCGTGCCTTCACGCTAACCCGGCCGCTTCGTCCGCCAGGGAAGCTGACGCCTCCGTCCTCACCCGTTCGCACCCTTCACGGTGCATTCAGCCCGTGAAGGGCTTGCGCTGCGGCTTCGGCATCGCCCTGGCGTCCTCCACTTTCCGCCGGGTTTTTGTGTCGGCACGGCGCAGACAGGTGCCGGATGCTGAGGACATAACCATGTTCAGACTGACCTGTATTGAACTGAATAACGGCGAATTTGCCGTGTATATCAACAACCATTACCTGGGGAGCGAGGATGCCAGCAGTGAACGACTTTGCCTGGGTGAAATTCTGGAGCAGCTTTCCCTGCTACCGGGCGTGGAGAAAACCACGCTCCGGTCGACGGTTCCGGAGGACGATGACTGGTGCTGGAATGACATTGCCGATCGCGTGCTGCCGCCTCATTCAGCCTGTCGCGATGTTGTGACCGTGGCGGCGCTCATCGCGAGACTACAGCAGTATCCGCCTGACGCGCTGTGTATGGGGACGTTCTGGCTTGAAGATGACTTTCTGTCCCTTGATGGCAGCCTTACAGCGGAGGAGATTGCTGAAGCCATGCGTATCTGCAACCGCAGCCACGATGCCGGCACTGGATTTAACTGGGACACGCTGCAGTTTGCCATTGACCGGGTGAAGGGGCTCTGAGACAAAAAAATGGACACCTTCCGGGGAGGGAGGTGTCCCTGAATCATGCCATTCGTTTGAAGTGAAAACCCTTCAGAGGGTTTCAGGACGGATGATCACATAACACCCCCGCATTTTCACCCGCCATATATCGCACGAAAACAGGACGACACCGGGCAGTCATGTCCTGGAATTCAGGGCACAAAGGGTGTCGGTTCCCTCCGCGTTTATGCCGCCTTGCCGGCGGCGGGGTTCGGCGCCGTGCCTTCACGCTAACCCGGCCGCTGCGGTCACAAGGGTTCACGTTGTCGATGTCCTCACCCGTTCGCACCTTTCACGGTGCATTCAGCCCGTGAAAGGCTTGCGCTGCGGCTTGCGGCATCGCCCCTGCGCCCTCCGCTCAGAGCCGGGTTTTTGTGGCGGCACGGCGCAACAGGGTGCCGCATATCAGAGAGGAGTGTGTCTATGTCCCGTTTTATCCTGGGTGACTGCGTGCAGGTGATGTCCCGTTTTCCGGCGCGTGCCGTCGATTTTATTCTTACCGATCCGCCATACCTTGTGGGCTATAAGGACCGCACCGGCCGCACCCTGGCCGGGGACAATTCAGCAGAATGGCTCCAGCCTGCGTGCCACGAAATGTATCGCGTCCTGAAAAACGACAGTCTGATGGTGAGCTTTTACGCCTGGAACCGTGCAGAACTGTTCCTGAATGCCTGGAAAGCGGCCGGGTTCCGCGTTGTCGGGCATGTCGTCTTTGCCAAAAGCTACGCCTCCAAATCAACCTTCGTGGGCTACACCCATGAGAATGCCTACCTGCTGGCGAAGGGCCGCCCGCAGACACCGGACCGTCCCATCCCGGACGTGATCCCCTGGAAATACACGGGCAACCATCACCACCCGACCGAGAAGCCGGTGCAGAGCCTGCGCCCGCTGATTGAATCCCTTACGCGTCCGGGCGCAATTGTCCTTGACCCGTTCGCCGGCAGCGGCTCCACCTGCGTAGCCGCCGCCGAAGCCAGCCGCCGCTATATCGGTATCGAGATGCTGGAACAGTACCACGCCGCCGGTGTTCGCCGTCTCGCACAGGTTGAACGGGCGAGAAGAATACCGGCTGCGAATGACGGCGTTTTTTATCCTGACTGGCCGGAGGCCGCATGAACTATCCCGGGCTTGAAGATCTGCGCGCGGACGTGGCCGCACTGAGTAACGCCATGTGTGATGTGCGCATGATGCTGAACCGTCTCGAATCTCAGCATCGCCATGATGCGGCCACGCTGCCTGAAAGAATGGCCGCGCAGAGTCTGCGTCGTATTAACACCCTGCTACTGGAAGCGTACCGAGAAGCCCTGGTACTGGATGAAACCTTTCAGGACTGACTGACCCTGCCGGGCGAAGGCCCGGCCTGTTAACACTGATAAAGAGAGAAAGACAATGTACGGAACCCGTGAAGAACTTTGTGTGCAGCTCGAAAACATGTTCACTTTCGACGAACCCCTGACCCTGCTGATCTGGACGGAAGAGGGGATTAGCGTGGCCTGTCGTGAAAACCAGCCCGAACCGGATGTGGCCGAAATTCGCGCCGTAATGAAGACCATCGGTGAAATGACTATGGCGGATTACCGCCGTGAAGGTGTCACGAATTCAGACGTCAGCGACCTCCTGGCCCGTCAGCGTGAAGCGGCAAACCGCCTGGTCAGTGTGCCGGCGTCCCTCCTTTCCCGCATCCTGCGCGACTATGAACGCGAGCTGGAGCGTCGTACCGGACAGGCATGGGAAGCCGGACGGCCGGAGCCAGAGTCCGTGCAGAACGCGCGAAAAGATGTGTACGCGCTCAAAGACGCACTGGCGGCCTGATAACGAGCCGGGGGAAATACCCCCCGGCAACCGGTGGCCATCCACAGCGAATAAGGACGTCAGTGCCTTCCGCTTTTATCCGCCGCCGCCCGCCGGGCCGCGTCGGGACAGTAAAACTCCCCTGAAACTCCGTGCGGCGACGGCATAGCCGTGACTTCACTGTAGCCCGGCCGCATCGGCCACAAGGGTTCGCTGACGCCTCCGTCCTCACCCGTTCGCACCCTTCACGGTGCATTCAGCCCGTGAAGGCTTTGCGCTGCGGCTTGCGGCGTCGCCCTTGCGTCCTCCGCTTTTCGCCGGTCTGTCGTGTCGTCACGGCGATGCCGGAACCGAGAATATGTTAACCGTGGAGGATCTATGAACCAGACCGTGACCTGTTGTGATGCCGTTCGTCTTGAGGGCGCGCAGCGTCTGACCTTTTTGCCCGATATGTTCGGCGGCGACTATATGACCGCTGAGGCGTCCGTGTACGCCTATGCACAGCGTTATTGCCCCGATTATCAGGGTGGCTTCTGGCAGTTTTACCGCCTGCCGGACGGCAGCGGTTATATGGCGCCGGACGTGGAGAGCCTGACCTTCTGCAATCCGGATAACTGGTTTGAGCAGACTGTCAGCGGGGAAGTGGCGGGGATCATCCTCACCGCACTGGTGCTGAATCACCGCAGCTGGTTTCACAGCAACCATGACCATGAGGAGCTGTGCCGCCACTTCTGCCGCCGTCATGAGCAGCTGATGGCTTTCGCAGAAAACCATCCCGCCAGCGCAACCATCTGGCGTGCGCTTGACTGACCATGGGCGGCGATGCCGCCCGAATTAAGGAGAAAGAGATGATTGGTACAGCAAGAGAAATCGCCCTTGAAATGTTCCGGTGTTCCGACCTTGATGGCGAGAAATACGTTTTCGCAAGCTGGAACCGAAATGATATCCGCAGCATGTGCGTTGACTGGGATCTGAACAATGAGGATCTGGATGAAGTCATGCGCCGGCTGAGTTCCTGTCTCGAAAGTGGTGCGGACATTGGCCAGATACACGCAATTGTTGAAACCATGCTCGACGAGCGCCGCGCGAAGCGCACCGTGACTGTTCCGGCGGCCTCTCTCGAAATGGTGATGAAGCTGGCTGGCAGTGAACTGAAGCGCATCGCCGATAGCGCTGGGCAGGGAGGGGTGTCTTCAGAGGTCACCCTGAAAGAAGAAGTTAAGATCATGCAAAGCCTGTGCGCTGCGCTTGAGGCCTGAAAGGATGCCGGAAGACATGCTTCCGGCTGCCAGTGAAAGAGGAGAACACCATGCAGCTTTCAACAGATACCCGTTCCATACTGCGCCAGTACAAAACACTGATAAACGTACGAAGACGCGAGGCAGGACTCAGCCCCGTCACCACGGCAAAAGTGCTGGAAGAGATCTGCGAATCAGCAACCCGCCAGTGTGCCGTATACCTGTGCGGTCACTTCATCCTTCAGGGCGGGAAGGGAGACGGTCAGTAACGGGATCGGGCGGGGCAGAGGCGCCGCCTGTTCGCGCGCGAAAACCCTGTCATCCCTGCGGGCTGACGGGCGGAAAGGACAGCGCCTGCGGCGCTGCCTCACTCCGCCCCGGAATGCACAAAGTACGGCCCTGAAAATGTTGTGAGGGCAAATTGTCACAGATACTGTCCTGCGTGGCGTGGCGTGGCGTGGCGTGGCGTAGTCTCCGGCTCTGAAACCCGATCAGCAAATTCCCTCAAAACACCTGAATCCCGCAGCTGGCCCCCTTCGGCTCCCGGCCAGCTGCGCCGTCCGGTCGTCGAGCCCCACTCCGCCAGGCAGCTGCTTCGCACCAGCCAGTCTCCGCCGAACCCCTTCGGGTTTCGGGCTTCGCTAGGGTCTGATGGCTGAGGTCAAAGGCTGCGGCTTCTCCGGCCGTGCCGTCCGGAACGCCTTCACCGCGCCGGCAGAGCAGTCGCTTTAATGTCGCCACGCCGTTCCGACGTGTCGGGTGTGTGCATCCTGTTCATCCGGTGAGGACATCCCCCCGTGTGTCCTACTACGCTAGTTCACCCGCTATTGGTACCTGCTAAAAAATAGCGGAATAGTTAAAAAAGCTTATTGACTGCATGGTTATGATAGGCGTAAGGTAGTGAAACTGTATATATATACAGTTGTTTTTTTTGTTGATTTTAATGAACGTCAAAGAGGAATTTTATGAGCGGTGTAGAAACTTCAAATCAGGGAACTGGCTGGAACGACCATGATACCCCATACGGTACAATTCATAGCTACGATGGAGACAATTCTAGCGGCGGAACTGGTGGTAATGCTGGTAATGCTGGTAATGGTCACGATGGGATTGGCGATAGCACGAAAATCGATATTCCCACAACAAAGGAATACAACGGTGTTCTGATGAGTATGTGTGTCAATAATCTTAAAAAACATGAGGGTTTTAAGAATAAAATGTATAAGGATACCGGTGGTAATATTACCGTCGGAGTTGGTCATTTATTAGCTACCGCTGAGATGGCTGCTGCATTACCATTTAAGAAGACCGCTACTATTAATCAGGGGCATGGGAATGCCGAAGATGTTGATAAAAGTGTCTCTGCTGGAGATATCAAGGCTGCATTTAATAAATATGCAGCGGATTCTTCTGCAATTCCGAACATCCATCTTACAAATGATGCTGTCATATCGGAGTGTATCAAAGATGTCCAGATAACAGAGACGGGACTACGTAGTCTTTATACAGGTTATGATGCATTTTCTAATGACAGAAAAGTAGCTTTAGTCGACATGGGATTTAACATTGGCATTCCAAAATTAAAATCAAACTTCCCTAATTTCAACGCTGCTGTAAACCGTGGTGATTGGCCTACTGCTGCGGCTGAGTCCCATAGAACCGGTTTAGATGACAGTCGAAACCCGCGTAATAAAGATACGCACGACCAGCTTCTTTCTGATAAGTAATTATTTTAATAAAGCTAATGGCCACAGGGCTGTGGCCATATCATTAAAGTGGGCTATTTTCATCAACCTTTTGTATTTTCCATATCTTTTCTTCTTTAGATTTAATGATGTAGCTATTTCTGATTCCGTATGTTCCGTGTAACGTAAACGCAGCGATGGTTACAATATTAAAATCTTTTCCATCCCTATTTGAATATGTGCTGTAGGATATTAACCGGTATCCTGTATCGTCACTCTGAGATTGTAAAACATCACCTTTCATCACTAGATCTGGTGAGGTATCCCATATGCTTTCACCATTGAATTTTTTTTGCACCGCTTCCTTTTCATTATCACTGACAATTAATTTTTCAGAAGCTGGGAAATGCTTCAATAAGTCACTTAACGATGGTGCAGACGCGTCTTTTTTAACCAGTCCGTTTTGGATTGCATAGGCATTTATATAACAATCAGTTAGGGCAGCTTTTGCCTGGTCATAATCTGGTTCAGAAATATCAAGGATGTTTTTTACAGTTTCACCTGATTTGCGTAATGAGATGAAATCAGAACATGAAGAAACCTTTGCAATATTGTTATCATTCAATACTAGTGTTAAGGGCAATCCGTTTATCTCAAGTTCGTTCGAGGCAAACACCGTCGAACTAAAAAGAAATGCGCTGGCAACACATAAAAAACGTTTCATTCGATCTGCTTCTTTTCTTAGGCTGTGAGCCTTTAAATGTACTCGGTTTTTTTTAAAAAAAAACTTTTTTATGGTATCGGAGCACTGCAATTCTGCTGATTATAGTACCTACTCAAGTCCCATAGCTTACCCGCTAACGAGGAGGCAATGATTTCATATGTTTATGTGCTGCGACGCGAGATAATCCATATGGTGCAGCAGCCAAAAGAGAGCAACAGGTGAACACTGCGCGAGTGGAGCGGAGAGACGGGCTGTCCGCTGAGAGTATTCCCGGGAATCATCGTGGTAATTGTGCAGTTCGGCCAGATAGTCTCTGACCAGATGATCGCGGGTGTACGTAAAGTTGCGGTAAAAATAGGCCCGCTACTGTTCTGTCTGGGTTTCTTCAGCCATTTCATGCACCGTTTATTAATGCTAATGGATGCGTACATTAGCATTAATAGTGACCGTTCTCAAATCATCCCGGGTCAGATTTCCGGCCAAATCACAGCGATATCGGCCAGCGTCACCAGGATGGCCATCACCAAAAAGAGGGGCAGGGCGATGGCCCCCTTCGGCTCCCGGCCAGCTGCGCCGTCCGGTCGTCGAGCCCCACTCCGCCAGGCAGCTGCTTCGCACCAGCCAGTCTCCGCCGAACCCCTTCGGGTTTCGGGCTATCGCTAGGGTCTGATGGCTGAGGTCAACAGCTGCGGCTTCTCCGGCCGTGCCGTCCGGAACGCCTTCACCGCGCCGGCGTAGCCGTCGCTTTAATGTCGCCACGCCGTTCCGACGTGTCGGGTGTGTGCATCCTGTTCATCCGGTGAGGCCATCCCCCGTGTGTCCTCACGCGGAGGGCTGCTTGTAGCACCGTCGGGTCGTCATACAAGGGGTGAAGTGAACGCCGCCAAAACTTTTTGCGAAGGGCCGCAAAAACTTTCGTCATCGCCCCTTTCCTTCCTCCCTTCGCCATTGCTCCCTTTGCCCTTTGCCGCGAGAGAACTCACCAGGGAGATGGACAATCATCACCACAGGAGAAAACCAGGATGCACACACGAAACGTCAACGTCAATACCGCCGCTCCCGAATCTTCCAGGAAGATGGGGGAAGGGCAGGACACGGTTACGGTCGCCCGTGAATACGTGGCTCAGGCCACTGCGCTGAAAGAGGGCGTGACTGTCACGCTCTCAGAGGTGAACCGCTATGGCGATATTCAGGCGGAGATCCGCACTCACGGGTTGCTCAACTGGCGCGCGTGGTCGTTTGAAGCGGATTTTCTGAGTGATCTGAAACGCAACCTGCGAGACGTGCAGCTGTAACCGGAGGCCGGATATCCGGCCTTAACCCACAGAAGGAGGAACCATGCAGAACCTTAATTCCGTCCAGTCGGGCAAAAAAGTAGGGCAGAGCAATGACATTGTGAAGCTGCTGCGCATTCAGGCCAGCGACACCCATGTGGTCGAGTTTGACAACGTGGACACCCGTTTTAATGACTGCAACAACTGGCAGGTCATGGCTGAGGGCAAGCGCGTCCTGTTCAGTAACCGCACGTATGAGCGTTTTTCAGATGTGAAATCGGGGATCGTGGCAACGATTTCCGTGTGTGAGAACGGCGCTACGGTATCTGATACCGCGATGCTGGAAGGGGCGAAAGCCATGATGCAGGTGCTCGATGGCTACCCGTCTTTTATGGCGCTGGCAGCACACCCGAAACGCATCACTGATTAATCGAGTGCCGTGACCGGATAGCCCTCCGGCCACGGCGAACCATCACTTAAACACAGGAGTAAAAATCATGGTCGCCACCAATAATACGGCAAAAAAAACCGCAAAATCCACCCCCGCTAAAAAGTCAGCGGAAAAAATCGCGCAGTCTACTGAACAGAAGCTCGTTCAGTTGCTCGCTGACACGCCCGTGCAAATCTTCCCTTACTCCCGCCTGTCGCCTACCAGTCTGAACACGCGCATCATTCCGCATACCGTTCAGGAAGTGGAAGAGATGGCAGGCAGCATTGAGGCAATGGGTATCCTGCAAAACCTGATTGGTGCAGAACTGCCGGACGGCACGATCGGCATTGTCGGCGGGGAAGGTCGTCGCAGGGGGACGGGCATTCTGGTGCTGCGCGGTGTGCTCGATGCAGAAACCCCGTTTGTTCCGGTAAAAGTCCTGCCCGTGGAGATGGCGGTGGCGGCCTCGATGATTGAGAACGGCAGACGCAAGAACATGCACCCTGCCGAGCAGATTATCGGTTTTCGCACCCTTGAGCAGGAAGGTAAAACCGCCTCACAGATTGGCGCCCTGATGGGCTACCACCCGCGCCACGTCCAGCGCTGCCTGAAACTGGCGAACCTTGCGCCCTCCCTGCTGGACGCGCTGGCGCGGGATAGTATCTCCCTTGAACAGTGCGAAGTGCTGACGCTGGCGGACACCCATGAACGTCAGGAACAGGTCTGGAAAGAGGCTGTTGAACAGTGGCGTGATCCTTCTGTACAGACCCTGCGCAGGATGGCCACCGACGACAAAATGGCCATCAGTCACCCGATGTTTGCGTATGTGAGCGAGGAAACCTATACCGCCGCTGGCGGTACGCTGACAGCCGATCTGTTCAGCGATAAGGACAGCACCTTTGCCGATGCCGCGATGGTGAAATCCCTGCTGGCAGGAAAACTCACCGTGCTTGCCGCCCGCCTTCAGCAGGAGCAGGGCTGGGGCTGGTCTGAATTCCGTATGACAGAACTCAGGGGCAGCGGCGAGGACAGGGAACTGTATCGTTTTGCCATGCCAGAGCCAGTTCTGACCGAAGAGGAACAGCAACGTATTAACGAGCTGGAAGATGCAATTGAAGGATGTGCGGCGTATGACGACGAATACGAGCTTCAGCAGCAGATTGACGATATTCACTGCGAGGCGACTTACCGCGAAGCCACGCCGGAGTTTCGCGCCGCGCACGGTATCTGGGTGTCATGGGACGGGGACAGTTTTCAGGTTCAGCCAGGCATCCGCAGACTGACCGACGAAGACAGGGCGGCAGAAGAACAGGTTCGTCAGGAGCGTGAGAATAATGTTATCAGACACACCACACCTGACATTCCCGCTGACGCCTATCCGGCAACGCTGGTTAAGGCCATGTCCGCCGAGCGCACGCTCGCCGTTCAGGCCGAACTGGCGGGTCGCCCCGATGTGTCGGTGGCGCTGCTGACGTGGACACTGTGCCTCAGTATGTTTGACCGCAGCTACGGTAAACGCAGCGAACCGCTGAAAGCCTCAGTGTCATCGAATCAGTATCATCTTGCATCACTGGCTCCCTCCGGTGAGGAAGGGAAGGCGCTGACAGCGCTCAAAGAGCAGAAAGCGGCGCTTCAGGCAACGCTCCCCGACGGCTGGCATCTTGATTTCACCTGGCTGCTGTCATGGTCAGCAGAGCAGGTGAATACCCTGCTGGGATTCTGTGCGGCGCACGGTATCGACGGGCTACAGGAGCGTCTTTACAACCACACGGCTGTCAGTTCACTGGACGGGCTGGAAGCGGCGCTGGACTTTGACCTGCGCAAATGGTGGCAGCCTGATGCGGAGAGCTACTTTGGCAAGCTCAAAATTGCCCAGATTGGCAAGGCCTATGAAGAAGCCGGACTGAGCGCCCGTGCGGGTGAGGTGGTGAAGCTCAAGCGCCGCGATGCGGCGAAGGCCGCCGAACAGGATCTGAATGCTCAGGGCTGGTTGCCTGACTGGATGGTGCGCCCTGCGCCAGCGGTTCAGGCCGACGAGACAACAGAAACCCACACTGACCACGCTGCTTGACACCGGAGGCCGCCGCCTTCGGGCGGCGGGAACACATATGACCATGAACTACGATCTGACCCGAATCAACACCCTGACCGCCTCCGATCTGGAGTTTATCCGCCAGCAGGGCGAGGAAGCACGCCGCGCCCTCAGCGATGCCGTGACCGGCCTGCTGACTGTCCCGCAGGGCTGGCGCGTCTGCGCCGAGTACCGCAGTGAATTTGGGGGCTTTTTCCCGGTACAGTGCCGTTTCAGCGCGGATAACAGTGATGACTGGCACCTGTGCGTGTGCAGTCCTGGTGAGGTGTCGCCGTACTGGCTTCTGGTTCTTCTTTCTTCGGGTGGCTCCGTAGTGCGCACCCTGTACCAGAATGAGACACTCCAGCCTGAGCGGGTCAGCCAGCTGATCGCCCGGATGGCAGGGATGCGCCGGTTTAACTGCACGGCGAGTACCGTGGCAAACCTGATGAGTGGGGAGGTGACAGCATGATCCCGTCATCCCATGCCCTTGTCTCCCTGAAACCTGCCCGTCAGGCCGCGATTCAGGCTATCAGCCAGGTGGAGTCCGCCCGCGAACGCGGCTCCCGACTGCCCGCCATGCCGTATGTGCGCACCTTTCTGCGGGTGCTCACGGGCAGCGGTCGCCTGAATGCCACGGTCGCACGTCAGATCCCGGGTCTGAACTGGGTACCAAAGAACCGCCATTCGAACCTGAAACAGGTCGAGGAAGCGCTGGACACGATGATTGCCACTGGAGGAGAAGCCTGCCCGCTGCCGCTCACGCTGGACGTACAGGCCGAACTGTTCCCCGAAGTCATGCACACCCGCATGGGCAGAAGACTGCACAGGGCGGGTATCCAGACCACCCGACAGATACGCCGCGAATCCCGTGAATTCGACCAGCGCTGGAAGTTACGCCAGAACCTGCTCGCGCAGGCTGAAACCGACATCAACTTTCAGTCCCCGGAAACCGTCTGCACCTGGTATACCCGGTGGAGCGACGAGTTCGACGCGGGGGAGCTGGCGGGTGCATTCTGGCGCTGGCAGACGCGGTTCGCGTCGCTGAAAGAACTGAACTGGCTGCGCCTGAGCGGTGAACCGCTGTATGCGTTGATGTATGAAATCCCGTTCATCGTCCGGGAGACACCGGAACATATCCGGGACGCCGAGCGCTGGCAGGTTCCAAACAAACTGCACCACAAAGTGGTTAACGGTTGAACGAAAAAGGATGTGAATTTATACAGTTTTCAGACTGTTATTCCTGGGCAGATGATCGACAACGGGATATAATGGCGATGGCGCTTGAGGTTTTTTGCCTCATGACGTGAAGGTGGTTTGTTGCCGGTTGTGTGGCAGAAAACAGAAAGCCCCGAGTAATTTTTCAATTAACCCGAGGCCCACTGCATGTCTGATCAACACCAGTATGGCCGCTTACCTGCCGAAAGGCAAGGAGAAGTAAACCATGAAACTGCCGCGAAGTACTGTTATCTGGTGCGTATTAATCGTGTGTTTAACACTCTTAATATTCACATTCCTCACCCGAAAATCGCTCTGCGAAATCCGGCTGAAGGACGGAGAACGGGAGGTCGCTGCCGTTCTGGCCTACGAATCCGGTAAGTAAGCTACCTGGAGGCGGGGGAAACCCCGCCTTTTCAGGAGCTGAGTTGCCACGACATGCCTGAAGCGCCTTTATGAAGGGGTTGCCGGTTCGCCGGTAGCCCCTTTTTCCTTCCCTGCGCGACCGCACGCCTTTACTTCCGGGAAGGGCTGTTCCCCTCCGGGGAACGGGGCAGGGCGGCAGCGCCTACGGCGCTGCCTGCTCTCTTCCCTTCCTGATCTCTGCCTGGTAATCCCTTTTCACGCTTTCAATATCACTCAGGGTTGATGCCTGGCAGGAATGTGCCGCAAGCCGGTAACGGTCTGCAATCTCATCCAGTGTGGAAGGCGTATTGTCACGGCTGCGGTGCTGGCGACCTTTCTGGCCAAAGATGGCCACTATCATATCCTGACTGCCGGACCTGCCAAAAAGGCGGGTGCACAGGCGCTTTACAATAAGCGGTGTTAAATCCAGATCAATGCTGTCTGCAATCTCAAAAATAAAGCAGAGCATCCGGTAGGTTTTATAACGTTTCACCGCAGCACTGAGACGGGCTGCGCGCTGAGGGTATTCCCAGGAATCATCAGAATAAAGCTGCAGTTCTGCCTGGTAATCTCTCGCAAGGTGTTCACGGGTGTACGTAAAATTGCGGTAAAAACAGGCCCGCGACTGTTCTGTCCGGGATTCTTTAGCCATTTCATGCACCATTTATTAATGCTAATGGATGCGTACATTAGCATTAATAGTGACCATTATCAAATCAGTCCGGGTCAGATTTCCGGTCAAATCACAGCGATATCAGCCAGCGTCACCAGGATGGCCAGAACGATAAAAACGGGCAGGGCGATGGCCCCCTTCGGCTCCCGGCCAGCTGCGCCGTCCGGTCGTCGAGCCCCACTCCGCCAGGCAGCTGCTTCGCACCAGCCAGTCTCCGCCGAACCCCTGCGGGTTTCGGGCTATCGCTAGGGTCTGATGGCTGAGGTCAACAGCTGCGGCTTCTCCGGCCGTACCGTCCGGAGCGCCTTCACCGCGCCGGCGTAGCCGTCGCTTTAATGTCGCCACGCCGTTCCGACGTGTCGGGTGTGTGCATCCTGTTCGCCAGGTGAAGCCATCCCCCGTGTGTCCTCACGCGGAGGGCTGCTTGTAGCACCGCCGGGTCGTCATACAAGGGGTGAAATAAACGCCGCCAAAACTTTTTGCGAAAGGCTGCAAAAACTTTCGTCAGCGCCCCTTTCCTTCCTCCCTTCGCCGTTGCTCCCTTTGCCCTTTGCCGCGAGAGAACTCACCAGGGAGATGGACACCATCACCACAGGAGAAAACCAGGATGCACACACAAAACGTCAACGTCAGAACCGCCGCTCCTGAATCTTCCAGGAAGATAGGGGGAAAATCAGGCCCTGAGCCTAAAACTGCATCTCTCATTGCGATTTATGGCAATGAGGTGAGCTACGCATGGAACGTTCTGGAGGATTTGAAGGCCGCAGGGGCTTCTTATACCCGAAGAAACATCATTGCCGATATGTTCCGCCGTCTGGGCGTGAAATAGCCCATAACCCTCTTTACCCCGTGCGGCAGCCGCAGCACGGAACTGAGCCAACAGGAGCCAGATAAATGAACGCTAACACCCCGACCGCAGTGCCAATGGTTTTCTTCATTCCGTCCAGCAACACCGTGTATGCCTGGGCGAAAGAACGAAACGGTGAATGGGTCACCGAGTACGGCGCGAAAACGCTGGATAACGTGCGTCACCTTTACCCGGATGCGGAGCTGATGACGTTCGCCCTGGTACAGGAAAAGCAAAACATCGGGTTTCGCCGTCAGTGGGTAGAGATTACGCAAAATCGCTACATCCGACAGCTGGAAATGCTGCCGCCGATGGACTGGTGTCGGGGTTTTGGCGGGGAGTCATTCAAATCGATGGAGTTCACGGGCGGCGATGTGACCGCGATTTATGTGCGGTACGGAGAACGTTTCTTCGAGTGTCACGACCTGCACACCCTGAATCACAAAGAACTGATCGGGGATGTGATCTCCCGTTTCTTTCTCGATGCGCCGCTGAATTCCGCGCATTAAAAAAGCGAGGTTTCCCCCGCTTTCTCAACGCCGGGTAGCCGCGGTAACGGTGAACCGGCAATCACAACCAAAGGAGATTGATCATGAAATTTGACCCGCAGACTGTCGCACAGGCCGAGGCGTTTGTAAATGCCCTCCGGGCCGGAAAATCTGCCCACGTTCCCGCACTGCGCTTTAACCAGTGGCAGCAATTTATGTCCGTGGTGAATGCTGGCACAGGCTATGCGGCAAACGCCGATTGTGGTCTGGGTGTCAGCGTCTATCCGGCGCTCGGACTGGCTTAAAAGGAGACGGCCGCCCACGGGCGGCCGGTAAGGAGGAACCATGTCACAACTGAGTTTTGAATCCCTGTTCCTGGCTGAGTCGCCAGCGGTGCCGCCAGCAGAGTCCGCCCCTGCCCGGGTGATGTTACCTGCTGAGGCGCGTAAGCAGTTTGCCCAGGTGTTCCGCCATACGGCGCCGTACATGCGCCGTTCTGAGGTGTTCCGCGATTTCATTACCCTGGCGGCCAGCGAGCTGGATATGGCGCGTATCCGCTCGCCGGAGAACATCGAGAGCAGCCGCCGGATCTGCGACCGCTATCAGCCGTCCGATTTAGACGCCATGAAACAGCTGTTTTGTCTGATGGTGGAAGGGCTGGCGGGCGAAATTCATGATTTTCTCGGCTCCCTGTATATGGAGCAGGAGCTGGGCGCGGACGAAATGGGGCAGTATTTCTCGCCTTCCTGCATCTCCCGCCTGATGGCCGGATTACTCATGCCTGGCGCTCAGGAGACGATAAAACGTGACGGGTGGATGGCGCTTGATGAGCCAGCCTGCGGCAGCGCCGGAATGGTGATCGCCTTTGCGTACTGGATGGTGGAAGCTGGACTGAACCCGTCTGAACAGCTTTACGCCACCTGTACCGATATCGATCCGATGGTGGCGGATATGGCCTTCATCCAGCTGGCACTACTGGGTATACCCGCGAAAGTGGTGACCGGCAATACGCTGACCCTCAAGGCCAGCCTTGTACGCTATACGCCCGTTTATTACTTCAACGCGTGGCACGAACGTCTGGCGTTTCGCGAGCGTTTTGACGCCATGAAAAACATTCTGGCCTCCGTGGCCGCCTGACAGACAGGGCGGCAGGGCAGACCTGCCGCCGGGAGAGAAACATGAAAAATAATACACTCAACGGAATGCCTGCCACTGTACTGGAGACAATGGCCGATCACCTCAGCGGGCAGCCTGAGCCGGTAAAAATCCGCAGTGTTGAAGACCACGCCGCACTGGCTGCACAGGCGCTGTGGGCCTTCGCCTGTAAAACCGGGCTTAACCGCGAAAGTGAGAGTGTGGAAACTGTTGTCACCGATTTTCTGGCCAACCTGCTTCACCTGTGCGGGCAGTGTGATCCTGACGGAGACGGTGCAGGTTGTCTTAACGGCCTGCTGGTGACGGCGATGATGCACTATCAGCAGGAATGCGGGGGAAACGGGGAGGAACTGATCTGATCCTGCCAGACGATATACCCCGGTGCGTTTCATCGGGGTAACCCCATAAACCAGCGCTCCCCTTCGGGGAGCCAGGGCGGGTGAAAGCGCCTCCGGCGCTACCGCTGTGCCCCTCAGTTTCCCGGTCATTCTCATCTGTATGCCACCATCTGGACTGCAAGTTAGTGCTAATGGACGCATACATTAGCGTTAATGGTAATTGCTGTTTTGAATGTGTGGGTCAGGTTTCCGGTCAAATCACAGTGATATCAGCCAGCGTCACCAGGATGGCCAGAACGATAAAAACGGGCAGGGCGATGGCCCCCTTCGGCTCCCGGCCAGCTGCGCCGTCCGGTCGTCGAGCCCCACTCCGCCAGGCAGCTGCTTCGCACCAGCCAGTCTCCGCCGAACCCCTGCGGGTTTCGGGCTATCGCTAGGGTCTGATGGCTGAGGTCAACAGCTGCGGCTTCTCCGGCCGTACCGTCCGGAGCGCCTTCACCGCGCCGGCGTAGCCGTCGCTTTAATGTCGCCACGCCGTTCCGACGTGTCGGGTGTGTGCATCCTGTTCGCCAGGTGAAGCCATCCCCCGTGTGTCCTCACGCGGAGGGCTGCTTGTAGCACCGCCGGGTCGTCATACAAGGGGTGAAATAAACGCCGCCAAAACTTTTTGCGAAAGGCTGCAAAAACTTTCGTCAGCGCCCCTTTCCTTCCTCCCTTCGCCGTTGCTCCCTTTGCCCTTTGCCGCGAGAGAACTCACCAGGGAGATGGACACCATCACCACAGGAGAAAACCAGGATGCACACACAAAACGTCAACGTCAAAACCGCCGCTCAAGAATCTACCGGAAGATGTGATTCAAACCTCACCGTTGCCCAGTTCATGGATCTGTTTTGCTGGGTCCTTGCCGCAACGGAAGGGGAGCCACAACCGGCAATTTTTACACCGCCAGCGAATGCCACTGAGCTGACGTTAATTAATAACGAGTGCCCGGATTATATCTCTGTCTGGGTTATCGACGGTCGCCCGGTAGCAGCAGCAATGCCGCTGGACAATTTTCACCGTGTTATTTCTTCATCACTTACTAATTAATCAGGAGTCAATAATTATGGTCAGTTTCGCAAGCCGCTATCGTGTGCCGTCATCAATCCGTAAAGACCGCCCGCTGACGAATGATGAATTACAGCGCATTGTCCCGAGCGCGTTTTCTGCTGATAAACATGATTCTCGCTCAGAGCGTTACACCTATATCCCGACCATTAATATTCTTGATCGTTTACGTGATGAGGGATTCCAGCCGTATTATGCAACCCAGTCACGCCCGCGTGACCAGGATAAACGCGAGTTTACGAAACATATGCTGCGCCTGCGCCGACATGACCAGATTAACGGTAAAGAAGTCCCGGAAATTATTCTGCTTAACAGCCATGATGGCTCCAGCAGTTATAAAATGATCCCAGGCATGTTTCGTCAGGTTTGCTCAAATGGTCTGGTAGCCTGGAAAGATTTTGGTGAAATCCGCGTACCACACAAAGGGGATATTGTCGGACAGGTTATCGAGGGCGCTTATACAGTGCTGAAAACATTTGATGCTGTTGATGAAAATATCGACATGATGAAAAGCATTCAGCTCTCTTTACCTGAACAACGTCTCCTGGGTGCCGCCGCTCTGGAGTATAAGTATGACGGGAAAAAATCGCCGGTAACGCCAGAGCAGATTATTAAACCGCGCCGTGTCCTCGACCAGGGACAGGATTTATGGACCACTTTTAATGTGGTGCAGGAAAATGTGATCCGGGGTGGTATCCGTGGCAGAACTGAAAAAGGCAGTCTGACCAGAACGCGGGAAGTCACCGGTATTGACGGTGATATCAAATTAAATCAGGCATTATGGAAACTGGCTGAAGAGTTTGCAAAGATGAAGGCCTGAAAATTAAGCCGCTCTGATGAGCGGCTTTTTATTGTGTGTTATTCAGTGACGCCGTCTCTGCTGTTTTTTCTGCATTAACCATTCCCCCGCTCTGCTCCTGATGCTGCGAAAGGATCGTTTTTCGTGCCAGCAAAACGCGATATATATTTTTAATATCTTCGGCATACGCCCGGCGCTGAGTGATGAGCTTTTTCGAGGGGCCGGTATTATACATTCCTACGCTGTCCCAGTTTTTACCATACGACCGGAAGTTGTGCGCCAGAACCCAGGCACCGGTATAGACGCAGATACAGGGATCATTTAACAACCGGTCACGCGTAATATTAAAGTTTTTAAGCTTTCCGTAATGAGAGCTGTTCACCTGCATCCCGCAGACATCTTCTGTCCCATTCCTGTTTGATCCATTAATCGCACCTGCCCGCAGTCTGCTTTCCTTAATGGAAATTGACATCAGCAGGAGTGGATCAATACGGTAGTCTTTTCCTGCCTGGTCAAAACACATCTGGGGAGCTGCGCCCGCTGAAAGTGAAACGACCAGCACGGCAGCGGGTAATAATGTTATTTTCATCATCTGGCCTTTTAACGAGATATAAGCACGAATGGGAGCCGCTTTAAAAAATACCCCGCCAGATCGTCTTAATCAAGTTTATTCACTACAAACGCGCGTAAGCGCTCTCCGGCATGACTTTTACCCCTGGCTGAAATAATGAAAGCGGACCAGGCAACCGTATTTACATGCCGCTCTTTACTAACCTCATAAAACATCACACCCCACGCAAGACTTCGTCTTGCAGATTTTTTCTTTTAATTCAGATGTATACCTGTTCGTATTATGCGGAATTATGCTGTGTGAACGATAAAGGTGTGTGCATCAGCACACCTTGCAGTGCCTAATGCAGCACTACTGTGTGTGCTGATACAGCACTGTTGAGTGTGGGGATTGTGTGTATTCAATAATTAGAGTAACTTAAAAATGAATAGTGCCTGAACCCCACACATCACAGTGCCTGATGCACACACATGATGGTGCCGGATTAGCACACTTCAAAAAGCCCGATTTACACGAACTCTCAGTAAGTTACAGAGACGAGTTACTTCGGGAACTGACTTATATGTAGCATTGCAGTGCCGCATCAGGCACTGCATGAAATTTTTGAGAAAATATCATGCCAAGAAAGAACATCTACTTTAAAGATAAAATTGACAGAGAAATACATGATATTCTTGAGATTGAGTTACAGAAAGGCGCAACAACGTCTGACATGAACTATTCATCAATAGTCAACGAATTAGTTCGACTCGGGTTGATGGTCTACAAATCGAAGGAAGAAGGCCCATCTTTCGATCTCGATGGTTTCCGACGCGACCTCATTAAGAAAGTCTCTGGCTCACGTGAAGGTATTATGATTCTCACCGCACTTGTCTCTGATATCTTTGTCACGATGAAGGGGCCAGACTCTGGAGTGAAGCTTGAAGAACTGATAAATGCCAATATCAGCTCGATTAACGATGCAGAAGATAAGGCTGAAAAAGACCACTTCCTGACGGATTAATTATTGGTTTCAGGCCGGACTTTTCCGGCCCTGTCGATCACTGAGACTCACCCTCATCCCACGGAAGGTCTTCTTTCTCCACCTCCGTGATTTTTTCTTTTAAAAAAACCTCAAATTCCATACACAGCACTTTCAGTGCCTGCGCATCCTCATTCTGGTCAAGTAATCTCTCAGTAAAATATCCAAGCGTATTCATTAACCTGGTGAGCATTTCGTCATTCAGACTACGGTTATGCACCTTTGCCATTGCCCTGATTTCATCTGCAAGATTCTCGGGAATACGCATACTGTAGCCTGTAGTTTTCCCGGGGAGTAACACACGCTCACCTTCACGCCACATCCACAACTGCTCCTGGTGCACCGGAACCTTATTTTTCTCTTCAGCCTCACCATCCACTTCATTCAGTAAATTTCCGAGCCACTCCTCGAACCTGACCGCCAGCGAAATGAGCCGTTCGCCTTCCGCAGTTTTAATTACTGCCTTCCCTGGTTGATAATTCAGGGATAAAAGAAGCCTTGCAATAATTTCCTCATTCACACTCCTGTTACCCGCCCGCGCGCATATTCGCAGCTCCATAAGCAAATTATCCGGCGCACGTAGCCGCCACTCGACCGCCTCGCCGGGCTGGAACTTTCGTGGACGGCCGCGACCATCCCACATTTTCTCTTTTACTTTCATAGCTATAGATCCTGTAAGCCATTTCAGAACTTTCCGGTCTACAAAGCCTACTCACTTACATATTCAGATAAATCCGAATGAAACCAAAAAAGTGTGACATGCGTCACAGTTTTTTTTTTTTAGGGTCATGGGACAATTGCGCCCGCGTAAACAACAACTTACGCACACCACTTTTGTTTACTTCCGGAGAAAACAAGCATGTTAACCAAAGGCAGCGCCCTTAACGTCGGTAAGGGATGGGCGGTAGCGTCTTTATTCCGTAAAGCTCGCGAAAATCGCCAGATGAAATTTTACTTAAAAACAGCAAGTGCATTCTTAATTGCACTTATGGTCACCAACCCGTCATTCGCATCCGGTACTGACCTTCTTTCTTCACAGGCCTCCACGGTCACTTCAACATTCGGCTCTGGCTCCTCACTGGTTAAATGGTTCTATATCGCCGAAATCATTATGGGCCTGTTTATTTATATTAAAGCCCGCTCCCCACTGGTATTTGTCGGCATCGTAATTTGTATCATCTTTACCCGTGTCGCCTTCGGCATCGCGAGCTAGACGATGAGCGGGGAAGAGGATAAATACTACTTCCCGGAAACTCTGAACCAGCAGGAGCGCTATTTAGGCCTTCCGATTGATGAATTAATTGTGACCGCACCCCTGGTTATTTTAGGGGTGCTTAACAATATGTCACTCGAACTTGGCGTTATAGCGGGGATTCTCTGGCTTATTGTGAGATATCTGAAAAAAGGGCAGGGGTCATTCTGGTTACTTAATTTCTGTTACTGGCACCTGCCGTCACTTTTATTCAAAGTCACTTTTCGCCAGATACCTGATTCAAGTTTCCGACACTGGAGGGCATAACTTTCATGAAACTGAAAATCAAAGGGGAACGCGATAAACAACTCAGCTATGCGTTTATTGGCCTTACAGGATTAACCCTGATTCTGGGAGTGGGTAACGTTTTAACCGGTTCGCTGGCATGGCATTTTGCCACCACCCAGAAAACCATTACCACCCCAATGACGTATAACCGTCCGTTCGCTTCTGATGCAGTCAGCGCAGACGCAACCGGCATGACACAGTTCGCCACTTCCTTTATTTACTGGCGACTGAATATCACCCCGGAAAACATCGACAATAACCAGAAAATGATTCTTGGGTACGTCCCCTCTGCTGAGCGGGATGTGCTCAAGAAAGCCCTGGATATTGAAGCTGAACGCATCAAGAAAGGAGGGATTACCACCCAGTTCGACACGAAAGAAATCCGGGTCACCAATGATGGCTCCGTGGAATTCAGCGGCACGCTGAAATCCTCCACCACCAACGGCGCAATCACCACCTTCCTGAAGCCCGAAGAAAAAATCTACCGACTGAAACTGAGTTATGTGAATGGCGTGATTAACCTCCACAGCTTCGAGGAACTCCAGCCGGTAACCACCACCAACTAACAGGACTGCCCATGAAATTTCGCATTTCACCGGCAGCTGCTGCTGTGATTCTGGCAGCGGGATTCTTTACTGGCGGCCTTCGGGCCGCTTCCGCACCCGCAGCCATTCCGTTTGAGAACGACGCCGCCTTTAACGTCACTCTCAGCAACACCAACCCAAGCAAGGTTGTTGTCGACGGAGAATTAATCACAAGCATCAGCGGACCATCCGGTGCCTACGACCAGAGCACGACCGATGACGGAGCGCTCATTCTGTCTCCGCTTGTTGGCCAGAACTTCACACTGTTTATCCAGACTGACCGCGGCTCATCGCTGAGCCTGAATATCAAACCGCAGCCCGGCAACGGCAAGACCCTGCGCTTCACCCCCATGTCACCACCACTTCGCAAGAACGATGACGCGAAGGCCTGGGAAGAAGGGCAGACCTATGAAAAGACACTGGTCGCATTGTCCCGGGCCGTCGTCAACGGCCAGGTGCCTGATGACTACCAGGAATACCCGGTCAGCCGGATGCCGGCATACACACCCGCCAGTGATGTACGCCTGACACCGGAACGCCAGTTTGTCGGCAACCACCTTCGTCTGGTGCGTTTCCGGATGAGCAATCCGGGCAACGTCACCCGCAGCCTGCGCGAGCGCGACTTCTGGCGCAAGGGCGTCAGGGCCGTCATGCTCTCACAGAGCCAGCTCTATGCCGGCGGCGAAGGCTACGCCTGGATTGTGTTTTCAGATGACGGAGACACCCGCCCATGAATCTGAATGAAAACCTGAAGACCCGCCGTAAGCAGGTGGCCATCCTCGCCGCCGTTCTTGTGGGCGGCGCAGCCGCTGCGGGCGGTGTTATCTGGTACGGGCAGTATCAGCAGGCGAAAAAGCAGCCCGCGCCGGTTGCCGCACCGAACATGACCGGTGTCGTGACCGCCGCATTTAACCAGCAGGTCAGCGATGCCGCACTGGCACAACAGCAGGCGAAGACCTCTGCGCTCGAGCAAAATTTTGCCACGCTCTCGCAGCAGTTTGCGCAGAACAAACTCGCCACCGACCAGAAACTCGCCGACAAGGACGCGGAAATTCAGCGCCTGAATGACCAGCTTTCGAAAGCCCCCAGCAGCAACCCGACCACAGGCCAGCAGACACCACCTGCTGGTCAGAACGGAACACCACTCCCGGGTCCCGTTGCTGCCGGTCAGGCCCGACCCCCCGAATACTCCGTGACCCCCACAGGCACACCGGCCGCCACTGGTGTCAATATGGGGCAGGGCGCAGGGTTCTATCCGGGCGGCTCCGGCCAGCGCATGACAGGCGGTCTGTCGACCACCAAATTCAGCTACGACAGTCTGAAGAAAAAGCCCACAAAACTGCCCTGGATTCCGTCCGGCTCCTTCTCTGACGCCATCATGATTGAAGGGGCCGATGCCAACGCCAGCGTCACCGGCCAGCAGAACACCCAGCCCGTCACCATTCGTCTTCTGGGGAGTATCCAGATGCCCAACAACAAAGAGTACAGCGCGGATGGCTGCTTTGTGGTGGGCGAAATCTGGGGGGATATCTCCAGCGAGCGCGGTGTGGTGCGAACAAAGTCGATCAGCTGCGTGCTGAAAAACGGCAAGCACGTCGATATGGAATTTGACGGTCACGTGAGCTACCAGGGTAAGGGTGGTGTGCGCGGCAAGCCAGTGATGCGTAACGGCATGATTGTCGGCTACGCCGGCGCAGCGGGTCTGCTTTCAGGTTTTGGTGAAGGGATTAAGTCTGCTGCCACACCGTCAGTAGGACTCGGCGCCACAGCCGATGTCGGTGCCGGCGACGTGTTTAAGCAGGGGTTAGGTGGGGGAGCCAGTAAGGCGGCCGACACCCTGAGTCAGTACTGGATTAAACGCGCTGAGCAGTATCACCCGGTGATTGATATCGGTGCCGGCAACCTGGTCACGGTCGTGTTCCAGAAAGGTTTCCGACTGGAAACACTGGAAGACGCTGAAGACCAGAAAGCGAAAGAGGAACTGCAGAAAGCAGGTAGCGCCGCGCAGAACGCCGTTGCTCCGCAACCCGCCAGTCAGACCACCACGTCCAGCACTACCTCAGTCGGCAACATCAACCCCGATGATGTTCTCCGCCAGGCCAGCCAGCTGCGCCTCGGTGACACCATCAACTGATGAGGAACTCAGGATGAAATCACGGAAAACACTGCAGTGGGCAACAACCCGGTGGAGGCCAGGACTTATATTCGCCGGTTCGTGGTCCATTTTGTTCTCCACGCTTTTCTCCGGTTTTATATGGGTACAGCTTATCGGCATGTTCCTTTTTCTGGCAGGCCTTCTTTTCCTGGCCGAGTCAATACCTGGCGGCATGGTGTGGCGTGAGCTGCACTCGCCAACCCAGGACACAACACCTGAAGAAAAGGAGAGAAAATGAAGAAGCCAGACATGGAAAACCGCATTGTTTTACTGAGAGGTATTAAGCAGGACTGGAAAGCCTGGTCTGAAGGAAAGAGGCTGGGGTGTATCAGCAAGAAGCTCGCCGGGATACTACTGGCTGTGGTGGCCGCTATCTTCGTTACCATAGTGCTGAACTATGAGCTTTTGCCTTATAGCCTGTACTCCCTTCCACCTTTGAGTGTGTTTGCCATTTTTCTGGTTTCCGAACTGAGTACGCCAGGCGGCTGGGACGAGGTTATCGACAGGAGGCTTCAGTCATATGAACCGCGTGACAGTGAAGCCTGGAAAGCACTAAGGGCCGCTGTTCTGGAAAAAGGGAAGCTGGAACATGATGATGTCAGGTTATGGCTTGAAGCTGAGTTTAAAGCCAATGCTGACCTGCTGGACGTGGCTGAAACGGCTATGAGATATGGATTTGTCCGGCGCGATGTATAAGCCGCCAGACATGCAGCCCGCATCCCTTAACCCTGCAACCCTTTTAAAATGGATCCGCTATATCTGTAACCCATAAGCGACCACCGCTGCTGATTTTGCACCAGAGCCTTCCCGTTCAATAACCCCCAAAAACACCACCGGAGTTACCCCATGAAAAAACTACTGGGTGCTGCACTGCTGTGCAGCGCACTGACCGGCTGCGCCGGTCTCAATTCTGATTTCGACTGCAACAAGACCGCCACCGACCAGTGCCTGACGACCGGAGAGGCCAACAAACTGGCCGCGCAGGGCAAAAGCCTGGACGACCTGACGGCTGATAAAGCCACAAAAAAGCCTGCGGGTGAAACCCTGCCGGCACTGCGTAACACAGCGCCGGGCGTCAATCCGTGGCGTCCTGTTTCCGTCGCAGCAACCGGAACCGCCGCCGCTAAGCCAATTGCTCCTCGCCCGCTGGCGACTGCCCAGGCGGAGACATCCGGCTCACTGGTCACGCCGCTGGTCACCACCAGTCATGCCACGCCGGTGCCGGTCAACACCGCTGGCCGCGTCCCGGTTCAGCGCATCCCTGACGCCACGCAGCGCCTGTGGATTGCACCCTGGGTGGACACGGACGACAACTTTCATCAGCCCGCCGTTGTCGAGTTTGTGAAAAACAAATCCCACTGGGATGAGAGCTATCGCGTTATCGGGGAGGGCGGCGAATGACGGATTTCCGCAATGACACCACCGCCCGGGAAGATGAGGGCGTGGTCATTGAGCGTCTACAGGGTGACTGGCACGTTAACAGGGGTAATGAGCAACACATTATTCGCCAGTCGGAAGATGAGCGGCTGCGCCGCCTGGAGTTGATCCGGGCCGCAGCGGAGGGCCGAAAATGAGTTTTGTCGACAGTCTGATGGGGATGCTGAAAAACGGGAAAGAGGAAGACGGTGCGGCAACGGCCCGTAACAACCTTTCCCAGACCTGGGACTACCCGTCCCTGGTCGCCGCACTACCGTACCGGTATTACGACGACACCAATGAGATTTTCGTCAACGCCGGTTCGGCAGGCTTCATTATGGAAGCCGCGCCACTGCCCGGTGCGAATGAGCAGGTGATGGCCGCGCTCGACGACATGCTGCGCAAGAAACTGCCCCGTAAAACGCCGTTGACCGTTATTCTGCTGGCCAGCAAGTGTGTAGGAGAGCGTATCGATCGCGGGGTGAGCGGTGATATGTGGAAAGGTCAGATGGCCGAACACCTCAATAAAATCACCCGTGCATTCTGGCAGCGCTCGGCGCTTCACGGTTTGGCCAACGAACGTGAATACCCGCTCTACCTGCGTAACTACCGCATCTTTATTGTCTACGGAGAATCACTGAAGCGCGCCTCCCAGACGCAGCGGATAATTGATGACCTGATTCAGATACGCAACACCATCCGCGTCTCACTGGGAGCTGCGCGTATCGACAGTATAAACACCGATGTGAACGCCTTCCTGTCTGCGGTACGTGAACAGATGAACTACCGGCAGGAGCAGGTGTTGATGTCCTCCGGGGATTACAACGAGGATGAGAAGCTTAACCGCCAGGTGGTTGATCCGGGGATTGACCTTAAGGTTCATCCATCGCATATCCGTATGGCGTTGCCGGAAAGCATCGATACGCGCGGGACGCGCCTGCCGGCATCAGCCTGTCGCATCATTAACATGCAGCTCAGCAAGAACCCGCGCCGCTTTGCTCTCTGGCAGGGGGCTGACAACCTGCAAAATCTGCGTTTCCCCGACCTCGGCATTCCCTGTCCGTTCATGCTGACCTGGACGACGGAGCTGGAAGAACAGACCAAAAGTCAGAGTGAGGCCTTCCGTAAAGACACGGACCTGTCAAAAAAAGCGAATTCAGCTTACGCCGCACTGTTCCCCGGCACCAAAAAAGCCGCAGACGAATGGCGACGCACCCGCGAACAGCTGAACAGCAACGAAATCGCGCTCTGCAACACCTACTTCAATCTGACCCTGTTCGCGCCGGATAACAACACCGATGCCCAGGCCTGCGAGCTGGCCGCCGTCAACGTGTTCCGCAAGAACGAGCTGGAGATGGTGACGATACAGTACCAGCAGATGCGTAACTGGCTGGCCGGCTTCCCGTTCGTCATGCAGGAAGGGATGTGGGAAGACCTGAAGATGACCGGGGCTACGCTTCGCGCCAAATCCTGGAACGCGGTGAGCCTGATGCCGGTGGTGGCAGAACGCCAGCTGTCGAACGTGGGAATGCCACTGCCAACCTACCGCAACCAGGTGGCCTTCTTCGATATGTTTGGTGAAGAGAACGGCAGTACCAACTTCAACATTGCCGTCACTGGCACCTCGGGGGCCGGTAAATCGTTCCTGACGCAGGGGGTCCTGCGCGATGTACTCAACGCCAATGGGTATGCCTGGGTCATTGACATGGGGGACAGCTACAAGAACTACTGCCACCAGGCCGGCGGGGTCTACCTCGACGGGGCGCAGCTGCGCTTTAACCCGTTTGCTAACGTCCGGGACATCAAACACTCTGCTGAAGGGATTGTTCGTCTGTTGACGGTGCTGGCCAGTCCGACGCAGCCACTGGATGGGGTGTGTGAAGCCATCCTGCAAAAAGCGGTCATGGATGCGTGGGAGAAAAAAGAACACAAGGCGCGTATCGATGATGTTCATCGCTACCTGACCAGTGAAGAGGTCAATACAGCCTTTGCGGACAAACCGACGATTATCGCGCGTCTCGCTGAGCTGGCCATGCTGCTCGATACCTACTGCACCTGGGGGCCGGATGGCGAATACTTCAATGCGGACAACCCGACCCTCGATGGCGAAACCCGCTTTGCGGTGCTGGAGCTGCTGAGCCTGGAAGACAAGCCGAAGCTGCTCTCGTCCATCCTGTTCTCGCTCATTCTGGCGATACAGGAAAAGATGTACCACAGCCCGCGCGACCTCAAAAAAGTCTGCATCATCGACGAGGCCTGGCGTCTGCTGGGTGGCTCCAACCCGCACGCGGCACGGTTTATCGAAACCGGCTACCGTACCGTGCGCCGCCACCGGGGCGCGTTTATCACCATCACCCAGGGCATCAAGGACTTCAGCGCCAGCAAGGAAGCAGAAGCCGCCTGGAACAACAGCTCCACCAAAATCACCCTGCTGCAGGATGCAAGGGCCTTTAAACAGTACCTTGCCGATAACCCGGATCAGTTCTCGGACATGGAAAAAGAAGTTATCCGTGGCTTCCAGCCCGCCCTGCAAACCGGCTACAGCTCCCTGCTGATAAGCGCCGGTGAATACAGCTCCTTCCATCGTCTGTTTGTCGACCCCGTCACGCGTGCCATGTTCAGCTCGCGCGGTGAGGATTTCGCCTATATGCAGAACGCGCAGAAAGCCGGAGCCACGGCGGAAGAGGCGGCATATCTGCTGGCGGAGAAGAAATTTGGCGGTGAACTTCGGGAACTTGAAGAGTGGGTGAACGCAGCATGAGTGAACAAAACGAAAAGCCGTATGACGGCGATGCCGTCCGGGACGGTGTGACGATGGCCAGCAAAACATCCCGCTGGCTTAAAGGGGGGCTGCTGGGACTGGCGGGACTGCTGGCCATGACCGGCGTGGCGTATGTGACGGCGAAGGCCGTCACCCCGGAAGTTGTGGTGTTTGACATGAAAGGGACGGTTGACCTCTTCATGCAGCAGTCATCGCAGTTACAGCTTGATGAGGGCAGGGCGAAAGCCCTGACGGCCCGCTTCAACGCGGCACTGACGACCAGTCTGGGCGAATGGCAGGCTTCACATAATGCCATCATCCTGGTGAAACCGGCAGTGATGAGCCCTCAGCGTGATATCACCGATGAAATCCGCGCCGACATTGCCCGGCGCACCCAGGGGGGCATGTGAAAAAACGACTTCAGCTGACGGCTCTGATACTGCTGACGCTCTCTGCTGCCAGTGGTGCCAAAGATCTCGGGACCTGGGGCAACGTGTTCGAACCTGCCGAACAGGACATGCTGACCTTTATCCAGAACCGCCTGAAGGGAATGGAGCAGAGCGGTGAACTTGACCGGTTACGGGAGGAGGCAACCGCGCGGGTAAAAGAACACGCGGTTCGCCCGACCCCGGTTGAAGGACTCAGTAAGGCCGTGACCTACCGCAGCTTCGTCTGGGACCCGACTTTCACCGTAAAAGAGACCATTACCGATATGCAGGGCAACGTGATTGCCCGTAAGGGTGACACGGTCAACCCGCTGGATAAGGTGCCTTTCAGCCAGGTGCTCTATTTCATCGACGGTGATGACAGGGAGCAGGTGAACTGGATCCGGCAGCAAATCGCCGGGCAAACAGACTTTAAGGTGATCCTGGTGAAAGGCAACATCAGGGACAGCAGCAATGCCCTGAATGAGCGTATCTACTTTGACCAGTCTGGCGTACTGACCCGTAAGTTTGGTTTTGAACACATCCCGGCACGGATTTCGCGTGATGGCCGTGTGATGAAGGTGGAAGAAATTCCGGTATCAGGAGCAAAAAAATGACAGCAACTACGTTAGGTGACCTATTTCCCACTCTCCGTAACGCGGTATCCGCACCACGCCATCCCCAAAAAAAGGACCGAAAAACGCCAGCGACCGTGACCCGCAGCGGAACCGCTGAACGGCTCAAGGCGCTGTACCCCGAAATTGACGGCTGGCATCCGGTATTGGTGACTAAAGCATGGCTTCACTGGTGCGGACAGAACCAGCTGGATACTCAGGAGCCGGAAACACGCGATGAAAGATTCCCTGACTTCATCATTCATCTTCTGCTGGAGAACATGCGGGCAGAAGACGGTGCGAAACGTAAAAAGGGCCAGACGATGTCGCTTTCTGAGCGTCTCGACAGGTTGTTCGCAGGCGAAGGGCAGGAGAACGCGGAATGTCACTGAAACACAATGCCGCGGTGCAGTCTGTACCTCAGCACATGACAGACCACAATACGGATACTAAAGGCAATGACAACGCCGTGAATCAACTCTGTCAGCTGTACCCTGAAATCGAATCGTGGCAACCCGAGCTGATCGCCGGTGCCTGGCATCACTGGTGTGCGCAGAACAGTCTGGTGTCGGCGGTACCAGAACAACGTGATGAGGCGTTTCCCCTGTATCTCGTCAGTCTTATCCGTAACAGAATGGAGGAGATGAACGTATGGCGCTAATCAGCTGTTTAACCCGTCCGGACGGGCTGCAGGGTGTGTTTTCCTGCCTGAGTATAGGGCAGGGGCTGAGTGGCTTTCTGGTGTTGATTATTTTACTGGTCGGCTGGCTGGTGATCCAATACCTGGCAGAGGCGAGACGTGTACGGCGGACCCGGGAAGCCAGACCAGGAATACCCGTCCCGCCGGCACAATTTGGTAATGCCCGTCATGCATCTGCTGTGCATGACTTTGCTAACCAGAACTATTACCAGGTGATGCTCGCCGAGATGGAAAAAGCACTGTTTTCGGCAGGTTACGAACTGACGCAGGATGCGTCACGCTGCACACGGCTGGCAAATGCAGACAGACGCGACATCAGCCGAAAAGTGACCAGCGTTCGCCACCGTTATATGACCCCCCTTCTCTCAGAACAGGCACTGAATGACAGTATTGATGACGCTATGAGAAATGGCTCCGCTGTGGAATGGCTGAACATGCTTATCTGGGGCAGTGAGCGGGAAGGATGGTATATCACCCGCAGTCAGGATGAAAACTCCACCAGGCTGACCGACTGGCAAAAACAGATGTGGCCCGTCAGGCAGGTGAGCATCATCGTGACGTCTGATACGTTGGTCATCACCCGTGATCTGGTCCGCGGTCTGAATGAGGCTGTGAACAGGGTGAGTCACACGCCGTTTCCTGAAAACGACAATATGCCTGAACTCAGCGATGTACCGGTAACAAGCCCGGGCCTTCAGGTGACACTGGAGCGTCAGTTGTGCACTACGCCTCCGGGGTTCTTTTCTGAGGTTGCTGGCCGGAACGTACCGGAGGCGCTGACGAGGATGATTGCTGTACCACAGGACGAAGAAAAGCGGGTTGTGGCGGTCTTCGCGCAGATAACGTCTCCGCGCTCAACAGAGATGTTAACCCTGTATCTGAATGCTGCTGCTGAACGCATTTCCGCCGGGGAGGCTCATGGCGCGGACTACGATGATGACAACGGTTATGCCTTTATCGTCACGCGTACCCTTAAACCTCACTGATTCAACCGTGCGGCCATCCAGGATGTTCGGTGCTCACTGCGTTGCGCTCCGCCTCAGCCTGAATGTTCTCACGGTTTCCGATTAACCCCGACAAGGTAACACCATGAAAAAAGACCCTGATGCTGAAAAGGGCCGGAATGTTACAGCCGTTCGTCATGATGAAAAATCGGCATTACGGCTCAATGCCATTCTTGCAGAGAATCCCCTTTATTATCCCTCGCTCGTCTTGCGGGCTGGCCTGCTAGCCCTTGAGGACATGAGCAAAGAACAACGGCTAACGATCGTAATGAAAGCCGCGACTAAGCCCGAAACACACTGACCTTTCTGTTTTAACTGGCCCTCCCGCCGTCCGGTGGCTGCGGCACTCCCGGAGATACCCCATGACACATCCTGAATATATCGGGCCGGTGACGGTTACCCGTGACCGCAACGGCTTCTGGACGCACCCCCACTACTTTACGCCAGCCAGTGATGAGGCCACCCGGGCTGAATTTGGCGACTGGATGCACCGTCACAACCTGACCTGTGCCACCCGCTGGATGGAAAACGATGCCCCTCCTCAGGTGATTGCGGCCTGGGAAAAGGGCGCGGCGGATATCAGTGCCTGGCAACCCTCAGCGCCTGCGGGCGATGGCTGGTTTATCGGCTCCATTCATGACACGGAAGACGGCCCGGTCTGTATCTGGCTGCGGGAGGTGAAATGAAGCACTTTTCATGGCTTGCCGGCATTCTGCTGATATTACTGTCCTGGTCCCCCACGCAGGCAACCGCCGCCAGCAACGCCGGAGACGGTCGCTGGGTCAACCCGATAACGGATGTCTGCTGGAAATGCCTGTTCCCGATGACACTCGGCAATATCCAGCTCGCCTCCGGTCCGCAGAAAGATACCGCTAACCCATCCTCCCCCTTCCAGATATGTCCGGTGGGGGTCCTGTACCGCGTTGGTCTGGCCATTGGGTTCTGGGAGCCGATGGCGATGGTGGATGTGACCCGTGAGCCGGGTGTGATGGTGAATATGGGGGGATTTAAAATCGACCTGGGGCGGACGGGCACAGGGACGTCAGGTCAGAGTGACCGGCCCGCAGCCGGCGCGTTTTACCACGTTCACTGGTACAAATACCCGCTGATCTTCTGGCTCAACATTATCACCAGCCTGGGTTGCCTGCAGACCGGCGATATGGACATCGCTTACCTCTCTGAAGTTGACCCTCTGTGGAATGACAGTACGCTCTCGATGCTGATTAACCCTGAAGCGGCACTGTTCGGGAATGTTGTGGCTCAGGCCGCCTGTGCGGCCGACGCGGTGGCCAGTGCGGCAGGTATGTCGCTCGCTCCGCTGTTCTGGTGTGCCGGTAGTCAGGGGACAATGTACCCGCTGACCGGTTACACCAGTGGTGAATTCTCACCGCTGGAAACCTCCTTGCTGGTCGGGGAAAGGATGGCGTTCAAGATGCACCGCGAGGGACTGGTCTGGAACTCTGTCGGAGCCGATAACGCCGTCTGTAACCAGTACCCGTCACCCATTATTCCCAAAGACCGGTGGCGATATCAGATGGTGAACATGTACCCCGAGGCAACCAACTGCCACCCGTTCGGGGCTATCACCCAGACCTGGGGCATGAAGCACAACTCCCCGTCCTCCAAAAAGAACTTCGGCTACCTCTTCTGGCGCAAACGAAACTGCGTCTTCCTTTAAGGACATGACAATGAAAACCGCTTATTTCCGGGCGCTGATGCTCAGCGTCCTGGCAGGCTTTGCGTCTCAGGTGCTGGCAAGTGCCCAGACAGAGACCTCCGTTACGGACCGTAACTGGATCAAAGGACAGCAGGACGCACTGGCAGCGATGAAAGAAGGAATGCCTGACCCGGGCGCAGGGCTGCCTGTCTTACCGCAGGCGCAGCAGGACCTGATTAACCGCCTCCAGGGCAATATCGCGGCGCAGTCCACCACGATGGGTGACAAAGACACGTTCCCGGCCATCTATTTTGTGAGCCTCGGTATACCACGTGAAGGCCTTCTGCCCATGCTGAAAGATGCGCGCCGATACAACATTCCGCCCACGTTACGCGGTCTGGTCAATAACGATATGCGCCAGACGGCGGCGCTCATGTTTGAGCTGAACAAGGAAGACAAGGATGCCGGTGTGCAAATCGATCCAACCCTGTTCAGTCAGTACCACATCACCACAGTGCCAGCCCTGGTGGTGACCTGCCCGGGCCGGTATGACGTTATCAGGGGCAGTCTGCCCCTGAAGGAGGCGCTGGAAAAAGTGGCGGAAAGCGGTGACTGTGCCGCAACGGCCCGCCAGTTACTGGAGGCTGCACGATGAGAAAGTCACTTTTCACCCTGCTGATCTTGTTTCCGCTCCTGGCCGGTGCTGCTGATCCGGCCTTTGATGCGGGGGCAAGTTTTGGCAAAGGCAGTGCATCCAGCGGGACAGACACCCTGAAAAATCCCGGTACGGTCACCAGTGCCATTCCGGGCTATACCGCGAACCCGCCGGAGAAAGGGTATTACGGTGGCGTGAGTGGCGGGGACGGCGGGCTGGCAAACAAAGGTCAGGCGGCCCTTCAGGGCAATGATGCCGCGCAGTCGGTTATCTCGTCCGGTACGACAAACCCGGCACCCGCCATTGATCCGAAGGCCCCTTTTATCACCATCGGCAAGAATGCGGAGGGCACGGCTGACGGGATCATGGATGGCAGCAGCCAGCAGTGTACACAGACGACCGTGTCAAAATCGACGTTTGATAACTACTCCTGTAGCGCCGATGTGGCTGTATCAAAGACCTGTACCCGCGACACACAAATTACCGGCCATTATGAGAATCAGGTGTCCACGAAAACTGTGGTCATCTCGCCGGCGACGCTGGTCTTTACGAAAATCGATGACAACACGCTTGGATTTGCGCTGCCGCTGGATGAACCGGGGGCCACCATGCTGGAAGGTTCAATCACCACATCGCAAAAAAGCAGCGCCGGAAACCCGTTTTTTAGCTCGAAACTGACGTTCTACGGCACGTCGAAGACGCTGAAAAATGTGAATAACACATTTGATGTGGATGTGGCCCAGCAGGTTGTCCCGGCTGACGGGATGCTGCGCGGGACACTGACAAATGATGTTTCTGACTATATAGACCAGATGATGATGTCGGTCATGTCGTCAAAATACCCCAACAATGATGGCCTCGCCAAAATCACGGCGACAATCACCATCGTGACAACGGTGAAAGTCTGGGTCCCGTCGACGACGACCCCGTCAGTCTGTCCGGACAGCCCGGGTGGAAAGAAAACCGGCTCGGTCTGCACTATCAAAGGCGGTGACCGGCAGGTGGTTGTTGATGGTGTCACGCAGACGGTTCACAGCGACTGCTGGCAGTACACCGATACGTACCTGGTCAGCGAGAACACGACCGGCACCTGTGCCTCACTGACCAGCAACGCTGCCTGTACCAAAGCGAGTGAAACCTGCTCTGAGTACATTGACGGCACCTGTTCTCATAAAGACTACATCTATCAGTGCCAGACGGTGCATTCGTCCACGGGCCTGGTCTGCGGTGGCCAGTATATCTGTAAGTCAGGGGACTGCGACGACACCAACGGGGCGGGGGATAACGGGTTTGACACTGCCGTGGCCAAACTCGCTGGCCTGGCCTCTGCTGCTGAAGACGTCAGGGACCAGAACTCCACCATTAACGTCAGAGCCTTTACCGGTAAGGCGATGAGCTGTCGTAAAGCTTTCGCGGGATTCTCTAACTGTTGTAAGGACTCTGGCTGGGGACAGGACACCGGATTATCGGCCTGTAACGATGATGAGATGGCCATCGGCAAGGCGAAAGCCAAGAAGATTACCGTCAGTGTGGGTGACCGCTGCGATCGTCAGGTTGCCGGCGTATGTCTCCAGACCAGCCATGTTTACTGCGTCTTTGACGGCAAACTCGCCCGCATCATTCAGGAGCAGGGGCGTCGTGACCAGCTGGGCGTGAAGTTTGGCAGCGGCAGCAGTCCTGACTGCCGGGGGATCACGGTGCCGGAACTGCAGAGCATCGACTTCGACAAAATCAACTTCGCGGACTTCTACGAAGATTTGATGAACAACCAGAAAGTGCCTGACACCAGTACGCAGGTGAAACAAATCAAGGATCGTATCGCCGCCCAGGTGAACCAGCAGGGGGGTAAGTAAATGAAACGAAAATGTGTCCTCTGGGGGCTGTTGCTGGCCTTTGCCGGTCAGTCAGCCCTGGCTGAAGAGATAGTGACACCGGCTGATCCGTTTACCGGCTGGGCCTGGTACAACGAACCGAAAAAGCCCGCTGAATTGCCCAAAAAGCCACAGCAGCCCGCGCCGCAGTCGGTTCCGGATATGAGTAAGCTGTCCGCGCAGGAACAGGCAAAGGTGCTGCGCGGGTACACGATGGAGGCGCTTAACCGCGCCATCCTGTACCCGACGAAAGAGAATACGGCAACGTTCCTGCGCTGGCAGAAGTTCTGGACCGACCGGGGGTCGATGTTCAGCCAGTCCTTTGCGGCAGCGCAGCTGAGCCACCCGGATCTCGACTACAACCTGGAGTACCCGCACTACAACAGCATGGCGCCGTTTGTGCAGACGCGTGACCAGCAGTCGCGGCAGAACGCGGTGACGCAGCTGGCGCATCAGTACGGTCTGTTTTATTTCTACCGGGGCAGTGACCCGATTGATGTGCAGATGGCCGGCGTGGTGGCCGACTTTGCAAAAACCAACGGTATTTCGCTTATCCCGGTTTCGGTCGACGGGCAGGTGGCGGCCAGTCTGCCACAGAGTCGTCCGGACACCGGACAGTCACGTTCGATGAATATCTCGCACTTCCCGGCACTCTTCCTGGTCGACCCGACCAGCAAAAACTACCGTGCCCTGTCCTACGGCTTCATGACCCAGGATGATCTGTCGAAGCGATTCCTGAACGTGGCCACCGGCTTTAAACCGAATTCATAAGGTAATCAAACCATGAACGTTAATCTTTTCGCAGGACTGTTTTTCTGGGGCACGATGGCGCGCGTACTGAGTGAGCTGATGACCCTGTCAGTTGAACATACCCAGCAGGGGTTGCTCTGGTTATGCAACGGACTCTGGATGGGAGCGGCCGGGATGCTGATGTATGCCGGATATCGCTGGTTCCGTCATGACGCAAAGCAGGATCACAAGGAGGCCGATCATGAGCATTAAATCCGGACTCACCGCCCTGCTGATTGCCATGCCGCTGCTCGCACAAGCCGGAATTCGTGAAGAACTGGCGTTGCTGGAAGCGGCGAAGACGACAGCACCGGCTCACGATGCTGCCATGACCGCATCGGCCATCCCGGCACCTGCACCGGTGAACCTGATGTCACTGCCGGACGGTCGCCAGGCAAACATGAAGGATTATGCGGTGGTGCTCTTTATGCAGGCCCACTGCCAGTACAGCGCGAAGTTTGACCCGTTACTGAAGGGCTGGGCCGATCAGCACGATATCCGGGTGTACCCCTACACCCTGGACGGTGGCGGGGACGGCTCTTTCCCGACCCCGATGATCCCCCGCAAAACGGACCCGAATTCACCGATAGCCGATGAAATCGTCACGTTCTTCGGCAACGGTCTGCCCATCGCCACGCCGACCGCCTTCGTGGTCAACGTCAACACCCTGAAGGCGTACCCGCTGACGCAGGGGGTGATGGAAATCCCCACGCTTGAAAGCCGTATGGCCAGCCTGATTCAGGCCGACCTGGATAACGTTGACCCGAAATCGCTGCCGCCGATGCCGGCAAGTGCGCAGGTCACCCCTCAGTAAGACAACCGGACTTCAACATGAATACAACATCGTATGCATTATCGCGTGCCGAGCGCGTGTGGCTGCTGTTCAGCATGACGTTGCTGGTATCTGCCGCGTTTTACGGGACGCTGGCCCATCGCGTGGTCAGCGCACTGTCCCGCCCGGAAATGACCCTTTACCTTCAGGACGTGCCGGTGCTGCTGCTCATTTCGCTGAGTGTCGGCTTCTTTTTCACTGCCACAGGGTTGTACATCTGCCGCCTGACCCTGTCCCGGAAACCCCGTGAGGAGATCGCATGATTAAGGCACTGATAACAGCAGGCACTGTCTTTTTTGCCGGTCTGGCTGCGCTGCCGGCGCAGGCTGATGTCAACGGCGACCTGAACGGCTTCTTTGGCAGTCTCGGCTACAGCGGCAACGTCTCCCAGGCTCAGGCCTGGCAGGGACAGGCGGCAGGTTACTTCTCGGGTGGTTCTGTCTATCTGCGAAACCCCGTCAAAAACGTCCAGCTCATCTCCATGCAGTTGCCCTCCCTGAACGCCGGCTGCGGCGGTATCGATGCCTATCTGGGGTCGTTCAGTATGATCAGCGGGGAAGAAATTCAGCGGTTTGTTAAACAAATCATGAGTAACGCCGCCGGCTACGCCTTTGACCTGGCTCTCCAGACGATGGTGCCGGAACTGAAGCAGGCGAAAGATTTTCTGCAAAAGCTGGCCAACGATGTGAACAGTATGAACATGAGTTCGTGTCAGGCGGCACAGGGCATTATCGGCGGGTTGTGGCCGGTCACACAGGTGTCGCAGCAGAAAATCTGTCAGGACATCTCGGGTGAAACCAATATGTTTGCTGACTGGGCCGCGTCCCGTCAGGGCTGTACCGTGGGTGGGCAGAGTGACAAGGTGACAAGCAAGGCCGGTGACGATGAAAAAGACCAGGTGCTGAAAAACAAAAACCTGATCTGGGACACGCTGAGTAAAAACGGCCTGTTGGGCAATGACCGGGCTCTGAAGGAGCTGGTGATGAGCACGGTCGGCTCAATCATCTTCAACAAGGACGGCGACGTCACCATTCTGACGCCGCTGGTCGATAACCGGGATCTGATTAAGGTGCTGATGCGGGGCGGAACAGCGAAGGTGTACGGCTGTGATGAAGCCACACTCTGCCTCACGCCGGTTGTCGTGAACCTGACCATCAGCGAATCCAATGCGCTCGTGACGCTGGTCAAAAACCTGATGCTGTCGATGCAAAACAAACTTGTCGATGACAATGCGCTGTCCGATCAGGAAAAAGGGTTTGTAAACACCACGTCGGTGCCCGTCCTGAAATACCTGACCAACGCACAGAGTATGGGGATGAGCGCGACCTATCTGTTGCAGGTGGCTGACTTCATCGCGCAGGACCTGATGATCCAGTACCTCCAGGAACTGGTTAAACAGGCAAGTCTGTCGCTTGCCGGCAAAAACTTCCCGGAAGAGGCTGCCGCGAAACTGCGCGACAACGTCATACATGCCCAGGGCTTGCTGGCTGACATGAAACTCCAGTCTGCTGCTGACCAGAACGCGCTTGATGGCATCGACCGTAACATGCAGTACCTGCAACAGCAGGTATCCACCATCGTTTCAGGCTCTTATCAGAGCAACTATCACTGGGGTGATCGCTGATGCTTGAGATATACACCATCTATGGCGGGGGGATGTGGAAAACGGCGCTGGACGCCGTTGTCACCCTGTTGGGTATGAACACGTTCAGTACACTGTTACGTATTGCCGGCACCTTTGGGGTGCTGGCCGCCCTGTTTGCCTTTATCAAACAACGTAACCCGATGGTGATGGTGCAGTGGCTGGCTATCTTCATGGTCCTGACGTCTGTCCTGCTGGTTCCAAAACGTTCCGTGCAGATTATCGACCTGTCAGACCCGGCAGCGGTCTGGAAAACCGATAATGTGCCAGTGGGACTGGCGGCCATTGCCTCACTGACCACCAGTATCGGGTACAAGATGGCGTCGACGTATGACATGCTGATGGCCAGACCCGATTCGGTGACCTACAGCAAGAGCGGGATGCTGTTTGGCTCACAGATAGTGGCGGAAACCAGTGACTTCACCACGCAGAACCCGGAGCTGGCCCAGATGTTGCCGGATTACGTGGAGAACTGCGTGATTGGCGACATTTTGCTGAATCACAAATACACCGTGAACCAGCTGCTGAACTCCACTGATCCGCTGGGGCTTATCACCAGTAACCCGAGTCCGCTGCGCGGGATATTCAAAACCACTGATTCGACCCGTCAGTTTCTGACCTGCCAGCAGGCGGCTGCACAGATAAACTCGCTGGCCAATACGGAAGGAAATCCGGCCAGTGCCACCTTTACCATGCTGACCAATAAAATTTTCGGCAACAAGGTAAACGGGGCGACCCTTCTGGCTAACGCGATGGGTGAAAGCTACGGGTATTTCTATGCCGGCGGGATGAGTGCGGCGCAAATCATGAAAAACAACATCACCAACAGCGCGGTCCGGCAGGGGGTGAAAGGGTTTGCGGCACGGTCTTCCGATACGGCGAACCTGCTGAATCTGGCGACCGAGAACGCGGCAACGAAGCAACGTCTCAGCTGGGCCGCCGGTAATGAGCTGGCGACCCGCACACTGCCGTTTGCCCAGTCGCTTCTGATGCTTATCCTGGTGTGTCTGTTCCCGCTGATGATAGCGCTGGCGGCGTCCAACCATAGTCTGTTTGGCCTGAACACGCTTAAGCTGTATGTCTGTGGTTTTATCTATTTCCAGATGTGGCCGATCATGTTTGCCATTCTGAACTATGCCGCAAATTTCTGGTTGCAGACCAAAACCGGTGGCACGGCACTGGTGCTGGCCAATACGGATGTGGTGGCATTGCAGCACTCTGATGTGGCGAACCTGGCCGGATATCTCTCACTGTCAATCCCCTTGCTTTCGTTCTACCTGACGAAAGGGGCAGCGGCGATGGGTTCACAGGTGGCAGGCAGCGTACTCAGTTCGGCCGCCTTCACCTCCGCCGGCGTGTCGGCAACCACGGCAGATGGCAACTGGTCGTTTAACAACATGTCGATGGATAACGTCAATCAGAACAAGATGGACACCAACCTGATGCAGCGTCAGGGCCAGCAGACATGGCAGGCGGATAATGGTTCGACTCAGACCCAGACTGCCGGTGGCCATACGGTAATCGATGGTTCCGGTGCGATGTCAAACCTGCCGGTGAACATGAAACTCAGCCAACTGGCGAGCAGCGGATTCCAGGAGTCGGCGCGGCAGTCGCAGGTACAGGCCCAGACGGCACTCGACGGTTACAACCACAGCGTCACCAGCGGGTGGTCACAGCTTTCGCAACTGTCCCATCAGACCGGTAGCAGCGACAGCATTAGCCAGGGCAGTGAAAACAGCAAGGCGACCAATGCTTCGCGCGGTGCCAGCATGATGATGTCCGCAGCGGAAAACTATGCGAAAGCGAACAACGTCTCAACGCAGGAAGCCTATAACAAGCTGATGGATATCAGTAATCAGGGTTCCCTTTCTGCGGGCGTAAAAACTACGCTTGGTGGTGGCATAAATATTGGTGTGGCTAAATGGGGGGCTGAAGGGAATCTTTCAGCGGATGCACGCCATACAACGGGGAGTTCACGCGGGGTTCAGGATTCAGGCTCACATACCCAGGATATGCGACATGACCAGAACAGCCAGGCGGTTAATGATTTCCGTCAGGGTATGGATATGGTTACCAGCAGTCGGGTAAGCGATGGTTCGAATCATACGGAGAATGCGGCAAACAGTAACGTTCAACAATTTGCCGCTACGCTCAACGATGCTCAAAGTCAGTACCATCAGTACACTACCAGTTCAACGCAGAGTAATGAGTTCAGCCGTATGGCCACGATGGCGCAGAACCAGAGTGCCAGCCTCGATACGAACTACAGTCAGGAGTTCGTTGACTGGGCGGCTAATAAGTATGGTGACAAGGCTCAGTCCATGCTGACCAGTGCGCCGACAGCGCGTGAAGCAGCGATGGAGTTTGTAAACGAACGACTGAAACCTGAAATCAGCGGTGATTATCAGCAGGCGCGCTCAGACCTCGCCAGTGGTACTGAACATGCGGCATTCAGTGGTGAGCATATTGTCCACAGTGGGTCTGGTGGGCAACAGGATTCAGGCTCAGTACGGAATGATGATGGCGTCCGGTACAGCTCAGCAAATAGTGAAACTGAACGTACTGCGGCTATAAGGAGTGGTAGCTCTTCCGGTAATCATCAGGTTACAGAGGAAAGTAGCCTTCCAGCCGGACGAGGCATATCAACCGGTCAGGAGACTACGGGTTCAGTGCATACTGAAAGCGGACAAACCTATCGTGGTGAGCAATCAACGATCGCTGAAAGGCGCGTTGTCAGTCAACCAGGCACTTCTTATCGCGATGAGAACATCCCAGACAGCTCTGTTGAATACACTCGTCAGGATGCAAACCATTCAGGACTGAGCCGTGAACACGAGGCTGTGACGATTCAGAAAACTGGAACAGGGAACAACGCTTCGTCAGCCAGCGGTATTGAACATGGCAGACATTCAGCGGCTGCGGAACACACTGGTTCGGCTGGAACCTCACATCGGACATTCAGTCATTCTGGGCAGGAGCTGGAGTCACAAACGATTCAGCATAGCGGAAGCCGAATGACTGAAACCGGGACCCCTGGCGCCGTGGACGGAAATCGGGTATCGGGTTCGACTATGCAGGATGCATTCGAAGAAAATCAGTCAAAACTGCACGAGCAGTCAGGGCGGAGTTTTGAACCGCAAAATGATATACAGCGCCGGGTTGCGGAACAAAGATCTGAAAATGAGCATAAAATCAACGAATCTGCTGGTGAAATTGGTAAAAAACAATCCACTGTTCAGACATCCAGTGATATCCTGAAAGGAGAGAGTTTAAATGCGAACAGCACTTTCCAAATTCATAGGAAAGAGGCAGAGATCGATCAGCAAATGCCAGTAGTTGATGGTGAAGAAAAAAGAAAACTTGAAGGTCAATTGCTGGAATTAAGGAAAAGAACTGGGTAGGAGGGGGTATGATAAAAGGTAATTTAAGTAAAATTGCTTATTTTCCTGTCTTAATGATCTATGCAGGCTTACCGTTAGTGCATGATGTAATACCCTATCACAGGGTTTATAACAGCGAAGATTGGTTCGCATTGGCTGGTATGTATGTATTAGGTACTTTGATAGCATTTCCGCTTCTTTATCTTCTACGTAAATCTGACAAGAATGGATATGGTAATTCGGTAAATTCAATAATCCCGCGCGTTTTTATTACCGTATTAATGCAGTTAGTATGCCTATATCTCTTATGGAACGAGCCAGCATATCTTTATCTATCAATGGCAGTAATTATGGGGGCGTCCGCAGTGATCTTTGGTTACGGTAAGAAAGGACTTAACCTACTAAGAGATAAAGATACCGGCCATTTATACGAAATTCGTGGGGCTAAAGCATACAGATTGAATGACTTTGATGCTGCCAGGTTCCAATCAATTTCGATGAGTAAGGGCCTTCAGTTCGCTGAATTTTCATCCAGTGATGTTACTGGATTTGATGTAAGTTCATCAGTCCAATCTGTTAACCATTCTTTTAGTAATACAGATTTAATTATAAATCCTACATCAGGAATGCCGATGGTTGGTGGTATCTCTGGTCTGGATGTACACGGAAACAGTTGGGGTACAAACTTCAACGAACCATCAAGCACATATGACCCTAATCGGGGTTACTGAGAAAAAGGGGGCATAAGCCCCCTTTTTAATGCACCAACCAGCATTAACACTTCTGTTTATATAAATATCCATTCAAATCAGCCGATAACATTCCTGTTAGCTGTACCTCGCTAACGGGGATGTATTTCTATGCACAGGATGAACTCATGAAATTAAAACAATTAGCCGTTGTTGGCCTGATCGCTTCTGCACTGGCGCTTTCTGGTTGTGGTGCCATGTCCACCGCAGTGAAAAAGCGTAACCTCGATGTGAAAACACAGATGAGTGAAACCATCTGGCTGGAGCCATCATCAGAGAAAACAGTCTATCTTCAGATCCGTAATACTTCCGACAAGGACATGTCTGGTCTTCAGACGAAGATCACCAGTGAGCTTGCTGCCAAATGAATCGCCACGGATAATCTAGACACTTCCTAGCCGTTGATAATACTGGTTTTCATATTCGGTCGGTGACATCTGATCGCTGGAACCATGCCGACGCTTACTGTTATAAAACATTTCGATGTAATCAAAAATATCGCTGCGGGCTTCTTCCCGCGTTCCGTAGATCTTTTTCTTTATCCGTTCGCGTTTCAACAACTGGAAAAAGCTTTCTGCAACCGCATTATCATGGCAGTTACCGCGACGGCTCATGCTGCCCTCCAGGCCGTGTGATTTCAGGAACGACTGCCACTCATGGCTTGTGTACTGACTGCCCTGATCCGAATGAACCAGCACCTGTTTTTGGGGATTACGGCGCCATACAGCCATCAGCAGTGCGTTCAGGACAATGTCCTTTGTCATCCGGGATTGCATGGACCAGCCGATAATTTTGCGTGAGAACAGATCAACAACCACGGCAAGATACAGCCAGCCTTCGTGGGTCCTGATGTAGGTTATGTCCGTTACCCAACGCTTATCCGGAGCATCCGGATTGAACTGTCGCTGGAGCCTGTTGGGCGACACGATACTGGCCTCGCCTTTACGTGCCCGCGGGCTCCGGTATCCGACCTGAGCCTTTATCCCGACACGTTTCATCAGTCGCCAGACTCTGTTCACTCCGCACTGTTGCCCGCTGTCCCGCAGATCCAGATGGATTTTGCGATAACCATAGACGCATCCCGATTCCAGCCAGAACTGTTTAATCTGTCCTGTCAGTCTCAGGTCTGCCTGATGGCGTTGTGAATGCGGCTGCTGAAGCCAGGCGTAAAAACCACTGGGATGAACATCCAGCACCCGACAGAGCAGGCGAACAGGCCAGCAACAGGTGTTGTCACGGATAAAGGCGTACCTCAGTCGGACAGCTTTGCGAAGTACGCCGCGGCTTTTTTTAATATGTCCCGTTCGTCGGTAACCCGCTTCAGCTCTTTCTGGAGACGGCGGATCTCGGCCTGAGCATCTGACTGTTCTTTATTAGCGGAAGAATCCGGACCGTACTTCTTTATCCAGGCATAAAGGCTGTGGGTGGTGATATCGAGACGTGTTGCAACGCTGGCAACAGAATAACCGCGATCAACAACCTGTTTGACTGCTTCAGTTTTAAACTCTTCGGGATAACGCTTACCGCTCATGGGCACCTCTCTTTAAGCCATCTTAAATGACTCTGAGGTGTCTGTTAAACCCGTGGCGATTCAAAAGGCTACCGCGTGTCCAGCTCTCCGGACACAGCCTACTACTGGATTCAGGCTAACGTGCTGAAAGCCGAGAAAATGGACCTGCGTGAATCGCAGGGATTCCTGAAAACGGGTTATGAAGGTGCGGCAATGGGTGCGGCACTGGGCGCGGGCATTACGGCGTATAACTCGACGTCAGCCGGCGCAACCCTGGGTGTGGGACTGGCCAGTGGCCTGATTGGTATGGCGGCGGATGCGATGGTCGAAGACATCAACTATACGATGGTGACAGACCTGCAAATTTCCGAACACAGCAAGGCAACGGTTACTACAGACAATATCGCGGCTCTGAAGCAGGGAACGTCAGGCGTTAAGGTCCAGACCAGTACCGAGCAGGGTGACCGCGCCAAATACCAGACCCGTGTGGTGTCCAACGCCAACAAGGTGAACCTCAAGTTTGAAGAGGCGCAGCCCGTTCTGGAAGCTCAGCTGGCAAAATCTATTGCCGGGATTATGTAATTTTCAGGGCGGGTTTTCTCGCCCTGACTTCAGGAGTTAAAAATGAAAAAAATAAGCCAGTTCATCATGACAGTAGGGCTGAGTTTTGTGGTTGTAGGATGTTCTTCCCAAAAGAATACAGAAAATCCTGATAAGCAGGTGGCTGAGGAGTGTGTGAATAAAATTGATTCCATCGCAAAAGGGAAATCCGGCACGGTTAATCACCTGGGAATTCGTAAAGAAGACGGGGTGGTTGCCCGCGCTGGCGGAGTGGCGTTAAAAGAAGGTAAGCAAACCTGGCTTCCTTACGTGGAAGCTACCCTTCTTGATAATGGTGTACCGGGCAGCGCATGGCGTAACTGTATGCAGCAGCATGGTGTCGATATCGGCTCCTGACCGTCAGTCAGGTGCGCTGATTGACTGGCGCACCTGAAACCTCCTTCAACTCCCGGTTACCAGAAAATCCACCGCGTTGACGAGAGTATCGCGTAGCTCCGCGCGGTAACTGTGAATGTCTTCTTCGTTCAGTTCATGCAGATAAACGGTCTGGATGAGGTGTGTCATCAGAATGTATTTCTCATCTCCGATAACAACAATCGGATTGATTTTGCTCATGCCCGGGAGTGCTGGTCGCCAGCGTACAAACGGGATGATAACCCGCGTATTCAGGCTTTCCAGTGGTTCTGACTGAGCAATGACAAAATAGGGATAGTCAGGGTTATCCGGTCTGCGAAAAATCGTTCCCTGATTCATTTTATAACCCTCAACCCGTCACTGCTCCGGGGTATGAGATGTTCCTCCACAAAGCGATTACTGGCTTCGATGGCCGTTTTGTTTTCCTCTCTCCACATCGCCTGACGTTTAAGCCGTACGACATCTTCCAGCGCTGAATTAAGCGTGGATGAAAGGTTGATGTTTAATGTCTTCGCTTCTTCAACAAGTGATACATCCAGCGAAATATTAGTGCTCTTCTTGCGTGGGCGCGGAGTGGTATTCATACGCATGTTCTCATGTGCATTAACTATGCGCATAAATATAGCGCATTGCCAGGTGTCTTACGAGCTACAGGGGTGTGTTCTTAACTCTGGCGCGTAAGTGCTCTACGGAAATCCCCAGCAATTTCGCTTCCTCGCATGACTGCGTCTGACGCAGTCATGTCTGCGGCGAGCGCCGGATTCTCAATTATTAACCCCTTACTGTAGTCACATTACCTCTCTGGTGATGGGATGGCTGCCGGACATTACATTTATGAGCTTTGCAGGAAAAAACCTCACCCAGGGCGGGCAGATGACCGCCTATCGCTGGCGAATGTTCATTCAGGTGAACAACTGGATAGGCTTCTGGATCTTCATCCTGTTTGCCGTAGTGACCAGTGCCATCTTTCTCTGGCGTATCCCGCAGGAAGCCCTCGATAACGGCTCTCTGTGGTGGTTTGCCAGCATCAACAGCAGTTTTATCGATCTGATGCCAGCCACGGGCACGCCGAAAATCTATGACGTGCACTACTGGTATGCCCCGACCTCGACGGCAATGGTTCTCAAAATGACCCTGCCGCAGATTTACACCGATCCGTACATGCAGGCTATGGGTGAACAGGTCCTGAATGAACTGGAGTGGGCGGCCGGCGCCAGCGGCATCTTCAGTATGGTGGTGTTTGTGGCCGTGACCTGGTTTATCGCCGATATCGGCCGTAAGGAGAGTGAGGACGAATACATTTCCGGGATGCAGCTGACCGACAAACCCGCTGAGGTCAACAAACTGTTGCGTAAAAACGGCGAGCTGTCCGATCTGCGTGTGGGGGACCTGCACATGGTCAGGATGGCTGAGGTGCTGAACTTCCTGATGCACGGCACTATCGGGGTGGGTAAATCGACCCTCATTCGCTGGCTACTTGATTACATACGCAAACGTGGCGACAGGGCCATTATCTACGATTCTGGCTGTACCTTCACCGAAACCCATTATAACCCGGCTACTGACTTCATTCTTAATGCCCACGATGAGCGCTGTGCCAACTGGCAGATGTGGGGGGAGTGTATCGATGCCGTCGACTACGACAACCTGGCTGCCAGCCTCATTCCTGTGGAAGGCGAGTCCGACCCGTTCTGGGTGTCCAGTTCGCGCACCATTTTCGCTGACCTCGCCATCCGCATGTCAGTTGACCCGGAGAGAAGCATAGAGAAATTCCTCAAAACCCTGCTTTCGCTCAGCATGAAAAGCCTGCGTGGCTATCTGGCCAACACACCGTCAGCCAACCTGGTTGAGGAGAAAATTGAGAAAACGGCCATCTCCATTCGCTCGGTGGTGACCAACTACGCTAAAGCGCTGCGCTACCTGCAAGGGCTGGATGACGGAACGAAACCCCCGTTCACCATTCGTGAGTGGATGACCCAGGCGCGTTACGACAACAGCTGGCTGTTTATCTCCACCCAGGCCCGTCACCGCAAAAGTGTGCGACCGCTGATCTCCCTGTGGGTGTCACTGGCCACGCTGATGTTACAGAGCATGGGGGAGAACAACGAGCGACGTGTGTGGTTCATTATCGACGAAACCCCGAGTCTGCAACGCATCCCGGAGCTGGCCGAAACCCTGGCGGAAGCGCGCAAGTTCGGGGGCTGTTTTGTGCTGGGGATGCAGAACATGGCGCAGCTGGTTCACGTCTACGGTCGTGAGCTGGCCAAAAGTATCTTCGACCTGATGAACACCCGTATGTATGGCCGTTCCCCGAGTGCGGAAATGGCCAAAGTGGTGGAAGAGGAACTGGGTAATCAGCGTAAACGCGAAATCCGCGAGCAGAACAGCTACGGTCTGGATCAGGTTCGTGACGGGGTGTCGCTGGGCAAGGACAAGGTCAACAACCCTGTCGTCGATTATGAACAGATCATGCGGCTGCCGAACCTGAGTTTTTACGTGCGTCTGCCGGGTGAATACCCGGTGGTGCGGCTGAAGCTGAAATACCGGCCATTCAAAAAACGCCATGCTGGTCTGATGGAACGCAACATCCGTGACGCGCTGAGTCCGGAGCTGGAGAAGGTTATCCTGGATAATGAGCGCGCGGCGACTGCGGCCGGGCTGACATTCCCGACCGGTGATGAGCTGATGGAAAAGGGTAGCGACACTGCAACCAAAGCGGTGCCTGCGTCTGAACCGGCGGGTAAACCCCACGATGTACCAGCAAGTACACCCACAGTCACCAGACAGAAACCGGTCCGTGTCGTTCAGGCTGAACAAGAGCAGCTGCCTGAACGGGAGCCTGTGGCGGAGAAGCCGGAGACGCAGAATCACAACACAGTGACAGCACATGTCACAGAAGAGAGAAAAGATAACGTTGTATCGCTGCGCCCCTCCGGACCACTGAAAGAGGCAGTGGTGTTGAATACACCGCCTGCGGCATCCCCCGACACGACAACGTCAGCACCTGCTGCTGACTCTGCCGCTTCACTGCCTGATGCCCTGAAAACCCTGCGTAACCGCCACTCCGTGCCAGAACAACCTGCCGCATCGCCACTGGGCATGTTGCACAGGGCGCGTCAGCGTCCTGCATCGGGTGACAGTGATCAGCAGACAGAGGATAGCGCCGGTGGTGAATCCATGAACCTGGAGATGAAAGTGTCCGTACAGCCTGACGGGGTACTGACCGTGACCACGGCCGGAAAGAGTCTGCCACCTGACGCAGCGGCAGATGAGCACCGGACTAACCGCCAGCTGGCGCAGGAAGAAGAAAACATTTTACTTCACCGTGACGCGGACGACCCGGGTTACGACGAAAACGACCAGCGTTATTACGACAGAGAGCAAGAATTATGATGTCAGTCGCCCCCGTAGCATCAGCCGGCGAGGCCGCCGGTTACTACAGCAATTCCGATAACTACTATTTTCTGGGCAGCCTCCAGAGCCTGTGGATGGGTGAAGGCGCAAAAGAACTGGGCCTTGAGGGCAATGTCCGTGGGGATGACCTGACGGCCGTGCTTGAGGGCCGTCTGCCGGACGGCTCACGGCTTGGCAAGGAGGTTAACGGACAGCACGTCCACCGCCCGGGCCATGACCTGACCTTTTCCGCTCCGAAAAGTGTCTCCATTCTGGCCTTAATCGGCAACGATAAAGCCATGCTGGAAGCACACAACCATGCCGTTCGTGTGGCCGCAGGCTATGTGGAAAAACTCATTTCCGCGCGTGATACCAAAGACGGTGTTACCTCCATTGTGCACACCGGCAAGATGGTGGCCGCCGCCTACACCCATGACACCTCCCGCAACCTTGACCCGCAGCTGCACACCCACCTGCTGATCGCCAACATGACGGAGTCCGGAGGGAAATGGAAAGCGCTGGCCACTGATTACATCCATAACGCCGGTTTTATCGAAACCGTCATGAAACACCAGGTCACGCTCGGCAAAATTTACCGCAGCGCCCTTCGTCAGCAGGTTGAATCGCTCGGTCATGAAGTGGAAGAAACGGGTAAAAACGGACTCTGGGAGATTAAGGGTATCCCGGAGGAGGTCCGGGAAGAATACTCCTCCCGTGGCCGGGAAATTCAGGGGGCAGTGGGGGCAGAGGCCACACTGCGCAGCCGGGATGTGGCCGCGAAAGACACGCGCCGCGCAAAGGTCGATCCGTCCCGCCTGCGGCTGATGGAGCGCTGGCTCGGGCAAATGAAGGAAAAAGGCTTTGACCTGAAGGCCTATCAGGAGAGTGTGGAGCCGCGCGATGCCGGGCAGCGCGATACGCCTCCACAGCCGGAACGGGTATCGCCAGCCATGCCTGTACGGGATGAGCCGGAAGCAGGAACACAACCCGAAAAGGCCTCCCGGACAGAGAAAAGCCCGCAGGTGGACGCCGCACCGGCGGTGCGGGATACCCCGGCGCGCCAGCCAGAACCACAACAGCCTGACAGCGTGAGTCAGTCATCCCCCTCGCTCACTCAAAATCTTTCACCCGGCAGGACGTCTCCGCCGGTGTTGTCGGTGCCCGCTGAGGTCCCGCTGCCGGACGTGGCAGACGCGGTAAGGATGGCCATCTCACAACTGAGTGACAGCAAGACCCGCTTCACCTTCGGGGAACTGATGCTGACCACTGCTGAACTGAGTGAGCAGCTGCCGGCTATCCAGGCCATTCGTGACGCCATCGATGCCTCGCTGAAAGACGGCATGATTGTGCCGCTGGACAGTGAGAAAGGGGTGTTCACCTCCCGTATACACCTGCTGGATGAGTTGTCCATTCAGGCGCTCAGCCAGGAGCACCTCAAATCCACGAAAGTCGTCAGCTTCACCCGGCCTGAGCAGTACGCCCCGCCGGCTCTGGACGTGGTGGAAAAGGATTCTCTGGTTCTGATGAACGCGCCGTCCGGGGTTGCCGGCATTCGTGACCTGACCGCGCAGCTGACCGGGATTTCCACCGCGCTCGGGCGCGATGTGCAGGTGCTGGCCAGCTCTGCGGAGCGTGCCATTTCGCTCGCCAGAACCGATGATCTGCGCGAGCGTATTATCAGTCGCCAGCATGTCCTGAGCGGCGATTTTCATCTTAAACCGCAGAGCACCCTGATTATTGAAGGGGCCGAGCGTCTGGGGCTGAAAGAAACGCTGGTCCTGCTCGGCGAAGCCCGTGCGCAGGATGCACAGCTGGTCTTCCTCGACAGCGCGGGACGTCAGGCGAACGGCAACGCCATGTCGGTGCTGGAGTCCGCCGGGGTATCCCGTTCCCGCCGCACGGAGCCTGCGCCAGGGCTGGAGGCGGAGGTTATCAGCATCCCGGTCAAACGTGATCGCTATGAGGCGCTGGCCAGCCGCTTTGCCGAGCTGAGCGGCGGCAGTGAAAATGTCACCGCTGTCGTGGTCGGCAAACGGGAACAGGCGCAACTGACCGGACTGGTACGTGATGCGTTACAGAATGCCGGCCAGCTGGGACGGGATGGGGTGGATATCGAGGCGCGTCAACCGGTCTGGCTGGACAGTAAAACCCGCAGGATGACCGGCTCATACCGCGCAGGTATGGTGCTTGAGGATCGCAGTGATGCAAAAGAGCGTAAGTCGTATGTGATTGACCGGGTGCATGAAGACACGCGGGTGCTTTCTCTTATTGACGGCGATGGCGTGCTGACCCGGATGAAAATCGGGGATGTCAGCGCTGACTGGCGTCTGTTCAACCGCGAAACCCTGAATGTGGCCACTGGTGAGAAACTGCTGGCCGTGGCGGGCGACCGCGAACACAGCCTGAAGGCAAAGGACCGCCTGGAGGTCACCGGTATCAGCGAAAAAGGTATAGAAGTCAGGCGCGGGGACTCCACCCTGACGCTTCCCGTGGACCAGCCACTTTACCTCGCTCACGCTTATGTCACTGCGCCAGGCGGACGGGATAACGATACCGGCGTCGTTCTCGCGGCGCTGAACAGCCGGGATATCTCGACGCAGACCATGAACTCACTGGCACAGAGTGGCCATCGCGCGGAAGTGTTTACTGCTGAGGTACAGGACCGGGCAGAAGCGCGGCTTCAGCGTATGAAAACCAGCACCTCACCTGTGCAGCTGGTCCGCAGTCTGAGTGGCCGTGAGGATGTCAGCGAAGCCGTTGGCTCCCTGCACGACAATGTCAGAACGGAAGCCGGACTGGCGGTATGGCGTGCCATTAACGACCAGCGCGATGTGGTGTTCAGCGAACTGAAGCTGGCAACCCAGGCTGAGAAATATCACCCGGATCTCGATTCCGTGGGGCATGAGATTGGCGCGATGATTAAAACGGGGGAGCTGCTTCAGGTATCGGCCGGGGGCGAACCCATGCTGGTTGCCCGCGCGACCTGGGAGATGGAAAAGGCCATTCTGCGCGTGGTGAGCGAGGGGAAAAACACGCAGCAGCCGCTGCTGGAACAGGTCCCTGACGCGGTGCTGAACGGTCTGACCGGCGGCCAGAAAGCGGCCACAACCCTTGTTCTGGGAACCACTGACCGGTTTATCGGGATTCAGGGATACGCGGGGGTGGGGAAAACCACGCAAATGAAGGCCGTGAAGGGGGCGCTGGAGACGCTGCCCTCTGATGTGCGACCCGAACTGACGGGGCTTGCCCCGACGCACCAGGCCGTAAAAGAGATGAATGATGTGGGTGTCCGGGCACAGACCATAAAATCCTTTATCGTGGAGCATGATCAGGCAACGGCTGCGGGTGAGAAACCCGACTACAGAGGACAGCTGTTTCTTATTGATGAGTCCTCGATGGCAGGTAACCAGGACACGGCGGCCCTGTTCCAGGCGATAGCGAACGGCGGTGGCCGGGCGGTATCAATGGGAGACATCGACCAGTTCGAATCTGTGGATGTGGGTGCGCCCTTTAAGCTGATGCAGGAGCGCAGTCCGATGGACGTGGCCATCATGAAACAGATTGTCCGCCAGAAGGATGTGCAGCTGCGTGGTGCCGTCCACGACATCATTGATAACCGGATCGATGCCGCCCTGACGCGTATTGAGGCGCAGCCGGCTGACCGCGTGGCCAGAACGGAAGGAGCAACGCTGCCTGCCAGCCCCTTTCAGGAAACGGAAACGCCAGTGGCCGATATTGTGGCGGACTGGATTGGCCGCACGCCAGCTGCCCGGGCACAGACGCTTATCATCACCCAGCTGAACGCCGACCGTCAGGCCGTAAATGCTGGTATCCATTCACAGATGGCCAGCCGGGGTGAACTGGGTGAGCAGGCCATCACCGTTCCGGTGCTGAACAAAATCACCCATACCCGTCATGAGTTTAACAAGACAGCGGCATGGCAGACCGGCATGGTGGTGAAACGCGGCGACCGCTACCAGGATGTGGTGGCCGTTGACCGCAACGGCAACACGGTCACTGTCCGTGACGAAGAGGGCAAAATCGGGCTGTATTCGCCAAAACAACTCATTACGGGCGATGTGCAGCTGTTCAGCCGCAGCGAGATGGAGGTCCGCGCCGGCGACCTGCTGAAATACACGGCGACCGACAAGGAGCTGGGTCAGATGGCCAATCAGCGCTACACGGTGGAATCGGTCAGTGAGACGGGCCATATCCGTCTCAGGGGCGATAACGGGCGCGTCACCATCAACCCGCAGAATGTCCGGGCGCAGCAGCATATCGACTACGGCTGGGCAGTCACCGGCTATGGGGCACAGGGGGCGAGCACCGATTACGTCATCGCACTTGAGGGGACAGAAGAGGGGCGTAAGGCGCTGGCCACCCGCCGCGCGTTCTATATCTCCACTTCACGTGTGAAGGAGCACGTCCAGATTTACACCGACGGAAAAGAGAAGTGGGTTAAGGCGGTCAAATCACCAGATCGCGATATCAAAACGGCCCACGATGCGCTGGCACCCGAAACGCAGCGTAAGCAGGCAAAAGCCATCTGGGCAATGGGGCAGCCGGTCAGTAAAACTGTAATTGGACGAGCCTGGGTGCGGCATCAGGGGATGCAGGAGGCGTCCCTGACGGCGAAAGTTATCCCGGCAACCCGGCGATTCCCGGAGCCGGCACTGGCGCTGCCGGTGTATGACAACAATGGCAAAAGTGCCGGTCTTGCCCTGGTTTCTCTGGTTCCCGGTCCGGAAGGTCGTATGACGCAGGGCGACACCCGCATGATAGCCACAGAACAGGCCCGGGGGGCCGTGTTACAGCGAAGCCAGTCCGGAAACACGATTGTGGTCAGTGACCTGACTGCCGCGCTCGATGCTGTCCGCAACCATCCAAAGGACGGTGTGGTCTGGCAGACCGGAGATGAAGCGCCGTCCTCATGGCTGCTCAGGGTCAGCGGTGGTGTTCCGCAGGATACCACTTCAGAAAGCAAACTGATCCGTGACCAGGAGGAAACAACGCAGCTGGCAGAGAAAGAACTGCTCAGTAAGGCCGCCAGACTCGACAGTGAGGTGAAAGAGATGCCGGAACGTATTGTTCTGCCAGCTGAGGAGGCGCTTCGCCTCACACCGGAGATGCTGTCTGTTGAGGAACGAAATGAACCGGATGTCCCTGACAGAAGCTTGCTAAGGAGGGTCGTCAGTGCCGACAGCATCAGCAAAGATGAAACAGACCGTCAGGCCAGGGCTGACAATGAACCACTGCTCGGGAAGACTGCGACAGAACGGGCTGAGGCAAATCGTATTGTGAATGAACTGGCCAACAGTGAGCGGGATATTATTCGCCAGCCGGATATCGGCGAACGTGGGCGTATGCCGGAACATGACGAACAGACCCTCAGTCGTACCATTCAGAAAGAACGTTAATCCCCCTTTAAACATGAGAGTTCAGCAATGAAAGCAAACACAATAGCGGCATTAATAGTTACAACATACATTGGCTTTGGTTTTACTGCCCACGCCTCAGCTCCTCAGCCGGTATTCAGCCCGGAGCAGGAAGCCCGAATCGGCGAAATTGCCGCAGACTACCTGGTGGCACACCCGGAAATCCTGGTCACGGTCAGCAGTAAGCTGCTGGAGCAGCAGCAGGCGCGTAAGCAAAACATGTTTGCACTCAGCGTGATGGATAATCAGACCGCTCTGTTGCAGGACCCTGATACCCCGTCCTTCGGCCCGGAAAAGGCGAAAGTGGCAGTAATCGAGTTTTTTGATTACCAGTGCGTGTTCTGCAACCGCTTCGCGCCGGAGCTGGAAAAAGTCATGAAAGCACAGCCGGACGTCCGCTATGTCTTTAAGGAGTGGCCTATCTTTGGCAGCCGCTGGCCAGAATCTCTTCAGGCCGCACAGCAGGGGCTGTCTGTCTGGAAACAGAAAGGGGCACAGGCGTATGTGACCTATCATAACGCCCTTTACGCCACTGGGCACAACGAGGGCGCCCTGACAGAGAGCGACATCAGGGCGGCGGCGTCAAAAGCCGGACTGGCAACACCAACGCATGACGATAATACCGCATCCCTTGAGAAAAACAGCAGCCTGGCTGAATCGCTGGGCCTCACCGGAACACCCGGAATTATCGTTATGCCGGTCAGTGGTGCCACACCCGACACCATTACTGTTTTCCCGGAAGCCGTAACCGCTGACAGACTGCAGGCCGCCATCCGTAAAGCTGCAGCCGCGAAGTAAATACCCGGAAGAAGACATTCTCCCGCCAGAGGATGTCATTCTGCTTCTGGGGGTCGTCTCAGAATTCGGAAAATAAAGCACGCTAAGGCGTAGTCACCCCGTGACTCCCCCGCGCCGATGCAGCGAGCTTCGTTCCGTCTTGCAGTGACGCAATCAGCGGGCAGGAAACGTTCCCTTTCCGCGCATGGCAGGCGCACACCAGTTCAGACAGCACGGCCTCCATGCGTGCCAAGTCGGCCATCTTCTCGCGCACATCCTTGAGCTTGTGCTCGGCCAGGCCGCTGGCTTCCTCGCAATGGGTGCCATCCTCCAGCCGCAGTAGCTCGGCGATTTCGTCCAGGCTAAAGCCCAGCCGCTGGGCCGATTTCACGAACCGCACTCGTGTTACATCCGCCTCGCCATAGCGGCGAATGCTGCCATAGGGCTTGTCTGGCTCCGGCAGCAGGCCCTTGCGCTGGTAGAACCGGATGGTCTCCACATTGACCCCGGCCGCCTTGGCAAAAACGCCAATGGTCAGATTCTCAAAATTAATTTGCATATCGCTTGACTCCGTACATAACTACGGAAGTAAGCTTAAGCTATCCAAACCAAATTTGAAAGGACAAGCGTATGTCTGAACCACAAAAGTCTGAACCACAAAAGTCTGAACCACAAAAGTCTGAACCACAAAAGTCTGAACCACAAAACGGGCGCGGCGCGCTCTTCGCCGGTGGGCTGGCCGCCATTCTTGCGTCGGCCTGCTGCCTGGGGCCGCTGGTTTTGATCGCCTTGGGGTTCAGCGGGGCATGGATCGGCAACCTGACGGTGCTGGAACCCTATCGCCCGATCTTCATCGGCGCAGCGCTGGTCGCGCTGTTTTTCGCCTGGCGGCGCATCTACCGCCCGGCGCAAGCCTGCAAACCGGGTGAGGTCTGCGCGATTCCCCAAGTGCGAGCTACTTACAAGCTCATTTTCTGGATCGTGGCCGCGCTGGTCCTGGTCGCGCTCGGATTTCCCTACGTCATGCCATTTTTCTATTAATCACAGGAGTTCATCATGAAAAAACTGTTTGCCGCCCTCGCCCTCGCTGCCGTTGTTGCCCCCGTGTGGGCCGCCACCCAGACCGTCACGCTGTCCGTGCCTGGCATGACCTGCGCCTCTTGCCCGATCACTGTCAAGCACGCGCTTTCCAAGGTTGAGGGCGTGAGCAAGACCGACGTAAGTTTCGACAAGCGCCAGGCCGTCGTCACCTTCGACGATGCCAAGACCAACGTCCAGAAGTTGACCAAGGCGACCGAGGACGCGGGCTATCCGTCCAGCCTCAAACGCTGATCCGTTAACCGAACTCGGGAGCGACACATGGGACTCATCACGCGCATCGCTGGCAAAACCGGCGCGCTCGGCAGCGTCGTTTCCGCGATGGGCTGCGCCGCCTGTTTTCCTGCCATCGCCAGCTTTGGCGCGGCCATCGGACTGGGCTTCTTGAGCCAGTACGAGGGGCTATTCATTGGCATCCTGCTGCCGATGTTCGCCGGCATCGCGTTACTCGCCAATGCTATCGCTTGGCTCAATCATCGACAGTGGCGACGCACGGCGCTCGGCACGATAGGCCCGATCTTGGTGCTGGCAGCGGTGTTTTTAATGCGGGCTTACGGCTGGCAGAGCGGTGGACTGCTCTATGTCGGCCTGGCCTTGATGGTTGGGGTGTCGGTCTGGGATTTCATCTCGCCAGCACATCGCCGCTGCGGGCCGGACAGCTGTGAATTGCCAGAACAACGTGGCTGACGGCAACAGCCGTAGCCACCACAGAAAAGGAAAAATACATGACCACCCTGAAAATCACCGGGATGACCTGCGACTCGTGCGCGGCTCACGTCAAGGAAGCCTTGGAGAAAGTGCCCGGCGTGCAATCGGCGCTGGTGTCCTATCCGAAGGGCACAGCGCAACTCGCCATTGAGGCGGGCACGTCATCGGATGCGCTGACTACCGCCGTGGCCGGACTGGGCTACGAGGCAACGCTTGCCGATGCGCCACCGACGGACAACCGCGCCGGCCTGCTCGACAAGATGCGCGGCTGGATAGGGGCCGCTGATAAGCCCAGTGGCAACGAACGCCCGTTGCAGGTCGTCGTCATTGGTAGCGGTGGAGCCGCGATGGCGGCAGCACTGAAGGCCGTCGAGCAAGGCGCGCAGGTCACGCTGATTGAGCGCGGCACCATCGGCGGCACCTGCGTCAACGTCGGTTGTGTGCCGTCCAAGATCATGATCCGCGCCGCCCACATCGCCCATCTGCGCCGGGAAAGCCCATTCGACGGCGGCATGCCACCCACACCGCCGACGATCTTGCGCGAGCGGCTGCTGGCCCAGCAGCAGGCCCGTGTCGAAGAACTCCGTCATGCCAAGTACGAAGGCATCCTGGACGGCAATTCAGCCATCACCGTTCTGCACGGTGAAGCGCGTTTCAAGGACGACCAGAGCCTTATCGTTAGTTTGAACGAGGGTGGCGAGCGCGTCGTGATGTTCGACCGCTGCCTGGTCGCCACGGGTGCCAGCCCGGCGGTCCCGCCGATTCCGGGCTTGAAAGAGTCACCCTACTGGACTTCCACCGAGGCCCTGGCGAGCGACACCATTCCCGAACGCCTTGCCGTAATCGGCTCGTCGGTGGTGGCGCTGGAGCTGGCGCAAGCCTTTGCCCGGCTGGGCAGCAAGGTCACGGCCCTGGCGCGCAATACCTTGTTCTTCCGTGAAGACCCGGCCATCGGCGAGGCGGTGACAGCCGCTTTCCGTGCCGAGGGCATCGAGGTGCTGGAGCACACGCAAGCCAGCCAGGTCGCCCATATGGACGGTGAATTCGTGCTGACCACCACGCACGGTGAATTGCGCGCCGACAAGCTGCTGGTCGCCACCGGCCGGACACCGAACACGCGCAGCCTGGCATTGGAAGCGGCGGGGGTAGCCGTCAATGCGCAGGGGGCCATCGTCATCGACAAGGGCATGCGCACCAGTAGCCCGAACATCTACGCGGCCGGCGACTGCACCGACCAGCCGCAGTTCGTCTATGTGGCGGCAGCGGCCGGCACTCGTGCGGCGATCAACATGACTGGCGGCGATGCGGCCCTGGACCTGACCGCAATGCCGGCCGTGGTGTTCACCGACCCGCAGGTCGCCACCGTGGGCTACAGCGAGGCGGAAGCACATCACGACGGGATCGAGACCGACAGTCGCCTGCTAACACTGGATAACGTGCCGCGTGCGCTTGCCAACTTCGACACACGCGGCTTCATCAAGCTGGTCATCGAGGAAGGTAGCGGACGGCTCATCGGCGTGCAAGCGGTGGCCCCGGAAGCGGGTGAACTGATCCAGACGGCGGTGCTCGCCATTCGCAACCGTATGACCGTGCAGGAACTGGCCGACCAATTGTTCCCCTACCTGACCATGGTCGAAGGGCTGAAGCTCGCGGCGCAGACCTTCAGCAAGGACGTGAAGCAGCTTTCGTGCTGCGCCGGATGAGGAAAAGGAGGTGTTCAATGAGCGCCTACACAGTGTCCCGGCTGGCCCTTGATGCCGGGGTGAGCGTGCATATCGTGCGCGACTACCTGCTGCGCGGATTGCTACGGCCGGTCGCGTACACCACGGGCGGCTACGGCTTGTTCGATGACACCGCGTTGCAACGGCTGCGCTTTGTACGGGCTGCCTTCGAAGCGGGTATCGGCCTGGACGCACTGGCGCGGCTGTGCCGGGCGCTGGATGCTGCGGACGGTGACGGTGCGTCTGCGCAGCTTGCCGTGTTGCGGCAACTCGTCGAGCGTCGGCGCGAGGCCCTGGCCAGCCTCGAAATGCAACTGGCCGCCATGCCAACCGAACCGGCACAGCACGCGGAGAGTCTGCCATGAACAGCCCAGAGCACTTGCCGTCTGAGACGCACAAACCGATCACCGGCTACTTGTGGGGCGCGCTGGCCGTGCTCACCTGTCCCTGCCATTTGCCGATTCTCGCCATTGTGCTAGCCGGCACGACGGCCGGCGCGTTCATCGGGGAGCACTAGGGTATTGCAGCCCTCACGCTGACCGGCTTGTTTGTCCTGTCTGTGACGCGGCTGCTGCGGGCCTTCAAGGGAAGATCATGACCGCTTCCCAGCCAGCCGAGAGTGGGCAGCTTTGAGCTTCGCTACCAATCTGGAGGAGTACCACCATGAACGCAAACGCCCCGAACACTGCCAGTTGCACCACCTGCTGCGTATGCTGCAAAGAAATTCCGCTCGATGCCGCCTTCACCCCGGAAGGCGCGGAATACGTCGAACATTTCTGCGGGCTGGATTGCTATGAACGCTTCCAGGCACGCGCCAAGGCCGCGACAGAATCTGACATTGCGCCTGTCCCTGGCGGTTCGCAGCCGTCAGATTGAGGCATACCCTAACTTGATGTCAGATGCCATGTGCAAACGATGTCAGAATAGAGTTAAATTTCCTATTGATTGACATATTCCGTCAAAGGTAATAGATTTCATCCTGACACTTTTGCCTTTGGAGGCATCTTGCAAGGTCAACGCATCGGCTATGTCCGCGTCAGCAGCTTCGACCAGAACCCGGAACGGCAATTGGAGGGTGTTCAGGTGGCGCGGGTGTTCACCGACAAGGCTTCTGGCAAGGACACCCAGCGTCCCGAGCTGGAAAGGCTGCTGGCCTTCGTCCGCGAGGGCGACACCGTGGTGGTGCATAGCATGGACAGGCTGGCACGCAACCTTGATGACCTGCGCCGCATCGTCCAAGGGCTGACACAACGGGGCGTGCGCATGGAGTTCGTCAAAGAAGGGCTGAAGTTCACCGGCGAGGACTCACCGATGGCCAATCTGATGCTGTCGGTCATGGGAGCCTTCGCTGAGTTCGAGCGCGCCCTGATCCGCGAACGTCAGCGCGAGGGAATCGTGCTGGCCAAGCAGCGCGGTGCCTACCGGGGACGAAAGAAATCGCTGAACAGCGAACAAATTGCCGAGTTGAAACGGCGAGTTGCGGCAGGCGACCAAAAAACCTTGGTGGCCCGTGACTTCGGCATCAGCCGCGAAACCTTGTACCAGTACCTGCGGGAAGACTGACCATGCCACGCCGCTCAATCCTGTCCGCCACCGAGCGCGAAAGCCTGCTGGCACTGCCAGATGCCAAAGACGAACTGATACGGCACTACACGTTCAACGAAACCGACCTGTCGGTGATCCGTCAGCGTCGCGGCGCCGCGAATCGATTGGGCTTCGCTGTGCAGCTTTGCTACTTGCGATTCCCTGGCACCTTTTTGGGCGTCGATGAGCCTCCGTTTCCGCCCCTGTTGCGCATGGTGGCCGCGCAACTCAAGATGCCAGTGGAAAGTTGGAGCGAGTACGGCCAGCGCGAACAGACACGGCGGGAGCACTTGGTCGAGCTGCAAACGGTTTTTGGGTTCAAGCCCTTCACCATGAGCCACTATCGGCAAGCCGTGCATACATTGACCGAGCTGGCCTTGCAGACCGACAAAGGCATCGTGCTGGCGAGCGCACTTGTCGAGAATCTGCGGCGGCAGAGCATTATCCTGCCCGCCATGAATGCCATCGAGCGCGCAAGCGCCGAGGCCATCACCCGTGCCAACCGACGCATTTACGCGGCGCTGACCGATTCTTTGTTATCACCCCACCGTCAGCGCCTGGACGAACTTCTCAAGCGCAAGGACGGCAGTAAAGTGACGTGGCTGGCATGGCTGCGCCAGTCGCCTGCCAAACCGAACTCTCGCCACATGCTCGAACATATTGAGCGCCTGAAATCCTGGCAAGCACTTGATCTGCCCGCAGGCATCGAGCGGCAGGTTCACCAGAACCGCCTGCTCAAAATCGCTCGTGAAGGTGGCCAGATGACGCCTGCTGATCTGGCAAAGTTCGAGGTGCAACGACGCTATGCCACGCTGGTAGCGCTGGCCATCGAAGGCATGGCCACCGTCACCGATGAAATCATCGACCTTCACGATCGCATCATCGGCAAGCTGTTCAACGCGGCCAAGAACAAGCATCAGCAGCAGTTCCAGGCTTCCGGCAAGGCGATCAACGACAAGGTGCGGATGTATGGGCGCATCGGTCAAGCGTTGATTGAGGCCAAGCAAAGCGGCAGCGATCCGTTCGCCGCCATCGAGGCCGTTATGCCCTGGGACACCTTCGCCGCCAGCGTCACCGAAGCGCAAACATTGGCGCGGCCTGCCGACTTTGATTTCCTGCACCACATCGGTGAAAGCTATGCCACGCTACGCCGCTACGCGCCGCAGTTCCTGGGCGTGCTCAAATTGCGGGCTGCGCCCGCCGCCAAGGGTGTGCTCGATGCCATCGACATGCTGCGCGGCATGAACAGCGACAGCGCGCGCAAGGTGCCCGCCGATGCGCCAACCGCATTCATCAAGCCGCGCTGGGCAAAGCTGGTTCTGACCGACGACGGCATCGACCGGCGTTACTACGAGTTATGCGCCCTGTCGGAGCTGAAGAACGCGCTGCGCTCCGGTGATGTCTGGGTGCAGGGTTCTCGCCAGTTCAAGGACTTCGACGAATACCTGGTGCCGGTCGAGAAGTTCGCCACTTTGAAGCTGGCCAGCGAATTGCCGCTGGCAGTGGCCACCGACTGCGACCAATACCTGCATGACCGGTTGGAATTGTTGGAGGCGCAACTCGCCACAGTCAACCGCATGGCTGCGGCCAACGACTTACCGGATGCCATCATCACCACCGCGTCAGGCCTGAAGATCACGCCGCTGGACGCGGCAGTACCAGACGCCGCGCAAGCCATGATCGACCAGACAGCTATGCTGCTGCCGCACCTCAAAATCACCGAGTTGCTGATGGAGGTCGATGAATGGACGGGCTTCACCCGCCACTTCACACACCTGAAGACCAGCGACACGGCCAAGGACAAAACCTTGCTGTTGACGACGATCCTGGCCGACGCGATCAACCTGGGTCTGACCAAAATGGCCGAGTCCTGCCCTGGCACCACCTACGCCAAGCTGTCTTGGCTGCAAGCCTGGCACATCCGCGATGAAACCTATTCGACGGCGCTGGCCGAGCTGGTGAATGCGCAGTTTCGGCAACCCTTCGCCGGCAACTGGGGTGACGGCACCACGTCATCGTCGGACGGCCAGAACTTCAGAACCGGCAGCAAAGCAGAAAGCACTGGTCATATCAACCCGAAGTATGGAAGCAGTCCAGGACGGACTTTCTACACCCATATCTCCGACCAGTACGCGCCCTTCAGTGCCAAGGTGGTCAACGTGGGCATTCGTGATTCAACTTACGTGCTTGATGGCCTGCTGTACCACGAGTCGGACTTGCGCATCGAGGAACACTACACCGACACGGCAGGCTTCACCGATCACGTGTTTGGCTTGATGCATTTGCTGGGATTTCGCTTCGCGCCGCGTATCCGTGACTTGGGCGAAACCAAGCTATTCATCCCCAAGGGCGATGCCGCCTATGACGCGCTCAAGCCGATGATTAGCAGCGACAGGCTGAACATCAAGCAAATACGCGCCCATTGGGATGAAATTCTGCGGCTGGCCACCTCCATCAAGCAAGGCACGGTAACGGCTTCGCTGATGCTGCGCAAACTCGGCAGCTACCCGCGCCAGAACGGCTTGGCCGTGGCGTTGCGCGAGCTGGGGCGCATCGAGCGCACGCTGTTCATTTTGGATTGGCTGCAAAGCGTGGAGCTGCGCCGCCGCGTCCATGCGGGGCTGAATAAGGGCGAGGCGCGCAACGCGCTGGCCAGGGCGGTCTTCTTCTACCGATTGGGTGAAATCCGCGACCGCAGTTTTGAGCAGCAGCGCTACCGGGCCAGCGGCCTCAATCTGGTGACGGCGGCCATCGTGTTGTGGAACACGGTATATCTGGAGCGTGCCACCAGTGCTTTGCGTGGCAACGGCACGGCGCTGGACGACACATTGTTGCAATATCTGTCGCCGCTGGGGTGGGAGCACATCAACCTGACCGGCGATTACCTATGGCGCAGCAGCGCCAAGGTCGGTGCGGGGAAGTTTAGGCCATTGCGACCGCTGCCACCGGCTTAGCGTGCTTTATTTAATGAGATGGTCACTCCCTCCTTCCCAGTACTATGCTGAGGACAGGCTTTCATTCGGAGAACCATCATGGAAAACATTGCGCTTATTGGTATCGATCTGGGTAAGAACTCTTTCCATATTCATTGTCAGGATCATCGTGGGAAGGCCGTTTACCGTAAAAAATTCACCCGACCAAAGCTAATCGAATTTCTGGCGACATGCCCGGCAACAACCATCGCGATGGAAGCCTGTGGCGGTTCTCACTTTATGGCACGCAAGCTGGAAGAGTTAGGGCATTTTCCAAAGCTGATATCACCGCAATTTGTCCGCCCATTCGTTAAAAGCAACAAAAATGACTTCGTTGATGCTGAAGCTATCTGTGAAGCAGCATCACGTCCATCTATGCGTTTCGTGCAGCCCAGAACCGAATCTCAGCAGGCAATGCGAGCTCTGCATCGTGTCCGTGAATCCCTGGTTCAGGATAAGGTGAAAACAACTAATCAGATGCATGCTTTTCTGCTGGAATTTGGTATCAGCGTTCCGCGAGGTGCTGCCGTTATTAGTCGACTGAGTACCCTTCTTGAGGACAGTAGTTTGCCTCTTTATCTCAGCCAGTTACTGCTGAAATTACAACAGCATTATCACTATCTTGTTGAGCAGATTAAAGATCTGGAATCTCAGTTGAAACGAAAGTTGGACGAAGATGAGGTTGGACAGCGCTTGCTGAGTATTCCCTGCGTTGGAACGCTGACTGCCAGTACTATTTCAACTGAGATTGGCGACGGGAAGCAGTACGCCAGCAGCCGTGACTTTGCGGCGGCAACAGGGCTGGTACCCCGACAGTACAGCACGGGAGGTCGGACGACATTGTTAGGGATTAGCAAGCGGGGCAACAAAAAGATCCGAACTTTGTTGGTTCAGTGTGCCAGGGTATTCATACAAAAACTGGAACACCAGTCTGGCAAGTTGGCCGACTGGGTCAGGGAGTTGTTGTGTCGGAAAAGCAACTTTGTCGTCACCTGTGCTCTGGCAAACAAGCTGGCCAGAATAGCCTGGGCACTGACGGCGCGACAGCAAACTTACGAAGCATAAAGGCAGAAATACACCAGTTTAAACAATCATTCATCTGGTTTTGCGAATACTGATATTGATGATACTAACGGCCCACCGGCCTGTTGAGGAACCTGTAAAACGGAAAGGCTCATTGAAGCCGTATATTTTCTGGAGGTTCATCAGGCGCGGAACTCATCGAGGCGCGGGAATAAAATCCCATTCAGACGCCGGATAGATTCAAGCAAGCCAACTTGTCGTCAAAATCGGTGTTGCAAAAACGGGAGTGACCATAGATTCCGTTTTCTGAGACGACCCCGGCAACGCCAGCAGGCTTTCGCGCTCGGCGGCGGAGAGGATCGAACGGCGGGGCATGCGGTTTCCTTCTTCTTGAAAACGTAGGTTTGTGACAAGCCCGCCAAGGCAACCGGCGCGGCACGGGAATCAAGGCATTGCGATTCTCGAAAATAGTTCTTGAAATTCTATTCTTGATTGCATATCATCTCAACGAGTTTCGATAAGAAAGGATGCGCATGCGACCGTCTGTTGTGCTTGACATGAAGCGAAGCGCAGTGCGTGAAGCGGTAGGCCGCTTTCGCGCCGCGAACCCGCGCGTCTTCGGCTCGGTGCTGCATGGCACCGACCGGGATGGCAGCGACCTCGACCTGTTGGTCGATGCGCTGCCCGGTGCCACGTTGTTGGACTTGGGCGATTTGGAAGAAGAACTGAAATCGCTGCTCGGCGTTGACGTCGATCTGCTGACTCCCGGCGACCTGCCGCCGAAGTTCCGGGCCAAGGTGCTCGCGGAGGCGCAACCGATATGAGCGAGAACCGCCTGCCCGATTACCTCGACCACATTCAGCAGGCCGCAACCGATGCGCGCAGCTTCGTGGAAGGGATGGCCAAGGACGACTTCTTGGCCGACAAGCGCACCCAGCAGGCCGTCATCATGAGCCTGATCGTCATCGGCGAGGCGGCCACAAAGGTGATGGATGGCTACGTCGAGTTCACCCAGGCGCATGCCGACGTGCCGTGGCGCAGCATGCGCAATATGCGTAATCGCATGGCTCACGGCTATTTCGACATCAACCTCGATGTGGTGTGGGAGACGGTACAGGAATGGCTGCCGGCGTTGCTCCAGCAATTGCCCGCCGTGCGTCAGGATGCCGACGATGAAGACCGTAACGACAACTGTGAAAGAGGGATCTCCGATGACTGTTGAATCGAGAATATTTTCTGTAGCCGAGTATGTTCAGCCGTCCGAAGGCGAGCCTATTCGTTCCGTTGTGCTTGAAACCCGAGACTCAATTATCGTGGTTTGGCATGTCCATCCCGGGCAGGAAATTGCGGCTCACATTCATCCTCACGGCCAAGACACGTGGACTGTTTTGTCGGGAATGGCTGATTACTTTCAGGGCAATGGGATTGTTCGTGCCCTCAGGGAAGGTGAGATAGCCGTGGCAAGACCGGGCCAAGTGCACGGGGCGCGAAATACAGGTACCGAGCCATTTGTGTTAGTCTCGGTTGTGGCATCAGCCAATGCCGGTTTCGTATTGGCTGAGCGATAGAGCCCAATCTCTGGAGTTGGTCCAATGAGCGGTCGGGGAGATAGGTAACAGACATGCAGCGGACACGGCTGCTAAACCAGGTCGCAAACCTCCTTGCGTCGCAGCGTGCCGCAAGCGACGCGATCAATCGAATGGGGTCGGCATGAGACTGAACACCATCCAGTTCCCGACCGCGTAGCCGCCTGTCCTGCCGATCAGGTCTTGACCATCGACGCCTGGGATCAGTCCTGAATGTTCTTGGAGACCACTACGTTATGAGCCGCAGCCGCCGCAAAACACCCATCGTCGGGCACACGACCTGCGGCAGCGAGCGCGAGGACAAGAAGCTCTGGCATCAGCGCTGGCGCACCCGTGAGCGCACGGCGCTGACCAGCGCGTCGCCCGAAGCCCTGAGCGCCCATCTGCCCCTGCTGGAAAACCAGGCCAGCAGCGTCTGGTCGATGGGCAAGGATGGCCGCTCCTACTGGCCCGTCAAGCGCCAGGCCGCCACGGCGGATCGCATCGCCAATCACAAGGGACGCAACCCGCAAGAACGCGCCTCCCTGAAAAAGCGCCTGCTTACACTGTGATTCCTTCAAAATATCTCAACGAAATTTCCCGACACCTGTTTAAGCTATCTTGCTGATATTTCTGTTTTTCGATTTTTGCCGGCGCGATGCCGGCGACGTTGGCCAGCTGCCCCGGGCGCGATACTGAGATCAGTTTCTTTGAACAAAAAAACCGCCTTTTGGCGGTCAGTATTCAGTAGCTGGAACGGTAGTCTCTCCCCCGATTCCAGCGGTCTTGCCAGTGTTCGAGGAATGATTCAGCGAGCTTAGGCATGTTCCAGATCACCACCGCATTCTCCGAGTTTTTCGTTTCGGCCGCTTTGGTGAAATTAAAGCTGCCAGTTTCAACGGTCACATTATCCACGATGATCACCTTGTCATGCTGGATAGGGAAATCACTGTCAGTACGCAAAGGGATGCCGCTGTTCGCTATGTAGTTCATGGCCGCAATGCTGGCGCGCCCCGTATTGCCCCTTTCATCAATTACGATTTTCACATCAACTCCCCGTTTTTTGGCTGCTACCAGTGCTTTCATAATATCCGGGGCGGTAAAAGAATAAGCCATCATCCGTATCGAGGTTTTTGCGGAGTCAATGGCGCTCAGGACGAGAACGCGGGCGCTTCCTTCAGGCGAGTAGCCAACCTGAACGGATGGTTCCACCGCAAAGGCGGGCAGGGCGGCTGTCGTAAATGCTGCGGCCAGAAGCCAGGTTGCTAAGTTTTTCATTACAGGCTCCCGTTCACACACTGCATTTTATATTCAGGGTCAAAATAAATTTCTTTGATTTTCCGCTTTTCCATATGCACCACAACGTCAATGGTGGAGTAGAGCATTCGCATAATATCGCTCATATCGAGCATACGGCCGATAGGGGTCGCCTTGATAAGCAGCCCAATACGGTTAAAGGCATCGCGCGCAGAGTTAGCGTGCGTTGACATAACACCGCCTGGATGGCCGGTATTAAGTGCTTTAAGATAATCCCACGCAGCATCATCCCTAAGCTCAGTCATGATGATACGGCCCGGTGTCAGACGCATACAGGCTCGCAGGGCATCAGTGGCGCTGACGCGGCCGATCTTTCCTGCATCGCCGTACATCATATAAACGGCTTCTACAACGTGATCGACCGTGACTTCGTGAACGTCCTCTAAAATAATTACACGCTCGTCTTTATGTAGCGATTTTAACAGCGCGCGCGTGAGTACCGTTTTCCCCGACCCGGTTTCACCGCAGATCACGATAGTGCGTTTCTTCTCAACGGCGGTTTGCAGGAATGCGGGCCATTTTTCGCTGCTGTGCAGCTCTTTAAGGAAAAAATCATCATCCGTTAGGCTTTGCTTGCTGCCGGTAATCTTCCGGCAGTCACTGAAAATCCCCTCGCTGGTCAGCTGCTCCAGATTTTTATCGGCCGCCAAATCCTTACGAAACGCTACGGCCGTTGTACCGTCAATCACCGCAGGGGGCAGACAGATAACGCCCCTGATCCCGCCAGGCAGGATCACGTCATTAATGGCCTGCATGGTCAGCTTGTTGCTGCTCACCAACGATTTAGCAAGGTTCCTAATAAAATCTGCCGTAATTGCCGCGTTCTGCACAACCCTGCGGCCGCTGAACGTATCACAGATAACTTCCTGAAAGCAGTTAATGCGAATTTCAAAAACAGTAGGATCTTCTAAATACTCGCGCAGTGGGCCAAGTTGATAGAAAGCTGCATCAGTCATGATTACTCCTGAAGAAAAGCGGGCGCTAAGCGCCCACTTTTTTAGTTGTCTGCGAGCGTATAAACGCCGCTGAAATCGAGGTCGCGGGCAACAAAAATGCTCACCGCATCACCCTGCTGATCGTAGAGGGTAGGGGGGATAGACATGTAAGAGCGAAGTGCTTCAGACGCCAGCTGCTCACCGCTGTTTTCTGTGCTGTTGTACTGAATGTTATTACTCTGCGTCTGGTTAACCAGCGCCGTTAAGGTGTCAGAGAACAACGAAATCATGATCGCACCACGCAGACGCTCCCACATATGGGTATCCACCTGGCCCGGAATCCCCGCGCTGCCGAGTGAGTTCGTTCCGGCACTGTCAATATTAACGATTGTCCCGTCCTGGTCATTGCGGATACGCTCCCAGAGAACAAACACGCGCGCCTGGCCGTCTTTGATACCACCGGTAATCTGCCCGTCAACCCATGAGCCTTTATCAATCAGCCTAACGAGTCCATCAGCTGAGTAAACGTCCTGTGAAACCCGGCAGGAAACCTGACCCGGAACAGTGGTATCCAGCTCGGTGCCGGTACCACAGGGGATCATTTTGCCTTTCGGAACAGTCAGGCTGGGATTAGCCATGACTCCAGCGCGGCTAGCCTTCAGCCTTGCAGGAGTCAGGTTTTTAGCGAGTGCTGAACTACCTTCGCTTGTTTCGTTGTCCTGGGGCTGCACTCCGGGACTATTGCTTGTAGCCGCCTGATTAGTCTGGGCCAGCTCGCCGCCCAGACGACGCTGCATAGCCAGTTCTTCAGGCGAAGGTTCTTTACGCTTATTAGAGGTACGCGCGCCGGTATTGCTGCTGCCCGCATCTGCATCTGCCTGTGCGGCAGCCTGCACAGCACGGGCATCAGTGGCGCTATTCTGCGCAGTTGCAGGTTTATTAACATCAGGATCGCTGTTAAAGCTGTAGTTTGGCAGTGTATTGGCCTGTTGCGCTTTACCACCGTCTTTATCAGCTTCAGCTTTAGCCGGGGCGCGAATTTTACCCATGACCGTAATCCCGATGAATACCAAAGCAAGCAGCGCCATCAGTATGACAAAGGCTTTCATACCAGGGGTTTGAGGGCCAATGGAACGAAAACGTACGCTAAGAAGTTAATTCATTGTTTAAATTGAAATTTAGTTCTCTCAGTTCCCCCTTCAAAATATCCTCCGGTAGCGTAAACGTATAATGCCCCAGCATATTGATATGCCCGTGCATCAGTGGGGACAACCGGGCGATATCTTCAACCCCGATTTCTTCTCCATTACTGCGTATCCAGCTCAGGGCTTCCTGCATATAAAGTGTGTTCCACAGTACCAGGGGTCCGCTTGGAAAACGGAATCTATGGTCACTCCCGTTTTTGCAACACCGATTTTGACGACAAGTTGGCTTGCTTGAATCTATCCGGCGTCTGAATGGGATTTTATTCCCGCGCCTCGATGAGTTCCGCGCCTGATGAACCTCCAGAAAATATACGGCTTCAATGAGCCTTTCCGTTTTACAGGTTCCTCAACAGGCCGGTGGGCCGTTAGTATCATCAATATCAGTATTCGCAAAACCAGATGAATGATTGTTTAAACTGGTGTATTTCTGCCTTTATGCTTCGTAAGTTTGCTGTCGCGCCGTCAGTGCCCAGGCTATTCTGGCCAGCTTGTTTGCCAGAGCACAGGTGACGACAAAGTTGCTTTTCCGACACAACAACTCCCTGACCCAGTCGGCCAACTTGCCAGACTGGTGTTCCAGTTTTTGTATGAATACCCTGGCACACTGAACCAACAAAGTTCGGATCTTTTTGTTGCCCCGCTTGCTAATCCCTAACAATGTCGTCCGACCTCCCGTGCTGTACTGTCGGGGTACCAGCCCTGTTGCCGCCGCAAAGTCACGGCTGCTGGCGTACTGCTTCCCGTCGCCAATCTCAGTTGAAATAGTACTGGCAGTCAGCGTTCCAACGCAGGGAATACTCAGCAAGCGCTGTCCAACCTCATCTTCGTCCAACTTTCGTTTCAACTGAGATTCCAGATCTTTAATCTGCTCAACAAGATAGTGATAATGCTGTTGTAATTTCAGCAGTAACTGGCTGAGATAAAGAGGCAAACTACTGTCCTCAAGAAGGGTACTCAGTCGACTAATAACGGCAGCACCTCGCGGAACGCTGATACCAAATTCCAGCAGAAAAGCATGCATCTGATTAGTTGTTTTCACCTTATCCTGAACCAGGGATTCACGGACACGATGCAGAGCTCGCATTGCCTGCTGAGATTCGGTTCTGGGCTGCACGAAACGCATAGATGGACGTGATGCTGCTTCACAGATAGCTTCAGCATCAACGAAGTCATTTTTGTTGCTTTTAACGAATGGGCGGACAAATTGCGGTGATATCAGCTTTGGAAAATGCCCTAACTCTTCCAGCTTGCGTGCCATAAAGTGAGAACCGCCACAGGCTTCCATCGCGATGGTTGTTGCCGGGCATGTCGCCAGAAATTCGATTAGCTTTGGTCGGGTGAATTTTTTACGGTAAACGGCCTTCCCACGATGATCCTGACAATGAATATGGAAAGAGTTCTTACCCAGATCGATACCAATAAGCGCAATGTTTTCCATGATGGTTCTCCGAATGAAAGCCTGTCCTCAGCATAGTACTGGGAAGGAGGGAGTGACCATCTCATTAAATAAAGCACGCTAAGCCGTAAGTAAGCGTGCTCCTGTGAAAGCCACAGCTAAAACTGCGTAGTACACATAGAGGTATTTTTTTCTAGATTTATATCGAATTTCGTTATCGAATTTCGCTTATTATTGATCAACTCGTTGCAGATCATGAAGGCGAAAGTATGACGAATAACCCTACCGATGACAGCAGACCATGGTCGGTCTTTCTTATTTTTCTGCGGCTTGGATTGACATCTTTTGGCGGCCCCATTGCGCACTTGGGCTACTTCCGCGCCGAATTTGTCACACGGCGGCGCTGGCTCTCCGAACGGAGCTATGCTGACTTGGTCGCGCTTTGTCAGTTCTTGCCAGGGCCTGCAAGCAGCCAGGTCGGCATAGCGGTAGGACTGTCTCGGGCTGGATACAGCGGGGCGCTGGCTGCTTGGGCTGGCTTCACGCTGCCGTCTGCCATAGCCTTGATCCTTTTTGCGCTCGGCATCTCCAGCTATGGCGATTACGTCTCGCAGGGCGCGTTGCATGGCTTAAAAGTGGTGGCTGTGGCCGTGGTCGCTCAAGCAGTATGGGGCATGGCGCGTAACCTATGCACGGATGGGCTGCGAGTCACCATCATGGCAATTGCTACCTGCGTCGTTTTACTTGTGCCGTCCGCGTGGGGACAGGTTGGCGTGATTGCTATCGCAGGCATCGCAGGCCGGTTATTGTTCAAGCCAGCGAAAGTTGTTGAGCATGACCCCCTACCTATCACGGTCAGTCACCGGGCCGGCGTGCTTTGGCTCTCGCTGTTCTTTGTCTTGCTGATTGGCCTGCCGGTGTTGGCCGAACTGATGCCAAGTCAAACCATGGCAATGGTGGATTCCTTCTATCGTGTCGGATCACTGGTGTTCGGCGGTGGTCACGTTGTGCTGCCATTACTGCAAGCCGAAGTGGTGCCCTCCGGCTGGGTCAACAATGAATCCTTTCTCGCGGGGTACGGGGCAGCTCAAGCGGTGCCCGGCCCTTTGTTCACGTTCGCCGCGTTTCTTGGTGCCTCGATGAACACCGCCCCGTCGGGCTGGATCGGCGGCATTGTGTGTCTGCTGGCTATCTTCGCGCCCTCGTTCTTGCTGGTCGTCGGATCAATGCCATTTTGGGAGCGTTTGCGCCGCAATACAGGCATCCAAGCTGCGCTGGCCGGGATCAATGCCGCTGTAGTCGGCTTGCTGCTGGCCGCGCTGTATCAGCCTGTATGGACTAGCGCCATCTTTCAGCCGCAAGACTTCGGCTTGGCATTAGTTGCCCTTGTCGCACTTATGTTCTGGAAGCTCCCGCCGTGGCTGGTTGTCCTCGGTAGCGGTGCAGCTGGGTGGCTGTTGAGCGTCGCTCTGTGAGGCACAAAAAATGACTGACAAAGACCTCTACGGCGGTTTGATCCGCCTGCACATCCTTCACCATGCAGCCGAGGAACCTGTCTTTGGGCTGGGGATCATCGAAGAGCTACGCCGACACGGCTACGAGATGAGCGCTGGCACCGTGTACCCGATGCTGCACGGCCTGGAAAAAAAAGGCTATCTGACCTCACGCCACGAACGCACCGGGCGACGTGAACGGCGTGTTTATGACATCACTGAACAAGGCAGAACTGCACTTGCTGATGCGAAAACAAAGGTCAAGGAGCTGTTCGGAGAGTTGGTAGAAGGTGGTTGAGTTTTTGCTTCTATGTCAGGTTGAGCTATACCCTAACTGGATTGTCATTTTCAGAAGACGACTGCACCAGTTGATTGGGCGTAATGGCTGTTGTGCAGCCAGCTCCTGACAGTTCAATATCAGAAGTGATCTGCACCAATCTCGACTATGCTCAATACTCGTGTGGGCTCTGTTGCAAAAATCGTGAAGCTTGAGCATGCTTGGCGGAGATTGGACGGACGGAACGATGACGGATTTCAAGTGGCGCCATTTCCAGGGTGATGTGATCCTGTGGGCGGTGCGCTGGTATTGTCGCTATCCGATCAGCTATCGCGACCTTGAGGAAATGCTGGCGGAACGCGGCATTTCGGTCGACCATACGACGATCTATCGCTGGGTCCAGTGCTACGCCCCGGAGATGGAGAAGCGGCTGCGCTGGTTCTGGCGGCGTGGCTTTGATCCGAGCTGGCGCCTGGATGAAACCTACGTCAAGGTGCGGGGCAAGTGGACCTACCTGTACCGGGCAGTCGACAAGCGGGGCGACACGATCGATTTCTACCTGTCGCCGACCCGCAGCGCCAAGGCAGCGAAGCGGTTCCTGGGCAAGGCCCTGCGAGGCCTGAAGCACTGGGAAAAGCCTGCCACGCTCAATACCGACAAAGCGCCGAGCTATGGTGCAGCGATCACCGAATTGAAGCGCGAAGGAAAGCTGGACCGGGAGACGGCCCACCGGCAGGTGAAGTATCTCAATAACGTGATCGAGGCCGATCACGGAAAGCTCAAGATACTGATCAAGCCGGTGCGCGGTTTCAAATCGATCCCCACGGCCTATGCCACGATCAAGGGATTCGAAGTCATGCGAGCCCTGCGCAAAGGACAGGCTCGCCCCTGGTGCCTGCAGCCCGGCATCAGGGGCGAGGTGCGCCTTGTGGAGAGAGCTTTTGGCATTGGGCCCTCGGCGCTGACGGAGGCCATGGGCATGCTCAACCACCATTTCGCAGCAGCCGCCTGATCGGCGCAGAGCGACAGCCTACCTCTGACTGCCGCCAATCTTTGCAACAGAGCCCGCCGTGCTAGTCTGCTCGGTGATGGTGGAGTGAAGCCAACCCGCAATCGGGTTATGAATCTGCATCGCGATTCGCAATCAGCTGTCTCTTGAGCATGTCGAACTCCTGCGATGTTATCTCGCCGTGCTCGTGCTGCTACACCAACTTGTCCAACTCATCCGCCACACCGCTCCCCACCACCTGCGATGGCCAGGTTGTTTGCTGGGCGCATTGGCGGAGTATCGTCTCGACCCGGGACACCCACACCGGCACAACCTTACGGGAGTGATTCACTGTCAAAGAATCGGCCCGGTGCTCTGACGCAAGTATCGGGATGGTCACCATTTGTAAGCCGTAGACCTGAGTGGTGATCAAGACTTCGATACCACCGACCGTACCGGTACTAATCGACGACGGTCGTGTTCGTCGCCTGCCGCAGGGACTCTGCACACCTCCGTTTACGCATGTGCCTGGAGGAGTTGGAAATCGTCGTGTTCGGGAAACATTAAACACAGGATGGCAGCGATCTGAGCCAGCACATGATCAGCTAGCTCACCATCCGGATCGACGGCCCACTGCATCGTCGCGCCAGCGATGACCGAGTGCAGGAGCAACTCAGCTGCCGCAGGAGCACCTGGGGGCAGTCGCTTGCGGATCCCCTCCACCACCGCGCGGTTCCGCTGGATCGCAAGCGTGCGTAGCTCCGGCACCTGGAGCTCGTACCAGGAGATGAGATAGTTCACCGAGAAGTCGTTGCGAGTGTTCATGCTCCGAACGAGCACCTGCAAAAATTCCCAGAGCCCTTGCGGCCCTGCGCCTATCGGTATCGCATTCAGGTAATGCCGCACCTGCTCGACGCCGCGCTCCATCATCCTCACCAGCAGCGTATCGCGGTTGGTGAAGCGCTGGATTAACGCTGCGCGGGAGAGCCCCACCTCCTTTGCTACTCCGCTGAGCGTGAACTCTATGGGACCGCAACGCTTCAGCACTACGGTGGCGGCCTCGAGTACCTCGTCATCGGACTTGAGCTTGGGGCGGGGCATCAGTGTTCACCTTCTGTATGGGTTGGGGCGGAGGCTGTGGCTGCCGCCGCCATTGTAGCAAATTGAAGACGGAGCGAGAGTAGAGCCACGAGCCCCGCAAACACGGCCGATACAACGAGGCCAGGGAGCGGACCAGCAAGGTCGACAAACGCGCCGGCCGCAAGCATAACCATGGGCGAGGCTGACAGCATCACCGCCGAGACCGTGCCGAGTACCCGGCCGAGAAGTTCTGGCGGCGTGCGGTTGTAGATGGCAGCGTTGAGAATGGGAGAGACTGAGCCGGTCAGCAGTCCCACGAGCGCGCCCAACAACATCAGCACCGGCACGCCTGGCAACTGTGAAAGCAGAAGCGAGCCCACCGCAGAGCCACAAAATGCCACCGCCAGCCAGTTCTGCGCTGATATCCGGGCGCCGACCGACGCATGAATGGCAATGCCAAGGAGACCACCAGCCCCCATCATTGAGGAGAACAGCCCGAGCTCTGCTACTTGGCGTCCTGCATCTACAAACAGCGCAGGCATGATGACGCTGCCGTTGGCGCCAACGATGCCCACGAAGATCATCACTATACCAAAGAGAGGGCGCAGCAGGGGTTCGCTCCAGAGAAAAGCGACGCCGGCGCGCATGGAGAGAGTCGCCGTCGTGGTCATCGTCCGAGCGGCACGCGCGGGAAGCACCCACGCGCCGAGCAGACCTGCAAGGACGGAGCAGAACGCCGTCAGCCCGAGCGTTGGCGCAGCGCCAAGCAGGCCGATTGCGGCCCCCCCAAGGGCCGGGCCACCTAGAATCGCGACGTTCCCGATCACCGCTTTCAGTGACGAGACGCGCTCAACGGAGAGCCCGGCGACGTGGCCGAGTTTGGGCAGCTCACTGTCCTGCGCGGCCATACCGGGTGCGTCGAACGCGGCACCGAGCACCACGCAAGCGATCAGCCCAGTGTTCGAGAGGGCGCCAACGGCATCGAGCAGTGGGATGCTCGCCATGGCCACGCCGCCCACCACACCCGAGATCAATGCGACGGGCGCGCGCCCGAACCGATCGACGAGGCCACCACCAACCCACGCGCCGATGATGGTCGCGATGACGCTGCTAGCGGCCGTGGCGCCCGCCCAGGCCGCGCTCTTTGTATGAGACAGGACGAACCATGGAAGCGCGAGGGCCGCCACCGCGTTGCCGATCCGGAAGAGAAAGGTCGCCGCGAACAGCGTCGCGAGCGGGCTATATCGACGTTCGCTCATTCCGCTGCGGCGAGCTGCGCCTTCGCCGCAGCGAGGTACTCTTCGTTACCCGAGTCGAGGGCGAAGAGTGCGTAGGTGACCGCCCCGAACGCAAGGCGCTCCGCGATGTGGTGGGCGAGCCGCGGCCACACCCGGCCACCGGCCGCTTCATACGTGAGGAGGAGCTTCGCGAGCCCCTCTTCACCAAAGACCATAAGGTGCGCGGCCATGTCGATGGCAGGGTCATCAACGCGGGCCTCGCTCCAGTCGATCATCCCGCTGACGCGCTCCGTGTTGTCGATGAGCACATGGCCCACGTAGAGATCGCCATGCACCACCACGGAGAAATCTGGCCACGACGAATCGTCGTCGAGCCAGCGCTGCCACCGGTGGAGGCGCTTGTCGTTCACCACGAACTCGCGTCGGACGCGGTCAACGTCGTCGGCCACCTTCTGACGGGCCTGCGTCGGTGTACGGATGAGCATCCCCGCATCCACGGCGGCGGAAATGGGGACGGCATGCAGGGCGGCGAGCGCGGTCGCGAAGCTCTCCGCGAAGACCTCCGAGTCCTGCGGCACGACCCAGTCGGGCGTGGACGAACCAGGCTGGATGACCATCGCAGTCGAGTCTTCGAGCATGGGATAGGCAACGAGCTCGGCGTTGGCCACGCGCCAGTCCGGCACCGCGAACGGCAGGCGATTCTTGAGCATTGCCAGCACCCGCGCCTCTGGTTCGACCTTCGCGCTTACCTCGGCTCGGCGCGGGATGCGCAGCACCCACCGACGTCCATCGTCGACGGTGGCGATCACGATCCTATAGTCGAGCCCAAGCTCATTGACAGTCAGCGGGCCATGGAGCTTGAGCCCATGTCGGGCTGCAAGTGCGTACAGTTGGGAGGTATCGGCGGTCGTGACTACGGTCATGATTCACTCCTGAGGGCTTGACGGGTTTAGCCACCTAAATGTAACAGTCACGTCGGTTATATTCAATCCGGCACTGTTGCAAAGTTAGCGATGAGGCAGCCTTTTGTCTTATTCAAAGGCCTTACATTTCAAAAACTCTGCTTACCAGGCGCATTTCGCCCAGGGGATCACCATAATAAAATGCTGAGGCCTGGCCTTTGCGTAGTGCACGCATCACCTCAATACCTTTGATGGTGGCGTAAGCCGTCTTCATGGATTTAAATCCCAGCGTGGCGCCGATTATCCGTTTCAGTTTGCCATGATCGCATTCAATCACGTTGTTCCGGTACTTAATCTGTCGGTGTTCAACGTCAGACGGGCACCGGCCTTCGCGTTTGAGCAGAGCAAGCGCGCGACCATAGGCGGGCGCTTTATCCGTGTTGATGAATCGCGGGATCTGCCACTTCTTCACGTTGTTGAGGATTTTACCCAGAAACCGGTATGCAGCTTTGCTGTTACGACGGGAGGAGAGATAAAAATCGACAGTGCGGCCCCGGCTGTCGACGGCCCGGTACAGATACGCCCAGCGGCCATTGACCTTCACGTAGGTTTCATCCATGTGCCACGGGCAAAGATCGGAAGGGTTACGCCAGTACCAGCGCAGCCGTTTTTCCATTTCAGGCGCATAACGCTGAACCCAGCGGTAAATCGTGGAGTGATCGACATTCACTCCGCGTTCAGCCAGCATCTCCTGCAGCTCACGGTAACTGATGCCGTATTTGCAGTACCAGCGTACGGCCCACAGAATGATGTCACGCTGAAAATGCCGGCCTTTGAATGGGTTCATGTGCAGCTCCATCAGCAAAAGGGGATGATAAGTTTATCACCACCGACTATTTGCAACAGTGCCGTCCAGCGGATATCAGCGCTGAAAGATGATGGCTGAGCGTGGAGGCAGGAATCTCAAGGTGCTTCTGCAGTTCGCCAACCGGCAGGCCTTCATGACCCGCCCTGACCAGCTCCCGGTATATGCTGAGACGTGTCGGGTGGCCCAGTTCTCGAAGTGCGTTTGCAGCAGTGTTTAAATCCATAATACCTCCTTTATCTATATTTCCAGAATAATAGAAATATAGCCTGCGTCAATCGTTTCTGCCGTGAGGGTACCGCTTTCCCAATCATGCTCTGTCCGCCAGGTTATGGGGGGCAGAGCCAGAGCACTACCGAAATCCTTGCGAATACCCGTGCAGGGAATAATTTCCGCCCCCTTTATGGCCGGAAAAAAAACTGATAAACGTCGCCTTTTCAGAAGGTTGCTTTCTTAACGTGGTTTTTCGCATGGTTGGACCTCAGACCCCTTAAACAGGTTCAGTATTCTGCCAGAACGTTTTAGTCGTTATGGGCGTCCGTTAGTTTTCTACTAACTGAACGACGACTAGCCTGCCGCCTTCCTCCTTTGACAGAACAAACTGAGCGTTATTCGTCAGTTCAATTTTTTCACCAATGGCAATCTGTCGTTTATCCGGTAATGACATAAGCCCATTTATGCCTTCATTTACTAACCACCACTGATCGTTATGGAAAACAAAATACCCAACTCGTTTCCTTTGTGCATCGGTTGTGCGCTCATTTGGCGCAATGAGGCGATTCACATGCCACGCATAGATTGACTGCCCGCTCCACACCATCAACCGGTGATCGTCAGGACGATAACTGCCTTCCTTTCGGGATGAATATAAATTTAGAACCGGTAATTTACCCTTGTATGGCGTACCGCAGTAGGGACAAACCGGCTTTGTCTTACCTGAGAAAACGTACCATTTCTGTTCACACGCCTTGTTCTGGCAGGGCTGTATCAGATCGACTGTTTTAACCAGGGCACTTTCCCACTCATCGGCGGTCGGGCGTTTAGTGGCATCGTGTAAGCCATCAATAAAGGCGCGTTCAAACAAAGGCGTCAGATAAGGGCCCATGATGGTGTAAGGAATTTTCTCCGGGTCAGCCCAGGGCAGTGAAAAGGAGGATAGCTGACTGACTTTGACTGCATTGCTTTTGTCTGTCGGATGTTCAATGAAGAGTGCCTTCTCACCCATAGATAAGGTCTCATCACGTACTTCATCCGACATGTCATGTATTTTTCCGCCACGTAGCGGATGACGGAAGAACAGATACATGTAGATAAGCACCGACAGCGCATGACGGTCAGTAGAAATGCTTGGCAATACGCGGTTCGGATCCTCTTTGGAAAGATGGCTGGTTTTCACCACTTCCGGAGCGATAAAATCCGGGGTGCCCACGACGTCGGGAGGATACTTTCCAGGGACAACCAGGCCGTCTACGTCAATGATGCAGGCATGTCCCATTTCTGGATCGATAAGCACGTTTTTATAGCTTAGATCGCTGTGACAGAGACCTGCCGCATGCATCCTTCTGACGGCTCTTGTTAGCAGCAGACAGACCTTGAGATAGGTAAGCGTATTGCCTCGTTCACGTGGGTCGAGAAATTTATTCTGGTTGCTGGCGCTGGCAAACCATTTGCCTTCCTTTTCACGGCCTTTTATGCCAAGAAAATCATCGTTTTTAGAGCCGTATTTAAAGAAAAAGTAGCTTTTGTAGGTTGGAACCACGATGCCGATTTTATCCCCATGCTCAACAACGTGGGTCGGCCAGCAAAACAGGTCCTTCCAGTATTCACCTCCGGACTGGCCAAAAATGTTTTGCCTGTAGCGTCCGGTGATCATATCAATCCGATCCCGGGCCTGCTCGTTCTGCGGTTTATGATAAAAAGCGACGACGTATGATTTATCAGGCGAGAAGTAAACATCCTTCATCGAGCCCGAACCAATTACCTCGTCAACATACTGGACTGTTTCGCCGTCCTTTGTTTTGCACGTAACAATATTTGCCATATTGATCACCGAAGAAGCGTATCCCTTACCACAACACCGCAATAGTGCGGTCATCGTGGTTCCCTGTGGAGAAAAAGTTAAGCCAGTCGCCTAACCTCTCAGGCGCAATACTGGCGTCTGTAAGGACAGGGATGAGCTCATCAAGGAGACGGGTCCATTTTTCGTCACTGCGAAGCCCGTTATCTGTCTCAAACAGAGGGTCTGATACGCCATCTGTCATGAGGATCAAGTGAGATACATCATTCCATTTACCCACGCTGATGCGGCCGCTAAACGAGGGGTCTGCGATAATGCTCTGGTCAAGAAAGCGGGTTTGTCCTGCGTATTCTCCGCTATCGGGATTTCCCAGTATCCTGACTTTACCGGAAGGGCTGTATGCACCTATCGCACCATCACCAAGCCAGAATGCAGCCGCAAACAGCTCATTATCAGTTCGTAGCGCTACAGTTGCCAGTAGGGTTGTTGAATAGGATTTCACAGGTTGTTCTGCACAAATGGCTTCGTTCTGGATACTGTTGACCGCGAGCGTAGCTGCCTGTTTAAAATGATGAAGCATGGCGTTTATGGTTGCCTGCTGATCGCTCCCTTCCCACGCCGTGATGTGCTGCTTTAGATGGACGCCTTTCAAACCACTGAGCTGATTGAAAAGGTAATCGCCAGCCGTTTGGACTGCAATCCGGGAGCCTTCCCGGGAATTTACCGCACTACCGGCCCCGTCTGCGACCAGCATGACAGACCATCCTGTTTCCTGGCAGTGGTTGATATAGAAGTCGTCATCTCTGAAGCTCCCGGCATGCTCATGAGATCGTCCCCGGCGACTGGCGGCAGCAATACGTATGTCACCCCTGACCAGGCCAGCAGCGTCCAGATGGGACTTAGGGTAGGAAGCGTCTGCTGGTGGCTCTACCACCTTCCACAGGCTTCTCGGATCGGGATTGACTATAAAAAGCTGTTTTGTTTCGCATTCGTCGTGCGAAGCGCATGACCAGAGTACTGAAAGCTCTATATCGCCGCTTTCGGTGGGTGTACCTGTCAGCAACTTATGCTCTTTGTCAAAGGTCAGGCCAATGTTCCTGGGAAAGACAACGTCCCTGACAGTAGCCTGCTGGCCCTCATCCAGAACTATAGCAACCGGCGAAGAGAAACGTTCGCCTGCGCGGGCGTTGGGAATAACTATTTTAGCTCTCGGGGGAACGGCAGGTGGCACAGCTAATCCGGCCCGCTGCTGGCCTGTCGGTATCTGCCCGGGTTTTAATACCAGGGAAGACAGGTTTTCGTCTTCCCTCTGTGCTGGTTTATCAAATTCGTAATAAGGCATCAGCTTCCAGAACGGAGGATGAGGTTCATTTTCTGGCAGGGGTTGCAGTAATGGTGTATCGGTAGCGTCAATGCCCGGGTTATCTGCATCACTTACGACCGTTTGTTGCTGATCGGAAAGGCTGGATGCTGACGAGGGGGCGATCTCTGCGTCGTTATAACCTTCGCTAACCCGCGCAGATAAACCCTGTGCAAGGCTTTCAATCCGCTCTTTAAGCCGCATAATCTCTTCAGTAAGGGAAGGGTCGTGCGATAGAAGAAAAAGCCGCTCACCTTCTACAGGGTGGCCCAGCTCAGACAGCACTAAGCGGATAATCTTCTCTTCAAGTAAAGCATTTTGCGACATCAACCTCTCCCTCTGTTTACGTCGAAGTTAGTGTTTCCGCCATCATTGCTGAATGACAGACCTGTTTCACACCACGGGCAGATCACGTCATCCGGGCCGTCAATGCACAGCAATTTTCCGCATGAGCACAGGGCAAACGCACTGGCATTACCGCAGTGAGGGCAACCCGGTACGCCATGCAGTTCGCTGGTGTTTACCTGCAAACCGGTAGCGGTGGCATCTGACCATGCAAAATAGTCCTCATCGATGGGATAGCATCCGGCAATATTAAAGCTGTTCAGGTTCAGGCTGAAATCGAGCCCGGAAATCCTTGCTGGTGGCCGTTCATACTTCATCAGATACGGACGACGGGTCTTGCTGCAACGGCCGGTAAGCGTAACGCAGTTTTCGTCGTACGCTTTTACTGGCTCGTCCTTGGCCAGCCGGACTATGTATTCAGTCTGGCTGAGCTCAGGTTGTTTGTCGTCTCCGACGCTGCGGCTGTGCGCCGTAACCGAGGCTGTGATCCATTTGATGAAGCGGGTAAAGTCCCCTTCCTGAGACTCGGTGAACAGCATGACATTCTCTGTCAGTTGCCGCAGGGTATTCAGGTCCGCTGACGGCCCCAGGCCAACGGCAATGAGATTCACTTTACTCGCGTAGTGATCCTTCCAGCGCTTCACTTCTGCGGTTGTGTCGTCAGTCGGACGTCCGTCGGTAAGGAGATACACGACGGGTTTCCAGTCGCCTTTAGCCTCATGAGTGGTTTTTCTGACCTGGGTATCAATTTGTACGGTCAGCTCACGCAATGCGGCCCCAAGGCTCGTACCGCCGCCAACGGGAAGGCGGGGAGGGTAGAACGAGGCAATTTCGTGAAGAGGTACAATCGTACGGGCTACACCGGCAAATGCGATTACCGAAACCCAGGCTGTTTCAAGTGCGTGTGGATCCTTTCTTAAATCTCCGACGATCATTTGCAGACCATCAGTCATTTTTTTCAGGTTTTCACCAATCATGGACTCTGAACAGTCCAGGACAAAAAACACGGGAAGGCGTCTCATAATTTTCCTCGTACGGCTGGTACGGCCAGCAGAAAACGTTGCTGTACAGAAAGGTGCTGCCCGGAAAGCAGCACCTTTCTGTCTGTCAGAGCACCAGCTGGATTTCTGGTGGAGGAGGGGGAAGGGTATCAGTTCCGTTATTGATCCCCGCGCTTGTGCTGCCGGAAGACACGCTGGCCGATACCCATTTAAAGAAACCTGCAAACGCGGTTGAATCTAGCGTCTCCAGAGACACAACCTTATCGGTGAGCTGTTTTAAGTGCTCATGGCCTGCTTTAGGACCAACGGCGCAGGCAATGATGGATCCGAATCCCCGGCCGCGAATCGCTTTTACCGCTTCACCGTACGCCAGGGCATCAGAAGGGGTTCCATCAGTCATCAGGAATACCAGAGGACGCCAGTCTCCTTTGGTATCACCATCTGAGCGACGTACATCCCGTTCAACACACTGCATCAGACATTCAAGGGCAGCACCGGTGAACGTCCCGCCTGCGCTTGGCACAACGATGTCAGAAAACTGGAAGTCTTCCAGCGGCGTGAGAGGAATGAACTCACGCGCCTCATTGTCATAGGTGATAATGGAGATATGAACGCTTTCGAGGGCGTAGGGATCCTGGCGAAGAGCGCTAAGCATCGCCTGAATTCCAACGTTAACGGAATGGATGGACTCACCGCGCATCGAGCCGGATGTGTCGATAACAAGGTAAACAGGCAGGCGGCGCATCACATGTAATTCCTCAGGTGCGAGACAAACGAATCTGATTCTGAAGGCTCACCAATTGCCCTGAGTTTCCAGCCTGTAGCCTCGCGTATCAGCTCGGCAAAAACCATGGAGCGCTGGCTGGCGAAGGCGGGTCCGCCAGAAAGATCGAATCGTGCCATTTCAATATTACGGGCATCTACTGCCCGGATGAAGGCATTCTGAACTTTACCAAAGTGCTGCTGGAGCTTTTCACCATTGTAGATCTGAACGATGAACACAATTTTCTCGTACTGAGCGTCAAGGGAATTCAGGCGCACAATAATTTGCTCATCGTCACCGTCACCGGCTCCGGTTCGGTTATCGCCCGTCAGCCAGATATTTCCTGACTTATGGCGAAGGCTGTTGAAAAAGATGATATCGCCATTCACAAGCGTTGGTTTACCATTTTCCACATTGCCGAGATCGGTCACCTTTCCGGCTGAATTACACAGGAAAGCGATCACATCAAGGTCGTATTCTTCTTCTTTTTTACCAAAGATCCCGCCGAGGAAACCTTTCTTTTCCTCATTAATATCCCAACCCAGGCCGATAGTAACGGACGAGAGATCGTATTCATTTTTTTTCAGGCTTACGCCCTGGCCTTTGCTCAGACTGACAGACATGACATCCCCTTAATTAATAAAATTATAAGACCACGTTTACTTCTGGCGGCGGTGGTGGCAGGTCTTCAAGACCGATCACTTCTTTTTTGCTGGACTCCACTTTCTGACTGCCTACCGAAATGCTCGCACTGACCCATTTAAAGAAAGCTTTAATCGTCGAACTGTCAGCTGTATCGAGCTGAACCACGATTTCAGTGATTTCTTTGAGGACGCTGGTATCGGCATCATGCCCGGCTGCACATGCCACAACAACGCCGGTTCTGGCCGCTTTAAAGTCATTTAGGCCTTTACGCCAGTCATCATTCGGACTTCCATCCGTCATCAGGAATACAAGGGGACGCCAGTCACCTTTAGTGTCAGCCGTCGTTTTCTGTACTTCTTTGGCAATGGAGCTGGCCGTCAGGGTAAGCGCTTCGCCAAGAGAGGTGGTGCCGCTGGCTGTTAGTGCTGGCATCTGGAAACTCAGGAGGTCTGTCAGGGGGACTGCCTGTCGGGCTGAAGAATCAAAGGTGATCACTGACACGTAAGCCGTTTCGAGTGCATACGGATCCTGTTTCAGCGTGGTAAGCAGCGTCTGAACGCCATTCTTAACCGCTTCGATAGGCTCTCCGTGCATAGAGCCGGACGTGTCGAGTAGCAGATATACGGGTAAGCGTCTCAAATGTAATTCCTTCTTAAGAGATCGGAAGAGGAGAGTAGTTTCAGGAAGAGGCCAGAGTTTGTAGATTTGATAAAACGGCACGACATCTGTCGGGTGGAGATTAAATACTCAGAAGCGGCATTAAAGAAATAAGTTAACCACCATTGAATTACCGACATGTGAATGGCCTCTTATCAGAGAAAAAAATTCAGACCGTACTGGAATATAAGATTTCTGAAAAAAACTCCGGCAAAAATAAACTTTCTTATGTATGAAAATCATCATACATCACAGATCTGCATGAATGGAGTGTAAATCGCCCAAAGATTGATGTGTAGCACAAGAGGATGTCAAGACACCAGGTTTTGTAGGCAGAAAGGCGCTGCTGACATTGCGGGAGGAGAATAGATCAAAACTCCGTCACGCAGATACAGAGGTGAAATATGACAAAACCGGGGTTTTCACCCCGGTCTGAGATTTAGCGTCAGGACTTTTTAGCGCTGTATTCTTTTATCAGTTCATCAACGGAGTGCAGAGCCAGCTTCTCTACCGCTTCACTTCGGGTCGAGCCACTCAGCGCAGCCAGACGGTCAATTTTTCTTAAAATCCGCATGCGTAGCGATAATGACACGGCTGTTTTTTTATCCTTATCGAGTACGACCTTCCCTGTGGACTCACCGGTTTTCAGTTCAGCATTCTGTGCGAGCGCTTCATTCATCCGGCGAAGGGTCTTTTTATCCAGCTGGCCCGGATTAACGAGATGGTATGAATGACCTGCCTTGCTGTATTTGATCTCCGCAGAATATGACTCGCGTAGCTCTTTGAGTGCCCGGGTTAATGTCGGCTCTGAGCATTCCAGACTGGTTATAATGTCGGCAGCGGAAACGGGCTTGCCGGTGCCCAGTAAGTTGGCAAGCTTAAAAATCCGGGCCTGTCTGGTATTTAATTGCATCGTAAGATTTAGCCTGCTTAAAGGGTTAGTGGTTCAATAGGCTGAAAAATGAAGGTACTGCTCATCTTTCGAATAACCGGTTGATCGCCTAACGCTTCAACCGGATCAATGTGTTCTAAGCCTGCAAAATTTACTGACGACATCTGGCTGCGACTGCATTTGCAGGACAGGATATACTCATCCTCCAGATAGCCGGTCCGCTTACTGACCCGTTGCGTAAAGCCTGACACAATCACGTTGTCGAACGGTAGCGTATGTAAAACGATACCGACCAGGCGGAACAAGCAGCCATGGACGTGGCGGGCATAGTTTTCGCGTACGGCTTTTTGCGTCATGGCTTTTTCCGTCAGCTCCGTGCCCCGGGCATTAACGCCGTAAATCTTATCAGGGAAATCTTCAATCTCAGCTAAATCAACATCCAGCAGGACTGCTGATAGCTCCGGCTTTACTTCAAATGCAACAAGCGTTTCACGCGGCCATTCAGTTTCTGCCAGCACACCCGCCAGGTATGATTCGAAAAACGCGGCGTCTGTCCGGAACTGCTGCCGGGCATCTGCCTGAGCCGTGGCGAGCCGTTTTTCATGTTCTTCAGCCTCAAACTTCCAGTTTGCATACTGTTCGGCCCAGGCCGTCCGTTGTTGCTGGTACCGGTGCTGTCGAAGGGTATTCTCACGCTCCACATCAATCAGCTCCTGCTGCCACCGGCGAAGATTTTCGGCGTGGCGCTCAGCTTTAGCTGATTCCGATTCAAACCATTTACCCAGAAAACTAATGCCTTCGCTCTCGGCAGGCTTTTCCGGCAATGCAAGATAGTCTGGCTTTTCTGGACGCACCGGTGCCGGAACCTGAAAAGGCGACGTTCTGTTATGCAGGTATACTGCTTCCAGCTCTGCCCAGCTGATGCCTGTTTTGGGATCCGGCGTCAGCTCGTGAATATTACGGATTGCGGTCACCGCTGACATGAGATCAGCGGCTTCCTGCTCAAGCGCCTGTCTGAGCCCCGGGTCGGTAGCCGTCCGGTTCCCACCTCCGGAACGCGCGGCCCGGTCAAGCCGGGTACGGTAACTCAGCCCGGTACCGGGCAAGCCCAGATTGGCATAGGTCCCCCGGCTTCCAAAAGAAACGGAAGCACCTCTCGGCCCGACACTCAGGCTCGGTGCACCGTTACTCAGGTTGAGGCGAACACCAGGAATAATGTTGATCGACTTTCTGAACCTGAACCCCATTATGATTTCCTTAATGATGCTGGGTCACGGTAAGTAATCTGATTCCATCAGCGCTTTGCTCGTTCTGTAACCCATAAAAACTAGCTCTGTCCAGAATGCCAGCCGCCCAGCGGCGATGTGTGGCGGGTTCACACATTGCTCCCTGCGACTTAAACACGGCCTGGGTAGAGTTCAGGATCCGCAGAGCGTCAGAATGCTCACCCTGAGTGACCATCAGCGCGTTTTGAATGACCTCTATCTGACCCGGGTGAATGGCCGTTTTCCCAACAAGCCCATGTGCCATATCAAGAGCCAGCTCTCTGGCCATTACGGCATGATCGTCAATATGCTCACATACGGGCGCGGTCAGGGCAAAATCACGCGGGCCGAAGACCGAAACGAGCATTTTGATGACGTAGCCCATCGGGCTGTCATACAGCGTCAGGTCCCGGGGACGGCGAAGCGACACAACGTTCATAAGATCGTTGCCGCCGATTCGAAGCGCAATAATGCGGTCGTGGCAGGGATGTTCCACCAGACGGGTGGCCAGCTCGCGCATCTGAACCACGTCAAAGACGTCTTCTGTTTCCAGCGTTGGCATCATGCACAGGTGAGTCCCGCCCATGATATCCCACCATTCAGCTAACGAACTGAGGGTAAATTTCGGCAACACAAACCCGTCGACAGCGGAAAGATCATAATGCGCTTTTAACCATCTGCCCATGTCGGCATGCCGGGGGCGAATGAACACCAGAGGCCAGTCATTTTTACCCAGGCTACGCATGCTGTTACTGAGCTCGTGCAGCAGGTGCTCCAGATTTTTGAGGGCGATGGGGATGTCTGCTTCACTGACAGCATCCTCAAGGCAAATTACCAGAGAGCGCAAACCCGGGATTTTCCCATGCAGGACGGCATCAGCAATATCTTCCCGTGTTGCAGGCATGTATAGCGTGGCTCCCAGATTCCAGGGAGAAAGACGATTTTTCATCAGAGTACCTTCTTGATAATGGTTACAGCCCGATACTGGCCGAGGGTTCCCCCCATTTCTGTAACAACTATTCCCTTTTCACGAGCAAGCCCTACAAGCAAGGCAACGTCCGGGTCGTCAATAGAACGCACAAATATATGGTCCGGTACCCGACGCAATACAGCCCGGGTTGCTTCAGCAATACCGGGTTTAATACGATTGACGCTGTCCACTTTAAATTCATCGGCCAGGAACGCGATAACGTCGCAACTTGTCTGCCATAAGATCCGGGCTGACTCCGTATTCCAGCTCAGGGGAGCGAGGGATGTCGGTGTTAACTTCTTACGGAAATGAGCGACGGTATCGACAAACATCCGGCTGCATTCGAATTCACTGAGATGCTCGCAAACCATGCACCCATGTAATCCTTCAGAGGACCATACTGACCGGGAGATCAGACCTGATACCGGCGCACCCATGATGCCAAAAGGAATGAGCCAGTCATCATCACTTGCTGCAAGCCAGGAACAGCCACAGGGATCGGCCAGGACAACCAGTCGCGGCTGCTCAGGATAGCCCGGGCGATCTTTCAGTGCGCGTACAAGCTCTCCGGTAATTGCGCCTTTACCTGTCCATCCGTCAACAAAGACAATACCGCTGGTACCATGCCGCTCTTCAATGACGTCGAGTGCTGCACCGTCAATTCCACGATCCCGGATGATGCTGATGCCGTAATGCCATGAGGTTTTCCCCATGTCACGCAGGGCCTGGTGCAGCATAACGCCGAGCGGTACGCCAGCTCTGACAAGACTGGCCAGTACAATGGGCTCATCACCGAAGCGTTCGGCCAGAGAAATAGCGAGCTGTGTGACTTCTTTTGCAAGCCTCTCTGCGCCCCGATCCAGCGCCCGGTGAAACAAATCAAGATGCCATTGTGTTGGTGCTGGCTCCTGGCTGAGCATGTCTGAATAATGTTTCTTCCCGGACTGAATCAGCTCTTCTTTTTGATCAACCGGCGTCATCTCAATGACAACCGGCTTTAGCAGAAATTCCACGTCACCGGGCTGGTATGAGCCGGTAAATGTTTCATGTGGCTGCATTTTAATTTTCTCCAAAAATTCGCTGTGAAATGGCATCTGCAAACTGACTCTGACGCGGGATGCCAAACCAGCTGCACAGTTTCATAAAACGATGATCGCTCAGGCTGTCGCCCAGACCAATTACGGGGAAAACGCCGCGTTCAGCTCGAAGTTTTTCAAGCAGCCAGCTGACGGCCAGCCCTTTCTCAACCGGGGTGGGTAGCCAGGCCACGTTATTACTGTTGCGGTGGATGTAGAAGCCCTCGGTCGGAAACACCGTTTCTATCTCATCTGCAATGGCATTGAGCTCGTCAAGGCGGGTGCTGTCGCGGTGTTTCATCACCATATAAACCGCCGTTTCACCGTATTCGAAGTTCAGTCTTGCCCAGGCATTAATCCCTTTTGCGTCCATCATTTCAGTTATCAGTCGCTGCATCGATGTCAGCTTTTCCTGATAGGGAGCCAGCTGGCCGAGCATATGGGCCTTCCACTCCTCGTCGGGGTTGCCTTCAGGCGTGAGAATGACGGCCCCGTGCGTGGTGATTGCCCAGGAGTGGAAAGGGATCCGTACGCGGCTGATTTCTTCAGTTCCCCGTGCGGTAACGGGAATGAGTTCAGCCTGCTCCAGAAGCCAGTCCACTAACATGGACTGTTCTTCCGTCATAAAGCTTCGTGGATTCAGGGTACGATCAACGGCACCGGTACGGAATGGCTCCAGGGCCAGCTCGTCCACCATTTTACGACGGGTCTGAAAGAGCGTGTCGTCAAGGTCGCTCAGAACAACGGGTTTATTCATAGGTAACAATCTCCACGACGGGCGCAACCTCAGCCAGCGCCTTAAGAAGCTGCGCGTCAATACTTTCTGCGGGTGTCTCAGTACACACAAGAATGCGGTCAAACTGCTGGTGGGCGACGTTATAGACAAAATTGGGGATGCCCAGCCCGTAGTTATCCGTAAAGGAAATGGCGGACTCAATGGCATAACCAACGGCGATAGGGGAGCGGGTGGTCGAACCGTAAAATGCCTTTGCCCCGGCAGCTTCGAGCCGTTCTGCAAGCAGGAACGGCTCCCAGACGAATTCCCCTGTCCCGAGAACCAGAACACGCTCCCCTTTGCGGACGGAAACCTCATGGCCGAGATCGGCCGCAGGTGCGAGCATCCCCAGTCGACCCCATGACTGTTTCCCCTGGATGTCCCATTCTCCGCGTGAAGTTACGTTGACTTTCGGCATGTCCGGGACCGGTGCATCTGGTAATGTGGTCCATCCCCACTGACCGCTTACAAGAGAAACAGAAGTGACGGGTAAGGTGCTGCGCTCGGACAAGGCTTTGCCACTCCAGTCGGTAAGCGTAACGGCGATAACCTGTTCAATATGTTGAAGCTTGCCGGTATTACGCAGGGCAGAAAGCAGGTTAATAAAGGTATTACCGGTGGTTGCCTCGTCATCAATCAAAACCAGCGTTCGCGCGTTGGTAACACGACGTCTTTTCTCTTCATCATCTGGCAGATAGATCAGATGATCAGTGGCGTGGCTGTGTTCTTCCTTGAACTCGCAAAGCAACGTGCCATCAACCGGGTGACGGGTAGAGGTCAGATATACAGATTCACGATGCTGGTGGCGCACTTCATCAAACACACCGGCCCCAAGCCCAACGGCGGTTTCAGCCATACCGATAAACAGTACGGGCCCTGTCAGCGTTGAGGGGAACTGGCTGGCAAGCTGTCTGTAGGCCTGCCGCATGACTGAGGGTGGCACGGGAATGTGCCTGCCGAGTACTTTGCTGACAAACAGAAAGGCGCGTTTCGGGTTACGTCTTTCAGCGATATCAAACAGGTCATCGAGCGAAACTTCACCCTGATCGCGGATTACCTGAATCGTACCGCATGAGAGGGTACGGCGATAAATCATATCTTCGAGGTTATCAGACATAAACACGCCTTAATTCAAAAGGTTAGAGAGTGATTCCGGGTATGCAATTACATCCGTAATGGCTCTCACCGCAACCGGAGAAAAGGTGTTTTTAGCGCTCTGGCGCACCATATCTTCAGACATCAGACCGAGCTTAAAGGCAGCAAATAACCCAGGAAGGTTCACCCCGCTGTGAAGGGTATAACCCACCCCCCCTGACGGACGCATGTTGGTTTCAAGCAGCACCGGGTTGCCATTCACATCGTTTCGCGTCTGAACATTCACCAGCCCGTCGGCCTTCATAACCCGGGCGCAGTCACACGCCAGTTCCCAGGCGCTACCTTCGTTTACCAGATACTGGATAGCCCCTTCCTTACGGCGTCCCACGGCTGCGAGTATTTCGCCCTTATCCGCGAGGATATCGACGGAAAATTCCGGGCCTGGCAGGTACGGCATCAAAACAAGGGGTTTAAACGACTCAGCAGCTGATGCTGCTGCAATATACTGTTGCGGACTGACCAGACGATGTTCGGGATGATTAAAGACGGCCATAGGCGAAGCACTGTCATCAAAGCGCCAGAATCCCATGCCATAGATACCCGTCACCGGCTTCACGCATACCGGGCTGTCAGTGAACGGCGGGGACGCGAGGTGTGTCTTTAATTCTGCCAGCGTATTCACCCTCCAGGATGGTACAACCGGGAGTCCCTTTTGCTCCATAAACTGAGCAAAAGTAACTTTTTCGTCAGCCAGAGTTAACCAGTCGACGCTCGTTGCACCGGTAGTAAGGGTGGCACCGGTCGATTCAATGGCTGAACGGTGTTCTTCAAACCACTGGCTGTTACGGCCAGTATGAATATGGTGGATGCCGTAGGTCTGAATGGTTTCCTGAATAAACTGGAGACGTTTTTGAGGATCTTCAGGTTCAGTCAAAGAATAATCGGCAACGGAAAGGATTTCATTTCTTTCGTTACGGTGGGAGGCAAAAACGGTAATGGCAAAATTATTTTTTTGTGCAAATGATTTTACCCCCTGAATAATATCTCGCTGGGAGGATAAACCTTCCATAAACCAAATTTTCTTGTTCATTTTTTTTAATTATCCGGAACGTCATGCAAATTTATGATTGAGAAGTGAGTCTATGAGTGTCTAAGCTACATGTCAATCATAATATGATTAATAACTTCTGTGGTTATGAAGTGAGTCAGTATTTTTTGGATTCCAGATAAAGTATTGATATTTAAATTAAACATAGAAAATTAACACCCTGAAAAGGTTTTCTTTTTTATGTTTTTACAGAAAACTACCAAAATTTCCCTTGTCAGAGAACTTCATCATGATATGATTTTCTTCGTCAGTTAATAAACAACCCTTTGATTGTCTCGGTCATTACTATTTTAAGGAATAGAACATGGTTTCATTAGTTAAGAACCAGACGGTATCACTCAGCAAAGAATCATCTGCATTAAGCCAGCTTCATTTCGGTCTCGGTTGGGATCCGGTTAAGAAAAAAGGTCTTCTTGGAGGATTGTTTGGAGGCAACGACTCAATCGATCTCGATGCTGGCTGCGTATTAATGGACAGCACCGGTAAAACAATTGACACCATCTGGTTCCGCAAACTGGAATCCACCTGCGGCGCTGTTGTGCACAGTGGCGATAACCTGACCGGTGAGGGTGACGGTGACGATGAAGTGATTAAGGTCAACCTCTCCCGACTGCCTGCAAACGTTGAATACCTGGCGTTTACGGTAAACAGCTTCCGTGGTCAGTCGTTCAATGACGTCGAAAACGCGTTCTGCCGCGTTGTCGATCAAACCGGCAAAGAGCTGGCTCGCTACAAGCTGACTGAGCAGGGCTCACATACCGGGATCGTTATTTCTTCGCTGCACCGTAATAACGGCAACTGGGACTTTACCGCCCTTGGCCATGCCTGTCGCGGCCGCACAATTGACGATATGCACTCCGATATCGTTTCAGCGGTTATCCGCTAATGAACCTGACGCCGGGGGGCAATGCCCCCGTTCCAGCCCAGGAGTTGCGGGTCCGGATCACCTCGGGCGGCCAGGTGGATGCTTCGGCGTTTCGCCTGTATGCCGACGGGAAGGTGCAGGGTGATGCGGACATGGTGTTCTATGGTCAGCCACGTAACGATGATGGTACCGTCAGCCTGGTCAGTGAAGGCCAGTACTCAACCTTTACTGTCGCGCTCAACCGGCTGAAACCTGATGTCCAAAAAATTGCGTTCACCGTGACCTGTGACGGTGGGCAGACGGTGTCCGGTCTTCGTAATCTTTCCATCGACGTGGAGCAAGGGGCTACCGGCCTGGTTAGCGGCAGTGTCGAACTGAGCGGCCGTCAGGAAGCAGCCTTAATTCTGGGTGAATTTTACCGTCGTAATAATGACTGGAAATTCCGCTTTGTTGCGCAGGGGTTCAACGGTGGACTTAAACCGCTGGCAGAGCATTTCGGCGTAAATATTGCCGACGAACCTGCTCCCGCAGCCCCGACTCCTCCGGTTGTAACCCCTCCGCCAGTTGAGACAAAAATCAGCCTGAGCAAGGTATCGCTGACAAAAGAGAAGCCTGCAATCAGCCTGACCAAACGGGATAACTTCGGTGAAATCCGGATCAACCTGAACTGGCACCGAGGCAGCGGCAAATCCGGCTTTGCAGGCATGTTCGGCTCCAAAGGAATCGACCTGGATCTGGGGGCCTTTGTTGAGCTTCAGGACGGGTATAAATCGGTCATTCAGGCGCTCGGTAATGCATTCGGTGATTATCGCGATGAACCGTATGTTCAGCTCAAGGGAGATGACCGGACGGGTGATGTATCAGACGGCGAGTGGCTGCATATCAATGGACGTGAATGGAAGCATATCCGCGAAGTGCTGATTTACGCCTTTATTTATGAAGGTGTTCCCAGCTGGGACAAGACTGATGGTGTGGTCACCATTCATGTGCCGGATCAACCGCCCATTGAGACCCGCCTGACCGAAGGTGAAAACCGTCGCACATTGTGCGCCATTGCCAGACTCGTAAACGAAAACGGTGCAATTAAAGTCGAGCGAATTAACCAGTACTTCAAAGGCCAGGACGAAATGGACCGGGCATTTGGCTGGGGATTTCGCTGGAGCGCCGGTTCTAAATAACACAGCAACAAAGGAAACAGGTATGAGCTTTTTCGACAAGGTAAAAGGTGCCATTAACTCTGGCCGGGACGAACTGACCCGCCAGGTTGGCCGTTTCAAAAACAAAAAATTTATGCACGGCACCGTTGCTGTATGTGCCCGTATTGCCGTATCGAGTGACGGCGTGAGTTCGGAAGAAAAGCAGAAAATGATGGGCTTTCTTCGCTCTTCAGAAGAGCTGAAGGTATTCGATACCAATGAGGTGATCGAGTTCTTCAATAAACTGGTTTCAAGCTTCGATTTCGATGTTGAAATCGGCAAGGGCGAAACCATGAAATACATCCTGGCGTTGAAAGATCAGCCTGAGGCCGCTCAGCTGGCCTTACGTGTTGGTATTGCCGTTGCAAAAAGTGACGGTAACTTCGATCAGGACGAGAAACTGGCCTCCCGCGAGATCGCTATCGCGTTGGGCTTCGACCCGGCTGAATTTGGCCTCTGATCCACATCCCTAAGGGTAAAATATGGTTTCCACACACATCGGCTTCCCGACTGAAACGGTCATTGTTTTTATTGCGCTTTCAGTCGGTGCCATCTTTATTGACCTGTTTATGCACCGTGATGACAAGCCAATCTCGCTTAAGAGTGCGGCGCTCTGGTCCGTATTCTGGGTTGTGGTTGCGATGGCATTTGCCGGTTTCCTCTATATCCACCACGGTGCTGAGGTTGCCAGTCTGTTTGTCACGGGTTATGCGCTGGAGAAAGTGCTGTCGGTCGACAACCTGTTCGTCATGATGGCCATCTTCTCCTGGTTCGCCGTTCCGGATCGTTATCGCCACCGTGTTCTCTACTGGGGGATCATTGGTGCCATTGTCTTCAGGGGCATCTTTGTCGCCATCGGTACGAGCCTGCTGAGTCTGGGGCCGTACGTTGAAGTTGTCTTCGCTATTATCGTTGCCTGGACGGCGGTCATGATGCTTAAAAGCGGTGATGACGATGATGAAATTGAGGATTACTCCCAGCATCTGGCTTACCGCATGGTTAAACGCTTCTTCCCTATCTGGCCGAAGCTCAGAGGGCATGCCTTCCTGCTTAACCAGAAGGAAGTGGATGCCGAACTGGCGAAACCAGAAAACAGCGATGTCACCATTGGCCGTGGTAAAAAAGCGGCGCTATATGCGACCCCGCTGTTCCTGTGTGTGGCTGTGGTTGAACTCTCGGACGTAATGTTCGCGTTTGACTCGGTACCGGCAATCATTGCCGTCAGTCGTGAACCGCTTATCGTCTATAGTGCCATGATGTTTGCTATCCTGGGCCTGCGTACTCTGTATTTTGTCCTTGAGGCACTGAAACAGTACCTGGTTCATCTGGAGAAGGCCGTTATCGTGCTGCTGTTCTTCATCGCGGCAAAACTCGGCCTGAATGCGACCGATCACATCTGGCATCATGGTTACAGCATTGCGGCTACAACCAGCCTGTATGTTGTACTGGGTGTACTGGCGCTGGGCATTCTCGCAAGCGTCATGTTCCCGGGCAAACCTGAATCTGAGGAAAAGGGGAGTTAATCCCCTTAAGTGTTAACCTGAACAATTACTAATCGAAGAGGTTATTTTATGAGTGTTTCTCTTTCCAAAGGCGGGAACGTCTCCCTGAGTAAAGCAGCTCCGTCAATGAAAAACGTCCTGGTGGGCCTTGGCTGGGATGCGCGTTCAACAGACGGTCAGGACTTTGACCTGGATGCTTCAGCATTCCTGCTGGCCTCAAACGGCAAAGTGCGCGGCGATTCAGATTTCATCTTCTATAACAACCTGACGTCATCCGACGGTTCCGTAACGCACACCGGCGATAACCGCACCGGTGAGGGCGATGGTGATGATGAATCGCTGAAAATTAAACTGGACGCCGTCCCGTCTGAAGTTGACAAGATCATCTTCGTTGTGACCATCCACGATGCTCAGGCTCGTCGCCAGAGCTTTGGTCAGGTATCCGGTGCGTTTATTCGTCTGGTTAATGACGATAACCAGACTGAAGTCGCTCGCTACGATCTGACCGAAGATGCGTCCACTGAAACCGCCATGCTGTTTGGCGAGCTGTATCGCCACAATGGTGAGTGGAAATTCCGCGCAGTAGGCCAGGGTTATGCTGGTGGTCTGGCATCTGTATGTGCTCAGTACGGCATTAACGCGTCCTGATCGAAAAGTAACTTTTCATATCCGGGGCTGTTAATTCAGCCTCATTCAACTGTTTGCAGGAGCTAAAAATGGCAGTTTCTCTCGTAAAAGGCGGCAACGTATCTCTGACCAAAGAAGCACCAACCATGAATGTCGCTATGGTTGGTCTGGGCTGGGATGCCCGTGTAACCGATGGTCAGGGTTTTGACCTTGACGCTTCCGTATTCGCAGTAGGTGAAGACGGTAAAGTGCTGTCAGATGCCCATTTCATTTTCTTCAATAATAAAACCAGCCCTGATGGCGCAGTAGAGCACCAGGGCGACAACCGTACTGGTGAAGGCGACGGCGACGATGAGCAGGTCAAAATTGATCTGACCAAAGTCTCAGCAGACATCAAAAAACTGGTGTTTGCCGTTACCATCTATGATGCAGAAGCGCGTAAACAAAACTTCGGCATGGTGAGCAACAGCTTCATGCGCGTTTACAACAACGACAACGGCACGGAAATTGCCCGTTTCGATCTGTCTGAAGACGCCTCAACTGAAACCGCAATGGTCTTCGGTGAACTGTATCGCCATGGCGCTGAGTGGAAGTTTAAAGCTGTCGGCCAGGGTTTTGCCGGTGGCCTGTCAGCGCTTGCTTCCCAGCACGGCGTCAATGTCTAAAAGACGCTGAGTCTGACCCCGGCAATGCCGGGGTTTTTTTTGGGTAACGATCCGCTATCAGCTGTTGAATCTGAGAAAGGGGGCCGGGCGTTTTCAGAAAGCAGAGTAATGTTAATTCTGGCGTGAACCTTTTTGCAGGACCCGGGTTTATCTATGGTTGCTGGTTAAGCCAGTATTCCGTGCCTTATATCAACAGCATGCCCCTCGGATATATGTTACTTTTGCGATTTATGAAGGAACGGGATCTGGAACATAAGATACCCGGGCAATGAAAATTCAAATTCAACAGGTATAGAAACTTCAGCGTGATGAAATATGGTGTCACACCATATTTACGCCTCACCGAATATCCAGCGTCCTGAACTAAGCCTGGGGAACATATATAAACGCTGCGCTTTAAAAATAATCAAAAATCAGGAGAGTTAATATGAATCTACAATCCGGACAAAACATACCCCTTCAGCAATCTGCTATCAGGCTGAATCTTCAGTACCCTGCCAAATTCGGCTTTAAAGGCGAACCCGATACCTGCCTGTTCTTGCTTAATGCTCAGGGAAAGGTCAGTGGCGATTCTGACTTTATCTTTTATAATAATTTGTCTTCTCCTGAGGGGGCTGTCAAGCTCGTTACCGGTTCGCAGCAGTCCAGCATTGATATAGCACTGGATCGTGTTCCGGCGAACGTCAGTAAAATTGCGATCACCGTTGTCATTGATGGTGAAGATACCATCAGTGGGCTCAGTTTATTGAGCATTCAGGCTCCTGGTATCGCTGACTTTCAGGCTGAGACTCAGGGCCGCAGTGAGAAAGCAATCATCCTGGGTGAAGTATATCGGCACAATGGCGCCTGGAAGCTTCGTGCGCTCGGGCAGGGTTTCAACGGTGGACTTGAGCCTCTGGCCATTAGCTATGGCGTTGATGTCGCACAGCCAGCTCCGCAGCCAGCAAAGCCAGCTCGTATCAGTCTGGAAAAGAAACTGGAAACCAGATCTCCGCGCCTTGTAAGCCTCGCTAAAAAAGCCTCGGTCAGTCTCACTAAAAATAAACTGGACACCCTTGAGGCAGCGGTTGCATTTGTACTTGACGCATCCGGCTCGATGAGTGGCCAGTTCAGTAAGGGGGTAATGGTGCCAACTTACTGATTTAGTGTATGATGGTGTTTTTGAGGTGCTCCAGTGGCTTCTGTTTCTATCAGCTGTCCCTCCTGTTCAGCTACTGAAGGCGTGGTGCGTAACGGTAAAAGTACTGCCGGACATCAGCGCTATCTCTGCTCTCACTGCCGTAAAACATGGCAGCTACAGTTCACTTACACCGCTTCTCAACCCGGTACGCATCAGAAAATCATTGATATGGCCATGAATGGCGTCGGATGTCGCGCCAGTGCACGCATTATGGGCGTTGGCCTCAACACGATTTTACGACACTTAAAAAACTCAGGCCGCAGTCGGTAAACTCACGCATACAACCGGGCAGTGACGTCATTGTTTGCGCGGAAATGGACGAACAGTGGGGTTACGTCGGCGCTAAATCACGCCAGCGCTGGTTGTTTTACGCGTATGACAGGATACGGAGGACGGTTGTGGCGCACGTATTCGGTGAACGCACGTTGGCCACGCTGGAGCGTCTTCTGGGCCTGCTGTCGGCCTTTGAGGTCGTGGTATGGATGACGGATGGCTGGCCGCTGTATGAATCACGCCTGAAGGGAGAACTGCACGTTATCAGCAAGCGATATACGCAGCGCATTGAGCGGCATAACCTGAATCTGAGGCAGCATCTGGCAAGGCTGGGCAGGAAGTCACTGTCGTTCTCAAAATCGGTGGAGCTGCATGACAAAGTCATCGGGCATTATCTGAACATAAAACACTATCAGTAAGTTGGAGTCATTACCCGCATCGTCTTAATTTTGGGAAAAAAACAAAGCCACACTGGGATGATATTCTGCGGCTGATTGCGTCCCTCAAACTTGGACGACTGAACGTAATGTCCATCATGAAAACACTGCAAACGGGCGACAGGCCAACCAGTCTGGCGCAGGCTATAGCCGAAATAGGCCGCGCAGATAAAACTATCCATATGCTGACTTACCTCGACGATGAAAACAAGCGGCGAAGAACGTTGCAACAACTCAACCGTGGAGAGGGTCGCCACGCGGTGGCCAGAAATGTCTTTCATGGTAAGCGGGGAGAGCTGAGGCAGGCTTACCGTGAAGGCCAGGAAGATCAGCTTGGATCGTTAGGTCTGGTGCTCAATATTATTGTTCTGTGGAACACGATTTACATGGATGCAGCAATTCAGCAGCTCAGGCGTGAGGGTTATCCGGTTTTAGATTCAGACGTTGAGAAACTTTCACCGTTACAGTGTGGGCATATCAATATGCAGGGGCGCTATTCATTTACAGTGCCGGAATCCGTCAGTAAGTGTGAGCTGAGAGCTTTCAATGAAGAGGAATAATTTATTGATTAATAAATTAATGGCCATTTAAATTGACTACTTAACGGCGTTTACTGTTCCGTTGCTCCCCAAACCCCGATCCCCAAGCAGGGTGAACGTCGCGAGCGGGAACTGCAGGAGCTAGTCAAAAAAGGTAAACGCCCGGTGGCGCTGTTTGTTGATGAGGCGCATGACCTGAACGGTAATACACTGACGGGGCTCAAACGGTTGATGGAAGTGGTTGAAGACGGCGGAGGACGGCTATCTGTCGTTCTGGCAGGTCACCCTAAACTGCGTAATGACCTGCGTCGTCCGACGATGGAGGAAATCGGTTATCGTACCGATATTTTTACGCTGGACGGGATCACCGGCAGCCAGCGCGAATATATCCAGTGGTTGCTGAAAACCAGCACCGGCAAGGGTAAGCCGGAAGATATTCTGACGACCGAAGCAGTTGACCTGTTGGCGATGAAACTTCGTACACCGCTGCAGGTCCAGTTGCACCTGACGCTGGCGATGGAAGCAGGATACCAGACAGGTGAAAAGCCGATTACCGCCACGCTGGTTGAATCCGTACTGTCACGTCAACTGGATGACCTGGAACCGACACTCACGCGGCATGGTTACCGGCTGAAAGATATGGTGGAGCAGTTTGATGCAAAACCTGCTGAAATCAGGGCATTATTTAACAATCAGTTAGACCCTGCCCGCACAGCCGAGCTACGCGACAGAATACTGGCGGTCGGCCTACCGATATGACGATGTCTATTTGCAGTTATTGTGAGCCCGGCGGACTGGATTGCGAGTCCGTCTGGCTGATTGCGAGCCCATTGTCACTTAATGTGAGTCGGGGGCGTTTTTCATTTGCAGTTAATGTGAGCCGAAATATGCGCTGATTGCGAGTCGGAGGGATTTCGATTGCGAGCCACTACAATTAATAGCCCGGAGCTGTTCCTGGACGCGCACCTGAGCCTTACGGCTGGGCGATTTTTTGCTTCGTTCCCGTTTGCCTTCGCTTTCCCGCTCATCCTGCTTTACCTGAGCCAGTCTGAGTACTGTTCCGAGACGTTTGTTATCAACAATCTGCCCCTGGTCGACACAGGCCAGCTTATCAAATGCCTGGCACTTAAGGCTACGATGCCCATAGTGGAAGGCGAGGGTGCCATCGGGATAATCCAGTACTTTAATTTTTTCACCGGCAAGACGGCTATTTTCTTCTGTTGGGTCAATGAGATAAAGGATCTTATCGTACTGGAAGGTCAGTGATTTCGACACGGTACGAACATCATGCCAGGCAAAGATGTCTCTTAATTCATCGGGGCTTTCCTGCACCGGACGATGCAAATCTTTCGGGAACCTTGCCGGTCGTGAAAACCGGCGGTTAAAGTCAACGATGAAAGTGGCAAGCCAGGCATTCGCGGCTTCAATGTCGGTAATACCGTCCAGACGCATTTCCTTGATCAGCCGATCCTGAAGTGTCTGATTCGCACGTTCCACGCGGCCTTTAGCTTCAGAGCTGTTGGCACAAATAAGCTCGATTGCCAGGTCATAGAGGACACGTCCGAACTGGGTAACGGTGGTATTGCGGTTCTCCGGACCACTGACGCGAAATATTGCGTGTTTATCACTGTACAGCGATACCGGCTTCCCATGCTGCTCAATGTATTCCCGGGTTGCCAGCATGTAGTCAAAGGCTGTTTCTGACTCGCTGAACCGCAGATGCATCAGACGGCCGGTGGCATCATCGATAAATACCAGAAGGCAGTATTTTGGCGCACGGCCTTCAAACCAGTCATGGTGGGAGCCGTCGATCTGGATAAGTTCACCCAGGCAATCACGCCGATGTCGGGGTTGATAAACCCGTGACTTGCGGCGAGCATGCGGAACCCAGAGTCCTTCAGACGTCATCCAGTTGCGGGCGGTCTCGATTGAAAGCCGGATATCATGGCGCTCTCTGAGTTTTTCAGCGGCCAGCGTGGGTCCAAAATCGCTGTAGTTTTCACGTATCAGTCTGAGCACGCGTAGTTTGAGAGATTCGGTCAACCTGCGGTTGCTGGGCTGGCCACGTTTGCGGCTGACAAGTCCTTCAGCACCTGAAACCCGGTAACGATTGATAAGCCGTTGCGCCTGACGTTCTGAGATGCCAAGCTGTGACGCTGCATCGCGACGGCGTAGACGCTTTTCACAAACAGCCTGTATCACTGGTAAGCGATGAATCTCTTTATCTGACATGGTCACCAACATCCGTTGAGTCCCTTAGAATTGCATTCAGTTTAGCTTACTCTAAGGTGACGTTTCTATCTGGATAAAAAGTGACATTACTAAATGGTTCTAACACCCTTTGTTATTGCAAGCTTAAAATGTCACCTGTTTTAGCCAGTTTCAAATGTCACCTGAAGTGACATAAGGGAGAGGTGATAAAGGGGTTTACTCCTAAGAGACGAGGGATTGACGTTTCCTGCATGAATGACGAGCGCGATTATCAGGAATCTTAAAAGAGAAAAAATCTAATTTCTTGTTGAGTATAAATTGACTCAAATAGCAAGATTGAGTATAAATTAACTCATCTATCATTGATTAGCTGGTATTTAGGCGTGAAAATTAACTACGTCCGTAAGCAAAGTGGAAAAAGAACAACAATCATTCTGCCTGATTCTATATGTGAGCTATGGTTTACAACTCGCCCCCGAGTAGGTGAACGTTGTTCAAAAGAGGCGCTTTGTGAGTTGCTTGAACAGCTGGATGATCCTGAAGCTGGAATTACCTTCCAGTCTCAGGTGGAGCATGTGCTTCTCGGTGACATTCGGGCATATCAGAACCGACTTTTAGCCAGTAATGATGAGCTAAAGTGTCGCGTGATTGACTGGATTACAAGTACGCTTCCGTGCATAACATCCCCAACAGCTCAGGCGTTAGAAATTTTAGAAGAACTGGACAAGTTGAAATTGGTTCCATGGGAAGCAATTGAGAAGTTTGATTCACTGGAAGAGCAAAGGTGGAAATAGCGCCCAGTGAATCACTGTGGAAATATTTAAACCCAAAAGAGCAGGGGCTAGCGTTTCAAACTGGCCCTGAATTCTGCTGGATTGACCAGAACCGGATTAATTGCTCTGAGTTGCTCCTGAACTCTGGCCTGGGCCCGTCGTTTGGGCATCTTTTTGCTCCGATCACGCTTACCATCGCGTTCGAGTTCATCCATTTTGCTTTGCGCCAGCTTCAGAACAGCTCCAAGACGTTTGTTATCAACGATCTGCCCTTGATCGACACATTCCAGTTTGTCGAACACCTGATATTTGAGTGAACGGTAACCGTATTTGAATGCCAATGTGCCGTCTGGATAGTCATAGACTGTGAGTTTTTCGCCAGCGATACGAGTGTTTTCTTCTGTAGGTTCAACCAGATATATCATTTTGTCATAGCGGAATGTCAGCGTTTTAGACAGTTTACGCAATTCCTGCCAGGCGAAGATATCATCCAGCTCTTCGTTGCTTTCAGCTACGGGTCGATGCAGGTCTTTAGGGTATTTTGCTGGTCTTGCGAAGCGACGATTGAAGTCAGCGATGAATATATCCAGCCAGGCGTTGGCTGCTTCAATACTACTGATTCCCTCGAGACGCATCTCCTTGATAAGTCGATCCTGAAGTGTCTGATTTGCCCGCTCTACGCGGCCTTTAGCCTGCGGGCTGTTGGCACAAATCAGCTCGATCCCCAGTTCAGAAAGCACACGGCCAAACTGGGTGACGCCGGTTGTGGTTGAACTACCATTATTAACTCTGAAAATGCCGTGTTTGTCGCTGTAGAACGCCAGGGGTTTGCCATGTTGCTCAAGATACTCGCGGGTGGCCATCATGTAATCAAAGGCTGATTCAGTCTCGCCGAAGCGGAGATGCATCAGGCGACCAGTAGCATCATCAATAAAGACGAGCAGGCAACATTTTGGAGCACGTCCTTCAAACCAGTCATGCGGAGAACCATCAATCTGAACAAGTTCTCCGAGGCAGTCCCGCCGATATCTCGGCTGATGAACGCGGGGCCTGCGACGTGAGTAAGGAACCCAGAGTCCATCGGCCGTCATCCATTTTCTGAGCGTTTCGACAGATACCGAGATGTCGTGACGTTCGCGCAATTTTTCTGCGGCCAGTGTTGGTCCGAAGTCACTGTAATGATCGTGAAGTAATGAAAGAACACGTAACTTAAGTGACTCAGGAAGCCTGTGATTACCGGGGCGTCCACGCCGAAGATTTGCCAGTCCTGCAACTCCAGACTCGCGAAAGCGGTTCATTAAACGCTGTGTCTGACGTTCGGTCAGAGCAAGCTGATGGGCAGCATCACGACGGCGCATGCGCTTTTCAACAACTGACTGAATGACATTGATCCGGCTGAGTTCTTTATCTGACATGGTCACGAGCATCCTGATGTCTCCATGGCCTGAGGATTGGATCCTTTATGCCAGAAAAAGTGACATCACTAAATGGGTTAAAAGTGACATCAGAATATTGCAGTTACACCCTTGGTGCGTATAAGATTGATTATGTTAAATCTAGTTTTTTATCCTTGATATTTAATCAGTTACTTAAATCATGGTACCCCATTTCGATCTCAGAGCCTACTGAGGCAGTTTCAGAAACAATGTCCGCTCCTGGGTTTGCGATAGCTTAAAGCCATGGTGAAGATAAAAGCTCCTGGCTTCTTCTGTCAGTGCATGAACCATAATCGCACGGACGCCAATATTCTCAGCAACACGGTAGCAGCGTAAAACTGCATCATGCAGTAAATCGGCCCCGAGCCCTTTCCCGCGAAATGAAACATCGACTGCCAGGCGAGCAAGTATGATGACTGGAATGGGATCAGGCATATTGCGCCTGAGGCTTCCAGTTGCTTCCGCGTGGTTAACGCTGCCGGTAGCCAGAGAGTAAAAACCGGCAACCAGTTTTGTGTTCTTTTTACAAACGACAAATGTTCTGGCTGCACCCAGAGCCTGATTTTTCAGTCCTCTCTGTTTAAGCCAGTCATCAAGTACAACCTCACCACTGACGAACTCAGCCAGTTGATGAAAGCTTGATAAAGGTTCCGGTGCTGTTACACGTCCCACTGAGGCTTCCTTGCCAGAAGTTTATCAATTGCGGCATCGTTCGAAACTGGTGCATCGAGCATATCGATAAACTCTGCATACTGCTCATCGTTAAAATTGAATACGCGTCGATCGAGGATCACATTCTCGGCAGCCTGACATGCCATTTCCAGAATGAAGTCTGTACGCGATTTATGGAGGATCTCTGCAGCAGCATCGATGAGTGCTCTTTGGGATTCCTTAGCTCTAAGGTTGAGCTGAACATCTGATTTCATGAGTGCGCCCCTTGTATAGCAATTGCTTTACAAGCATATCACAAGGATAGCGTATAGCAAACGCGATACAATCCCACTAAGAAGTACCTGTAATCCTCCCGTTCCCACTAAAACGCTCTTTCTCTTCCCTGCCCAACCCAATCCACTGACAACAATGCGGTGAGCGCTGCTACTCAAAAGTCCCTTACGGATAATGGTCATGCAAACTATGGACGCTTATCTTGTCTAACATCTGGAAAAATTAATGACGAGAAGGTAATATCCGAATCGTCAGCAATCGTCTTGTGGTGGGACAGCTTGTTGATTCAGATTACTTTTGTGACCTAACTCAAACCAAGAGTTTGACTGCTTTGTGGTGAAGCAGGCGGGTGGCAGAAGACGGTTATTCGGGAGAAATGCGGACTTCCGGAAACAAACAGGGACAGGACGTGTCCAGTAAAACGTTCAGGAGCAGGTGACGGAATTTTCCGGAGCCTGAATGCAAAAACTCCCTGAAATCTGTCTCGTTTTGGCGGACCAGTCAGATATTCAGGGAGCCTAAAAGCAGGCGCGATGCCTGTGAAGGATTATAACGCATGCACCACATAACACAACACCCGGCCGCCATAAGAACAGGCCGCCGTGAATGACAAACAGATTTCTGTCCACTGGTCTGAACTGCCGGCAGATGACTTAACCCGTTTCTGGCAGGATGTTGATGCCGGAACACAGGACAATTTCCTCGTCGCACCGGTTAAAAAACGGACCCGCCGCACACGCGGTGAACATTCCACAAAAGCCAAATGTGAAAACCCGTCCTGGTTCCGTCCTGAGCATTATAAAAAGCTCTCCGGGGAACTGGGTCATGCCTACAACCGGCTTGTGATGTTTGACAAGGCGACCGGACAGCCCGGGCTGCGTACTCACATCTCGCGTCATCCCCTTTATGTGGCCGGCCGCCGGAAGGCAGGACGTAAGTATGGCTTCCGTCCGGAGCGCCAGCGCCTGAACGATGCCCTCTGGCCCCTGCTCGTCAGCTTCTGCGATGGCGGAAAGCACTCTGTCGGCCTGTGTGTCTCGCGTCTGGCAGAAGAACTCAGTCCAAAAGACGCCCAGGGCAACGTCATTCCGGAAACGGAGGTGACAGCGTCACGCCTTTCTCGTCTTATCGAGGAGCAGGTACGGTTTGGCGTTCTGGGATATACGGAAGAACGCACCTGGGATCGTGAAACCCGCTCCTGGCTCCCGATGTACGTCTATATCACGCCCGCTGGTTTTCAGATGCTGGGTGTTGATATGGACAAGCTGCTGAAAGAGCAGGAGAAGAAACTGCGCCTCAGCGCCGAGCGTGAACGGCTCATCCGGGAAGGGGCGATGAGTGAGCATGATGACATTACCCCGCATAAGGCCCGTCAGTGCTGGTCCGGTCAGAAACGGCGTGATGCCCTGGCTTACCGCCGGAAGAAAGGGGCGGAGCGCAAGCGTGCCAACAACCTGATTAAGCTGCCGGCAGACGAACGTCTTCACGTCATGGAAAAATGGGTGTTCAGGACCCTGTCTCATGATGAGGCGTACTGGTGTACACCTGAACGACTGACACAGCTGGCGGTTCAGCATCTGTACCAGCTGGACCTGGCACTTTCACCGCCGGAATAGACCGGCGTACCGCACTCGCAGCCCCTCTGTTCACATGCCCCTCACCGGGGCTTCTGGTGCTGGTTTTTTCCGGAAAATCCGCGAGTTTTTTATCCTTTCCTCACTGCCCCTCACGGTTTCTGACCCTGTAAAACCATTCTGATGACTCAGAACGACGGTTATTTTCTTTTTTCCACAGAAATCCGCAAAGGAATAACTCACCTTTTCCGGAAAGGAAAAAAATGGAATCCGCAAAATAATCTAACCCCCGTTTTTTATCGCTCTGTTCATTTCATTCCAGAGTGGATCTTTGTCTTCTGCCACCCTGTGGATAAACAAAAAGGCCTTTGC
>NZ_CP091489.1:0-114676 GCF_021869665.1 Enterobacter cloacae complex sp. ECL411
GTTTTTCGGTTGCCTGATTGGCATACTGTGTATCACGCACTGAATAAGGACTGGTGCGGATAAAGACGCTTATGACGCGGCAGTATTGCCGCTCATTACGCAGTTTTTCAGCTGCGCGCGCTGCAAATCCGGTGATCGCCTGCTGCATATCCGCCAGGGCTACTACGCGTTGGCCGAATGAGCGCGATACAACAATCTGCTGCTTCGCCGGAGGGTTTTCTTCCAGGCTGAAGCAAGCCTCGCCGCGTAGCTCCCGTACCGTTCTTTCAAGCACAACACCAAACGTCTTACGGATTAGGCGCGTATCTGCCCTGGCTAAATCCAGCACCGTTTTGATCCCCATTGTGGCGAGTGCTTTCTCTGTACGATGGCCGACGCCCCAGACTTCCGCAACCGGCAGGATGCTCATTAATTTCTTCAGTCTGGCGCCATCGTCCAGAGCAACCACCCCGCCAGTAGCGGGCCATGTTTTTGCAGCGTGGTTACACAGCTTCGCCAGCGTCTTAGTACGGGCAATACCGACCCCGCATACCAGCGTTGTGTGTCGCCTGACTTCCTCGCGCAGTTGGCGCCCGAAAGCGTCAAGGCTCATGGCGGCCGTTATCCCTTTGCAGTCAACAAAAAGCTCGTCGATTGAATACTGTTCGACGTGGCTTGCAAGGGACTCAACTACGGCCGCGAACCGGGCCGACATGGAGGCATAGAGAGTGTAATTAGAGCTAAAAATAGCGATGTTATGACGCTCGATTATGGGTCTGACTTTGAAGTACGGATCGCCCATTTTCAGGCCCGCTTTCTTCGCCAGGTAATTACGGGCCACAATGTTGCCGTCATTGTTGGATAAAACGGCCACTGCTCGGTTTGCCAGATCTGGCCTAAATGCCTGCTCACAGCTGGCGTACATGCCATTGACATCAATCAGCGCAAACATACCGGATGCTCGATAAGGGAATGCGTAACCACTCCCCAGATTTCAACGCTCTCATTATCCGGGTCAATGTAGTACACAGGAAAATCTTTGTTCATCGGCATCAGGCAGGGTCTGGGCCTCAGCAGTAGCCGCTTCACGGTAAATTCATTATGGATGCAGGCGACTACGATTGAGCCGTGGCTGGCCGTCAGCGAGCGATCCACAACCAGTACGTCACCATCATGGATGCGGCCATCTTCCATTGACGAGCCAGAAACCCGCAGGAAGTAAGTTGCTGAAGGGTGACGAACACAATACTCATGCAGGTTTAACTCCTGCTTTTCATAGCCCTGGGCCGGGCTGGGGAACCCCGCAGAAATTCTTTGCAGATAAAAAGGGATGCTGTGTACCCGGCTGGCGCCGGAGCTTTCAAAAATATCGACCTTCATAGCGATCTTCCAAATCACTGTTTACTTATACAGTATCGCTGTTATGGTCAGGTTGGCAAGTTTTACAGGTACTCTACTATATGTAGTGCTGCTTCAGCTGCCAACGAACGCTATATATAGTGTTTGTTGGCTTTCTGCTTTCTCAGTGTCCCCTGTAACCGGCCGCGTGGCGGCGGGCTAGCAGGGAGGGGGGTGGCCTGTCGCTCCGGTCAGTCCCGCAGTTTCCGGCGATTTGCCCCCGGTGTCCGGTGGAGTCCGGCGAGGTCGCCTTCCATGCTCTGACGGGCATAAAATTAGGTAAATATAATCCGTACTTGTATTGACTTTAACGCCCCATTGTACGATAATTAAAAAGTGGCAGGTGATGTGCCTGCCGCTTAACCATCGCCGGTATCGGCTTAAAGAGGAAGTATCATGGAAACTATCGAAATCACCGCCCGCTACATTTCTGAAAACGCCCGCATGAACTTCATGCCTGCGGCATTTCGTGGCGCTTTCTTCAGCGCAGATCACTTCATTCAGTCCTTTCTGAATCGTTACGCTAAAGACTACCAGGGAGGGTATTGGGAATACCTTCAGGCCAGCAATGGCGCGTTTTTTATGGAAGCGCCCCAACCTCTTTGGCTCTCGTTACCTAACTATTTTGAAGGTGAATGCAGCGCGCGCGAAGTAGGGATTATTGTTTGTCTGTATGCCTACAGTTACTTTTGCGGGCTGGCATATGAAGAAGGCAAAGCCGAACTGAACGAAACGATGGCTAACCGGTATCACCTGTTGCGGGAGTACGTTAATACGCTGGAGAACGAAAGCCAGAATCGTATTTATCGTGCCATTGATTAACTGATAACCAGGCGGGCAAAGCCCGCCTTATCGTGACTGTCACGCTCAGGGGAAACTATGTTAGCGACACTTCAACACCCTACCGCCTGGCAATTGCCAGATCGGTTAATGCTTTTGGAACTGTTAATGTTCGATTACCGTAATTCCGATCAGGAGCGCTACGGCCAGCAAATCTATCACCACTATCGTAAACAGGGTAATCATCGCTGGGATACTTCTGTTCATCAGGATAGCGGCGGCCAATACGCGATTATTTTCCGGCACTCCTTCAGCAAAAAACAGGCTGATGGCGTTAAGCGAACGATGATCCGCGATGAAACCGTTATACGGGCAGGTACGGCGCAGGAGCTGACAGAAGCGACATTTCCCGACTTCCAGGATAGCGATATTCTGAAGGCGTCGGATTTCTTTAAGTCGCTTATCCAGCGCAAAGCGGCAGACGTAACACAAACCGATATTTGAGGATCAGCGATGCTGAACAAAACCGAAAACAACACCAACATTAGTAGTATCAACCCCTGTTCTACAGAGAGCCTAATAGCCGTGACGGGAAATGATGGAGAGACGCATATCATTCAGCGTGAGTTAATATCCCACTCTGTTGAAGGGCATGAAGCCACAATCATTCACCTTGTAACCGGGAAGTCGATAAGGGTTTCTTTGTCATCTGAAATTCTGGCAAAAAAACTAGGCATTACCGTGTCTGAATAACGGGTTTTGTTGCTTTGTTATAAGGTTTTATCCGTGTGTGGCAGAGTTCTAAAAAGGGAAACGTGAGAGATTATGAATACGATTAGCATAACGGAAATCGTGTTGAGTGTGCTTCTTGCGGGCGCTTTGGGGCCGGTTTTATTACGTCGAAAAAAAGGTCTGCTGTTACTGTTGTTGATTCTGGTCTGCACGATACTTTTGCTTCATGGTGTCACTACGATTTACTGATGTGGTCGAAAATCTTTAAAAGCGAACCCCCGGACGTCACCCCTCCGGGGCCGTTCTGCTGTGCTGCGCATCGAGCCGCTACGCGTCTCGCCCCGCTCACGCGGGCAGCTGCCACTGACGCCTCCGGCCTGCGGCCTCCGCGCTCCGCTTGGCAACCCCTTCCCCTGCTGCCGCTCATTTCCCCTTCAGCCTCCTATCATGATTCGTCTCCTGCATTATCCGTGGATTGTGCAGCTCAGTGGGGCGCTGGCCGTGACGGTGCGGTGTCCCCCGTAACCGGCCGCGCGGCGGCCGCTAACTCGCAGTACGGCGCCGCGACCCGCAGGCGGGCCGCCGTACCCGCGCGCAGGCGCGCGGCGCCCACTGCGCACCCCCGTGGGGGACGTGCGGCAGCTGCGTGGCGGCGGGCTGGGTTATGGCTTAGCAGGAAGGGGGGTTGGCCTGTTGCTCCGGTCAGTCCCGCAGTTTCCGGCGATTTGCGGCCGGTGTCCGGTGGAGTCCGGCGCGGTCGCCTTCCATGCCCTGACGGGCATAAAAACATGTAAATAAATTCCGTACTTGTATTGACTTTAAAGGCGTAATCACCGATAATTAAATCATCGGGAGGCAACACCGCCACCCGAAAAATTGCCGGTATCGGCGCTTACAGGAGTCGTCATGCACTTTACTAACTTCCTTCAGCGTTACTTCGATATAGAGATTGAACATACCTTTGACCCTACCATTCAGGGCAGCAACGAAACGGGTAAAGACGTCACTAAAATCTGGATCTATGAGAAGGGCGAGGATAGCGAACCGCTGCTTACTCTGACAGAAGCATGGTGGTATACCGAGACAAAAACGGCTGGTAACTGGCTTATCGGCAACGTGTATTCAACGCTTGAGCATGGGCGTGAAATTCATGAAAGCGAATTTCGTAAACTGGTAACAGCTGGCAAGGTGATATCAGCATGAGTAAGGGGAATAAAATGCTTATTAATCGGATAGCGGTTATCGGGCTTGCAGTTGTCGCAGCCGCTACGCAGGCAGGTGTGCCGCCGGTTAAGTTTTTTTACCGGGATACAGTCCCGGTAAGCATTACGCTGGACGAACCCGCAACGGGTTGCAGCATGGCCGGTGTGATTGTTCATCCAGTGGATCGGCCAGCGGCAAAAGTGGCGTGGTTTAGCGAGCGGATTTGCGGTAAAAAACGTTACCCGGTTAGCTTTATCAGTGATGAAATTAGCGCCCCGCATAACGTGATCCATAAAGGGGAAAAGTTTCACGTTACCCCGGCTCAGGTCAATCTCCTGGACGCGCAAAACCTCTAATTAAATCATCGGGTGGCAATACCGCCGCCCGAACAATCGCCGGTATCGGCAACCATCAAGGAGTTCACATGTATCACTATCTCGTTTTTGTCCCTCTCGCATTAATTTTTAGCGCCGCTGCGCTTGCCCTGCCCTGGTTTATCGTTCGTGCGGGATACAGGGATCTGGTGCAGATCACCTGCGCCTGCGTCTCTGTTCTGGGCCTGTGTGCGGCGACAGGGGTTTTCAGCTACTTCGATAATAAGCCGCTTGCGTTTCTGTACGGTTGCGGCGCGCTGGCGTGCTTTTTGTACGCGGTAGACTGCGCGATACCGTTGTATATGACGCGTAAAAAGCCACGTAAGCAGCTGTAAGAAAAAAGGCGGGTAATCCCCGCCTTTTTTATTGAGGCTGTCAGAAAGCGATTCAGGCACTCTATGAACGCTTTGCAAGATATAAAATTTTGTATGCACATTCAGTACTTATATTGACTTTGAGGACATAATCACCGATAATTAAATCATCGGGAGGCAACACCGTCGCCCGCAAAATTGCCGGTATCGGCGCGCAAAGGAGTACATCATGGATTACCAGACCCGCTTAAATTCTGATATAACCAAAGAGATTGATTATCTGGCATCACTGCGTAAACAACGCATGGTGGCGGATCTGCGCACAGAGCTGGTTTACGGCTCCCTGGAGCGTCTGGCAGATATGATCTGCAACACCGTCACTGACTGGTCGCTTCCCTGCCCTGTTCTGCCGCTTTCTTCCGTACAGCAATGGCACAAAGCCCGCGAAATCGTCCTGGCAGATTATGAGGACTTCGGCCACGATGCCTGGGACTTTGCCCGCCACTATATGAAAACAGAGCTTAGCTTCGGTTATGCCTGCTACAAAGACGATATTGCCTGATGATTAACAACATGGGGGGCTAACGCCCCCCTGATAAACTGACCCTTTTAATGGCCTTACCGCCGATTTCAGATGGAACGAGAGATAAACAGCGGCAGACTCCGGGCGTTACCCCTTCGGGGCCGCTCTGCTGTGCTGCGCATCGAGCCGGTTCCCGTCTCGCCCCGCTTACGCGGGCAGCGGCCGCTAACGCCTCCGGCCTTCGGCCTCCGCGCTCCGCTTGGCCTCCGGGCTTCGCCCTCCGCGCTGGCGCTTGGCGGCTGGCGTCAGCCGCCAGCCAGGTTCGCCGGTATCTCAGCTGCCCGGTCATAAAGCCGTTCCGTTGGCGTGGGTCGTTCCGCCTATGACCGCAGTGAAACCGGGCGCGGCAGGTTGTCAACAGACGCTTCGCTCAAGCTGTTGACAACCTGCCTTATTCGCCCGGTTACAGTGCGGCCGTCGGAAACGACACCCCGCCAACTTCTCTACAGGTGCTATATGACCTCTACCATCCTCGAAAACCTACCGCAAATCATCACCTCGCTGGCCGCTCTGATTACGGCCGTAACCGGCCTAATCAAAGTGCTACGCGACAAAGACAAGTAACAGCCATCGGGGCGGCTGTGCCGCCCCTTTGCAGCTGCTTGCCGGTGATCTCTCCAGTTTATGTTCTGACATTGTGCTAAATCCTGATGCCACACAGGGCGTTACCCCTTCGGGGCCGCTCTGCTGTGCTGCGCATCGAGCCGGTTCCCGTCTCGCCCCGCTTACGCGGGCAGCGGCCGCTAACGCCTCCGGCCTTCGGCCTCCGCGCTCCGCTTGGCAGGCCACACCCTGCGCCGGACTCGCCCGGCCGCAAGCGGCCGCCCCGCCCCTTCGGGGTGCCAACGCCCTTCAGGCGTCGGCATCCTTTGCCAGTGCGCTATTGTGTTATCCGTGGATTGTGCAGCTCAGCGGGGCGCTGGCCGTGACGGTGCGGTGTCCCCCGTAACCGGCCGCGCGGCGGCCGCTAACTCGCAGTACGGCGCCGCGACCCGCAGGCGGGCCGCCGTACCCGCGCGCAGGCGCGCGGCGCACCCCCGTGGGGACGTGCGGCAGCTGCGTGGCGGCGGGCTGGGTTATGGCTTAGCAGGAAGGGGTTGGCCTGTTGCTCCGGTCAGTCCCGCAGTTTCCGGCGATTTGCGGCCGGTGTCCGGTGGAGTCCGGCGCGGTCGCCTTCCATGCCCTGACGGGCATAAAAACATGTAAATAAATTCCGTACTTGTATTGACTTTAAAGGCGTAATCACCGATAATTAAATCATCGGGAGGCAATACCGCCGCCCGAAAAATTGCCGGTATCGGCGCTTTAAGAGTACACCATGACTGATATTACGACCCCTTCTGTTTATGTTGGCACTTACCATAAATACAACTGCGGAAGCATTGCGGGAGCCTGGCTCGATCTGACCGATTTTGATAGCTCAGAGGAGTTTTACGAGCGCTGCCGCGAGTTACACGCAAATGAGGCTGATCCAGAATTTATGTTCCAGGATTGGGAGGGTATTCCGTCTGATATGGCGTCAGAGTGCCATATCAACTGGGATTTATTAACGGCTTTAAACAAGCCCGCGAGGAAGGAAACGAAGCGGCGTTTGTGGCCTTTGTTGATCTGTTTAATAGCACTGATTTCGACCTGTTTAGAGATGCCTATATGGGCGAAGCTAAGGACGAAGAAACTTTTGCAGAGGAATACCTGAATGATAGCGGTCTACTGAATGAAATTCCTGAATCCGTAGCCCGATATTTTGACATCGTAGCCTATGCGCGGGATCTGTTTATTGGGGATTTCAGTTTACATGACGGACACGTATTTAACATGACTTGCTGAAACCTAGTCCCCCGCCACGCGGGGGATATTAAACACCGCTCTAATTAATCGCCGGTATCGGCAAACAGCCATCTGGGCGGCTGCGCCGCCCCTTTGCTGCTGCTTGCCGGTGATCTCTCCAGCTCATGTTCTGCCATTGCGCTAAATCCTGATGCCACACAGGGCGTTACCCCTTCGGGGCCGCTCTGCTGTGCTGCGCATCGAGCCGGTTCCCGTCTCGCCCCGCCCCTTCGGTGCCAACGCCCTTCAGGCGTCGGCATCCTTGCCAGTGCGCTATTGTGTTATCCGTGGATTGTGCAGCTCAGCGGGGCGCTGGCCGTGACGGTGCGGTGTCCCCCGTAACCGGCCGCGCGGCGGCCGCTAACTCGCAGTACGGCGCCGCGACCCGCAGGCGGGCCGCTGTACCCGCGCGCAGGCGCGCGGCGCCCACTGCACCCCCGTGGGGACGTGCGGCAGCTGCGTGGCGGCGGGCTGGGTTATGGCTTAGCAGGAAGGGGGGTTGGCCTGTTGCTCCGGTCAGTCCCGCAGTTTCCGGCGATTTGCGGCCGGTGTCCGGTGGAGTCCGGCGCGGTCGCCTTCCATGCCCTGACGGGCATAAAAACATGTAAATAAATTCCGTACTTGTATTGACTTTAAAGGCGTAATCACCGATAATTAAATCATCGGGAGGCAATACCGCCACCCGAAAAATTGCCGGTATCGGATCACTAAGGAGTAAGCATGACCACTGTTACCACCCCTTCCCAGCTGAAAAAAGAAGTCGAATCTCAGAAAGAATTATTGCTGCGCGCCTGCCTCGAAGCGTTCAACCAGCTGCCTAATCAGCGCCTGCAAGGCGCTTTCACATCGACGTATGCACTGGCGGCAAAATTAGACCAGCTGCTGCAACAAACTAAATAGCACTGACGACCCGGCCAAGCCGGGTCTTTAACAGAAAGATCGAGGACAAACGACATGACCACACAAACCCTTGAGCAGACTCTTGAAGATTTTCGTCGCCAGTGTGAGAGTTTTGCGCGCGAACAGCAGCCCCGCTGCGGCCTGATTTATGAACTGTATCAGCGCCGCCTGAGCGCGGTTATTGACGGCTATCTTGCTGGCGTTCCGGCCGAGTATCGGGAAGAACTGATCGCGGTAGCGCGGCGTGAATTTGACTATCTGACCCAAGACGAGATCGCGGAAGAAATCCGGCAGGATCGGGAAAACGATTATTGCAGCCACGGTATTGAGCGTAATTGTTGCCCGCTGGGCTGCGGAGATCTAGACGATTACTGAGCCGCCGAAAGAAAAAAACCCGGATTGACCGGGCTTTTTTCTTTCCGCTGCGCGGCCGTTTCAGTTATTACTCCGCGCTGCTTTTGGCAATTTCTGTATAGCACAATACACTACACATTAAGCTCGTTTGCTTCGACGGCTAGCCAGCAGTTAAAGGTTTCGCTCTGCCGTTCGCCGCCGCAACCTCCCTCCGCTTTCAGCTTTCCGCAAGCCTGGCATTTCCCCAGCTGCGCCTTTTGCTCCTGCCACTGTTGCCAGTTTCGGATCAGCAGCAGTTGGAAAAACTCATTCGTGGAATAGGCTGTTCGTCCTGGACGACGAACCCGGCAAAGCTCCTGTAACATTGCTTCTTCCTGTTTTGTTAGCGTGACTGTCACGCTAGCGCCTTCCTCTTTGAGTCGCGCGCGGCGCCGGGCCTGGCGAATACGGGCTTGTTCACGCTGTCGGTCATTCATATTTTTCCTCCACGTGACTGTCACGTTGAATTAAACCGGGCATTACCCCTGCGGGGCCGTTCTGCCGTGCTGCGCATCGAGCCGCTACGCGTCTCGCCCCTTCGGGCGGCGGCCACTAATGCCTCCGGCCTGCGGCCTCCGCGCTTCGCTTGAAAAAAAACCGGGACATGCCCGGTTTACATTATCTCAGTAGAATTATGGCTATCGCGGCACCCACGGCGGCGCCCACAATAGTGCAGCCAGCTGTAATAAAAAGGATCTGACGGGTTAACGTCTCAGCTCTGGACGCCTGCGCGCGGCGGAACTTCGTCAGAAATTCCTCACGCGCCTTAGCATCATCACTAATTGCCAGGCTAATTGAACGCTGGTTTTCTACTAAAGTCCGTTTAAGAGAGTCTGCCGTCTCTCCTAAACTTTCGGTGTCTTTTGCCAGCTTTTCCGAAAGCGCAGAAAGTATCTCAGTCATTTCTTTCTGACTTGCGGTGATTTCCTTCGCGTCACCTAAAAACCAATCCATCAGAACTTCAAATTTATCTGGCTGCTTTTCCATTTTATTCTCCCATTAAAGCCGCATATGCTTTATCGAGATTAGCTTTAACAGGAATTGCCTGTTTCATGTAGGTATAACGGCGGGCCAGTTTTTTGCGCTCGTCAGCATCCGTTGTTTGTTTAGCGCGGGCTTTAAATTCTTCTGGATCTTCAGCGGTCAATGCTTCGAATGAGATACGGTGATACGCGAGATATTCGAAAACTTCACTGTTATAAATAACAGATTTCTTGCTGATTTTGCCAACTTTCGTTCGTTTGACAAATTCAAATACCGGCGCCAGTACATCCTCTACTTCACTATCTGGACTAATGCGGTTTGGAACAAAGATGATTTTATCGCTGCTTACACCTGCCTTACTTAACGTATGTGCTGTTTTCAGGCTTTCATCAATGGCCTTATTATCAGGCGTAACCGGGATTACATACTTATCAAATTCATTCGCGCCACTGTCAAAGCGGGACATTGCCATCAGGAACGCTTCTACGTTTGACGCACCAATATCAATAATCCCGGCATCTTCAAAAACAATATCTTCAATCAACCGTGAAAAGTCATCACCTTTAAAAATGGAAACATTCTCAATCCCCAGATCGGAAGCAGACTGGTTGATAGTTTCAACCGCATAGAATTTTGCTCCAGTCAGACGCGGGGCTAACAGGTAGGATGAAATTAAGGTTTTACCAACGCTGCCACTGTAATTAATTACCGCTACTTTCATAAATCACCTCAGAATTTTTATTGAACATCTTAGGGTCGAAATCTTCACTGATTTTATTGAAGAACTCTTTATCAATAATGCCGGGACTTTCTTTTTTTTCACTTCCTTGCGGTTCAGGCTCAGGCGGCGTTTGTGTATTGTGCAATACACTTTCCTCTGCACCTTTCTCGCTACCTCCTTTTTGTGTATTGTGCAATACACTATCATCATTGTTCGGCATCCTTTCATGTGTATTGTGCATTCCATTTTTCCGGATTTGCCGCGCTCTATATAGGGACGTATCAAAGCTACGAACGTTCACACCTTCCAGGCCGAAGCGTTCAGAAACTGCCTTATAAATTTCCTCCCTGGAAACTCCCAGTGACAGCATTTCTTCTATTTCCGGCAACATCAACTGAAGTGCCGCCCTGATACTTTTGGGCTTCATAGTACCCTCATTTAGAATGATGTAATTTTGATGTAATTTTGATGTACTTTTGATGTACTTTTGTTGTACTGGCTACCTCATGACCAAAGAATGATGTAATTTTGTTGTACTGTCAACCTTCAAGTGATGTAATTTTGATGTAATTTTGATGTACTTTTGTTGTACTGGTATTCATGCAAGCATGAATACGGAATATTGAACGCTTTTTAGCCAGTTAGTCCTTAACCTACGTAGATCGCCCCTACCAAAAAAGATGATTTTTTATCCCTTAACCTGCTATACACCTAACGCAGCGCGATAAATCACGCTATCATACTGATTTAAAAGATAAAAAAATAAATAGCAACAATATTCGGTAATAATTAGGTATTAAAAACACCCAATAACTCATTGTTTTATAATGAGTTTGCTTTATTACTTTGGTAATACTAAGATTTCAGCTTGTTAGATCCCAATTTTTTGTTTAAAAAATGCACAATGTGAGGACTGAATGCCAATAATAACCGCAAAAGTATCAGATGAACTTTTGGCCTATATAGACCTGGTTTCAGGAGGTAATCGGTCAGATTATCTGCGGCGCTGCATTGAAGCTGGCCCAGGTGATCGGGAGTCCGGGTTGAAAATAGTTGCCGACCGGCTGAGCGACGTAAATCGCAAACTGGATTATCTTTTTGACCGTGCTTCAGATGCGGATTTTGGCCCACTGCGCGATGAGCTGAAGGCAATAACCGAAACGCTATCTGGCGTAAAATTCCCACCGGCAGGACAGATGATGTTGCATGAATCACTCGCTATTGAAACGCTAATCCTCCTGCGCTCGATAGCAGAACCGGGCAAAACCAAAGCGGCAAAAGCAGAGGTTGAACGTAACGGCTACAAAGTCTGGGAACCAAAAAAGGAGCGCTGAAATGGACGATAGAGAAAGAGGCTTAGCATTTTTATTTGCAATTACTTTGCCTCCAGTGATGGTATGGTTTCTAGTTGCAAAATTTACCTACGGTATTGATCCATCCACGGCTAAATACCTGATTCCGTATCTGGTTAAGAATACTTTTTCGCTATGGCCTTTATGGTCAGCTTTAATTGCTGGCTGGTTTATTGGTGTTGGCGGTCTGATCGCTTTTATCATTTATGATAAATCACGCGTGTTTAAAGGCGAAAGATTCAAAAAGATTTATCGTGGTACAGAGCTTGTTCGCGCCAGAACACTCGCTGATAAAACACGCGAAAGAGGTGTCAACCAGTTAACCGTGGCTAATATCCCCATACCTACATACGCTGAGAACTTGCATTTTTCGATTGCCGGTACAACCGGTACTGGTAAAACCACAATTTTCAATGAACTGTTATTTAAGAGCATCATTAGAGGCGGCAAAAATATTGCTTTAGATCCAAATGGGGGCTTCTTAAAGAATTTCTATCGTCCCGGCGATGTTATTTTAAACGCCTATGATAAACGCACTGAAGGCTGGGTGTTTTTCAATGAAATTCGCCGTTCATATGATTACGAGCGCTTAGTGAACTCTATTGTTCAGGAAAGCCCTGATATGGCTACTGAAGAATGGTTCGGCTATGGCCGTCTTATTTTTAGTGAAGTTTCGAAAAAACTTCACAGCCTATATAGCACAGTAACTATGGAAGAAGTTATTCTCTGGGCCTGTAACGTTGACCAGAAAAAATTAAAAGAATTTTTAATGGGGACGCCTGCCGAAGCTATTTTTTCCGGGTCTGAAAAAGCAGTTGGAAGCGCGCGATTTGTTCTCAGTAAGAATCTTGCCCCACATTTGAAAATGCCGGAAGGTAATTTTTCCCTGCGTGACTGGCTTGATGATGGAAAGCCGGGAACCCTGTTTATCACCTGGCAGGAAGAAATGAAAAGGTCACTTAATCCGCTAATTTCCTGCTGGCTGGATTCGATTTTTTCTATCGTGCTGGGTATGGGTGAAAAAGAAAGCCGCATTAATGTATTTATTGACGAGCTGGAATCACTCCAGTTTCTGCCAAACCTCAACGATGCACTGACCAAAGGGCGTAAAAGCGGTCTGTGTGTTTATGCTGGCTATCAAACCTATTCTCAGCTGGTTAAGGTTTATGGTCGGGATATGGCTCAGACAATTCTGGCTAACATGCGTTCTAACATCGTGCTGGGCGGCAGCCGTCTCGGTGATGAAACGTTGGATCAAATGTCGCGCTCACTCGGTGAGATAGAAGGCGAAGTTGAGCGTAAAGAATCCGATCCTCAGAAGCCCTGGATTGTCCGTAAACGCCGCGACGTTAAAGTTGTTCGTGCCGTAACGCCTACCGAAATATCAATGTTGCCAAACCTCACCGGCTATCTGGCGTTGCCTGGTGATATGCCCGTCGCTAAGTTCAAGGCTAAACACGTTAAATACCATCGCAAAAACCCTGTTCCTGGCATTGAACTGAGGGAGATCTGATGCTTGATATAACCACGATTACCCGCCAGAACGTCACTAGCGTTGTGGGCTACTACTCTGATGCAAAGGATGATTACTACAGTAAGGATTCATCATTCACGTCCTGGCAGGGAACCGGAGCTGAAGCCCTCGGCTTATCCGGGGACGTTGAATCAGCCCGGTTTAAAGAGCTGCTTGTCGGAGAGATAGATACCTTCACGCATATGCAGCGACACGTGGGTGATGCCAAAAAAGAGCGTCTGGGCTACGACCTGACGTTTTCAGCGCCTAAAGGGGTATCCATGCAGGCGCTGATACACGGCGATAAAACCATTATCGAGGCTCATGAAAAAGCTGTTGCCGCTGCTGTGCGTGAAGCTGAAAAACTCGCGCAGGCCCGGACGACTCGCCAGGGGAAATCAGTAACCCAGAATACCAATAACCTTGTCGTCGCTACTTTTCGCCACGAAACGTCCAGGGCGCTAGATCCTGATTTGCACACCCACGCTTTTGTCATGAACATGACCCAGCGCGAGGACGGCCAGTGGCGCGCGCTCAAAAATGATGAGCTGATGCGTAACAAAATGCACCTGGGCGATGTTTACAAACAGGAGCTGGCGCTGGAGTTGACCAAAGCCGGTTATGAGCTGCGTTACAACAGCAAAAATAACACGTTCGATATGGCCCATTTTTCAGACGAACAGATTCGCGCTTTTTCCGCCGGTCGGAGCAAATTGAAAAGGGACTCGCTGCAATGGGCCTGACGCGGGAAACCGCCGATGCTCAGACGAAAAGCCGCGTCTCGATGGCGACGCGTGAAAAGAAAACAGAGCATTCCCGTGAAGAAATTCACCAGGAATGGGCCAGCCGCGCCAAAACGCTAGGCATTGATTTTGATAACCGTGAATGGCAGGGACACGGTAAACCTCTGGAGGCTGATATTGCGCGCAACATGGCCCCGGATTTTACCAGCCCTGAGGTTAAAGCTGACCGGGCTATCCAGTTTGCAGTTAAGTCGCTGTCAGAGCGCGATGCCAGCTTTGAACGCCAGAAGCTGATTCAGATCGCTAATAAGCAGGTGCTGGGCCATGCCACAATGGCCGATGTTGAAAAAGCGTACCTGAAGGCGGTACAGAAGGGCGCCATCATCGAGGGCGAAGCCCGGTATCAATCAACGCTGAAGGTCGGTGCTTCAGTTATGGCCGAAACTCTGACGCGCAAAGAGTGGATCGACTCGCTGACGAATAGCGGGATGCGTGCGGATAAAGCCCGTTTTGCGGTAGATGATGGTATTAAAAACGGCAGGCTTAAAAAGACCAGCCACCGCGTCACTACCGTGGAGGGTATTCGCCTTGAGCGTTCCATTCTGACTATCGAATCACGCGGCCGGGGGCAGATGCCGCGACAGCTGACCGCAGAGATTGCAGGCCAGCTGCTCGCCGGGAAAACCCTCAAGAATGAGCAGATGCGCGCAGTTACAGAAATTGTGACGAGCAAAGATCGTTTTGTGGCCGCACATGGTTACGCCGGTACCGGTAAAAGCTATATGACGATGGCCGCTAAAGAGCTGCTGGAGTCACAAGGGCTGAAGGTCACGGCGCTGGCCCCCTATGGGACACAGAAAAAAGCGCTTGAAGATGATGGATTACCGGCCCGCACCGTTGCCGCCTTCCTCAAAGCGAAGGATAAAAAGCTGGATGAAAAATCAGTCGTATTCATTGATGAAGCCGGGGTTATACCCGCCCGGCAGATGAAACAGCTGATGGAGGTGATCGAGAAGCATAACGCTCGCGCGGTATTCCTGGGGGATACGTCACAGACGAAAGCGGTAGAAGCCGGTAAGCCTTTTGAGCAGCTGATTAAAGCAGGTATGCAGACCAGCTACATGAAAGACATTCAGCGACAGAAGAATGAAGTTTTGCTTGAGGCGGTTAAGTATGCCGCTGAAGGTAATGCCGCGCGCGCCCTGAAAAATATCACCGGCGTGAACGAACTGAAGGAAGAAGCGCCCCGACTCGCTCAACTTGCCGATCGCTACCTGTCTCTGTCCTCAGAACAACAGGATGCCACCCTGATAATCTCTGGTACGAACGCCTCACGCAAAACCCTCAATGACTACATCCGGGGCAATCTGGGGCTTGCCGGAACCGGCGAAACGTTCACGCTACTTGACCGCGTGGATTCGACACAGGCGGAACGCCGCGACAGCCGTTATTTCAGTAAAGGGCAAATCATTATCCCCGAACAGGATTACAAAAATGGTATGAAGCGGGGCGAGTCTTACCAGGTTCTTGATACCGGGCCGGGCAACAAATTGACGGTTGAAAGCAGCAGCGGTGAGCAGATCGCTTTCAGCCCGCGTACACACACCAAGCTGTCTGTATACCAGGCAGTCAGCGCCGAACTGGCGCCGGGCGATAAGGTCATGGTAACGCGTAACGATAAAACGCTGGACGTTGCCAACGGCGACCGCTTCACGGTGAAAACCGTGGAGGGTGAAAAACTGACGCTTGAGGACAAAAAAGGGCGCACGGTTGAGCTGGACAAAAAACAGGCTTCTTATCTTTCCTATGCTTATGCAACCACCGTCCACAAATCCCAGGGGCTTACCTGTGATCGCGTGTTGTTCAACATAGATACCAAATCGCTTACCACTTCTAAGGACGTTTTTTATGTTGGTATTTCGCGTGCGCGTCATGAGGTGGAAATTTTTACCGACGATAAAAAATCTTTGGCATCGAGCGTGAGCCGCGACAGCCCGAAAACCACGGCCGCAGAAATTGACCGTTTCTTTGGGCTTGAGGCCAGGTTTAAGGATATTGGCCGCGATACCAGTTTAGAAACCCGATCAGCTGAAAAAGGTCTGCCAGAAGCCACGGGGGAAAGCATGGCGTTTAACCAGAAACCCGATGAACATAACATGACAACCGGCACTGATTATCAGCCGGTGAGCAACGCAGAGGACGCCTTTCATCTTAAGCAGAACCCTATGGATGATTCCGTTGGCCTGCGGCGTCATGAAGCACAGCAAAATGATGCAGAACTGGCCCATGATTATGCTGCTGCCGACGATCAGCAGTGGAGCGCGCAGGAGTATGCCGATTACGAGCATTATGCCGAAGCATCAGACTACGACTTTGACAGCAGCATTTACGACGATTACGCCATGCCGCAGACGTCTCAGGCGGAACAGAGCCATACCGGAAAAGAACACACCCATGAGCATGAGCATGAAGAAGGGGGCCATGAAATCTGATGGAGCAGACCGACAAGCGCAAGCAGGATAAACTGAAGTTCGACCGGGTAATTAATCTGGCGCGCAGACTGCCGCAACCGGCGATCCATGACTTACTACGCGCGCTGATACTGCCAATTCAGGCCGATTACTTGCTGGCCGTTGGCACGGAGGGCCAGGACGCGCGCCCGGACATGAACGAGCGCGAGTTCTTCTTCACAAAAATCATCTGGGCGATGGATTACACGCACATGAAATCACTCAGGCTTGCAGCTGAAGATTTTCCCCTGGCGCTTGCGACGGCCAAGATCCTGCCGTGGCCGTGGGGTGAATCAAGCTACCGGAGTGCTTTAGCCGATATAGGGGTTCGAGGTTCAATCGTGTAAAAAACCACGTTAAGGCAATAATTCATTGTTTGAATTGAAATTTAATGGCCTCAACTCTCCCTTCAGAATATTTTCCGGCAGCGTGAACGTATAATGTCCCAGCATGTTGATATGACCGTACATCAGTGGCGACAGGCGTGAGATATGCTCGTCTTCCGGGATCTCACCAGCGCTGCGCAAATGTGATAGCGCTTCCTGCATATAAAGCGTGTTCCACAATACAACTGCGTTAGTGACAAGCCCCAGCGCACCCAGTTGATCCTCCTGCCCCTCACGGTAACGTTTTCTAATCTCACCACGTTGGCCGTAACAGATCGCCCTTGCCACGGCGTGACGGCCTTCTCCCCGGTTAAGCTGAGTCAGTATCCTGCGACGATATTCTTCATCATCAATGTAGTTGAGGAGGTACAGCGTCTTGTTGACCCGTCCCACCTCCATAATCGCCTGCGCCAGCCCTGACGGACGGGAACTTTTTAAAAGCGAGCCCACAAGTTCTGAGGCGTGGACTGGGCACTGTTGCAAATAGTCGGTGGTGATAAACTTATCATCCCCTTTTGCTGATGGAGCTGCACATGAACCCATTCAAAGGCCGGCATTTTCAGCGTGACATCATTCTGTGGGCCGTACGCTGGTACTGCAAATACGGCATCAGTTACCGTGAGCTGCAGGAGATGCTGGCTGAACGCGGAGTGAATGTCGATCACTCCACGATTTACCGCTGGGTTCAGCGTTATGCGCCTGAAATGGAAAAACGGCTGCGCTGGTACTGGCGTAACCCTTCCGATCTTTGCCCGTGGCACATGGATGAAACCTACGTGAAGGTCAATGGCCGCTGGGCGTATCTGTACCGGGCCGTCGACAGCCGGGGCCGCACTGTCGATTTTTATCTCTCCTCCCGTCGTAACAGCAAAGCTGCATACCGGTTTCTGGGTAAAATCCTCAACAACGTGAAGAAGTGGCAGATCCCGCGATTCATCAACACGGATAAAGCGCCCGCCTATGGTCGCGCGCTTGCTCTGCTCAAACGCGAAGGCCGGTGCCCGTCTGACGTTGAACACCGACAGATTAAGTACCGGAACAACGTGATTGAATGCGATCATGGCAAACTGAAACGGATAATCGGCGCCACGCTGGGATTTAAATCCATGAAGACGGCTTACGCCACCATCAAAGGTATTGAGGTGATGCGTGCACTACGCAAAGGCCAGGCCTCAGCATTTTATTATGGTGATCCCCTGGGCGAAATGCGCCTGGTAAGCAGAGTTTTTGAAATGTAAGGCCTTTGAATAAGACAAAAGGCTGCCTCATCGCTAACTTTGCAACAGTGCCCTACGAACTGTGCGCGCTGTCGGAGATGAAGAACGCGTTGCGTTCCGGCGACATCTGGGTGCAGGGGTCGCGCCAGTTCAAGGACTTCGAGGACTACCTGGTGCCGCCCGCGAAATTCGCCAGCCTCAAGCAGGCCAGCGAATTGCCGCTGGCCGTGGCCACCGACTGCAACCGGTACCTGAACGACCGGCTGACGCTGCTGGAAACACAGCTTGCCACCGTCAACCGTATGGCGACGGCCAACGAGCTGCCGGACGCCATCATCACCGAGTCAGGCTTGAAGATCACGCCGCTCGACGCGGCGGTACCCGACACCGCCCAAGCGCTGATCGACCAGACGGCAATGATCCTGCCGCACGTCAAGATCACCGAACTGCTGCTGGAGGTGGACGAATGGACGGGCTTCACTCGGCATTTCGCGCATCTGGAGAGCATGAAAAACCTCGGGGCAGCCATCGAATGATGCCATCTACAGGGGTTAAAATAACCACCATCATTTCATAACAATACCTGCTGACTATGAAGATCTACGTCATCAAAATAGCAGTTCATGGAGTCAGTCCGATGGTCTGGCGTCGGCTGAGAATTGCTGCCGACACGTCACTGGCCGCGCTTCACTTCATTTTCCAGATAGTGCAGGGCTGGGGGGACGACCATCTCCATCAATTTCACATTTATGGCAAAGATTACGGTATCTCCTACGAAGGAGGCATCGGTTTTGTCGATAATCCGTTCCGGGTCGTGATTGATGATTTTGCTTTTGATGCTGGCGATCGCTTTACCTATGAATACAATTTCTTTGAGCACTGGCTTCATGACATTCGTGTTGAGGCCATTTATGAAAACTCTACGCTGAAAGCGCCGTTTTGTATAAGCGGCCATGGTATGCCCGGAGCCACAGCTGCGGATGAGTTCGATAAAACCCTGGCGTTTCTTGAAGCTATCGTTAATGCGGATGATGAAACAACGGTCGGCGAGATCCGCCCTTTTGCTGACGACCTGGATGCTGTCAGGTTCAACCGCCACAAAATCAACCGGCAACTGAGCAGGCTCGACCTTGCATCTCCGGTACTGGAGCCTGAAGTTATCTGGCTGGGCCGTCGTCGCTGACTGATGTCTATAAAGGTATACGTTTTCAGCATGCCTCTCAGATCCCCGAAAAAATGTCTATAAACCTCCCTAAATCAGTGTTTATGGATTATTCTTTAAATCTCTATGATGTTTAAAGACCTTCCGGAGGTTTTGCGTGCAATATGCCTACATCAGGGTAAGCTCGGCCGATCAGAATACGGCCCGTCAGGAAGAGGCATTGTCAAAGGCGGGTTTTCAGCCTGATAAAATTTGTGTTGAGCATGCCAGCGCGAAGGACACAAACCGCCCGGGGTTACAGGAACTCCTGGGGCAATTACGCCCTGGTGATACGCTTCTGGTTCATTCCATCGATCGCCTTTGCCGGAATATGTCGGATATGTGCGCTGTCACCACCCGGCTTCGTGACCAGGGCGTTACCCTTATTTTTCTGAAAGAGCAGCTGACGTTCAGCGCCGGCACAAACAATCCGATGCAGGAACTGCAGCTGCACATGATGTCGGCATTCAGCCAGTTTGAACGAGCCTTACTGAAGGAAAGGCAGGCCGACGGCATCGCCGCGAAAAAGCACGGGGTGAAAAAACAGGGCGCCCCGGCGCCGATATCAAAAAGATCCAGGAAATTGACGCACTCAGAAGCAGAGGGGTCAGGCTCAGGATCGCCTGCGACCATGCGGGCCTTGGCGTTTCCACATATTATAAGCTTCGTCACCAGATGAACAACCAGTAGCCGGGAGATAGTCATCCACCACAGCAGGAGGCAATGATGCAACTGACGCTCCAGATAGTCATCACCGATGAATCAGGCTCCAGTCGAACGGAGGAACTGATGACAATCCAGAAATCAGGGGAGACCCGGAACGACATCGGATTATCGGTGTCAGAATCCAAGCTGTTGCTGAATACGGTCCAGCAGTCGGTGGTCCAGCTGCAGGCAGACGAATATACTCAACACCATATCCGGTGCCCTCACTGCCTTGCTGCGCGCAGAATCAAAGGCAAACAGAAAATACGGTACCGGACGCTGTTTGGCGTTATTCCGGTATCCGGGCTTCGGGTGTACCGGTGCCGTTGTGAAGAGAGTGATACAAAGACAGTCAGTTTGCTCAGCGACTGGGCCGGCGATTATTCTCACCCGGCACTGAAATATATTGAAACCCGCTGGGCCTCGATGATCTCCTATGAAATGACGACTCGTCTGCTGAAAGATATTCTGCCGGTGGGCCACAGCCTGAATGCCTCAACGGTGAGGAATCATTTATGCCAGGTGGCGCAGCGTCTTGACGCTGAGGCTGAAGCTCATTCAGGTTTTCTTTCCGGCTGCCCCCGCGACTGGGGAACCTGCCCAGGCCAGGAAAACCGCTTGTGGTGGGTATAGATGGTGGTTATGTTCGCGATCGGGATGACAAAAAGCGTAATTTTGAAATTATTGCCGGGAAGTCTTTTTCCGTTGGTGCGCCTGCTGACACCCGCCGCTTCGGTTTTGTTCAGAAGGATGACTGTCATCCGGAACGCAGGCTCATGACCCACCTTTCAGCGCAGGGAATGCAGGCCAACCAGCAGATATTTTTTCTGTCCGACGGCGCGGATAATCTCAGGGACCTCCAGTTCGGTATGTACCCTGAGTCAACGCATGTGCTGGACTGGTTTCATATCACCATGAGGCTGACGGTGCTCATGCAATATGCCCGGGGACTGCTGGTATCAGATCCAGAGGCGGGGAGTAAAGTTCTGGCACTGCTGGAAAGCATTAAACGATATCTCTGGCATGGCAATGTTGTCGCTGCGCTGGAACATATTGATAATTGCGTTATGTATTGCGATGACCCTGAACTCAGCTATCCTAGCCTGAAATCCCTGCAAAAACATCTGGATGAAATGTATACCTACATCCGGAATAATAAGATGATGATCCCAAACTACGGCGAAATGCGTCGGTACGGAGAGCCGGTATCAACCGCGTTTGTGGAATCCACGATCAATGAAGTGATCGCCAGACGAATGGCCAAAAAGCAGCAGATGCAGTGGAGCAGAAAAGGGGCTCATTATTTGTTACAGACCCGGACCGCCGTTTTGAATAACGAACTGCAGGATAAATTTGTCTGCTGGTATCCGGGTTTTCAAAGTGACGGGAAGGGACCAGCGATGGCAGCATAGCTCACGCTGCCCCAATATTTTTTATGCTCTCGCGCATCTGGGGTTCTAGGGATTTTCCGTCCAAAAACGACAAAGTGCTCTGGAGGCCCCGCCGTCTGTGGCCTCCAGAGGGGTATTACTTTTTTCGAGATCCCTATTTGGGCTCTGTTTGAGTAAGATTTAGTCTTTTTGGGCTAAATCCATGGCATTCGAAGAACGTGTCCAAATCTTGTCCGAGGCAGAACAAGATGAGTTATATGGACCCCCCGCTTTCACCTCCGCCGACCAACGCTTCTTTTTCTCGCTGAACGATAAGGAACTGGCGATCGCTAAAAGCCTCCGTCATCGGGGCCAGCGTTACATGCTGGTGGTACTGCTGGGCTATTTCAAAGCCAAGCCGGTGGTGCTGAATCCCGGCTTTCATCAGATCAAGCAGGACCTCAAATACGTTTATCAAACCGTTCTACCAGGCCCAGGCTGTAGACCCTTTAATCTCACGCCAAAAGAGAACGAACGGATTTACCAACGTGTTTTCCAGCTCTGCAACTACCAGCGCTGGAATGTCAAAGACCATGGAGCGGCGTTGAGAGATTACTTATCCCAGCAAGCCAGAGCCTGGACAGCGCCTAGGCACCTCTTCGATGCGGCCATTGAATATTGTTCGGGGCAGAAGATCGCAATCCTGCCTACAGCACGCTGCAAAAGATCATCAGTCAGGTGGTGGGAGACGAACAGGAACACATGGCCGCGCACCTTGAGCGTGCAATGTCACGCGGTCTTAAGCAAGCACTGGCGGAGCTCGTGAACGGCACAGGTCCACTGCCGTTCCGACAGTTGCGACAATCGGCTCGTAACTTCACCGGAACCGAGTTGGAGAAAGAACTGATTGTCTATCGCCATATCCAGCATTGGATGCCGGAAGTGGATCTGCTGTTGAGCACGCTATCACTGTCGCAGAAAAATCTGCAACACCTGGCAGAGAAAGTCGACTACTACGGTGCCAAACTGAAACGTCAAACCGTAGGCAGCCAATGGCTGTATTTATTGTGCTATCTTCAAACGCGATGGCAGCAAGCGCTGGAACGTATTGCCGATGGCTTTGTGCATCATGTCAGACAGACCAAACAGAAGGCAAAGGATTATGCGCAGGAAGCGGTGTTTAAGGATTGGCAAAAAGCAGCTAAAAATGTCAGCAAGGCAGCTGAAGTACTGCACCTGTTCATTGATGACAGCATTGATCTGCAACTACCGTTTGCAACAGTAAGACAGCAAGCACTGAGCCTGCTGACCAAAAGGGATCTGGAATCTGTATGTCTCTTCCTGAACGAGCAGCGACGATCGGTCGATGAAGCCATGTGGCAGTACTGCGACGAGAAAGAAAGTCTGCGGAAAGGTTTGCTGCGAGAGTTGTTCCTATGTCTGCGCTTCGAAGGCTGCGACGGCACCCAGCACTTAGCGGCCGCCTTGGCGAAAACACAAAACGAACTCAACGGCCAGGACGCTCAGTTGCAAACTGCCGACACCAGACTCCTTTCAAAAAATCACGTGAATTCCTGCTGGATGGTGAAGGGAATATCCTGATCGATCGTTATGAGTGGTTCCTCTATCAACAGATTCCTGATCGCCTGAATGGCCAGCTGACGCTGCCTGATATCACTAAATACCGGGCACTCGACGCCGACCTGATCGACGGGGAACATTGGCGAAAAAACAAATATACGCTGCTTCAACAGAGCCATTTTACAAAATTAGCGGAGGAGCCTGAAAAGCTGATCAAACAGATGGCCATGGAATTGGATACCCGTTTGTACGAAGTCGGCGAATATCTTGAACAGGAAGACAACCGGAATATCATCTTGCGTAATCCGCAGGGTAAACGCTTCTGGCGCCTGCCTTCGGCCAGCAAACATCATCTGGTCAACAATCCCTTCTTCCAGCAAATTCCCACAACGGGGATTGCGGATGTACTGCGCATGGTTGATCGTGACACCGGTTTCATTGACTGCTTCGCTCATGTGCTGGGTTCCCAATCCAGAAGCCGTTCCCATGAATATGACCTGTTGGCAATTCTGGTCGGCAATGCAACCAATCAAGGCATTTACGGCATGGCACAGATCTCTGATCGTACCTATGATCAGCTCAGCACTATCCAGGCGAACTATCTTCGCCTGGAAACATTGAATGCTGCTAACGACAACATCAATAACGCGACAGCCAAGCTACCCATCTTCCGGTACTACAACATCCAGGAAGATGTGATCCACGCCAGTGCCGATGGTCAAAAGTTCGAAGCCCGGCGCGAGACCTTCAAAACCCGTTATTCGTCGAAGTACTTTGGCACTCAAAAAGGTGTTTCTGCCATGACCTTGATCGCCAATCACGCTGCGATCAACGCCAGAGTGATCGGCGCCAACGAACATGAATCGCACTACATCTTTGATTTGTTGATGAGCAATACGTCAGACATCATTCCGGATGTGCTCTCAACCGATACCCATGGGGTGAACCATGTGAACTTCGCGTTACTGGATCTGTTCGGATACCAGTTTGCCCCACGCTATGCCCAGGTTGGCAAAGTGATCAATGACATGTTTGATGTCAAGGAAGACAAAGAACACCGAATTCAGCTGTGCTTAAAAAAGCCAATCAATACCCATCGTATTGCGCAGCACTGGGATACCATCCAACGGATTGCAGTATCACTTAAGCAGCGGAAAACAACGCAAGCCACCTTGGTGAGAAAGCTCTCGGAGTACAAGCGCAATCACCCGCTGCTGGAAGCCCTGACGGAATACAATCGCCTGGTGAAAGCGAATTATCTACTGTGCTACATCGATGATGCCAGTTTAAGAAACTATGTTCAGCGCGCGCTGAACCGGGGAGAGGCCTATCACCAACTGCGTCGGGCCGTGAGCAGCGTCAATGGGGATCAGTTCCGGGGCAGTTCAGACGAAGAAATCCAGCTATGGAATGAGTGCGCTCGCCTGGTCACCAATGCCATCGTTTACTTCAACTCCAGGATACTCAGCCAGCTGTTGACCAGCTTCGAATACCAAGGAGATACCAAGAGAATAGATATCGTCAAACAGGCATCCCCTGTGGCCTGGCACAACATTAACCTCAAGGGGACTTACCACTTCGAATTGAGCGAAAAATTGCCAGATCTGGAGGAGCTTATGCGCTCAATCGAGGGATATTTACCCGTCAGCGAAAAGTAATACCCCTCTGGAGGCCACGGACGGCGCGGCCTCCAGAGCACTTTGTCGTTTTTGGACGGAAAATCCCTAGAACCCCATAGATGTGAGAGCATAAAAAATATTGGGGCAGCGTGAGCTATGCTGCCATCGCTGGTCCCTTCCGTCACTTTGAAAACCCGGATACCAGCAGACAAATTTATCCTGCAGTTCGTTATTCAAAACGGCGGTCCGGGTCTGTAACAAATAATGAGCCCCTTTTCTGCTCCACTGCATCTGCTGCTTTTTGGCCATTCGTCTGGCGATCACTTCATTGATCGTGGATTCCACAAACGCGGTTGATACCGGCTCTCCGTACCGACGCATTTCGCCGTAGTTTGGGATCATCATCTTATTATTCCGGATGTAGGTATACATTTCATCCAGATGTTTTTGCAGGGATTTCAGGCTAGGATAGCTGAGTTCAGGGTCATCGCAATACATAACGCAATTATCAATATGTTCCAGCGCAGCGACAACATTGCCATGCCAGAGATATCGTTTAATGCTTTCCAGCAGTGCCAGAACTTTACTCCCCGCCTCTGGATCTGATACCAGCAGTCCCCGGGCATATTGCATGAGCACCGTCAGCCTCATGGTGATATGAAACCAGTCCAGCACATGCGTTGACTCAGGGTACATACCGAACTGGAGGTCCCTGAGATTATCCGCGCCGTCGGACAGAAAAAATATCTGCTGGTTGGCCTGCATTCCCTGCGCTGAAAGGTGGGTCATGAGCCTGCGTTCCGGATGACAGTCATCCTTCTGAACAAAACCGAAGCGGCGGGTGTCAGCAGGCGCACCAACGGAAAAAGACTTCCCGGCAATAATTTCAAAATTACGCTTTTTGTCATCCCGATCGCGAACATAACCACCATCTATACCCACCACAAGCGGTTTTCCTGGCCTGGGCAGGTTCCCCCAGTCGCGGGGGCAGCCGGAAAGAAAACCTGAATGAGCTTCAGCCTCAGCGTCAAGACGCTGCGCCACCTGGCATAAATGATTCCTCACCGTTGAGGCATTCAGGCTGTGGCCCACCGGCAGAATATCTTTCAGCAGACGAGTCGTCATTTCATAGGAGATCATCGAGGCCCAGCGGGTTTCAATATATTTCAGTGCCGGGTGAGAATAATCGCCGGCCCAGTCGCTGAGCAAACTGACTGTCTTTGTATCACTCTCTTCACAACGGCACCGGTACACCCGAAGCCCGGATACCGGAATAACGCCAAACAGCGTCCGGTACCGTATTTTCTGTTTGCCTTTGATTCTGCGCGCAGCAAGGCAGTGAGGGCACCGGATATGGTGTTGAGTATATTCGTCTGCCTGCAGCTGGACCACCGACTGCTGGACCGTATTCAGCAACAGCTTGGATTCTGACACCGATAATCCGATGTCGTTCCGGGTCTCCCCTGATTTCTGGATTGTCATCAGTTCCTCCGTTCGACTGGAGCCTGATTCATCGGTGATGACTATCTGGAGCGTCAGTTGCATCATTGCCTCCTGCTGTGGTGGATGACTATCTCCCGGCTACTGGTTGTTCATCTGGTGACGAAGCTTATAATATGTGGAAACGCCAAGGCCCGCATGGTCGCAGGCGATCCTGAGCCTGACCCCTCTGCTTCTGAGTGCGTCAATTTCCTGGATCTTTTTGATATCGGCGCCGGGGCGCCCTGTTTTTTCACCCCGTGCTTTTTTCGCGGCGATGCCGTCGGCCTGCCTTTCCTTCAGTAAGGCTCGTTCAAACTGGCTGAATGCCGACATCATGTGCAGCTGCAGTTCCTGCATCGGATTGTTTGTGCCGGCGCTGAACGTCAGCTGCTCTTTCAGAAAAATAAGGGTAACGCCCTGGTCACGAAGCCGGGTGGTGACAGCGCACATATCCGACATATTCCGGCAAAGGCGATCGATGGAATGAACCAGAAGCGTATCACCAGGGCGTAATTGCCCCAGGAGTTCCTGTAACCCCGGGCGGTTTGTGTCCTTCGCGCTGGCATGCTCAACACAAATTTTATCAGGCTGAAAACCCGCCTTTGACAATGCCTCTTCCTGACGGGCCGTATTCTGATCGGCCGAGCTTACCCTGATGTAGGCATATTGCACGCAAAACCTCCGGAAGGTCTTTAAACATCATAGAGATTTAAAGAATAATCCATAAACACTGATTTAGGGAGGTTTATAGACATTTTTCGGGGATCTGAGAGGCATGCTGAAAACGTATACCTTTATAGACATCAGTCAGCGACGACGGCCCAGCCAGATAACTTCAGGCTCCAGTACCGGAGATGCAAGGTCGAGCCTGCTCAGTTGCCGGTTGATTTTGTGGCGGTTGAACCTGACAGCATCCAGGTCGTCAGCAAAAGGCGGATCTCGCCGACCGTTGTTTCATCATCCGCATTAACGATAGCTTCAAGAAACGCCAGGGTTTTATCGAACTCATCCGCAGCTGTGGCTCCGGGCATACCATGGCCGCTTATACAAAACGGCGCTTTCAGCGTAGAGTTTTCATAAATGGCCTCAACACGAATGTCATGAAGCCAGTGCTCAAAGAAATTGTATTCATAGGTAAAGCGATCGCCAGCATCAAAAGCAAAATCATCAATCACGACCCGGAACGGATTATCGACAAAACCGATGCCTCCTTCGTAGGAGATACCGTAATCTTTGCCATAAATGTGAAATTGATGGAGATGGTCGTCCCCCCAGCCCTGCACTATCTGGAAAATGAAGTGAAGCGCGGCCAGTGACGTGTCGGCAGCAATTCTCAGCCGACGCCAGACCATCGGACTGACTCCATGAACTGCTATTTTGATGACGTAGATCTTCATAGTCAGCAGGTATTGTTATGAAATGATGGTGGTTATTTTAACCCCTGTAGATGGCATCATTCGATGGCTGCCCCGAGGTTTTTCATGCTCTCCGATCTGGATGATGCAATAAATTTGAGCGTGAAGCCCCCGGCGACTGCAGGCCAGCGCCAGTTCATATTCATTCAGCGCCAGAAACTCCAGCCGCTGTGCATCATCGAAATCAGGTAGACCATAGAGCGCTTCCTGCTCGGCGTCCGAAAGAATACTGAGGAGCTTATTTTTAGTAGGCATCTCTGATCCTTATGCCTATTTAAACGCGCTTGTCACATTATCATTAACATAGAACCTTTACGTGTCATAATTTAAATTACGGGTAATGTGACTACCGTTGACAGATTATGGTACCCAAATCAGAATGTCACATAATCGAACGTATATGTGACAGAGGAAATATGTTCATCGGATATATTCGGATGTCAAAAGCGGATGGTTCGCAGACGAATGATTTACAACGTGATGCACTGATCGCCGCAGGTGTTGATGCCGCACATTTTTATGAGGACCGGGCATCGGGCAAACGAGAAGAGCGTCCTGGACTTACAGCCTGTCTGAAAGCACTACGACCCGGAGACACGCTGGTCGTATGGAAGCTGGACCGCCTCGGTCGTGATCTTCGTCATCTCATTAATACAGTGCACGACCTGACCGCGAGGGGGACCGGTCTGAAAGTGCTGACCGGTCACGGGGCGACTATCGACACAACAACGGCCGCTGGCAAGCTTGTCTTCGGTATCTTTGCCGCACTGGCGGAGTTTGAGCGCGAACTGATTGCTGAAAGAACGACTGCAGGTCTGGCATCAGCAAGAGCCCGTGGGCGGAACGGCGGCCGACCTTATAAAATGACGCCAGTCAAACTGCGACTGGCAATGGCATCAATGGGACAATCAGAAACAAAGGTCAGTACGCTATGCCAGGAACTTGGGATAACCCGGCAAACTTTGTACAGGCATATTTCCCCTGTTGGTCAACTGCGGGCGGACGGGATCAAGCTGTTCAACCGTGGATAATTTGAACGGACGGAAAAATCTGGGGTTCCGGCGTAGTACCCCTATCACCTCCACATTTTTGCAACAGTGCCTTATAAATGGCAGCCTTATGTTTACTTGCCAAGATGGGCTACCATATGATGTTTTATACTGAGCAATATTAATATTATCTTTAATGGAAAAATTAAGCCCACTAAGTGACCCACTGCTATATGGCTCTATTGTGAAGACGCCTGAGGGTAAAAATTTATACATGGTTGTCCCTATGTCTATTATTGCAAGGTTGACAATATTATTCGTTTTATAAATTTGAGCGTTTAAAATCACACATCAAAGCAATTAGTCAGGATAAACAACAATACCCAGTGCTTCGAGAATCAGTTCTTGCTGCCAGGCTGCAATTTTGATACCTGATGTATCGACTTTGCGGGGATCTAAACCGTCGAGTTCGGCGTGGCATAAATTGGCACCCTGTAGGCTAAATTGCCCCCAGACATCTTCGGAAAAAACACCTCGACTTAAGTCTGACTCTTTCAGTGATGCACCCGCTAGGTTCGTTCCTATCCAGCGATTTTCAAACAACTCACATTTTTCTAAACAAACCCTCTCCATATTGGCATAGGAAAGATTACATCCAGAAATAAATGCTGAGCAAAAGTACATACGATTACTCACTTGATGGGCAAAGTTTGTTCGGGAAAAGTTGGCACCTTTTAAATCACACGCACGGAACTCTATACCGTAGCAATTGGCATTACTGAAGTTTGCCATCGCAAGTTGGCATTGTTGGAAACTTGCATCACGAAGATCTGCGACATCAAAGTGGCAGCCTTCGATATCACCCTGTTCAATGAACTTGCAGTTGACGAATGTCGTATCACGCAAGTTAGCACGTCGAAAGTCGCTGCGAATGAATGTGCAAGCGGTGAAGGTGAGATCACTTAAGTCTTTATGTGAAAAGTTGTGGTGCCGATATGTATGATTGTAGGTTTCCATGAGTACTCCTTGTTGAAAGGAGGGCTAGACTACCATTATACATATGCCAAGACATTAAAATAAAAGCCTGTTACATCAACACATTACAACCCCTCAATTTACCTGTTTTAAGTGGTCAAATTGGCGCGTAGAGCGCCTATCGCTCTTGCATTGGCACGCGGCCCTGTTGAAAAAAGTTATTCGCTTTAGATAGGGTTAGGAGAGCCGTGCTTCGCCGGTAAAAAATCGGACTATCCGACGCAGGGCGGACTCATCGGCGGAGAAGCAAACTTTGACTATATCTCCCTACACTTGGAAGAGGGCTAGACTGGCCCCATAGATCACCAGACACTTCGACTCTCTTAAAATAAGAGGTAGTCTTGGAACTATGTTTAATACCAGTCAGAACGATAAGATGGTTGGAGTGTTATCAGGACCTGAGCGGCGTCGGCGTCGTACACCGCAGGAAAAAATTGCCATTATTCAGCAGACTATGGAGCCCGGTATGACCGTGTCTCATGTCGCGCGCCTGCATGGCATCAATGCAAACCAGATATTCAAATGGCGCAAGCAATATTAAGACGGTTCACTGACGGCTGTTGCATCGGGCGAGGAAGTGGTGCCGGCCTCCGAACTCGCTGCCGCCAATAAGCAAATTCGCGAACTCCAGCGCCTTCTGGGCAAAAAGACGATGGAAGCCGAGATACTCAAAGAGGCCGTGGAGTTCGGCCGGGCAAAAAAATGGATTGCGCATGCGCCCTCGTTGCCTGGGAACGACGAATAAGCGACGTTTGCAGAAGTCTTGGCGTGTCGCGTGCGCAGTTGAGCATTCGGGTTCACCGGCCATCTGACTGACAGGATCGCAGACGGCAGCCCCGTTCTGACGATACCACCGTATTGTCCCGGATAAACATGGCGGTGGCTGACCTGCCGACGTATGGTTATCGCCGTGTGTGGGCGCTGCTGCGACGGGAGTCGGAGCGGGACGGCCTGCCTGTGGTTAATGCAAAGCGGGTGTATCGCATTATGAGAACGCATAATCTGCTTCGGCACTGTTGCAAAGTTAGCGATGAGGCAGCCTTTTGTCTTATTCAAAGGCCTTACATTTCAAAAACTCTGCTTACCAGGCGCATTTCGCCCAGGGGATCACCATAATAAAATGCTGAGGCCTGGCCTTTGCGTAGTGCACGCATCACCTCAATACCTTTGATGGTGGCGTAAGCCGTCTTCATGGATTTAAATCCCAGCGTGGCGCCGATTATCCGTTTCAGTTTGCCATGATCGCATTCAATCACGTTGTTCCGGTACTTAATCTGTCGGTGTTCAACGTCAGACGGGCACCGGCCTTCGCGTTTGAGCAGAGCAAGCGCGCGACCATAGGCGGGCGCTTTATCCGTGTTGATGAATCGCGGGATCTGCCACTTCTTCACGTTGTTGAGGATTTTACCCAGAAACCGGTATGCAGCTTTGCTGTTACGACGGGAGGAGAGATAAAAATCGACAGTGCGGCCCCGGCTGTCGACGGCCCGGTACAGATACGCCCAGCGGCCATTGACCTTCACGTAGGTTTCATCCATGTGCCACGGGCAAAGATCGGAAGGGTTACGCCAGTACCAGCGCAGCCGTTTTTCCATTTCAGGCGCATAACGCTGAACCCAGCGGTAAATCGTGGAGTGATCGACATTCACTCCGCGTTCAGCCAGCATCTCCTGCAGCTCACGGTAACTGATGCCGTATTTGCAGTACCAGCGTACGGCCCACAGAATGATGTCACGCTGAAAATGCCGGCCTTTGAATGGGTTCATGTGCAGCTCCATCAGCAAAAGGGGATGATAAGTTTATCACCACCGACTATTTGCAACAGTGCCGTCCAGCGGATATCAGCGCTGAAAGATGATGGCTGAGCGTGGAGGCAGGAATCTCAAGGTGCTTCTGCAGTTCGCCAACCGGCAGGCCTTCATGACCCGCCCTGACCAGCTCCCGGTATATGCTGAGACGTGTCGGGTGGCCCAGTTCTCGAAGTGCGTTTGCAGCAGTGTTTAAATCCATAATACCTCCTTTATCTATATTTCCAGAATAATAGAAATATAGCCTGCGTCAATCGTTTCTGCCGTGAGGGTACCGCTTTCCCAATCATGCTCTGTCCGCCAGGTTATGGGGGGCAGAGCCAGAGCACTACCGAAATCCTTGCGAATACCCGTGCAGGGAATAATTTCCGCCCCCTTTATGGCCGGAAAAAAAACTGATAAACGTCGCCTTTTCAGAAGGTTGCTTTCTTAACGTGGTTTTTCGCATGGTTGGACCTCAGACCCCATATAGGCAGCGCTAAGGGCAATCCGTGGGTACAGGATATTAACCACCGCGTTACTTTGTGGTTGCCCTGGCGGATAGGCTTTGTACGAGGAGGGAACCATTCTATTGCCAGCGGCGTTCTGGCCGGTGAGGGTGAGGTAATACCCGATACGGTTTATGATATGCGGTATTTGCTCGATATTGTCAGCACTGACGGGTATTACTGGTACATGAGCGGGAAGATCTGCGAGAGAGTCAGTGACTACCGTACAGCCGCCTTTTTTGAAATAGGCCGCCTGCTTACACTGTGATTCCTTCAAAATATCTCAACGAAATTTCCCGACACCTGTTTAAGCTATCTTGCTGATATTTCTGTTTTTCGATTTTTGCCGGCGCGATGCCGGCGACGTTGGCCAGCTGCCCCGTGCGCGATACTGAGATCAGTTTCTTTGAACAAAAAAAACCGCCTTTCGGCGGTCAGTATTCAGTAGCTGGAACGGTAGTCTCTCCCCCGATTCCAGCGGTCTTGCCAGTGTTCGAGGAATGATTCAGCGAGCTTAGGCATGTTCCAGATCACCACCGCATTCTCCGAGTTTTTCGTTTCGGCCGCTTTGGTGAAATTAAAGCTGCCAGTTTCAACGGTCACATTATCCACGATGATCACCTTGTCATGCTGGATAGGGAAATCACTGTCAGTACGCAAAGGGATGCCGCTGTTCGCTATGTAGTTCATGGCCGCAATGCTGGCGCGCCCCGTATTGCCCCTTTCATCAATTACGATTTTCACATCAACTCCCCGTTTTTTGGCTGCTACCAGTGCCTTCATAATATCCGGGGCGGTAAAAGAATAAGCCATCATCCGTATCGAGGTTTTTGCGGAGTCAATGGCGCTCAGGACGAGAACGCGGGCGCTTCCTTCAGGCGAGTAGCCAACCTGAACGGATGGTTCCACCGCAAAGGCGGGCAGGGCGGCTGTCGTAAATGCTGCGGCCAGAAGCCAGGTTGCTAAGTTTTTCATTACAGGCTCCCGTTCACACACTGCATTTTATATTCAGGGTCAAAATAAATTTCTTTGATTTTCCGCTTTTCCATATGCACCACAACGTCAATGGTGGAGTAGAGCATTCGCATAATATCGCTCATATCGAGCATACGGCCGATAGGGGTCGCCTTGATAAGCAGCCCAATACGGTTAAAGGCATCGCGCGCAGAGTTAGCGTGCGTTGACATAACACCGCCTGGATGGCCGGTATTAAGTGCTTTAAGATAATCCCACGCAGCATCATCCCTAAGCTCAGTCATGATGATACGGCCCGGTGTCAGACGCATACAGGCTCGCAGGGCATCAGTGGCGCTGACGCGGCCGATCTTTCCTGCATCGCCGTACATCATATAAACGGCTTCTACAACGTGATCGACCGTGACTTCGTGAACGTCCTCTAAAATAATTACACGCTCGTCTTTATGTAGCGATTTTAACAGCGCGCGCGTGAGTACCGTTTTCCCCGACCCGGTTTCACCGCAGATCACGATAGTGCGTTTCTTCTCAACGGCGGTTTGCAGGAATGCGGGCCATTTTTCGCTGCTGTGCAGCTCTTTAAGGAAAAAATCATCATCCGTTAGGCTTTGCTTGCTGCCGGTAATCTTCCGGCAGTCACTGAAAATCCCCTCGCTGGTCAGCTGCTCCAGATTTTTATCGGCCGCCAAATCCTTACGAAACGCTACGGCCGTTGTACCGTCAATCACCGCAGGGGGCAGACAGATAACGCCCCTGATCCCGCCAGGCAGGATCACGTCATTAATGGCCTGCATGGTCAGCTTGTTGCTGCTCACCAACGATTTAGCAAGGTTCCTAATAAAATCTGCCGTAATTGCCGCGTTCTGCACAACCCTGCGGCCGCTGAACGTATCACAGATAACTTCCTGAAAGCAGTTAATGCGAATTTCAAAAACAGTAGGATCTTCTAAATACTCGCGCAGTGGGCCAAGTTGATAGAAAGCTGCATCAGTCATGATTACTCCTGAAGAAAAGCGGGCGCTAAGCGCCCACTTTTTAGTTGTCTGCGAGCGTATAAACGCCGCTGAAATCGAGGTCGCGGGCAACAAAAATGCTCACCGCATCACCCTGCTGATCGTAGAGGGTAGGGGGATAGACATGTAAGAGCGAAGTGCTTCAGACGCCAGCTGCTCACCGCTGTTTTCTGTGCTGTTGTACTGAATGTTATTACTCTGCGTCTGGTTAACCAGCGCCGTTAAGGTGTCAGAGAACAACGAAATCATGATCGCACCACGCAGACGCTCCCACATATGGGTATCCACCGGCCCGGAATCCCCGCGCTGCCGAGTGAGTTCGTTCCGGCACTGTCAATATTAACGATTGTCCCGTCCTGGTCATTGCGGATACGCTCCCAGAGAACAAACACGCGCGCCTGGCCGTCTTTGATACCACCGGTAATCTGCCCGTCAACCCATGAGCCTTTATCAATCAGCCTAACGAGTCCATCAGCTGAGTAAACGTCCTGTGAAACCCGGCAGGAAACCTGACCCGGAACAGTGGTATCCAGCTCGGTGCCGGTACCACAGGGGATCATTTTGCCTTTCGGAACAGTCAGGCTGGGATTAGCCATGACTCCAGCGCGGCTAGCCTTCAGCCTTGCAGGAGTCAGGTTTTTAGCGAGTGCTGAACTACCTTCGCTTGTTTCGTTGTCCTGGGGCTGCACTCCGGGACTATTGCTTGTAGCCGCCTGATTAGTCTGGGCCAGCTCGCCGCCCAGACGACGCTGCATAGCCAGTTCTTCAGGCGAAGGTTCTTTACGCTTATTAGAGGTACGCGCGGCGGTATTGCTGCTGCCCGCATCTGCATCTGCCTGTGCGGCAGCCTGCACAGCACGGGCATCAGTGGCGCTATTCTGCGCAGTTGCAGGTTTATTAACATCAGGATCGCTGTTAAAGCTGTAGTTTGGCAGTGTATTGGCCTGTTGCGCTTTACCACCGTCTTTATCAGCTTCAGCTTTAGCCGGGGTGCGAATTTTACCCATGACCGTAATCCCGATGAATACCAAAGCAAGCAGCGCCATCAGTATGACAAAGGCTTTCATACCAGGAGCCGAACGGCGGTTACTGCCTTTAAATCCGCCACGCTCGCTTTCAAATTCACCGTCTCCGGTGTTTTCATCGAGTTCCTGATCTACATCGACACTTTTACGGGCCATCAGTTATCCTCCCCAATTTGAACCCTGCGCACATCCGGGGAAGCCGTACCGGTTGCTACCGCACCGGCGCCCGGTGCGAAATTATTATTACGAACGCCAACGACTTTATCGCCCAGACGAATACGCCACTCTTTAGCGACGGTTTCCACCTCGATGATGTTGCGGTTCTCACCCACAACATGAGAGTTAGGCAGCGTTTCTTTGCCACTGGCCGAGATCATGTAGACCTGCGGTAACTCCGCATTGGCCGGAAACTCAAACCGGGTAAAGCGGTAGTTATCCCAGACGTGAACCGGCTGGATGCTGCGCATTTCAGGCTGTTCGCTCATTACGTACTGATAGTTCTTCGCCCCCGCAAAAGCCGTCTGCTTCAGCTTCTGCGTAATGCGTTTTTTATCAGCCGCGCTTTTGGCTTTTTCCTGCTGCTCAAACGGATATTCATAGGTCAGCTGAAGAACGGCCTGGCGCACAGCCCACGGCGTTTCAATAAAGGATTTTGATACCGTACCGTCTGCATTTTTCTTCGTTTCTTCACCGATGAAATGGAGGACGATGTTATAGGTGCGCTTATCGGTGACGATCACCAGGTTGGTATCACTCATGGCCTGTTTCGGCTTCACAAAAAAATGGTTCATTTTGTGCGCAAACGTCCAGCTTTCAGAATCGCCAAAAGCATGAGTGATATAGGTTTCGTCAGGCGCGACAACAATGTGGGTAGCCACACCGGCGATAGCGTCAATTTTGACCACATTAACAGGGTTATAAACAACGCTTTTAATGCGATAGTCATAAGGAGAATTGCGGCCAACCTCAAGCGCCATAACGTTAGTGGCCGCGCCTCCCAGGACTGACAAAACGACTGCTGAAAGAAGTAGTTTTTTCATGGGGCAGCCCTCAGTTAACTTCAGGGTTGACGCGATAACTCGTCACGCGGAAACCCAGCGGGTTGACATAACGCTGCTCAGCATTCATCGCCAGCGATTTATATTCATACCCCATAATGGCAATCCAGCGCTGCGGCTGATCATCAACGGGATTGCTGCGCACGCGGCGAACCGTAGTAAAGCGTATCGTTGCTACGCCGTGCGGTTTATCGAGGATCACAGAGTTAATCTTCACGCGGGTCGTTTCACTGTCGCCCAGAACCTTATCAAGACCGTTGCGGCCCTTGAACTTGCTCTGGTAAGACTCTGCCACGTTCGGCGTGGACATTAAGCCAACGGCCGTATAGTCGACCTGAACTGAATAGAAGTCATAGCTCTCACGGTGAATGACATATTGTGTCAGCCAGAACTTATCAATTTCGTCACCATAAGAGGTCTGGTCGCGGGTCAGCTTGACCTGCTGTACTTCGTGAGTGGCCTCGTTGAGCGTTAGCAGATGTGCGGGGATTGGCTGGCTGTACTTATGCACCACGTAACCAACTAAAGAGAGTGCAAAAACAGTTACCACCGCTGAACCGGTGGCAACCATCCAGGCGGTACGCCGGGACTTCAGCACTTCATCCATCAGATCAACTTCAAGCCCTTTACGGCTTTCGTTGAACTCTTTAATGGCTTCACGTGTAAGCCCTGTTTTTTTATTAGCTTTCATTTGCACCACCTTGCGTATCAACCGGGATTGTTTTGTTTACTGGAACGGTGTTGCTCCAGTCCGGCTCCGGTGGCGGTTTATGCCCGCTGGAACAGGCGCTAATCAGAAGAACTCCCATAAGCAATAAGCTGCGCATTACGGCATCCATTATCGGTTGTTGAACGTACTAATTATAATAAGTCGCCGAAATTGCAATTTCAACGACTTTTGTTTTAATTTTATGCAGCCTTCTTCCCGCGACTGCCCCTTGCCTTACCACTTAAATTAGAACCACTGCTTCCTCCGCTGTTGCTGCCACTTCCTCCACCTGCCGATTGCTGGCCGCCGCCACTGTTACCGCCTCTGAACGCATTACCGCCAAACATGCCGTGGCTGCCCATATTGCCAAGCGCCTGCATGGAAGAACCCGTAGAGCGTGCGGCGTCAGCAACTCCGGCGCTGATACCGCTACCCCAGCTGGCGGCAATTTGCGGAATCTGGAACAGAACGAAAACGGAAATGACCGTCAGTAATAAGGCGGAGATAGAACCAGTGATTGATGAGTAAGCGGCATCAGAGTTCATCGAGGACAGGAGGTTGTCGAACATCTGCATGATGAAACCAAACACGAGCGCAAGAATGACGACGACAAGGCCATAGTTAATGACCGACGCCAGCCAGCGAGCAAAGATGTTTTTTGTCGCTCCCCACAGCAGGCAGAAGATTGCAATCGGGCCAAAACAAAGCGTAACGGCCAGAAGGATCTTAGCCATGATCACAAAGCCCGCACCGAGGCCGCCCAGCACAACGGTAGCAATCATCATAATGCCGCCAATGGCATACGCGGCCAGGCCGCTCGATGAAAACACGTCTGCGGCTTCCCATGCGGTGTTGACGATCTTGATACCTTTTTCAATACCGCTATCAATAATCGCCGGTACGCCACTTGCACCGACTTTATTAGGGGCAGACAGTATCCCGGCAAAATCATCCGGCAGGTGAAGCGCCACGTTGACCAGTTCCTGTTGATACCAGCCGCCCGCCGTTGCAAAGCTCAGGATAAGGGCTATGGAAAGATACTCTTTAATCAGCGAACTCAGGCTGTCGCCCGCCCCCGGATTAAACGCTGAGTACATCCCCTGAACCATCAGCTTGATTGTCAGACAGGTGGCAATCAGAGGCGTTACATCAGAGATAATGGTGGCAACATTGGCGCTCACCATTGACGTAATCGCCCCGTCTACTTTTGCGAAAATGTCTGCGACTAGGGTGAATGCCATATTGCCTCCTTACTCCTAAATTTTCGGTGAATTGATTTCGCCGTCTTTTTTGCCGAACACAAACAGCTGACGATCGGCTTCGCGCGCGTTTTTGCAATCAGGTTTCTGAAGTTCATCCGCGTCTTTCTTGCATTCCTGAATTGTTGCCTTGCGCTCTTTCTCATGTTTTTTGTACCACTCCACGTCATGCGAGGCATCGCAGGCCACCAGGAGGAAAGGGATAACAAGCAGTAGTTTTTTCATAATTACCTCAGTTAATTGAAGGTGACGCGGTAACGTCCCCGCCGGTTCCAAAAACAAAATTGTGGGTGGCACGTTCTTTCTGCGCACGTAATAGCTTGTCCTGTGACTGCTGCAACATGTTCATCAGATTCAGCTTCGCCTGCTCACCCTGAATAGCACCCTGTGACGTCTGGATACGGGCCTGTAAGTCAGCAATCGATTTCAGGTCTGGAGTCGTTTTAATCTGCTCCGTCAGCTCCTGCATATCGGTTAGTTCCTGCATCTGGTTGTTGTAGGCTTTTTCTGCCATAACGCGGTCATAAGCGCCTTTTTCAGCCAGCTTTTTGTTCATGTAGGTAATTGCTTCGCTGGGCGTCATGTCGTCAACTTCCGCATTAAACTGGCCCATCATGCTGTTAACTGAAGGCGTGACGGAAGAACTGGAGTTCATGGCGTCGCTGTAGATCTCCTTCCAGTTGTCCGGCAAATTATTTGCCAGCGTGCTGGTAGACGTCCCCAGCAGATCGCCCAGGTTGGTTGTCTTTGCCATCGACTCATACATATTTTTCTGCGTTTGCAGCTGGCTTTTAAGCTGCTCCAGCTGCTGCGCCATTTGCTGAAGCTGCTCGACCTGTTTAGCCAGCTCAGTAGGGTTGGTCACGATGATGCCTGCGGAAGCGCTTTGCGCGCCTCCCAGAATCAGGCCGGTGGTCAGCAATACTGCCGTCAGTGTTTTTTCATGGTGTTTTGCCTCGTTGTTAAGCCGTCAGGCGCCAGTATTCTTTGAGCCATACTTCAGGGTCATTACCGAGCCGTTCAACCAGCTCATGCGCAATTTCGGCGTTTTGTGGTTCACCGGACAACACGCTAAGAACGTTGTCCATTGTCTTAATATCTGCATCAATATCGTCGCTGTTGCGAGGGTAGAGATTGAAAGAAGCAATCGCAGACTGTTGCCCTTGTTTAACCAGGAACTGTCTGGAGTGTTCGGTAATCGACATCAGCGCGTCGTATTCAGCATCAGTAAGGAAGGCATAATCCTCTCGGATAGCTTCCGGATCGCGCAGGCAGATTTTTGTGACGGTCTGCGACATGATCGTGCGGCCAATACGGCTGGACAGCGCATCGTTCGGCTCCTGCGTGGCAAACACATAGATAGCGTCTTTCTTACGGTCAGTTTTGATACCACGCTTAACTTCACGCTCGATAACCGGATCGTCAAGGTAGGCGTGGAACTCGTCAAAGCACTGAATGACGCGGCGTTTGCCGTCGATGGAGTCACGTACCCGGTACAGAAGGTACATCATGAGCGGAGTACGGGCCGGGCTGGATACTTCCTCTTTGGCTGCGATAAACTCGGATAAATCGAAGCCAAAAATATCATTCGCGCTGAGATCCAGGCTGTCTTTATCATTGTCAAACAGCCAGCCATACTGGCCTTCGCGCGTCCATTCGCGCAGCAGCCCTTTCAGTGATACGCCATTTTCCACAACTTCATTCACGTACCCGTCCAGGATAGTAACGGTGCGCGCCTCGCGTGGAATAAGTGAGCCTTCCCCCATAACCGCATCAACGCCTTCAGCCAGTTCGGTAGCCATCGTTGCGCTGATAGGCCCGTTATTGGTGGTTTCCACACAAATGCGGAACAGGTTTTTAATGAGGGCAATATTGCGTTTGGTCGGTTCAATCTGAAGCGGGGCAAACCCGGACGGCATACCCTGTTGCAGAACTTTATAGTAGCCACCAACGCTTCGAATGAACGGCTCCATACCGCGGTCACGGTCATAAACAAAAAGCCGCGGGTTGTACTTCATTGACTGCGCCAGCAGGAAGTTAAGCAGCGTGGTTTTACCTTCCCCCGACATACCCGTTATTAACGCATGGCCCAGCGGGCGTTTACCGTAGGAAAGTTCTTCAAGCGGGGTCACATGGAAATTAAAATAGAGTGGCGTACCGCTGATCGTGCGGAACATGGTCAGCGCTGGCCCCCACGGGTTATTGTCAGGCTTGCCACGCATAAAATTGTGGAACGGGCTGAAGTGCAGGAAGTTCCATGAGTTTATCGGAACCGGGCGCGGCGCCCATTTCTGGTTGCCAGGCAGTCTCGCATAATATGCAGCCTCAGAGGCCAGGCTGATAGTCCCGCCAACCACGCCACAGCCGGTTAGCATAACCTTCACACGACGCGCTTTGCGCTGTACCGCGTTTTGGTCATTATCCCAGACATGCACGGTTCCATGATGGTAGCCCATCACGAACTCTCTGGACGTCAGCATATCGAGCGCAGTACCAAGCTGTGCCAGCTGGCTTTGCGCACGGTCGCGCGTTTCCTGCAAAGATTTTTCCTGATGCGTCAGAAACGTTTTAGCTGAAGATTCAGAGAGGCAAGAAAAACTCTGCGTCAGAAGGTATTCAAAATCGGCTTCTTTAAGCATGTTAAGCTGGCCTGGCTCTGTATCTTCTTCGTATTCACGAAATTCAATGCCGGTGGTATAGAAGTTGTGATCTACCGTTCTGATCTGGACAACATCCCCCCACAGGGAGCTAACAGGGCGGTTGTCCATGATGTACTCACGGATACGATCACGGCAAACAGGCACGATGGCCCATTCCATATTTGCGAGGAAATAAAGGAACTCCAGCGCTTTTGAATAAGCGTGAGCCTGCGAAGGTTCAGGCTCGTTGCGTTCGATAACAATGGCTTCGTCAAAAATGTCTGATTCATCGACTTCAGCAAGTTCTTCACGTTCTTTTTTATCAGGCGCAGGAATTTCAACACCGCGTTTGTCACGATAATAGATACCCAACTGCTGAATGCCATACGGCTTCATTGCTTCCAGGATTTGTTCAGAAATATCTTCCAGACCTTCAAGCGCCTCATTCTGCATTTGCTGAATTTCGTCACGAGTCGGCTTTTCAAATTTCGCCAGAAACTTCTGTGTTTTATCCCCTACCTGTTTGTAAATAACGGTCAGATAAAGGTCATTAATCAGCTGCTTGGAATCACCGTGCAGCTTACGGTTATATTGATCAACATAAGCAGGGAAAAAATGGTCATACTCACCATCCGGGTACTCTTTAGCCTCATGGTGATATTCATGCGTCCACAGCTCTACATGGTCTGTTCCGAAGCTCTTGACCAGCGTATTAAGGTCTTTATGCCAGGTGACCAGTTCCCGATCTGATGCGCAGTCATGTGTGCGGCCATCCAGCTTGAAAAAAGCCATCAGATCGCCGTTTTCCATCGAAATCACGTAATCATTGAGGTGATAAGAATAGGGCAAATACTTTTTATTTACTGATGGCTCCTTACGGTAGGCATCAATTTTTTTTGGCTTCGTAGCGGTGGCAGCTCTCATTATTTTAAACCCTTACGTTTGTAGTCAACAGAGGAATAAGACGATCCTCCCCACTGCTTAAACGGAGAATCAAACCAATTACTGAATTTGGTTTTCAACCACAGGCCCATAATTCGAAACATGCGGTCGTCATATTTTGTTAATGCAGCTGAAGGAATCCACAAAAAGACGAACACCAGAATCGCCCACATATGAATAATCATAAAAAGCGAGGCAGAAATCATGAATATCATCATAGCTACATTACGTGGTACACCCAGCGCGCGAGGTAAGCGAGTCGCACCTTTGAAAAGCGGTCTTTTCCCGTCAACGAACATCTTTGTAGTCCTCACTTTGGGGGACAAAAGTCCCCCCTTTTCGCGTTGTTCAGCTTCCTACGCCCGTCAGGGAAACCAGAAATGATGCAGAACCAATACCAATCAGCGAGATTACGATACGAGGAATAAAGCTGGCTGGGATTACGTGAAGCATCCACATAAAGCAACTAACCATGATCGCAATAGCACAACCAATTGGAATCCATGTGCTCAACCACGTCTGGATTGATGTAGCGGTTGATTCACCAGTATCGGTGCCAGCGGCCAGCGCAATTTGCGGCAGGGCAATGGACAAAACGCCCATAACTACCGCAGGGCCATACTTCTTAAACAACGTGGTCATACTTTCTCCTTACTCACTATCTTCTGTTGATTGCAGATTTAACCGGCATTCTTCAACGCCACACTTATCTTTCAAAAACTCTGCCAGTAGCCTTAAATCAGCCCAGGTTCGTAGCTCATGCTCTTTGTTAACCCTAATGGAACATGCGATCTGGCCCAGCTGTTCATCGTCTATCTGAAAAACGGGATACCACTTCTTTAATGAAACCCGTTCTATCGTTACCTCCTTCACTTTTCCTGCTTCAAATAGCTCCAGGATCTGTGATTGCAATACAAGGTACAAACGTTCCATCCATAACCTCATTCCCCCTTCGCTGTTTCCTGTCTGGTTAAAAAGGCATCCGTATTATTTCGGCTGAAGGCATCGCCATCACCCGAACCAAAAACATCTTGTTCACCGTCATACTGCGGCGCCGTACTTTTTGCCTGCTGAGGCTCAGTCGCGGTGCTGTCCTCACTGGTCTGGCCGTCAGGTAGCAGCGTAGGGATTTTCAAATCAGTTGATTGACGCGCCACGTTGATAACTTTCGTGACATACCCGTTAGAAATCCCGTTTGTGAGTGAGCCGGTGTTGTAGCAGGAAAGCGCGTGTCTCAGCGCAACCTGCCCGGCTGGGTAGGATTTCAGGGCGCTATCATAACAGGCTTTAAGGATGGTCTGGCTCGCCCGCAGGTTGATGCAGGGTTTGAAAATATCGTCAACCGAAAGACCCAGGCCCACTAAATTATTTGAGTTAATTTGTGCAAGGCCCATATCAAAACTTTTATTATCCTTCAGCAGAACTTTCGCAACGCTGACGGCCTCAGCTTCAGTACGCGGTTGCTGTTTTAACTGAATACTACCGTTAATATTGATCCTGTACGGCCCATTTGAGGACTCATGGCCGACGATGTACGCCATCGTTAAGGGTGAAACATCAGGCGCACATCTCTGCGCAAGCCTGGCAACTTCATCGGAGGCAGGCGCAGCACTGGCACGGCCAGCACAAGCAAGGCAGGCCAGAGCGAGAACCAGGAGTTTTGGATGTTTACTCATTTATGTTTCACCGCGTAATTGTAATTTCGACGACTTTTGTTTATGATAAGGGCTAATGAGATCGTGTCAAGAAGAAACGAAAAGAAAACCGCTGAAGGAAGGAAGGTGATGCTGGTTCCCCTGAAATCAGAAAAACGACCAAAAGGCGAACCCGTGTATCGTGACCCGGATAACCCTTTTAATACGTGGACTGGTATAGGGAAGCGCCCGGCCTGGCTAACTGCAAAATTGGACGCTGGCATTAGCCTGGAAGCCATGAAGATGCAGGGCGTAGCCAACCCCAGAGAACATAGACCAGCAAAATACCGCGACCCCAGGAACGCAGAAAATACCTGGTCCGGGACTGGCCGCCGACCCACATGGCTCAAAGAGCTGCTTGATAGTGGTTTATCACTTGATGATCTGAAGATATAACCGGAGGGTATAAAAATGGGCGAACTTATTGATTTTGCGGAAAGGCAAAAAAGCAGAAGGAAGAAAAAGGCATCTTCCATTCCGCCCATTTTTAGAAAATTTCGTGTCCATGCGATCAGGTTACTCGCCAGCATCATCAAATCCGGCTCTTATTCAGTTGCTTATATTGTTAAGAAAATTACAGGAAAGTTAATCAAGTTTTACACAATTTTAACGATTTTCGTTTTTGTTGTCGAATATATTGCAGGCGATATAGGTTACAAATCTATTTATAACGCAGCGTTATTATTAATATTGCTTACCGTTATCAACATTCTGGCGAGTGTATATCTGAACAAACTGTTAAGGACAAAACAATGAAGAAACTCTTAATACCTCTGATAGCAGCTGGTAGTCTGCTTTATATTCCTGCCAGCCATGCTGAAGATCCCTGCAAAGTTATTATGTGCATGGCGGGCAAGCTCACCGGCGATAGCGGCGGAAGCGAGTGTAACAGTGCTGAAGCTGCTTTCTTCAATATCGTTAAAAAGAACAAGCACGGCTTTTTACCCAACCACACGAAGGATGCCAGGAAGGCTTTTCTTAATGAATGCCCGGATAATGGCGAAGGTGGAAGTAACCAGTCGATGATAAGCCAGATCATAAGTAAATACGGGAAAGTTCGCTTATAGGCGAACTAGGAATAATCTCAATTTAAGGAGCCAACGTGAAAAAAATAATATTAAGTGCATTAGCCTGTACAGCTCTCTTAACTGGTTGCGTCAGCCAGGATAAAGGTAATGCGATGCAGAGCCAGCTGAATAACCAGCAACGCCAGATTAACGAATTATCCGTTCGTTTGCAGTCTGCGGAGTCCCGGCTATCAAAGCAGGAAGAAAAGCTGCGCAACGAACTGCTGCAATCCAGCGGCTATTGCTATCTGAATGGCGCCCGCTACTCGACCGGCACCGTACTTTACGGGCGGATTTGCCAGAATCAGTCAGGCAGCGCTTCGTGGCAGGTATACAGCCGTCGCTAAACACCAGGGCGGTTTAACCGCCCTTTCTTTACCCTCAGAAAGCCCACTATGACCATGATCCCCTTCCCCACTACAGAAAACCTTATTCTATGGGCTTGCAGCGCCATCGCACTGCTTGCCGTTGTATTCTTCCGGCGTTCAGTACGGCACAGGCGACACAAAAGGAAGCAGCAAAGTGCGCGGCGGGTGCTGGAGCGCATAAAGACGTTGCCGGGCTTCCCACAAAAAATTAACTACCTGAGGAAAATTGATCCTTTTGTGTTTGAAGAACTGTTGCTGGAAGGATTTGAAGCGCATGGCTTCAGAACCATCAGAAACAAACGCTATACCGGCGATGGAGGCATTGACGGCCAGGTAATAATAGGAAAATATCGCTATCTTATTCAGGCTAAACGCTATCGCGGCCATATTGCTTTACAGCACGTACAGGAGTTCGAGAAGTTGCTTAAACGTCATAACTGTCGCGGTCTGTTTTGCCATACCGGGAAAACCGGCGCAGGTTCAAAATCTGTCAGTATTGCCAGTGAACGGATGGAGATTATCAGCGGCCAGCGCCTGATAGATTTGCTCACGCCCGGCAGCTCCTTCACTATCGCAACCGCCCCGCAGACGATGATGAAGCGTACCGCAGCAACACTAGAAACGAGCACCATTGTTAAAGATGCCGGTAAAGAAAATCGATACCATGAGAGTTAATTAAATGAAGTCAGTAACTATAGAAGCAAAAACATTTGCTGAAATGTTAGGAATAACAGAAGGTGAGTTAATCTTTGCCATTAAGAAAACTGGCACATTCAAAAACAAGACCATCCCACAACCTCATGAGCCACATAAATCAAATAATAGATTTTTATATTCAGACGTAATGAGGTTTATAGAATCACTAAAAGACAAAGAGAACCGGTAATGACTCCAACTTACTGATAGTGTTTTATGTTCAGATAATGCCCGATGACCTTGTCATGCAGCTCCACCGATTTTGAGAACGACAGTGACTTCCGTCCCAGCCTTGCCAGATGTTGTCTCAGATTCAGGTTATGTCGCTCAATGCGCTGAGTGTAACGCTTGCTGATAACGTGCAGCTTTCCCTTCAGGCGGGGTTCATACAGCGGCCAGCCATCCGTCATCCATACCACGACCTCAAAGGCCGACAGCAGGCCCAGAAGACGCTCCAGCGTGGCCAACGTGCGTTACCTAACAATAAACCTGTTTAAATATCCAGATAAAAACATTCAATCTGGGTCAAATGAGTGATACAGTTTCACCCATAAGACCCAATGGAGGCAATATGTCTGAATTTGAATTACTGGCGCAGGATCTGCTTGAGAAAGCAGAAGCGGAAGAACAACTGCGACAGGAAAATGATAAAAAGCTGCTCGGGCAGGTGCTGGAAATCTATGACCAGAAGTACGTGGCTGAACTGCTTAGAAAAGTTGGTAAAAATGAGTGGAGTCGCGAGACTCTTAATCGCTGGATTAATGGTAAGTGCTCACCTAAGACGCTGACGTTAGCCGAAGAGGAACTTCTACGAAAAATGCTTCCGGAAGCGCCTGCACATCACCCTGACTATGCCTTCCGGTTTATTGACCTGTTTGCTGGGATTGGAGGTATACGGAAGGGCTTCGAAACCATCGGTGGCCAGTGCGTTTTTACCAGTGAATGGAATAAAGAGGCTGTGCGCACATATAAAGCTAACTGGTTTAACGATGCTCAGGAACACACTTTCAATCTCGATATTCGTGAAGTCACGCTCAGTGATAAACCTGAAGTACCTGAAAACGATGCCTATGCTTACATTAATGAGCATGTGCCGGATCATGATGTACTTCTAGCAGGTTTCCCTGTCAACCGTTTAGCCTTGCGGGCGTAAGCAAGAAAAACTCGCTCGGGCGCGCGCATGGTTTCGAATGTGAGGCTCAGGGAACGCTTTTCTTCGATGTGGCGCGTATTATCCGCGCAAAAAAACCTGCCATCTTTGTTCTTGAAAACGTTAAAAACCTGAAGAGCCATGACAAGGGTAAAACCTTTAAAGTCATCATGGATACCCTCGACGAACTGGGCTATGAAGTTGCGGATGCAGCTGAGATGGGCAAAAACGATCCTAAAGTTATCGACGGAAAGCACTTTTTACCTCAGCACCGAGAACGTATCGTTTTGGTCGGTTTCCGCCGTGATCTGAACATTCACCAGGGCTTTACCCTGCGCGATATTAGTCGTTTTTATCCGGAACAGCGTCCGTCATTTGGCGAACTGCTGGAACCCGTGGTTGACAGCAAATATATACTGACGCCGAAACTCTGGGAGTATCTCTATAACTACGCCAAAAAGCACGCAGCTAAGGGTAACGGATTCGGTTTTGGCCTCGTTAATCCTGAAAATAAAGAAAGCATTGCCCGTACGCTTTCTGCTCGCTATCACAAAGACGGGTCTGAAATTCTGATAGACCGTGGCTGGGATATGGCCACAGGTGAAACAGACTTCGCGAACGAAGAAAATCAGGCGCATCGGCCCCGCAGGCTGACTCCGCGAGAGTGCGCGCGCCTTATGGGTTTTGAAAAAGTAGATGGCAGGCCTTTTCGCATTCCTGTGTCAGACACTCAGTCGTACAGGCAGTTCGGTAACTCCGTAGTGGTGCCCGTGTTTGAAGCCGTAGCCAAACTGCTTGAACCTTATATCCTGAAAGCGGTTAATGCCGATTCGTGCAAGGTTGAACGAATCTGATCGCTCCTCCCGGTATTTATGCCGGGAGATAATCTATGGAATATCTGCGTAAAGCCCTGTCAGCTCAGCAATAAACGCACCTAGCGTCATTAGCTCAGCTCTCACCGCCTCCGGGTATTTTTTGTGCAGAGATGATGGCACGACCAATCTGACACCCGACTCCCGCATCTCCCGATATTGAGCCAGAGAAACTCCCTCCTGGAGTGTAAACAGATGCACCTGATGAATTTTATCGGCCTCATTCAGTATCTGACGCCAGCGATCCTTACAGGTAGTCTTGACTGCCAGCATGCGCAGATTTTCTACGGGAAACTCAGTATCGTGGTAAGCCCCTGCGGAAGGGAAAAGGAAATCGGGTTTTTATTACCTTCTGTGATGGCCTGCGTCGCAAAGTGTCGCAGGCCGTGCTCAATGAATAGATGCTCCAGGTGCAGTTCCAGCGACTTCCCGGCTCTGGATTTACGGCGATTGCTGACAGAATTGGCCAGCGCAATAAATTCATCCACAGAGCCAAATCCTTTCCGGATGATATCCAGAACATGCAGTTCCTCAACCAATAGAAATATGTCGTACTCCACGCGCCGGCGGTCAAGAAGTTGCTCATCCGGATCAAGGGAATTTTTCACATAATGGCTGGCTGCATACTGAATAATTTCACTTCCCGACGGAAAGCGCAGGTGCCAGTCTTCAGGTAGAATATATTTATGATTTACTGGCGCTTGCTGTAGAGATAGTCCGCCTAGAATCTGTCCTGCGGGGCCGGATATAAGCGCTCCGGGTATAACTTCACCAATAGCGGTCTCAATGACGTCCTCTTCATCAGTGCTGGCGCATACCCAAATATTTACTTCCTTACAGTCCCCCCTTGCTCATCAAGCTTGAAAGCCAGGAGCGTCAGAGCCCCTGTATTTTCAGGATCCTGAAGTGGGCTGCCTCTACCCCAGCGGGTAATCCTTTTTCATTCCGGGTTTTACCAAAATGACGGCTGTTATAATAAATTGCCCTGGCTTCGCTGTCAGGGCAATCATGCGATGACACATGTGCGGTGAGAAAAACCGAAGGGTTCAGTTCACGGGTATGGTTGATAGACGGAAAGAGTTTTTCAACGATACCTGAAGGGATATAAAGCCCTACCTGGTGACCACCTGTTGCGCCGGTATCGTTGGCGGAAAGGCGTTTGATGTAGACGAAGTAATTCTCACATGCGATCTCAAGTAGCCAGTTGTGGAAAACCGACATAAGCATCCCCTGTTACCCTGAAACTCTACTCACCATTTTTTCATGATTATATACAAACAGTGTCATTTTCAGAAGACGACTGCACCAGTTGATTGGGCGTAATGGCTGTTGTGCAGCCAGCTCCTGACAGTTCAATATCAGAAGTGATCTGCACCAATCTCGACTATGCTCAATACTCGTGTGCACCAAAGCGAGGTGAGCATGGCGACGGAGGCTCTGTTGCAAAGATTGGCGGCAGTCAGAGGTAGGCTGTCGCTCTGCGCCGATCAGGCGGCTGCTGCGAAATGGTGGTTGAGCATGCCCATGGCCTCCGTCAGCGCCGAGGGCCCAATGCCAAAGCTCTCTCCACAAGGCGCACCTCGCCCCTGATGCCGGGCTGCAGGCACCAGGGGCGAGCCTGTCCTTGCGCAGGGCTCGCATGACTTCGAATCCCTTGATCGTGGCATAGGCCGTGGGGATCGATTTGAAACCGCGCACCGGCTTGATCAGTATCTTGAGCTTTCCGTGATCGGCCTCGATCACGTTATTGAGATACTTCACCTGCCGGTGGGCCGTCTCCCGGTCCAGCTTTCCTTCGCGCTTCAATTCGGTGATCGCTGCACCATAGCTCGGCGCTTTGTCGGTATTGAGCGTGGCAGGCTTTTCCCAGTGCTTCAGGCCTCGCAGGGCCTTGCCCAGGAACCGCTTCGCTGCCTTGGCGCTGCGGGTCGGCGACAGGTAGAAATCGATCGTGTCGCCCCGCTTGTCGACTGCCCGGTACAGGTAGGTCCACTTGCCCCGCACCTTGACGTAGGTTTCATCCAGGCGCCAGCTCGGATCAAAGCCACGCCGCCAGAACCAGCGCAGCCGCTTCTCCATCTCCGGGGCGTAGCACTGGACCCAGCGATAGATCGTCGTATGGTCGACCGAAATGCCGCGTTCCGCCAGCATTTCCTCAAGGTCGCGATAGCTGATCGGATAGCGACAATACCAGCGCACCGCCCACAGGATCACATCACCCTGGAAATGGCGCCACTTGAAATCCGTCATCGTTCCGTCCGTCCAATCTCCGCCAAGCATGCTCAAGCTTCACGATTTTTGCAACAGAGCCCACACGAGTATTGAGCATAGTCGAGATTGGTGCAGATCACTTCTGATATTGAACTGTCAGGAGCTGGCTGCACAACAGCCATTACGCCCAATCAACTGGTGCAGTCGTCTTCTGAAAATGACAATCGTGCCACCGGCTCCAGGTCTTATCGAACAGCTCAGACACATGGTCCAAATGCTGGTCGATCCGTTCGGCCAGTTTTTCGATGGCCTCTTGCTTGAGCTTGTCACTTTCCCTGAACTCGATGTTCAAGGCCCTGGCCACCTGGTTGAGGTTCCGGCCGATAGCTCCAAGCTGCCGGCACGATTCCCGTACGGTGTTCACTTCTTCATCAGTGAGGACCGGCATCCGGTTCAACGACCGCAGTCATTTCTGTACCTAAACAGTCCTGCGAATATGTGAGTTTTGACCTAATGAGCCACAAAAACTCATTTTCGCCCACGATAATTTTTCTACTTCCTTTCTTTGGAATGCTCATTTCAATATTCACATAACGTCGCTATCAATCGCGGAAAAGGCGTAGTGCGCGAAGCGAACGAAGCTTTTTGCCGTCGATTGCATAGCTTTGTTAACCCTTTTTCCAAATTTGATAGCAATAGTTAATGTTTGAAGTAAAGTGTTGCTCAAAAACAACTTCGAAGGTATTTGGAATACTCGGGAAGAAAACATCCCCTCTGGCTCGATGTCGATCGTCGATAAGTGGAGCGTAGAGGCCATGGGTAATGTTTCTCGGTAAATTTCTCCGCCACCAGACACTATAACGTGACCGGTGAATTCAGCTAGCCTGTCCATGGCCTCTTCGATTGACTGAAATACAACTACATTGTCATCATTTGATGTCCAACCTGAGCGGGTAACGACCGCGTATTTCCTATTGGGGAGTGCGCCCATAGATTCAAACGTCTTGCGACCCACCAGAAGCCACTGATTGTAGGTCAATGCTTTAAAAAGTAGCTGCTCCCCTTTCGCGGACCAGGGTATGTCTGGACCGCAACCAATCACGCCGTTTTTCGCTTTCGCAGCCATCAATGATACTTTCAAGGTTCTCATCCTGGGTTAACTTTGTTTTAGGGCGACTGCCCTGCTGCGTAACATCGTTGCTGCTCCATAACATCAAACATCGACCCACGGCGTAACGCGCTTGCTGCTTGATGCCCGAGGCATAGACTGTACAAAAAACAGTCATAACAAGCCATGAAAACCGCCACTGCGCCGTTACCACCGCTGCGTTCGGTCAAGGTTCTGGACCAGTTGCGTGAGCGCATACGCTACTTGCATTACAGTTTACGAACCGAACAGGCTTATGTCCACTGGGTTCGTGCCTTCATCCGTTTCCACGGTGTGCGTCACCCGGCAACCTTGGGCAGCAGCGAAGTCGAGGCATTTCTGTCCTGGCTGGCGAACGAGCGCAAGGTTTCGGTCTCCACGCATCGTCAGGCATTGGCGGCCTTGCTGTTCTTCTACGGCAAGGTGCTGTGCACGGATCTGCCCTGGCTTCAGGAGATCGGAAGACCTCGGCCGTCGCGGCGCTTGCCGGTGGTGCTGACCCCGGATGAAGTGGTTCGCATCCTCGGTTTTCTGGAAGGCGAGCATCGTTTGTTCGCCCAGCTTCTGTATGGAACGGGCATGCGGATCAGTGAGGGTTTGCAACTGCGGGTCAAGGATCTGGATTTCGATCACGGCACGATCATCGTGCGGGAGGGCAAGGGCTCCAGGATCGGGCCTTGATGTTACCCGAGAGCTTGGCACCCAGCCTGCGCGAGCAGCTGTCGCGTGCACGGGCATGGTGGCTGAAGGACCAGGCCGAGGGCCGCAGCGGCGTTGCGCTTCCCGACGCCCTTGAGCGGAAGTATCCGCGCGCCGGGCATTCCTGGCCGTGGTTCTGGGTTTTGCGCAGCACACGCATTCGACCGATCCACGGAGCGGTGTCGTGCGTCGCCATCACATGTATGACCAGACCTTTCAGCGCGCCTTCAAACGTGCCGTAGAACAAGCAGGCATCACGAAGCCCGCCACACCGCACACCCTCCGCCACTCGTTCGCGACGGCCTTGCTCCGCAGCGGTTACGACATTCGAACCGTGCAGGATCTGCTCGGCCATTCCGACGTCTCTACGACGATGATTTACACGCATGTGCTGAAAGTTGGCGGTGCCGGAGTGCGCTCACCGCTTGATGCGCTGCCGCCCCTCACTAGTGAGAGGTAGGGCAGCGCAAGTCAATCCTGGCGGATTCACTACCCCTGCGCGAAGGCCATCGGTGCCGCATCGAACGGCCGGTTGCGGAAAGTCCTCCCTGCGTCCGCTGATGGCCGGCAGCAGCCCGTCGTTGCCTGATGGATCCAACCCCTCCGCTGCTATAGTGCAGTCGGCTTCTGACGTTCAGTGCAGCCGTCTTCTGAAAACGACAAACAGCCAGAAAGGCTGTTACAGGCGATTTGATCTGCAACCTATTGGTTAAATTAATGTATCAAAAACGATGGTTTTTGTGACAGTCTTGAAAAGTCCTGACTTCTCCCGAAAAATGACTCCCCTCATGTAACAAAACTCGTTACTGTATCAACATAACAATAACCCCATAACTAATTAGCGAGAAAAGAATGAAAATCGGCTATGCACGTAAATCTACGCATCTTCAGGATGTGGCGCACCAGGTTGACGAACTAACAAAAGCTGGATGTGAGCAAATCTATCAGGATCAGACCTCACGTAGCGGCCCAAAGCGCGACAAAAAAGGTGCGCCGGAACTGGAGAACTGCCTGAAAGCATTGCGCGAGGGAGATACCCTAGTAGTTTGGGCACTAGATCGGCTCGGCGGTTCATTGGGTCAAGTCATTACTTTACTCGACGACCTGAAGAAACGCGGAATAACTTTCATAGCCATCAAGGACAGAATAGACACAAATGCGCCAGTTATAGGGGAAATCTATACTCATCTGATGGCGATATTCTCTAGCTTTGAACGCAACCGCAATATTGAAAGAACGCGCTCAGGCCTTGCAGCTGCACGCGCAAGGGGCCGTGTGGGGGAGAAAACCGTCACTTTCTGAAGAAGATGTTAAACAAATTAGAATCTTACTTGCTGATCCTGAAATGACAGTTGGTGCAGTTGCTAAGCGCTTCAACGTTTCTCGCATGACTATTTATCGCTACACCACAAAATCATGAATGACCGCAGCATGGCGGTTTTATTTTCTTATGCCGTCAGGGCATGGAAGGCGACCACGCCGGAGTTAAACGGGCACCGGCCGCAAATCGCCGGAAACCGCAATGCTGAACGTATCGCCCGACCCAGCCCCCTCCCTGCAAAGCCCTAATCCCGCTCACCGCCACACAGCTGCCGTATGTCCCCACGGGGTGCGCAGTGGGCGCCGCGCGCCTGCGCGCGGGAACGGCGGCCCGCCTTCGGGTCGCGGCGCCGTACTGCGAGTTAGCGGCCGCACGCGGCCGGTTACGGGGGACACTACGCCATACGACCAGCGACCCGCTGAGCTGCACAATCCACGGATAACACAAGCTACATACATGTCGATATGGGAATCCGCCCATCTTGCCGGGCGCCGCTGTCGTGTGGAAATCCGCCCACCTTACCGGGCGCCGGTGCCGTGTGGGAATCCACCCACCTTGCCGGGCGCCGGTGCTGTGTGGAAATCCGCCCACCTTGCCGGGCGCCGGTGCCGTGTGGGAATCCGCCCACCTTGCCGGGTGCCGGTGCCGTGTGGAAATCCGCCCACCTTGCCGGGCGCCGGTGCCGTGTGGGAATCCGCCCACCTTGCCGGGCGCCGGTGCTGTGTGGGAATCCGCCCACCTTGCCGGGCGCCGGTGCTGTGTGGGAATCCGCCCACCTTGCCGGGCGCCGGTGCCGTGTGGGAATCCGCCCACCTTGCCGGGCGCCGGTGCCGTGTGGGAATCCCCCCACCTTGCCGGGCGCCGGTGCCGTGTGGAAATCCGCCCACCTTGCCGGGCGCCGGTGCTGTGTGGAAATCCGCCCACCCTTTCCGGGCGCCGGTGCTGTGTGGGAATCCGCCCACCTTGCCGGGCGCCGGTGCTGTGTGGAAATCCGCCCACCCTTTCCGGGCGCCGGAGCCGTGTGGGAATCCGCCCACCTTGCCGGGCGCCGGTGCCGTGTGGGAATCCGCCCACCTTGCCGGGCGCCGGTGCTGTGTGGAAATCCGCCCACCCTTTCCGGGCGCCGGAGCCGTGTGGGAATCCGCCCACCTTGCCGGGCGCCGGTGCCGTGTGGAATCCGCCCACCTTGCCGGGCGCCGGAGCCGTGTGGGAATCCGCCCACCTTGCCGGGCGCCGGTGCCGTGTGGGAATCCGCCCACCTTGCCGGGCGCCGGTGCCGTGTGGAAATCCGCCCACCTTGCCGGGCGCCGGTGCTGTGTGGAAATCCGCCCACCCTTTCCGGGCGCCGGTGCCGTGTGGGAATCCGCCCACCTTGCCGGGCGCCGGTGCTGTGTGGAAATCCGCCCACCCTTTCCGGGCGCCGGAGCCGTGTGGGAATCCGCCCACCTTGCCGGGCGCCGGTGCCGTGTGGGAATCCGCCCACCTTGCCGGGCGCCGGTGCTGTGTGGGAATCCGCCCACCTTGCCGGGCGCCGGTGCCGTGTGGGAATCCGCCCACCTTGCCGGGCGCCGGTGCCGTGTGGAAATCCGCCCACCTTGCCGGGCGCCGGTGCCGTGTGGGAATCCGCCCACCTTGCCGGGCGCCGGTGCCGTGTGGGAATCCGCCCACCTTGCCGGGCGCCGGTGCTGTGTGGAAATCCGCCCACCCTTTCCGGGCGCCGGAGCCGTGTGGGAATCCGCCCACCTTGCCGGGCGCCGGTGCCGTGTGGGAATCCGCCCACCTTGCCGGGCGCCGGAGCCGTGTGGGAATCCGCCCACCTTGCCGGGCGCCGGTGCCGTGTGGGAATCCGCCCACCTTGCCGGGCGCCGGTGCCGTGTGGGAATCCGCCCACCTTGCCGGGCGCCGGTGCTGTGTGGAAATTCGCCCATCTTCATGACAAAAATTTGTCAAATGACAGGCTCATGTGTGCTGATTTATGTCAGACGGGATTTTGCTTATCAATTATTGAGAACAGAAATTTTCCTGAATCATCAATACTATACTTAGCAAGTAAAGGTGTTTTCTCATTTATCTGCTTGAGTGCAGGATCAAGGAAAGATCGTTTCAACTCTGCCAAGTTCTTCTGTTGGGATTCCGGCAAAAGGAAACGGTCATTTAACCAAGCATGAGTAGTAACCCATAAGCCTGAAGATTTGAATTGAGCAAGACTTTCATAAAGGCGGATCGTCCGTGGATTTCGAAGACTGCCACAATCGCGGAGCGAGTAGGTGGTGAACTGGTTCGTCAGGCCGTAAATGTACCGCAGGAGTTTATGGTTAAATTCGATTTCCCAGATACCACGAGCTGATCGGCTGCCAGCCTCTGTTAGCCAGGGGCGCGCGACGCAGTCAAAACTTCCTTCTTTCGGGTAAAAGATTACCGCAGAACGGCTTAACTCAAACACGCCTTCTTTAACATCCTTGATAGCCTGGTTACGGCTTACCTGAAAAATTTGCTCATAGTCAGCCACCTTTACTTTGAAAGTAGAGTCACCGAGTACAGCCATCTCATCATCATCTTCGCTTACTGAAGCTGTGAAATACGTCTGCATAAGACATAACCAGAGAACGCGCTTTGCTTTTAGCGAGAGGTAGTAAGCAGCTTCGGTAAGCTCGTTAGACTGCTTAACTTTTATCTTTTTGTTCAGCAACTTATCCATGAGCCTTGCCTTTGTGGGTTAAAAATTACTCTCCACACTACCACAAAGTTCAAACAAGTAAATACATTTTTTACAGTTTCGTCTAAGGTGGGCCAATTCCCATAACAAGGTGGGCTAATTCCCATAGTAAGGTGGGGTGTTTCCCATAGATAGGTGGGCCAATTCCCATAACAAGGTGGGCGGATTCCCAGAGATAACACTTATTTATGATTTTAAATCAATGAGTTATATAGCTCTAAAAGACTTTAAAAAGATAAAAAATCTATAAAATACCTTTTAAAAATATGCCTGTGGATATGTGCATATCATCGCTTACCAGCGCCGCTTCGCGGCTCGGTCAACCCCTCAGAACCGCGAAAACAAGTTTCGCAGTTCTTCACGGTTCATGTTTTAATCCAAGCATGGCGCCAGCACCTTCGCGGCACCATCGAGGCCCGCGCTGCTGCCGCACCGGGCCTCACCCTCAAATAAAATAAAGTTTATAAAAATCGTACTTGTATTGACCCCAGTTTATTCTGAGTATATCCTTTCTGTAACCAAAACTACGGAGGCGCCACAGATGGCTCAGAAAAACAGAATTTCAGAAACAGAATGGAAACAGCTGCTGCCGCAAATGGCTTCCTTTGCACACATCACAACAGATATTGGCTATTCCGTGCTTGTCAAAGGTGAGAAATCATCAGACGTAGCCACGCGAGTAGGCCGTTCCAAGCAAAACATTTCCAGCACCGTTAAGCGAATCTGGGATTTGTACCAGAACACCACTCTTAAAGCCGAGAACGGCGAACCATTAAAATTAGTTCAGGTCTGGATACCAGCAAGCCTTGCTGAAACTGTTTTAAAAGAAGCCGCGAAGTACAGCATTAATAACATCACGACCTCGGAAATGGAAAAAAAATAAAGTCCGAAAGGACTTTATTTTAAGACTACTAACGCGGCTTTATTACAGTGCTCGCCACCACAGTAAACCACTATCCCCGGTTTACCCCAGAGATTGATATGACACACCGGGCAGCTGTACTTTTCCCGGTTTGTTTTGTTCACCGGCGCTTCAGGCGGCGGGGTTACAAATCGCATGGCCTCTATGATCTCGTCGTCGAGTTCAACCGGGTCGCGCCCTTCCTCCACCTCCTGTTCGTGTTCGCTATCATCTTCCTCGTCGTCAATATAGCCTTTTCCTGTAGGGCTTAGCACAGCGCCAGGCTTAGGCTGGTAAGGCGGAAACCTGTCCATCCAGGAAAGCCGGAAATGGCCTGTCAGCAGTTCATCACAGGCCATATCGAAAGGGCCACCGGCAATAATATAATGGGTCATGCTCTGGCCCACTTTCCTGCCTCCCGGTTCGCCGGTATCAGAAGGCATTAGTCCTACCCGTTCCATCCGGGCCGCCCACTGTTTGTTGTGATAGCCACGGCGGCCAGGCTCGCCAAAATGGAATTGCCACTGATGAACCATCTCATGCACCAGTGTTGAAAGCGTGGCCTTTATGGTTCTGATCGAGAAATACACCGGATTCATAGCGATCTCGTCTACCGTGTACCCACTCTCACGGCCGACGAAACGCTTAAAGGAACAATAGCCATACGTTCGCTTCTCACGCTGCAACGTTATCAGGCATGGCGGCAGCTCGTTGCTGAATAGCTTCTCATTAAAAAAATCGTAGGCTCTCTGAAGTTCATCGTAGGTTTCGGGCGTAGGCAAATTCACTGTTAACCTCACATATATGTATTGTGCAATACACATAATTTAGCTGATCTTTTATACAGATGAAACGCCTTTTACCGAAAACCGCGAAACCGCGCCGAAACTCGTTTCGGCCGGTTGAGGGGTTGACCGGCCCGCGTGCGGCGCCGGTAATTATTTGATGGTTGCTGTTGGTATCGAGCGCCAGTCTGTCGTGTAATCAGGTGACAACATCTGACGGCGCATGGCAAAGGAGTTATCGATGCCCTGGCCTGCAAAAAACAGCTGGCTCTTGCCACGCCGGTTTATGCCATCGAGAACAGCCATTAACGCCTCGCTGCCAGCTGAAGGCGTAGCAGAGTCGAATAAATCCAGCTGGGCCTCCTTTCCGCTGAAATCGGCCAGCATGATCCCTGCTTTTGCATACGCAATATCTTCCCGCCAGATCCGCGCCAGCGCGGCTTGTGCCGCCTGAATTATCGTGCGGCTGTCCTGGGTTGCCACCGTCAGTTTTTCGGTTGCCTGATTGGCATACTGTGTATCACGCACTGAATAAGGACTGGTGCGGATAAAGACGCTTATGACGCGGCAGTATTGCCGCTCATTACGCAGTTTTTCAGCTGCGCGCGCTGCAAATCCGGTGATCGCCTGCTGCATATCCGCCAGGGCTACTACGCGTTGGCCGAATGAGCGCGATACAACAATCTGCTGCTTCGCCGGAGGGTTTTCTTCCAGGCTGAAGCAAGCCTCGCCGCGTAGCTCCCGTACCGTTCTTTCAAGCACAACACCAAACGTCTTACGGATTAGGCGCGTATCTGCCCTGGCTAAATCCAGCACCGTTTTGATCCCCATTGTGGCGAGTGCTTTCTCTGTACGATGGCCGACGCCCCAGACTTCCGCAACCGGCAGGATGCTCATTAATTTCTTCAGTCTGGCGCCATCGTCCAGAGCAACCACCCCGCCAGTAGCGGGCCATGTTTTTGCAGCGTGGTTACACAGCTTCGCCAGCGTCTTAGTACGGGCAATACCGACCCCGCATACCAGCGTTGTGTGTCGCCTGACTTCCTCGCGCAGTTGGCGCCCGAAAGCGTCAAGGCTCATGGCGGCCGTTATCCCTTTGCAGTCAACAAAAAGCTCGTCGATTGAATACTGTTCGACGTGGCTTGCAAGGGACTCAACTACGGCCGCGAACCGGGCCGACATGGAGGCATAGAGAGTGTAATTAGAGCTAAAAATAGCGATGTTATGACGCTCGATTATGGGTCTGACTTTGAAGTACGGATCGCCCATTTTCAGGCCCGCTTTCTTCGCCAGGTAATTACGGGCCACAATGTTGCCGTCATTGTTGGATAAAACGGCCACTGCTCGGTTTGCCAGATCTGGCCTAAATGCCTGCTCACAGCTGGCGTACATGCCATTGACATCAATCAGCGCAAACATACCGGATGCTCGATAAGGGAATGCGTAACCACTCCCCAGATTTCAACGCTCTCATTATCCGGGTCAATGTAGTACACAGGAAAATCTTTGTTCATCGGCATCAGGCAGGGTCTGGGCCTCAGCAGTAGCCGCTTCACGGTAAATTCATTATGGATGCAGGCGACTACGATTGAGCCGTGGCTGGCCGTCAGCGAGCGATCCACAACCAGTACGTCACCATCATGGATGCGGCCATCTTCCATTGACGAGCCAGAAACCCGCAGGAAGTAAGTTGCTGAAGGGTGACGAACACAATACTCATGCAGGTTTAACTCCTGCTTTTCATAGCCCTGGGCCGGGCTGGGGAACCCCGCAGAAATTCTTTGCAGATAAAAAGGGATGCTGTGTACCCGGCTGGCGCCGGAGCTTTCAAAAATATCGACCTTCATAGCGATCTTCCAAATCACTGTTTACTTATACAGTATCGCTGTTATGGTCAGGTTGGCAAGTTTTACAGGTACTCTACTATATGTAGTGCTGCTTCAGCTGCCAACGAACGCTATATATAGTGTTTGTTGGCTTTCTGCTTTCTCAGTGTCCCCTGTAACCGGCCGCGTGGCGGCGGGCTAGCAGGGAGGGGGGTGGCCTGTCGCTCCGGTCAGTCCCGCAGTTTCCGGCGATTTGCCCCCGGTGTCCGGTGGAGTCCGGCGAGGTCGCCTTCCATGCTCTGACGGGCATAAAATTAGGTAAATATAATCCGTACTTGTATTGACTTTAACGCCCCATTGTACGATAATTAAAAAGTGGCAGGTGATGTGCCTGCCGCTTAACCATCGCCGGTATCGGCTTAAAGAGGAAGTATCATGGAAACTATCGAAATCACCGCCCGCTACATTTCTGAAAACGCCCGCATGAACTTCATGCCTGCGGCATTTCGTGGCGCTTTCTTCAGCGCAGATCACTTCATTCAGTCCTTTCTGAATCGTTACGCTAAAGACTACCAGGGAGGGTATTGGGAATACCTTCAGGCCAGCAATGGCGCGTTTTTTATGGAAGCGCCCCAACCTCTTTGGCTCTCGTTACCTAACTATTTTGAAGGTGAATGCAGCGCGCGCGAAGTAGGGATTATTGTTTGTCTGTATGCCTACAGTTACTTTTGCGGGCTGGCATATGAAGAAGGCAAAGCCGAACTGAACGAAACGATGGCTAACCGGTATCACCTGTTGCGGGAGTACGTTAATACGCTGGAGAACGAAAGCCAGAATCGTATTTATCGTGCCATTGATTAACTGATAACCAGGCGGGCAAAGCCCGCCTTATCGTGACTGTCACGCTCAGGGGAAACTATGTTAGCGACACTTCAACACCCTACCGCCTGGCAATTGCCAGATCGGTTAATGCTTTTGGAACTGTTAATGTTCGATTACCGTAATTCCGATCAGGAGCGCTACGGCCAGCAAATCTATCACCACTATCGTAAACAGGGTAATCATCGCTGGGATACTTCTGTTCATCAGGATAGCGGCGGCCAATACGCGATTATTTTCCGGCACTCCTTCAGCAAAAAACAGGCTGATGGCGTTAAGCGAACGATGATCCGCGATGAAACCGTTATACGGGCAGGTACGGCGCAGGAGCTGACAGAAGCGACATTTCCCGACTTCCAGGATAGCGATATTCTGAAGGCGTCGGATTTCTTTAAGTCGCTTATCCAGCGCAAAGCGGCAGACGTAACACAAACCGATATTTGAGGATCAGCGATGCTGAACAAAACCGAAAACAACACCAACATTAGTAGTATCAACCCCTGTTCTACAGAGAGCCTAATAGCCGTGACGGGAAATGATGGAGAGACGCATATCATTCAGCGTGAGTTAATATCCCACTCTGTTGAAGGGCATGAAGCCACAATCATTCACCTTGTAACCGGGAAGTCGATAAGGGTTTCTTTGTCATCTGAAATTCTGGCAAAAAAACTAGGCATTACCGTGTCTGAATAACGGGTTTTGTTGCTTTGTTATAAGGTTTTATCCGTGTGTGGCAGAGTTCTAAAAAGGGAAACGTGAGAGATTATGAATACGATTAGCATAACGGAAATCGTGTTGAGTGTGCTTCTTGCGGGCGCTTTGGGGCCGGTTTTATTACGTCGAAAAAAAGGTCTGCTGTTACTGTTGTTGATTCTGGTCTGCACGATACTTTTGCTTCATGGTGTCACTACGATTTACTGATGTGGTCGAAAATCTTTAAAAGCGAACCCCGGACGTCACCCTCCGGGGCCGTTCTGCTGTGCTGCGCATCGAGCCGCTACGCGTCTCGCCCGCTCACGCGGGCAGCTGCCACTGACGCCTCCGGCCTGCGGCCTCCGCGCTCCGCTTGGCAACCCCTTCCCTGCTGCCGCTCATTTCCCCTTCAGCCTCCTATCATGATTCGTCTCCTGCATTATCCGTGGATTGTGCAGCTCAGTGGGGCGCTGGCCGTGACGGTGCGGTGTCCCCCGTAACCGGCCGCGCGGCGGCCGCTAACTCGCAGTACGGCGCCGCGACCCGCAGGCGGGCCGCCGTACCCGCGCGCAGGCGCGCGGCGCCCACTGCGCACCCCCGTGGGGGACGTGCGGCAGCTGCGTGGCGGCGGGCTGGGTTATGGCTTAGCAGGAAGGGGGGTTGGCCTGTTGCTCCGGTCAGTCCCGCAGTTTCCGGCGATTTGCGGCCGGTGTCCGGTGGAGTCCGGCGCGGTCGCCTTCCATGCCCTGACGGGCATAAAAACATGTAAATAAATTCCGTACTTGTATTGACTTTAAAGGCGTAATCACCGATAATTAAATCATCGGGAGGCAACACCGCCACCCGAAAAATTGCCGGTATCGGCGCTTACAGGAGTCGTCATGCACTTTACTAACTTCCTTCAGCGTTACTTCGATATAGAGATTGAACATACCTTTGACCCTACCATTCAGGGCAGCAACGAAACGGGTAAAGACGTCACTAAAATCTGGATCTATGAGAAGGGCGAGGATAGCGAACCGCTGCTTACTCTGACAGAAGCATGGTGGTATACCGAGACAAAAACGGCTGGTAACTGGCTTATCGGCAACGTGTATTCAACGCTTGAGCATGGGCGTGAAATTCATGAAAGCGAATTTCGTAAACTGGTAACAGCTGGCAAGGTGATATCAGCATGAGTAAGGGGAATAAAATGCTTATTAATCGGATAGCGGTTATCGGGCTTGCAGTTGTCGCAGCCGCTACGCAGGCAGGTGTGCCGCCGGTTAAGTTTTTTTACCGGGATACAGTCCCGGTAAGCATTACGCTGGACGAACCCGCAACGGGTTGCAGCATGGCCGGTGTGATTGTTCATCCAGTGGATCGGCCAGCGGCAAAAGTGGCGTGGTTTAGCGAGCGGATTTGCGGTAAAAAACGTTACCCGGTTAGCTTTATCAGTGATGAAATTAGCGCCCCGCATAACGTGATCCATAAAGGGGAAAAGTTTCACGTTACCCCGGCTCAGGTCAATCTCCTGGACGCGCAAAACCTCTAATTAAATCATCGGGTGGCAATACCGCCGCCCGAACAATCGCCGGTATCGGCAACCATCAAGGAGTTCACATGTATCACTATCTCGTTTTTGTCCCTCTCGCATTAATTTTTAGCGCCGCTGCGCTTGCCCTGCCCTGGTTTATCGTTCGTGCGGGATACAGGGATCTGGTGCAGATCACCTGCGCCTGCGTCTCTGTTCTGGGCCTGTGTGCGGCGACAGGGGTTTTCAGCTACTTCGATAATAAGCCGCTTGCGTTTCTGTACGGTTGCGGCGCGCTGGCGTGCTTTTTGTACGCGGTAGACTGCGCGATACCGTTGTATATGACGCGTAAAAAGCCACGTAAGCAGCTGTAAGAAAAAAGGCGGGTAATCCCCGCCTTTTTTATTGAGGCTGTCAGAAAGCGATTCAGGCACTCTATGAACGCTTTGCAAGATATAAAATTTTGTATGCACATTCAGTACTTATATTGACTTTGAGGACATAATCACCGATAATTAAATCATCGGGAGGCAACACCGTCGCCCGCAAAATTGCCGGTATCGGCGCGCAAAGGAGTACATCATGGATTACCAGACCCGCTTAAATTCTGATATAACCAAAGAGATTGATTATCTGGCATCACTGCGTAAACAACGCATGGTGGCGGATCTGCGCACAGAGCTGGTTTACGGCTCCCTGGAGCGTCTGGCAGATATGATCTGCAACACCGTCACTGACTGGTCGCTTCCCTGCCCTGTTCTGCCGCTTTCTTCCGTACAGCAATGGCACAAAGCCCGCGAAATCGTCCTGGCAGATTATGAGGACTTCGGCCACGATGCCTGGGACTTTGCCCGCCACTATATGAAAACAGAGCTTAGCTTCGGTTATGCCTGCTACAAAGACGATATTGCCTGATGATTAACAACATGGGGGCTAACGCCCCTGATAAACTGACCCTTTTAATGGCCTTACCGCCGATTTCAGATGGAACGAGAGATAAACAGCGGCAGACTCCGGGCGTTACCCCTTCGGGGCCGCTCTGCTGTGCTGCGCATCGAGCCGGTTCCCGTCTCGCCCCGCTTACGCGGGCAGCGGCCGCTAACGCCTCCGGCCTTCGGCCTCCGCGCTCCGCTTGGCCTCCGGGCTTCGCCCTCCGCGCTGGCGCTTGGCGGCTGGCGTCAGCCGCCAGCCAGGTTCGCCGGTATCTCAGCTGCCCGGTCATAAAGCCGTTCCGTTGGCGTGGGTCGTTCCGCCTATGACCGCAGTGAAACCGGGCGCGGCAGGTTGTCAACAGACGCTTCGCTCAAGCTGTTGACAACCTGCCTTATTCGCCCGGTTACAGTGCGGCCGTCGGAAACGACACCCCGCCAACTTCTCTACAGGTGCTATATGACCTCTACCATCCTCGAAAACCTACCGCAAATCATCACCTCGCTGGCCGCTCTGATTACGGCCGTAACCGGCCTAATCAAAGTGCTACGCGACAAAGACAAGTAACAGCCATCGGGCGGCTGTGCCGCCCCTTTGCAGCTGCTTGCCGGTGATCTCTCCAGTTTATGTTCTGACATTGTGCTAAATCCTGATGCCACACAGGGCGTTACCCCTTCGGGGCCGCTCTGCTGTGCTGCGCATCGAGCCGGTTCCCGTCTCGCCCCGCTTACGCGGGCAGCGGCCGCTAACGCCTCCGGCCTTCGGCCTCCGCGCTCCGCTTGGCAGGCCACACCCTGCGCCGGACTCGCCCGGCCGCAAGCGGCCGCCCCGCCCCTTCGGGGTGCCAACGCCCTTCAGGCGTCGGCATCCTTTGCCAGTGCGCTATTGTGTTATCCGTGGATTGTGCAGCTCAGCGGGGCGCTGGCCGTGACGGTGCGGTGTCCCCCGTAACCGGCCGCGCGGCGGCCGCTAACTCGCAGTACGGCGCCGCGACCCGCAGGCGGGCCGCCGTACCCGCGCGCAGGCGCGCGGCGCCCACTGCGCACCCCCGTGGGGGACGTGCGGCAGCTGCGTGGCGGCGGGCTGGGTTATGGCTTAGCAGGAAGGGGGGTTGGCCTGTTGCTCCGGTCAGTCCCGCAGTTTCCGGCGATTTGCGGCCGGTGTCCGGTGGAGTCCGGCGCGGTCGCCTTCCATGCCCTGACGGGCATAAAAACATGTAAATAAATTCCGTACTTGTATTGACTTTAAAGGCGTAATCACCGATAATTAAATCATCGGGAGGCAATACCGCCGCCCGAAAAATTGCCGGTATCGGCGCTTTAAGGAGTACACCATGACTGATATTACGACCCCTTCTGTTTATGTTGGCACTTACCATAAATACAACTGCGGAAGCATTGCGGGAGCCTGGCTCGATCTGACCGATTTTGATAGCTCAGAGGAGTTTTACGAGCGCTGCCGCGAGTTACACGCAAATGAGGCTGATCCAGAATTTATGTTCCAGGATTGGGAGGGTATTCCGTCTGATATGGCGTCAGAGTGCCATATCAACTGGGATTTTATTAACGGCTTTAAACAAGCCCGCGAGGAAGGAAACGAAGCGGCGTTTGTGGCCTTTGTTGATCTGTTTAATAGCACTGATTTCGACCTGTTTAGAGATGCCTATATGGGCGAAGCTAAGGACGAAGAAACTTTTGCAGAGGAATACCTGAATGATAGCGGTCTACTGAATGAAATTCCTGAATCCGTAGCCCGATATTTTGACATCGTAGCCTATGCGCGGGATCTGTTTATTGGGGATTTCAGTTTACATGACGGACACGTATTTAACATGACTTGCTGAAACCTAGTCCCCCGCCACGCGGGGGATATTAAACACCGCTCTAATTAATCGCCGGTATCGGCAAACAGCCATCTGGGCGGCTGCGCCGCCCCTTTGCTGCTGCTTGCCGGTGATCTCTCCAGCTCATGTTCTGCCATTGCGCTAAATCCTGATGCCACACAGGGCGTTACCCCTTCGGGGCCGCTCTGCTGTGCTGCGCATCGAGCCGGTTCCCGTCTCGCCCCGCCCCTTCGGGGTGCCAACGCCCTTCAGGCGTCGGCATCCTTTGCCAGTGCGCTATTGTGTTATCCGTGGATTGTGCAGCTCAGCGGGGCGCTGGCCGTGACGGTGCGGTGTCCCCCGTAACCGGCCGCGCGGCGGCCGCTAACTCGCAGTACGGCGCCGCGACCCGCAGGCGGGCCGCTGTACCCGCGCGCAGGCGCGCGGCGCCCACTGCGCACCCCCGTGGGGGACGTGCGGCAGCTGCGTGGCGGCGGGCTGGGTTATGGCTTAGCAGGAAGGGGGGTTGGCCTGTTGCTCCGGTCAGTCCCGCAGTTTCCGGCGATTTGCGGCCGGTGTCCGGTGGAGTCCGGCGCGGTCGCCTTCCATGCCCTGACGGGCATAAAAACATGTAAATAAATTCCGTACTTGTATTGACTTTAAAGGCGTAATCACCGATAATTAAATCATCGGGAGGCAATACCGCCACCCGAAAAATTGCCGGTATCGGATCACTAAGGAGTAAGCATGACCACTGTTACCACCCCTTCCCAGCTGAAAAAAGAAGTCGAATCTCAGAAAGAATTATTGCTGCGCGCCTGCCTCGAAGCGTTCAACCAGCTGCCTAATCAGCGCCTGCAAGGCGCTTTCACATCGACGTATGCACTGGCGGCAAAATTAGACCAGCTGCTGCAACAAACTAAATAGCACTGACGACCCGGCCAAGCCGGGTCTTTAACAGAAAGATCGAGGACAAACGACATGACCACACAAACCCTTGAGCAGACTCTTGAAGATTTTCGTCGCCAGTGTGAGAGTTTTGCGCGCGAACAGCAGCCCCGCTGCGGCCTGATTTATGAACTGTATCAGCGCCGCCTGAGCGCGGTTATTGACGGCTATCTTGCTGGCGTTCCGGCCGAGTATCGGGAAGAACTGATCGCGGTAGCGCGGCGTGAATTTGACTATCTGACCCAAGACGAGATCGCGGAAGAAATCCGGCAGGATCGGGAAAACGATTATTGCAGCCACGGTATTGAGCGTAATTGTTGCCCGCTGGGCTGCGGAGATCTAGACGATTACTGAGCCGCCGAAAGAAAAAAACCCGGATTGACCGGGCTTTTTTCTTTCCGCTGCGCGGCCGTTTCAGTTATTACTCCGCGCTGCTTTTGGCAATTTCTGTATAGCACAATACACTACACATTAAGCTCGTTTGCTTCGACGGCTAGCCAGCAGTTAAAGGTTTCGCTCTGCCGTTCGCCGCCGCAACCTCCCTCCGCTTTCAGCTTTCCGCAAGCCTGGCATTTCCCCAGCTGCGCCTTTTGCTCCTGCCACTGTTGCCAGTTTCGGATCAGCAGCAGTTGGAAAAACTCATTCGTGGAATAGGCTGTTCGTCCTGGACGACGAACCCGGCAAAGCTCCTGTAACATTGCTTCTTCCTGTTTTGTTAGCGTGACTGTCACGCTAGCGCCTTCCTCTTTGAGTCGCGCGCGGCGCCGGGCCTGGCGAATACGGGCTTGTTCACGCTGTCGGTCATTCATATTTTTCCTCCACGTGACTGTCACGTTGAATTAAACCGGGCATTACCCTGCGGGCCGTTCTGCCGTGCTGCGCATCGAGCCGCTACGCGTCTCGCCCCTTCGGGCGGCGGCCACTAATGCCTCCGGCCTGCGGCCTCCGCGCTTCGCTTGAAAAAAAACCGGGACATGCCCGGTTTACATTATCTCAGTAGAATTATGGCTATCGCGGCACCCACGGCGGCGCCCACAATAGTGCAGCCAGCTGTAATAAAAAGGATCTGACGGGTTAACGTCTCAGCTCTGGACGCCTGCGCGCGGCGGAACTTCGTCAGAAATTCCTCACGCGCCTTAGCATCATCACTAATTGCCAGGCTAATTGAACGCTGGTTTTCTACTAAAGTCCGTTTAAGAGAGTCTGCCGTCTCTCCTAAACTTTCGGTGTCTTTTGCCAGCTTTTCCGAAAGCGCAGAAAGTATCTCAGTCATTTCTTTCTGACTTGCGGTGATTTCCTTCGCGTCACCTAAAAACCAATCCATCAGAACTTCAAATTTATCTGGCTGCTTTTCCATTTTATTCTCCCATTAAAGCCGCATATGCTTTATCGAGATTAGCTTTAACAGGAATTGCCTGTTTCATGTAGGTATAACGGCGGGCCAGTTTTTTGCGCTCGTCAGCATCCGTTGTTTGTTTAGCGCGGGCTTTAAATTCTTCTGGATCTTCAGCGGTCAATGCTTCGAATGAGATACGGTGATACGCGAGATATTCGAAAACTTCACTGTTATAAATAACAGATTTCTTGCTGATTTTGCCAACTTTCGTTCGTTTGACAAATTCAAATACCGGCGCCAGTACATCCTCTACTTCACTATCTGGACTAATGCGGTTTGGAACAAAGATGATTTTATCGCTGCTTACACCTGCCTTACTTAACGTATGTGCTGTTTTCAGGCTTTCATCAATGGCCTTATTATCAGGCGTAACCGGGATTACATACTTATCAAATTCATTCGCGCCACTGTCAAAGCGGGACATTGCCATCAGGAACGCTTCTACGTTTGACGCACCAATATCAATAATCCCGGCATCTTCAAAAACAATATCTTCAATCAACCGTGAAAAGTCATCACCTTTAAAAATGGAAACATTCTCAATCCCCAGATCGGAAGCAGACTGGTTGATAGTTTCAACCGCATAGAATTTTGCTCCAGTCAGACGCGGGGCTAACAGGTAGGATGAAATTAAGGTTTTACCAACGCTGCCACTGTAATTAATTACCGCTACTTTCATAAATCACCTCAGAATTTTTTATTGAACATCTTAGGGTCGAAATCTTCACTGATTTTATTGAAGAACTCTTTATCAATAATGCCGGGACTTTCTTTTTTTTCACTTCCTTGCGGTTCAGGCTCAGGCGGCGTTTGTGTATTGTGCAATACACTTTCCTCTGCACCTTTCTCGCTACCTCCTTTTTGTGTATTGTGCAATACACTATCATCATTGTTCGGCATCCTTTCATGTGTATTGTGCATTCCATTTTTCCGGATTTGCCGCGCTCTATATAGGGACGTATCAAAGCTACGAACGTTCACACCTTCCAGGCCGAAGCGTTCAGAAACTGCCTTATAAATTTCCTCCCTGGAAACTCCCAGTGACAGCATTTCTTCTATTTCCGGCAACATCAACTGAAGTGCCGCCCTGATACTTTTGGGCTTCATAGTACCCTCATTTAGAATGATGTAATTTTGATGTAATTTTGATGTACTTTTGATGTACTTTTGTTGTACTGGCTACCTCATGACCAAAGAATGATGTAATTTTGTTGTACTGTCAACCTTCAAGTGATGTAATTTTGATGTAATTTTGATGTACTTTTGTTGTACTGGTATTCATGCAAGCATGAATACGGAATATTGAACGCTTTTTAGCCAGTTAGTCCTTAACCTACGTAGATCGCCCCTACCAAAAAAGATGATTTTTTATCCCTTAACCTGCTATACACCTAACGCAGCGCGATAAATCACGCTATCATACTGATTTAAAAGATAAAAAAATAAATAGCAACAATATTCGGTAATAATTAGGTATTAAAAACACCCAATAACTCATTGTTTTATAATGAGTTTGCTTTATTACTTTGGTAATACTAAGATTTCAGCTTGTTAGATCCCAATTTTTTGTTTAAAAAATGCACAATGTGAGGACTGAATGCCAATAATAACCGCAAAAGTATCAGATGAACTTTTGGCCTATATAGACCTGGTTTCAGGAGGTAATCGGTCAGATTATCTGCGGCGCTGCATTGAAGCTGGCCCAGGTGATCGGGAGTCCGGGTTGAAAATAGTTGCCGACCGGCTGAGCGACGTAAATCGCAAACTGGATTATCTTTTTGACCGTGCTTCAGATGCGGATTTTGGCCCACTGCGCGATGAGCTGAAGGCAATAACCGAAACGCTATCTGGCGTAAAATTCCCACCGGCAGGACAGATGATGTTGCATGAATCACTCGCTATTGAAACGCTAATCCTCCTGCGCTCGATAGCAGAACCGGGCAAAACCAAAGCGGCAAAAGCAGAGGTTGAACGTAACGGCTACAAAGTCTGGGAACCAAAAAAGGAGCGCTGAAATGGACGATAGAGAAAGAGGCTTAGCATTTTTATTTGCAATTACTTTGCCTCCAGTGATGGTATGGTTTCTAGTTGCAAAATTTACCTACGGTATTGATCCATCCACGGCTAAATACCTGATTCCGTATCTGGTTAAGAATACTTTTTCGCTATGGCCTTTATGGTCAGCTTTAATTGCTGGCTGGTTTATTGGTGTTGGCGGTCTGATCGCTTTTATCATTTATGATAAATCACGCGTGTTTAAAGGCGAAAGATTCAAAAAGATTTATCGTGGTACAGAGCTTGTTCGCGCCAGAACACTCGCTGATAAAACACGCGAAAGAGGTGTCAACCAGTTAACCGTGGCTAATATCCCCATACCTACATACGCTGAGAACTTGCATTTTTCGATTGCCGGTACAACCGGTACTGGTAAAACCACAATTTTCAATGAACTGTTATTTAAGAGCATCATTAGAGGCGGCAAAAATATTGCTTTAGATCCAAATGGGGGCTTCTTAAAGAATTTCTATCGTCCCGGCGATGTTATTTTAAACGCCTATGATAAACGCACTGAAGGCTGGGTGTTTTTCAATGAAATTCGCCGTTCATATGATTACGAGCGCTTAGTGAACTCTATTGTTCAGGAAAGCCCTGATATGGCTACTGAAGAATGGTTCGGCTATGGCCGTCTTATTTTTAGTGAAGTTTCGAAAAAACTTCACAGCCTATATAGCACAGTAACTATGGAAGAAGTTATTCTCTGGGCCTGTAACGTTGACCAGAAAAAATTAAAAGAATTTTTAATGGGGACGCCTGCCGAAGCTATTTTTTCCGGGTCTGAAAAAGCAGTTGGAAGCGCGCGATTTGTTCTCAGTAAGAATCTTGCCCCACATTTGAAAATGCCGGAAGGTAATTTTTCCCTGCGTGACTGGCTTGATGATGGAAAGCCGGGAACCCTGTTTATCACCTGGCAGGAAGAAATGAAAAGGTCACTTAATCCGCTAATTTCCTGCTGGCTGGATTCGATTTTTTCTATCGTGCTGGGTATGGGTGAAAAAGAAAGCCGCATTAATGTATTTATTGACGAGCTGGAATCACTCCAGTTTCTGCCAAACCTCAACGATGCACTGACCAAAGGGCGTAAAAGCGGTCTGTGTGTTTATGCTGGCTATCAAACCTATTCTCAGCTGGTTAAGGTTTATGGTCGGGATATGGCTCAGACAATTCTGGCTAACATGCGTTCTAACATCGTGCTGGGCGGCAGCCGTCTCGGTGATGAAACGTTGGATCAAATGTCGCGCTCACTCGGTGAGATAGAAGGCGAAGTTGAGCGTAAAGAATCCGATCCTCAGAAGCCCTGGATTGTCCGTAAACGCCGCGACGTTAAAGTTGTTCGTGCCGTAACGCCTACCGAAATATCAATGTTGCCAAACCTCACCGGCTATCTGGCGTTGCCTGGTGATATGCCCGTCGCTAAGTTCAAGGCTAAACACGTTAAATACCATCGCAAAAACCCTGTTCCTGGCATTGAACTGAGGGAGATCTGATGCTTGATATAACCACGATTACCCGCCAGAACGTCACTAGCGTTGTGGGCTACTACTCTGATGCAAAGGATGATTACTACAGTAAGGATTCATCATTCACGTCCTGGCAGGGAACCGGAGCTGAAGCCCTCGGCTTATCCGGGGACGTTGAATCAGCCCGGTTTAAAGAGCTGCTTGTCGGAGAGATAGATACCTTCACGCATATGCAGCGACACGTGGGTGATGCCAAAAAAGAGCGTCTGGGCTACGACCTGACGTTTTCAGCGCCTAAAGGGGTATCCATGCAGGCGCTGATACACGGCGATAAAACCATTATCGAGGCTCATGAAAAAGCTGTTGCCGCTGCTGTGCGTGAAGCTGAAAAACTCGCGCAGGCCCGGACGACTCGCCAGGGGAAATCAGTAACCCAGAATACCAATAACCTTGTCGTCGCTACTTTTCGCCACGAAACGTCCAGGGCGCTAGATCCTGATTTGCACACCCACGCTTTTGTCATGAACATGACCCAGCGCGAGGACGGCCAGTGGCGCGCGCTCAAAAATGATGAGCTGATGCGTAACAAAATGCACCTGGGCGATGTTTACAAACAGGAGCTGGCGCTGGAGTTGACCAAAGCCGGTTATGAGCTGCGTTACAACAGCAAAAATAACACGTTCGATATGGCCCATTTTTCAGACGAACAGATTCGCGCTTTTTCCCGCCGGTCGGAGCAAATTGAAAAGGGACTCGCTGCAATGGGCCTGACGCGGGAAACCGCCGATGCTCAGACGAAAAGCCGCGTCTCGATGGCGACGCGTGAAAAGAAAACAGAGCATTCCCGTGAAGAAATTCACCAGGAATGGGCCAGCCGCGCCAAAACGCTAGGCATTGATTTTGATAACCGTGAATGGCAGGGACACGGTAAACCTCTGGAGGCTGATATTGCGCGCAACATGGCCCCGGATTTTACCAGCCCTGAGGTTAAAGCTGACCGGGCTATCCAGTTTGCAGTTAAGTCGCTGTCAGAGCGCGATGCCAGCTTTGAACGCCAGAAGCTGATTCAGATCGCTAATAAGCAGGTGCTGGGCCATGCCACAATGGCCGATGTTGAAAAAGCGTACCTGAAGGCGGTACAGAAGGGCGCCATCATCGAGGGCGAAGCCCGGTATCAATCAACGCTGAAGGTCGGTGCTTCAGTTATGGCCGAAACTCTGACGCGCAAAGAGTGGATCGACTCGCTGACGAATAGCGGGATGCGTGCGGATAAAGCCCGTTTTGCGGTAGATGATGGTATTAAAAACGGCAGGCTTAAAAAGACCAGCCACCGCGTCACTACCGTGGAGGGTATTCGCCTTGAGCGTTCCATTCTGACTATCGAATCACGCGGCCGGGGGCAGATGCCGCGACAGCTGACCGCAGAGATTGCAGGCCAGCTGCTCGCCGGGAAAACCCTCAAGAATGAGCAGATGCGCGCAGTTACAGAAATTGTGACGAGCAAAGATCGTTTTGTGGCCGCACATGGTTACGCCGGTACCGGTAAAAGCTATATGACGATGGCCGCTAAAGAGCTGCTGGAGTCACAAGGGCTGAAGGTCACGGCGCTGGCCCCCTATGGGACACAGAAAAAAGCGCTTGAAGATGATGGATTACCGGCCCGCACCGTTGCCGCCTTCCTCAAAGCGAAGGATAAAAAGCTGGATGAAAAATCAGTCGTATTCATTGATGAAGCCGGGGTTATACCCGCCCGGCAGATGAAACAGCTGATGGAGGTGATCGAGAAGCATAACGCTCGCGCGGTATTCCTGGGGGATACGTCACAGACGAAAGCGGTAGAAGCCGGTAAGCCTTTTGAGCAGCTGATTAAAGCAGGTATGCAGACCAGCTACATGAAAGACATTCAGCGACAGAAGAATGAAGTTTTGCTTGAGGCGGTTAAGTATGCCGCTGAAGGTAATGCCGCGCGCGCCCTGAAAAATATCACCGGCGTGAACGAACTGAAGGAAGAAGCGCCCCGACTCGCTCAACTTGCCGATCGCTACCTGTCTCTGTCCTCAGAACAACAGGATGCCACCCTGATAATCTCTGGTACGAACGCCTCACGCAAAACCCTCAATGACTACATCCGGGGCAATCTGGGGCTTGCCGGAACCGGCGAAACGTTCACGCTACTTGACCGCGTGGATTCGACACAGGCGGAACGCCGCGACAGCCGTTATTTCAGTAAAGGGCAAATCATTATCCCCGAACAGGATTACAAAAATGGTATGAAGCGGGGCGAGTCTTACCAGGTTCTTGATACCGGGCCGGGCAACAAATTGACGGTTGAAAGCAGCAGCGGTGAGCAGATCGCTTTCAGCCCGCGTACACACACCAAGCTGTCTGTATACCAGGCAGTCAGCGCCGAACTGGCGCCGGGCGATAAGGTCATGGTAACGCGTAACGATAAAACGCTGGACGTTGCCAACGGCGACCGCTTCACGGTGAAAACCGTGGAGGGTGAAAAACTGACGCTTGAGGACAAAAAAGGGCGCACGGTTGAGCTGGACAAAAAACAGGCTTCTTATCTTTCCTATGCTTATGCAACCACCGTCCACAAATCCCAGGGGCTTACCTGTGATCGCGTGTTGTTCAACATAGATACCAAATCGCTTACCACTTCTAAGGACGTTTTTTATGTTGGTATTTCGCGTGCGCGTCATGAGGTGGAAATTTTTACCGACGATAAAAAATCTTTGGCATCGAGCGTGAGCCGCGACAGCCCGAAAACCACGGCCGCAGAAATTGACCGTTTCTTTGGGCTTGAGGCCAGGTTTAAGGATATTGGCCGCGATACCAGTTTAGAAACCCGATCAGCTGAAAAAGGTCTGCCAGAAGCCACGGGGGAAAGCATGGCGTTTAACCAGAAACCCGATGAACATAACATGACAACCGGCACTGATTATCAGCCGGTGAGCAACGCAGAGGACGCCTTTCATCTTAAGCAGAACCCTATGGATGATTCCGTTGGCCTGCGGCGTCATGAAGCACAGCAAAATGATGCAGAACTGGCCCATGATTATGCTGCTGCCGACGATCAGCAGTGGAGCGCGCAGGAGTATGCCGATTACGAGCATTATGCCGAAGCATCAGACTACGACTTTGACAGCAGCATTTACGACGATTACGCCATGCCGCAGACGTCTCAGGCGGAACAGAGCCATACCGGAAAAGAACACACCCATGAGCATGAGCATGAAGAAGGGGGCCATGAAATCTGATGGAGCAGACCGACAAGCGCAAGCAGGATAAACTGAAGTTCGACCGGGTAATTAATCTGGCGCGCAGACTGCCGCAACCGGCGATCCATGACTTACTACGCGCGCTGATACTGCCAATTCAGGCCGATTACTTGCTGGCCGTTGGCACGGAGGGCCAGGACGCGCGCCCGGACATGAACGAGCGCGAGTTCTTCTTCACAAAAATCATCTGGGCGATGGATTACACGCACATGAAATCACTCAGGCTTGCAGCTGAAGATTTTCCCCTGGCGCTTGCGACGGCCAAGATCCTGCCGTGGCCGTGGGGTGAATCAAGCTACCGGAGTGCTTTAGCCGATATAGGGGTTCGAGGTTCAATCGTGTAAAAAACCACGTTAAGGCAATAATTCATTGTTTGAATTGAAATTTAATGGCCTCAACTCTCCCTTCAGAATATTTTCCGGCAGCGTGAACGTATAATGTCCCAGCATGTTGATATGACCGTACATCAGTGGCGACAGGCGTGAGATATGCTCGTCTTCCGGGATCTCACCAGCGCTGCGCAAATGTGATAGCGCTTCCTGCATATAAAGCGTGTTCCACAATACAACTGCGTTAGTGACAAGCCCCAGCGCACCCAGTTGATCCTCCTGCCCCTCACGGTAACGTTTTCTAATCTCACCACGTTGGCCGTAACAGATCGCCCTTGCCACGGCGTGACGGCCTTCTCCCCGGTTAAGCTGAGTCAGTATCCTGCGACGATATTCTTCATCATCAATGTAGTTGAGGAGGTACAGCGTCTTGTTGACCCGTCCCACCTCCATAATCGCCTGCGCCAGCCCTGACGGACGGGAACTTTTTAAAAGCGAGCCCACAAGTTCTGAGGCGTGGACTGGGCACTGTTGCAAATAGTCGGTGGTGATAAACTTATCATCCCCTTTGCTGATGGAGCTGCACATGAACCCATTCAAAGGCCGGCATTTTCAGCGTGACATCATTCTGTGGGCCGTACGCTGGTACTGCAAATACGGCATCAGTTACCGTGAGCTGCAGGAGATGCTGGCTGAACGCGGAGTGAATGTCGATCACTCCACGATTTACCGCTGGGTTCAGCGTTATGCGCCTGAAATGGAAAAACGGCTGCGCTGGTACTGGCGTAACCCTTCCGATCTTTGCCCGTGGCACATGGATGAAACCTACGTGAAGGTCAATGGCCGCTGGGCGTATCTGTACCGGGCCGTCGACAGCCGGGGCCGCACTGTCGATTTTTATCTCCTCCCGTCGTAACAGCAAAGCTGCATACCGGTTTCTGGGTAAAATCCTCAACAACGTGAAGAAGTGGCAGATCCCGCGATTCATCAACACGGATAAAGCGCCCGCCTATGGTCGCGCGCTTGCTCTGCTCAAACGCGAAGGCCGGTGCCCGTCTGACGTTGAACACCGACAGATTAAGTACCGGAACAACGTGATTGAATGCGATCATGGCAAACTGAAACGGATAATCGGCGCCACGCTGGGATTTAAATCCATGAAGACGGCTTACGCCACCATCAAAGGTATTGAGGTGATGCGTGCACTACGCAAAGGCCAGGCCTCAGCATTTTATTATGGTGATCCCCTGGGCGAAATGCGCCTGGTAAGCAGAGTTTTTGAAATGTAAGGCCTTTGAATAAGACAAAAGGCTGCCTCATCGCTAACTTTGCAACAGTGCCCTACGAACTGTGCGCGCTGTCGGAGATGAAGAACGCGTTGCGTTCCGGCGACATCTGGGTGCAGGGGTCGCGCCAGTTCAAGGACTTCGAGGACTACCTGGTGCCGCCCGCGAAATTCGCCAGCCTCAAGCAGGCCAGCGAATTGCCGCTGGCCGTGGCCACCGACTGCAACCGGTACCTGAACGACCGGCTGACGCTGCTGGAAACACAGCTTGCCACCGTCAACCGTATGGCGACGGCCAACGAGCTGCCGGACGCCATCATCACCGAGTCAGGCTTGAAGATCACGCCGCTCGACGCGGCGGTACCCGACACCGCCCAAGCGCTGATCGACCAGACGGCAATGATCCTGCCGCACGTCAAGATCACCGAACTGCTGCTGGAGGTGGACGAATGGACGGGCTTCACTCGGCATTTCGCGCATCTGGAGAGCATGAAAAACCTCGGGGCAGCCATCGAATGATGCCATCTACAGGGGTTAAAATAACCACCATCATTTCATAACAATACCTGCTGACTATGAAGATCTACGTCATCAAAATAGCAGTTCATGGAGTCAGTCCGATGGTCTGGCGTCGGCTGAGAATTGCTGCCGACACGTCACTGGCCGCGCTTCACTTCATTTTCCAGATAGTGCAGGGCTGGGGGGACGACCATCTCCATCAATTTCACATTTATGGCAAAGATTACGGTATCTCCTACGAAGGAGGCATCGGTTTTGTCGATAATCCGTTCCGGGTCGTGATTGATGATTTTGCTTTTGATGCTGGCGATCGCTTTACCTATGAATACAATTTCTTTGAGCACTGGCTTCATGACATTCGTGTTGAGGCCATTTATGAAAACTCTACGCTGAAAGCGCCGTTTTGTATAAGCGGCCATGGTATGCCCGGAGCCACAGCTGCGGATGAGTTCGATAAAACCCTGGCGTTTCTTGAAGCTATCGTTAATGCGGATGATGAAACAACGGTCGGCGAGATCCGCCCTTTTGCTGACGACCTGGATGCTGTCAGGTTCAACCGCCACAAAATCAACCGGCAACTGAGCAGGCTCGACCTTGCATCTCCGGTACTGGAGCCTGAAGTTATCTGGCTGGGCCGTCGTCGCTGACTGATGTCTATAAAGGTATACGTTTTCAGCATGCCTCTCAGATCCCCGAAAAATGTCTATAAACCTCCCTAAATCAGTGTTTATGGATTATTCTTTAAATCTCTATGATGTTTAAAGACCTTCCGGAGGTTTTGCGTGCAATATGCCTACATCAGGGTAAGCTCGGCCGATCAGAATACGGCCCGTCAGGAAGAGGCATTGTCAAAGGCGGGTTTTCAGCCTGATAAAATTTGTGTTGAGCATGCCAGCGCGAAGGACACAAACCGCCCGGGGTTACAGGAACTCCTGGGGCAATTACGCCCTGGTGATACGCTTCTGGTTCATTCCATCGATCGCCTTTGCCGGAATATGTCGGATATGTGCGCTGTCACCACCCGGCTTCGTGACCAGGGCGTTACCCTTATTTTTCTGAAAGAGCAGCTGACGTTCAGCGCCGGCACAAACAATCCGATGCAGGAACTGCAGCTGCACATGATGTCGGCATTCAGCCAGTTTGAACGAGCCTTACTGAAGGAAAGGCAGGCCGACGGCATCGCCGCGAAAAAGCACGGGGTGAAAAAACAGGGCGCCCCGGCGCCGATATCAAAAAGATCCAGGAAATTGACGCACTCAGAAGCAGAGGGGTCAGGCTCAGGATCGCCTGCGACCATGCGGGCCTTGGCGTTTCCACATATTATAAGCTTCGTCACCAGATGAACAACCAGTAGCCGGGAGATAGTCATCCACCACAGCAGGAGGCAATGATGCAACTGACGCTCCAGATAGTCATCACCGATGAATCAGGCTCCAGTCGAACGGAGGAACTGATGACAATCCAGAAATCAGGGGAGACCCGGAACGACATCGGATTATCGGTGTCAGAATCCAAGCTGTTGCTGAATACGGTCCAGCAGTCGGTGGTCCAGCTGCAGGCAGACGAATATACTCAACACCATATCCGGTGCCCTCACTGCCTTGCTGCGCGCAGAATCAAAGGCAAACAGAAAATACGGTACCGGACGCTGTTTGGCGTTATTCCGGTATCCGGGCTTCGGGTGTACCGGTGCCGTTGTGAAGAGAGTGATACAAAGACAGTCAGTTTGCTCAGCGACTGGGCCGGCGATTATTCTCACCCGGCACTGAAATATATTGAAACCCGCTGGGCCTCGATGATCTCCTATGAAATGACGACTCGTCTGCTGAAAGATATTCTGCCGGTGGGCCACAGCCTGAATGCCTCAACGGTGAGGAATCATTTATGCCAGGTGGCGCAGCGTCTTGACGCTGAGGCTGAAGCTCATTCAGGTTTTCTTTCCGGCTGCCCCCGCGACTGGGGGAACCTGCCCAGGCCAGGAAAACCGCTTGTGGTGGGTATAGATGGTGGTTATGTTCGCGATCGGGATGACAAAAAGCGTAATTTTGAAATTATTGCCGGGAAGTCTTTTTCCGTTGGTGCGCCTGCTGACACCCGCCGCTTCGGTTTTGTTCAGAAGGATGACTGTCATCCGGAACGCAGGCTCATGACCCACCTTTCAGCGCAGGGAATGCAGGCCAACCAGCAGATATTTTTTCTGTCCGACGGCGCGGATAATCTCAGGGACCTCCAGTTCGGTATGTACCCTGAGTCAACGCATGTGCTGGACTGGTTTCATATCACCATGAGGCTGACGGTGCTCATGCAATATGCCCGGGGACTGCTGGTATCAGATCCAGAGGCGGGGAGTAAAGTTCTGGCACTGCTGGAAAGCATTAAACGATATCTCTGGCATGGCAATGTTGTCGCTGCGCTGGAACATATTGATAATTGCGTTATGTATTGCGATGACCCTGAACTCAGCTATCCTAGCCTGAAATCCCTGCAAAAACATCTGGATGAAATGTATACCTACATCCGGAATAATAAGATGATGATCCCAAACTACGGCGAAATGCGTCGGTACGGAGAGCCGGTATCAACCGCGTTTGTGGAATCCACGATCAATGAAGTGATCGCCAGACGAATGGCCAAAAAGCAGCAGATGCAGTGGAGCAGAAAAGGGGCTCATTATTTGTTACAGACCCGGACCGCCGTTTTGAATAACGAACTGCAGGATAAATTTGTCTGCTGGTATCCGGGTTTTCAAAGTGACGGGAAGGGACCAGCGATGGCAGCATAGCTCACGCTGCCCCAATATTTTTTATGCTCTCACATCTATGGGGTTCTAGGGATTTTCCGTCCAAAAACGACAAAGTGCTCTGGAGGCCGCGCCGTCCGTGGCCTCCAGAGGGGTATTACTTTTCGCTGACGGGTAAATATCCCTCGATTGAGCGCATAAGCTCCTCCAGATCTGGCAATTTTTCGCTCAATTCGAAGTGGTAAGTCCCCTTGAGGTTAATGTTGTGCCAGGCCACAGGGGATGCCTGTTTGACGATATCTATTCTCTTGGTATCTCCTTGGTATTCGAAGCTGGTCAACAGCTGGCTGAGTATCCTGGAGTTGAAGTAAACGATGGCATTGGTGACCAGGCGAGCGCACTCATTCCATAGCTGGATTTCTTCGTCTGAACTGCCCCGGAACTGATCCCCATTGACGCTGCTCACGGCCCGACGCAGTTGGTGATAGGTTCTCCCCGGTTCAGCGCGCGCTGAACATAGTTTCTTAAACTGGCATCATCGATGTAGCACAGTAGATAATTCGCTTTCACCAGGCGATTGTATTCCGTCAGGGCTTCCAGCAGCGGGTGATTGCGCTTGTACTCCGAGCTTTCACCAAGGTGGCTTGCGTTGTTTTCCGCTGCTTAAGTGATACTGCAATCCGTTGGATGGTATCCCAGTGCTGCGCAATACGATGGGTATTGATTGGCTTTTTTAAGCACAGCTGAATTCGGTGTTCTTTGTCTTCCTTGACATCAAACATGTCATTGATCACTTTGCCAACCTGGGCATAGCGTGGGGCAAACTGGTATCCGAACAGATCCAGTAACGCGAAGTTCACATGGTTCACCCCATGGGTATCGGTTGAGAGCACATCCGGAATGATGTCTGACGTATTGCTCATCAACAAATCAAAGATGTAGTGCGATTCATGTTCGTTGGCGCCGATCACTCTGGCGTTGATCGCAGCGTGATTGGCGATCAAGGTCATGGCAGAAACACCTTTTTGAGTGCCAAAGTACTTCGACGAATAACGGGTTTTGAAGGTCTCGCGCCGGGCTTCGAACTTTTGACCATCGGCACTGGCGTGGATCACATCTTCCTGGATGTTGTAGTACCGGAAGATGGGTAGCTTGGCTGTCGCGTTATTGATGTTGTCGTTAGCAGCATTCAATGTTTCCAGGCGAAGATAGTTCGCCTGGATAGTGCTGAGCTGATCATAGGTACGATCAGAGATCTGTGCCATGCCGTAAATGCCTTGATTGGTTGCATTGCCGACCAGAATTGCCAACAGGTCATATTCATGGGAACGGCTTCTGGATTGGGAACCCAGCACATGAGCGAAGCAGTCAATGAAACCGGTGTCACGATCAACCATGCGCAGTACATCCGCAATCCCCGTTGTGGGAATTTGCTGGAAGAAGGGATTGTTGACCAGATGATGTTTGCTGGCCGAAGGCAGGCGCCAGAAGCGTTTACCCTGCGGATTACGCAAGATGATATTCCGGTTGTCTTCCTGTTCAAGATATTCGCCGACTTCGTACAAACGGGTATCCAATTCCATGGCCATCTGTTTGATCAGCTTTTCAGGCTCCTCCGCTAATTTTGTAAAATGGCTCTGTTGAAGCAGCGTATATTTGTTTTTTCGCCAATGTTCCCCGTCGATCAGGTCGGCGTCGAGTGCCCGGTATTTAGTGATATCAGGCAGCGTCAGCTGGCCATTCAGGCGATCAGGAATCTGTTGATAGAGGAACCACTCATAACGATCGATCAGGATATTCCCTTCACCATCCAGCAGGAATTCACGTGATTTTTTGGAAAGGAGTCTGGTGTCGGCAGTTTGCAACTGAGCGTCCTGGCCGTTGAGTTCGTTTTGTGTTTTCGCCAAGGCGGCCGCTAAGTGCTGGGTGCCGTCGCAGCCTTCGAAGCGCAGACATAGGAACAACTCTCGCAGCAAACCTTTCCGCAGACTTTCTTTCTCGTCGCAGTACTGCCACATGGCTTCATCGACCGATCGTCGCTGCTCGTTCAGGAAGAGACATACAGATTCCAGATCCCTTTTGGTCAGCAGGCTCAGTGCTTGCTGTCTTACTGTTGCAAACGGTAGTTGCAGATCAATGCTGTCATCAATGAACAGGTGCAGTACTTCAGCTGCCTTGCTGACATTTTTAGCTGCTTTTTGCCAATCCTTAAACACCGCTTCCTGCGCATAATCCTTTGCCTTCTGTTTGGTCTGTCTGACATGATGCACAAAGCCATCGGCAATACGTTCCAGCGCTTGCTGCCATCGCGTTTGAAGATAGCACAATAAATACAGCCATTGGCTGCCTACGGTTTGACGTTTCAGTTTGGCACCGTAGTAGTCGACTTTCTCTGCCAGGTGTTGCAGATTTTTCTGCGACAGTGATAGCGTGCTCAACAGCAGATCCACTTCCGGCATCCAATGCTGGATATGGCGATAGACAATCAGTTCTTTCTCCAACTCGGTTCCGGTGAAGTTACGAGCCGATTGTCGCAACTGTCGGAACGGCAGTGGACCTGTGCCGTTCACGAGCTCCGCCAGTGCTTGCTTAAGACCGCGTGACATTGCACGCTCAAGGTGCGCGGCCATGTGTTCCTGTTCGTCTCCCACCACCTGACTGATGATCTTTTGCAGCGTGCTGTAGGCAGGGATTGCGATCTTCTGCCCCGAACAATATTCAATGGCCGCATCGAAGAGGTGCCTAGGCGCTGTCCAGGCTCTGGCTTGCTGGGATAAGTAATCTCTCAACGCCGCTCCATGGTCTTTGACATTCCAGCGCTGGTAGTTGCAGAGCTGGAAAACACGTTGGTAAATCCGTTCGTTCTCTTTTGGCGTGAGATTAAAGGGTCTACAGCCTGGGCCTGGTAGAACGGTTTGATAAACGTATTTGAGGTCCTGCTTGATCTGATGAAAGCCGGGATTCAGCACCACCGGCTTGGCTTTGAAATAGCCCAGCAGTACCACCAGCATGTAACGCTGGCCCCGATGACGGAGGCTTTTAGCGATCGCCAGTTCCTTATCGTTCAGCGAGAAAAAGAAGCGTTGGTCGGCGGAGGTGAAAGCGGGGGGTCCATATAACTCATCTTGTTCTGCCTCGGACAAGATTTGGACACGTTCTTCGAATGCCATGGATTTAGCCCAAAAAGACTAAATCTTACTCAAACAGAGCCCAAATAGGGATCTCGAAAAAAGTAATACCCCTCTGGAGGCCACAGACGGCGGGGCCTCCAGAGCACTTTGTCGTTTTTGGACGGAAAATCCCTAGAACCCCAGATGCGCGAGAGCATAAAAAATATTGGGGCAGCGTGAGCTATGCTGCCATCGCTGGTCCCTTCCCGTCACTTTGAAAACCCGGATACCAGCAGACAAATTTATCCTGCAGTTCGTTATTCAAAACGGCGGTCCGGGTCTGTAACAAATAATGAGCCCCTTTTCTGCTCCACTGCATCTGCTGCTTTTTGGCCATTCGTCTGGCGATCACTTCATTGATCGTGGATTCCACAAACGCGGTTGATACCGGCTCTCCGTACCGACGCATTTCGCCGTAGTTTGGGATCATCATCTTATTATTCCGGATGTAGGTATACATTTCATCCAGATGTTTTTGCAGGGATTTCAGGCTAGGATAGCTGAGTTCAGGGTCATCGCAATACATAACGCAATTATCAATATGTTCCAGCGCAGCGACAACATTGCCATGCCAGAGATATCGTTTAATGCTTTCCAGCAGTGCCAGAACTTTACTCCCCGCCTCTGGATCTGATACCAGCAGTCCCCGGGCATATTGCATGAGCACCGTCAGCCTCATGGTGATATGAAACCAGTCCAGCACATGCGTTGACTCAGGGTACATACCGAACTGGAGGTCCCTGAGATTATCCGCGCCGTCGGACAGAAAAAATATCTGCTGGTTGGCCTGCATTCCCTGCGCTGAAAGGTGGGTCATGAGCCTGCGTTCCGGATGACAGTCATCCTTCTGAACAAAACCGAAGCGGCGGGTGTCAGCAGGCGCACCAACGGAAAAAGACTTCCCGGCAATAATTTCAAAATTACGCTTTTTGTCATCCCGATCGCGAACATAACCACCATCTATACCCACCACAAGCGGTTTTCCTGGCCTGGGCAGGTTCCCCCAGTCGCGGGGGCAGCCGGAAAGAAAACCTGAATGAGCTTCAGCCTCAGCGTCAAGACGCTGCGCCACCTGGCATAAATGATTCCTCACCGTTGAGGCATTCAGGCTGTGGCCCACCGGCAGAATATCTTTCAGCAGACGAGTCGTCATTTCATAGGAGATCATCGAGGCCCAGCGGGTTTCAATATATTTCAGTGCCGGGTGAGAATAATCGCCGGCCCAGTCGCTGAGCAAACTGACTGTCTTTGTATCACTCTCTTCACAACGGCACCGGTACACCCGAAGCCCGGATACCGGAATAACGCCAAACAGCGTCCGGTACCGTATTTTCTGTTTGCCTTTGATTCTGCGCGCAGCAAGGCAGTGAGGGCACCGGATATGGTGTTGAGTATATTCGTCTGCCTGCAGCTGGACCACCGACTGCTGGACCGTATTCAGCAACAGCTTGGATTCTGACACCGATAATCCGATGTCGTTCCGGGTCTCCCTGATTTCTGGATTGTCATCAGTTCCTCCGTTCGACTGGAGCCTGATTCATCGGTGATGACTATCTGGAGCGTCAGTTGCATCATTGCCTCCTGCTGTGGTGGATGACTATCTCCCGGCTACTGGTTGTTCATCTGGTGACGAAGCTTATAATATGTGGAAACGCCAAGGCCCGCATGGTCGCAGGCGATCCTGAGCCTGACCCCTCTGCTTCTGAGTGCGTCAATTTCCTGGATCTTTTTGATATCGGCGCCGGGGCGCCCTGTTTTTTCACCCCGTGCTTTTTTCGCGGCGATGCCGTCGGCCTGCCTTTCCTTCAGTAAGGCTCGTTCAAACTGGCTGAATGCCGACATCATGTGCAGCTGCAGTTCCTGCATCGGATTGTTTGTGCCGGCGCTGAACGTCAGCTGCTCTTTCAGAAAAATAAGGGTAACGCCCTGGTCACGAAGCCGGGTGGTGACAGCGCACATATCCGACATATTCCGGCAAAGGCGATCGATGGAATGAACCAGAAGCGTATCACCAGGGCGTAATTGCCCCAGGAGTTCCTGTAACCCCGGGCGGTTTGTGTCCTTCGCGCTGGCATGCTCAACACAAATTTTATCAGGCTGAAAACCCGCCTTTGACAATGCCTCTTCCTGACGGGCCGTATTCTGATCGGCCGAGCTTACCCTGATGTAGGCATATTGCACGCAAAACCTCCGGAAGGTCTTTAAACATCATAGAGATTTAAAGAATAATCCATAAACACTGATTTAGGGAGGTTTATAGACATTTTTCGGGGATCTGAGAGGCATGCTGAAAACGTATACCTTTATAGACATCAGTCAGCGACGACGGCCCAGCCAGATAACTTCAGGCTCCAGTACCGGAGATGCAAGGTCGAGCCTGCTCAGTTGCCGGTTGATTTTGTGGCGGTTGAACCTGACAGCATCCAGGTCGTCAGCAAAAGGGCGGATCTCGCCGACCGTTGTTTCATCATCCGCATTAACGATAGCTTCAAGAAACGCCAGGGTTTTATCGAACTCATCCGCAGCTGTGGCTCCGGGCATACCATGGCCGCTTATACAAAACGGCGCTTTCAGCGTAGAGTTTTCATAAATGGCCTCAACACGAATGTCATGAAGCCAGTGCTCAAAGAAATTGTATTCATAGGTAAAGCGATCGCCAGCATCAAAAGCAAAATCATCAATCACGACCCGGAACGGATTATCGACAAAACCGATGCCTCCTTCGTAGGAGATACCGTAATCTTTGCCATAAATGTGAAATTGATGGAGATGGTCGTCCCCCCAGCCCTGCACTATCTGGAAAATGAAGTGAAGCGCGGCCAGTGACGTGTCGGCAGCAATTCTCAGCCGACGCCAGACCATCGGACTGACTCCATGAACTGCTATTTTGATGACGTAGATCTTCATAGTCAGCAGGTATTGTTATGAAATGATGGTGGTTATTTTAACCCCTGTAGATGGCATCATTCGATGGCTGCCCCGAGGTTTTTCATGCTCTCCGATCTGGATGATGCAATAAATTTGAGCGTGAAGCCCCCGGCGACTGCAGGCCAGCGCCAGTTCATATTCATTCAGCGCCAGAAACTCCAGCCGCTGTGCATCATCGAAATCAGGTAGACCATAGAGCGCTTCCTGCTCGGCGTCCGAAAGAATACTGAGGAGCTTATTTTTAGTAGGCATCTCTGATCCTTATGCCTATTTAAACGCGCTTGTCACATTATCATTAACATAGAACCTTTACGTGTCATAATTTAAATTACGGGTAATGTGACTACCGTTGACAGATTATGGTACCCAAATCAGAATGTCACATAATCGAACGTATATGTGACAGAGGAAATATGTTCATCGGATATATTCGGATGTCAAAAGCGGATGGTTCGCAGACGAATGATTTACAACGTGATGCACTGATCGCCGCAGGTGTTGATGCCGCACATTTTTATGAGGACCGGGCATCGGGCAAACGAGAAGAGCGTCCTGGACTTACAGCCTGTCTGAAAGCACTACGACCCGGAGACACGCTGGTCGTATGGAAGCTGGACCGCCTCGGTCGTGATCTTCGTCATCTCATTAATACAGTGCACGACCTGACCGCGAGGGGGACCGGTCTGAAAGTGCTGACCGGTCACGGGGCGACTATCGACACAACAACGGCCGCTGGCAAGCTTGTCTTCGGTATCTTTGCCGCACTGGCGGAGTTTGAGCGCGAACTGATTGCTGAAAGAACGACTGCAGGTCTGGCATCAGCAAGAGCCCGTGGGCGGAACGGCGGCCGACCTTATAAAATGACGCCAGTCAAACTGCGACTGGCAATGGCATCAATGGGACAATCAGAAACAAAGGTCAGTACGCTATGCCAGGAACTTGGGATAACCCGGCAAACTTTGTACAGGCATATTTCCCTGTTGGTCAACTGCGGGCGGACGGGATCAAGCTGTTCAACCGTGGATAATTTGAACGGACGGAAAAATCTGGGGTTCCGGCGTAGTACCCCTATCACCTCCACATTTTTGCAACAGTGCCTTATAAATGGCAGCCTTATGTTTACTTGCCAAGATGGGCTACCATATGATGTTTTATACTGAGCAATATTAATATTATCTTTAATGGAAAAATTAAGCCCACTAAGTGACCCACTGCTATATGGCTCTATTGTGAAGACGCCTGAGGGTAAAAATTTATACATGGTTGTCCCTATGTCTATTATTGCAAGGTTGACAATATTATTCGTTTTATAAATTTGAGCGTTTAAAATCACACATCAAAGCAATTAGTCAGGATAAACAACAATACCCAGTGCTTCGAGAATCAGTTCTTGCTGCCAGGCTGCAATTTTGATACCTGATGTATCGACTTTGCGGGGATCTAAACCGTCGAGTTCGGCGTGGCATAAATTGGCACCCTGTAGGCTAAATTGCCCCCAGACATCTTCGGAAAAAACACCTCGACTTAAGTCTGACTCTTTCAGTGATGCACCCGCTAGGTTCGTTCCTATCCAGCGATTTTCAAACAACTCACATTTTTCTAAACAAACCCTCTCCATATTGGCATAGGAAAGATTACATCCAGAAATAAATGCTGAGCAAAAGTACATACGATTACTCACTTGATGGGCAAAGTTTGTTCGGGAAAAGTTGGCACCTTTTAAATCACACGCACGGAACTCTATACCGTAGCAATTGGCATTACTGAAGTTTGCCATCGCAAGTTGGCATTGTTGGAAACTTGCATCACGAAGATCTGCGACATCAAAGTGGCAGCCTTCGATATCACCCTGTTCAATGAACTTGCAGTTGACGAATGTCGTATCACGCAAGTTAGCACGTCGAAAGTCGCTGCGAATGAATGTGCAAGCGGTGAAGGTGAGATCACTTAAGTCTTTATGTGAAAAGTTGTGGTGCCGATATGTATGATTGTAGGTTTCCATGAGTACTCCTTGTTGAAAGGAGGGCTAGACTACCATTATACATATGCCAAGACATTAAAATAAAAGCCTGTTACATCAACACATTACAACCCCTCAATTTACCTGTTTTAAGTGGTCAAATTGGCGCGTAGAGCGCCTATCGCTCTTGCATTGGCACGCGGCCCTGTTGAAAAAAGTTATTCGCTTTAGATAGGGTTAGGAGAGCCGTGCTTCGCCGGTAAAAAATCGGACTATCCGACGCAGGGCGGACTCATCGGCGGAGAAGCAAACTTTGACTATATCTCCCTACACTTGGAAGAGGGCTAGACTGGCCCCATAGATCACCAGACACTTCGACTCTCTTAAAATAAGAGGTAGTCTTGGAACTATGTTTAATACCAGTCAGAACGATAAGATGGTTGGAGTGTTATCAGGACCTGAGCGGCGTCGGCGTCGTACACCGCAGGAAAAAATTGCCATTATTCAGCAGACTATGGAGCCCGGTATGACCGTGTCTCATGTCGCGCGCCTGCATGGCATCAATGCAAACCAGATATTCAAATGGCGCAAGCAATATTAAGACGGTTCACTGACGGCTGTTGCATCGGGCGAGGAAGTGGTGCCGGCCTCCGAACTCGCTGCCGCCAATAAGCAAATTCGCGAACTCCAGCGCCTTCTGGGCAAAAAGACGATGGAAGCCGAGATACTCAAAGAGGCCGTGGAGTTCGGCCGGGCAAAAAAATGGATTGCGCATGCGCCCTCGTTGCCTGGGAACGACGAATAAGCGACGTTTGCAGAAGTCTTGGCGTGTCGCGTGCGCAGTTGAGCATTCGGGTTCACCGGCCATCTGACTGACAGGATCGCAGACGGCAGCCCCGTTCTGACGATACCACCGTATTGTCCCGGATAAACATGGCGGTGGCTGACCTGCCGACGTATGGTTATCGCCGTGTGTGGGCGCTGCTGCGACGGGAGTCGGAGCGGGACGGCCTGCCTGTGGTTAATGCAAAGCGGGTGTATCGCATTATGAGAACGCATAATCTGCTTCGGCACTGTTGCAAAGTTAGCGATGAGGCAGCCTTTTGTCTTATTCAAAGGCCTTACATTTCAAAAACTCTGCTTACCAGGCGCATTTCGCCCAGGGGATCACCATAATAAAATGCTGAGGCCTGGCCTTTGCGTAGTGCACGCATCACCTCAATACCTTTGATGGTGGCGTAAGCCGTCTTCATGGATTTAAATCCCAGCGTGGCGCCGATTATCCGTTTCAGTTTGCCATGATCGCATTCAATCACGTTGTTCCGGTACTTAATCTGTCGGTGTTCAACGTCAGACGGGCACCGGCCTTCGCGTTTGAGCAGAGCAAGCGCGCGACCATAGGCGGGCGCTTTATCCGTGTTGATGAATCGCGGGATCTGCCACTTCTTCACGTTGTTGAGGATTTTACCCAGAAACCGGTATGCAGCTTTGCTGTTACGACGGGAGGAGAGATAAAAATCGACAGTGCGGCCCCGGCTGTCGACGGCCCGGTACAGATACGCCCAGCGGCCATTGACCTTCACGTAGGTTTCATCCATGTGCCACGGGCAAAGATCGGAAGGGTTACGCCAGTACCAGCGCAGCCGTTTTTCCATTTCAGGCGCATAACGCTGAACCCAGCGGTAAATCGTGGAGTGATCGACATTCACTCCGCGTTCAGCCAGCATCTCCTGCAGCTCACGGTAACTGATGCCGTATTTGCAGTACCAGCGTACGGCCCACAGAATGATGTCACGCTGAAAATGCCGGCCTTTGAATGGGTTCATGTGCAGCTCCATCAGCAAAAGGGGATGATAAGTTTATCACCACCGACTATTTGCAACAGTGCCGTCCAGCGGATATCAGCGCTGAAAGATGATGGCTGAGCGTGGAGGCAGGAATCTCAAGGTGCTTCTGCAGTTCGCCAACCGGCAGGCCTTCATGACCCGCCCTGACCAGCTCCCGGTATATGCTGAGACGTGTCGGGTGGCCCAGTTCTCGAAGTGCGTTTGCAGCAGTGTTTAAATCCATAATACCTCCTTTATCTATATTTCCAGAATAATAGAAATATAGCCTGCGTCAATCGTTTCTGCCGTGAGGGTACCGCTTTCCCAATCATGCTCTGTCCGCCAGGTTATGGGGGGCAGAGCCAGAGCACTACCGAAATCCTTGCGAATACCCGTGCAGGGAATAATTTCCGCCCCTTTATGGCCGGAAAAAACTGATAAACGTCGCCTTTTCAGAAGGTTGCTTTCTTAACGTGGTTTTTCGCATGGTTGGACCTCAGACCCCATATAGGCAGCGCTAAGGGCAATCCGTGGGTACAGGATATTAACCACCGCGTTACTTTGTGGTTGCCCTGGCGGATAGGCTTTGTACGAGGAGGGAACCATTCTATTGCCAGCGGCGTTCTGGCCGGTGAGGGTGAGGTAATACCCGATACGGTTTATGATATGCGGTATTTGCTCGATATTGTCAGCACTGACGGGTATTACTGGTACATGAGCGGGAAGATCTGCGAGAGAGTCAGTGACTACCGTACAGCCGCCTTTTTTGAAATAGGCCGCCTGCTTACACTGTGATTCCTTCAAAATATCTCAACGAAATTTCCCGACACCTGTTTAAGCTATCTTGCTGATATTTCTGTTTTTCGATTTTTGCCGGCGCGATGCCGGCGACGTTGGCCAGCTGCCCCGTGCGCGATACTGAGATCAGTTTCTTTGAACAAAAAAAACCGCCTTTCGGCGGTCAGTATTCAGTAGCTGGAACGGTAGTCTCTCCCCCGATTCCAGCGGTCTTGCCAGTGTTCGAGGAATGATTCAGCGAGCTTAGGCATGTTCCAGATCACCACCGCATTCTCCGAGTTTTTCGTTTCGGCCGCTTTGGTGAAATTAAAGCTGCCAGTTTCAACGGTCACATTATCCACGATGATCACCTTGTCATGCTGGATAGGGAAATCACTGTCAGTACGCAAAGGGATGCCGCTGTTCGCTATGTAGTTCATGGCCGCAATGCTGGCGCGCCCCGTATTGCCCCTTTCATCAATTACGATTTTCACATCAACTCCCCGTTTTTTGGCTGCTACCAGTGCCTTCATAATATCCGGGGCGGTAAAAGAATAAGCCATCATCCGTATCGAGGTTTTTGCGGAGTCAATGGCGCTCAGGACGAGAACGCGGGCGCTTCCTTCAGGCGAGTAGCCAACCTGAACGGATGGTTCCACCGCAAAGGCGGGCAGGGCGGCTGTCGTAAATGCTGCGGCCAGAAGCCAGGTTGCTAAGTTTTTCATTACAGGCTCCCGTTCACACACTGCATTTTATATTCAGGGTCAAAATAAATTTCTTTGATTTTCCGCTTTTCCATATGCACCACAACGTCAATGGTGGAGTAGAGCATTCGCATAATATCGCTCATATCGAGCATACGGCCGATAGGGGTCGCCTTGATAAGCAGCCCAATACGGTTAAAGGCATCGCGCGCAGAGTTAGCGTGCGTTGACATAACACCGCCTGGATGGCCGGTATTAAGTGCTTTAAGATAATCCCACGCAGCATCATCCCTAAGCTCAGTCATGATGATACGGCCCGGTGTCAGACGCATACAGGCTCGCAGGGCATCAGTGGCGCTGACGCGGCCGATCTTTCCTGCATCGCCGTACATCATATAAACGGCTTCTACAACGTGATCGACCGTGACTTCGTGAACGTCCTCTAAAATAATTACACGCTCGTCTTTATGTAGCGATTTTAACAGCGCGCGCGTGAGTACCGTTTTCCCCGACCCGGTTTCACCGCAGATCACGATAGTGCGTTTCTTCTCAACGGCGGTTTGCAGGAATGCGGGCCATTTTTCGCTGCTGTGCAGCTCTTTAAGAAAAAATCATCATCCGTTAGGCTTTGCTTGCTGCCGGTAATCTTCCGGCAGTCACTGAAAATCCCCTCGCTGGTCAGCTGCTCCAGATTTTTATCGGCCGCCAAATCCTTACGAAACGCTACGGCCGTTGTACCGTCAATCACCGCAGGGGGCAGACAGATAACGCCCCTGATCCCGCCAGGCAGGATCACGTCATTAATGGCCTGCATGGTCAGCTTGTTGCTGCTCACCAACGATTTAGCAAGGTTCCTAATAAAATCTGCCGTAATTGCCGCGTTCTGCACAACCCTGCGGCCGCTGAACGTATCACAGATAACTTCCTGAAAGCAGTTAATGCGAATTTCAAAAACAGTAGGATCTTCTAAATACTCGCGCAGTGGGCCAAGTTGATAGAAAGCTGCATCAGTCATGATTACTCCTGAAGAAAAGCGGGCGCTAAGCGCCCACTTTTTAGTTGTCTGCGAGCGTATAAACGCCGCTGAAATCGAGGTCGCGGGCAACAAAAATGCTCACCGCATCACCCTGCTGATCGTAGAGGGTAGGGGGATAGACATGTAAGAGCGAAGTGCTTCAGACGCCAGCTGCTCACCGCTGTTTTCTGTGCTGTTGTACTGAATGTTATTACTCTGCGTCTGGTTAACCAGCGCCGTTAAGGTGTCAGAGAACAACGAAATCATGATCGCACCACGCAGACGCTCCCACATATGGGTATCCACCTGGCCCGGAATCCCCGCGCTGCCGAGTGAGTTCGTTCCGGCACTGTCAATATTAACGATTGTCCCGTCCTGGTCATTGCGGATACGCTCCCAGAGAACAAACACGCGCGCCTGGCCGTCTTTGATACCACCGGTAATCTGCCCGTCAACCCATGAGCCTTTATCAATCAGCCTAACGAGTCCATCAGCTGAGTAAACGTCCTGTGAAACCCGGCAGGAAACCTGACCCGGAACAGTGGTATCCAGCTCGGTGCCGGTACCACAGGGGATCATTTTGCCTTTCGGAACAGTCAGGCTGGGATTAGCCATGACTCCAGCGCGGCTAGCCTTCAGCCTTGCAGGAGTCAGGTTTTTAGCGAGTGCTGAACTACCTTCGCTTGTTTCGTTGTCCTGGGGCTGCACTCCGGGACTATTGCTTGTAGCCGCCTGATTAGTCTGGGCCAGCTCGCCGCCCAGACGACGCTGCATAGCCAGTTCTTCAGGCGAAGGTTCTTTACGCTTATTAGAGGTACGCGCGGCGGTATTGCTGCTGCCCGCATCTGCATCTGCCTGTGCGGCAGCCTGCACAGCACGGGCATCAGTGGCGCTATTCTGCGCAGTTGCAGGTTTATTAACATCAGGATCGCTGTTAAAGCTGTAGTTTGGCAGTGTATTGGCCTGTTGCGCTTTACCACCGTCTTTATCAGCTTCAGCTTTAGCCGGGGTGCGAATTTTACCCATGACCGTAATCCCGATGAATACCAAAGCAAGCAGCGCCATCAGTATGACAAAGGCTTTCATACCAGGAGCCGAACGGCGGTTACTGCCTTTAAATCCGCCACGCTCGCTTTCAAATTCACCGTCTCCGGTGTTTTCATCGAGTTCCTGATCTACATCGACACTTTTACGGGCCATCAGTTATCCTCCCCAATTTGAACCCTGCGCACATCCGGGGAAGCCGTACCGGTTGCTACCGCACCGGCGCCCGGTGCGAAATTATTATTACGAACGCCAACGACTTTATCGCCCAGACGAATACGCCACTCTTTAGCGACGGTTTCCACCTCGATGATGTTGCGGTTCTCACCCACAACATGAGAGTTAGGCAGCGTTTCTTTGCCACTGGCCGAGATCATGTAGACCTGCGGTAACTCCGCATTGGCCGGAAACTCAAACCGGGTAAAGCGGTAGTTATCCCAGACGTGAACCGGCTGGATGCTGCGCATTTCAGGCTGTTCGCTCATTACGTACTGATAGTTCTTCGCCCCCGCAAAAGCCGTCTGCTTCAGCTTCTGCGTAATGCGTTTTTTATCAGCCGCGCTTTTGGCTTTTTCCTGCTGCTCAAACGGATATTCATAGGTCAGCTGAAGAACGGCCTGGCGCACAGCCCACGGCGTTTCAATAAAGGATTTTGATACCGTACCGTCTGCATTTTTCTTCGTTTCTTCACCGATGAAATGGAGGACGATGTTATAGGTGCGCTTATCGGTGACGATCACCAGGTTGGTATCACTCATGGCCTGTTTCGGCTTCACAAAAAAATGGTTCATTTTGTGCGCAAACGTCCAGCTTTCAGAATCGCCAAAAGCATGAGTGATATAGGTTTCGTCAGGCGCGACAACAATGTGGGTAGCCACACCGGCGATAGCGTCAATTTTGACCACATTAACAGGGTTATAAACAACGCTTTTAATGCGATAGTCATAAGGAGAATTGCGGCCAACCTCAAGCGCCATAACGTTAGTGGCCGCGCCTCCCAGGACTGACAAAACGACTGCTGAAAGAAGTAGTTTTTTCATGGGGCAGCCCTCAGTTAACTTCAGGGTTGACGCGATAACTCGTCACGCGGAAACCCAGCGGGTTGACATAACGCTGCTCAGCATTCATCGCCAGCGATTTATATTCATACCCCATAATGGCAATCCAGCGCTGCGGCTGATCATCAACGGGATTGCTGCGCACGCGGCGAACCGTAGTAAAGCGTATCGTTGCTACGCCGTGCGGTTTATCGAGGATCACAGAGTTAATCTTCACGCGGGTCGTTTCACTGTCGCCCAGAACCTTATCAAGACCGTTGCGGCCCTTGAACTTGCTCTGGTAAGACTCTGCCACGTTCGGCGTGGACATTAAGCCAACGGCCGTATAGTCGACCTGAACTGAATAGAAGTCATAGCTCTCACGGTGAATGACATATTGTGTCAGCCAGAACTTATCAATTTCGTCACCATAAGAGGTCTGGTCGCGGGTCAGCTTGACCTGCTGTACTTCGTGAGTGGCCTCGTTGAGCGTTAGCAGATGTGCGGGGATTGGCTGGCTGTACTTATGCACCACGTAACCAACTAAAGAGAGTGCAAAAACAGTTACCACCGCTGAACCGGTGGCAACCATCCAGGCGGTACGCCGGGACTTCAGCACTTCATCCATCAGATCAACTTCAAGCCCTTTACGGCTTTCGTTGAACTCTTTAATGGCTTCACGTGTAAGCCCTGTTTTTTTATTAGCTTTCATTTGCACCACCTTGCGTATCAACCGGGATTGTTTTGTTTACTGGAACGGTGTTGCTCCAGTCCGGCTCCGGTGGCGGTTTATGCCCGCTGGAACAGGCGCTAATCAGAAGAACTCCCATAAGCAATAAGCTGCGCATTACGGCATCCATTATCGGTTGTTGAACGTACTAATTATAATAAGTCGCCGAAATTGCAATTTCAACGACTTTTGTTTTAATTTTATGCAGCCTTCTTCCCGCGACTGCCCCTTGCCTTACCACTTAAATTAGAACCACTGCTTCCTCCGCTGTTGCTGCCACTTCCTCCACCTGCCGATTGCTGGCCGCCGCCACTGTTACCGCCTCTGAACGCATTACCGCCAAACATGCCGTGGCTGCCCATATTGCCAAGCGCCTGCATGGAAGAACCCGTAGAGCGTGCGGCGTCAGCAACTCCGGCGCTGATACCGCTACCCCAGCTGGCGGCAATTTGCGGAATCTGGAACAGAACGAAAACGGAAATGACCGTCAGTAATAAGGCGGAGATAGAACCAGTGATTGATGAGTAAGCGGCATCAGAGTTCATCGAGGACAGGAGGTTGTCGAACATCTGCATGATGAAACCAAACACGAGCGCAAGAATGACGACGACAAGGCCATAGTTAATGACCGACGCCAGCCAGCGAGCAAAGATGTTTTTTGTCGCTCCCCACAGCAGGCAGAAGATTGCAATCGGGCCAAAACAAAGCGTAACGGCCAGAAGGATCTTAGCCATGATCACAAAGCCCGCACCGAGGCCGCCCAGCACAACGGTAGCAATCATCATAATGCCGCCAATGGCATACGCGGCCAGGCCGCTCGATGAAAACACGTCTGCGGCTTCCCATGCGGTGTTGACGATCTTGATACCTTTTTCAATACCGCTATCAATAATCGCCGGTACGCCACTTGCACCGACTTTATTAGGGGCAGACAGTATCCCGGCAAAATCATCCGGCAGGTGAAGCGCCACGTTGACCAGTTCCTGTTGATACCAGCCGCCCGCCGTTGCAAAGCTCAGGATAAGGGCTATGGAAAGATACTCTTTAATCAGCGAACTCAGGCTGTCGCCCGCCCCCGGATTAAACGCTGAGTACATCCCCTGAACCATCAGCTTGATTGTCAGACAGGTGGCAATCAGAGGCGTTACATCAGAGATAATGGTGGCAACATTGGCGCTCACCATTGACGTAATCGCCCCGTCTACTTTTGCGAAAATGTCTGCGACTAGGGTGAATGCCATATTGCCTCCTTACTCCTAAATTTTCGGTGAATTGATTTCGCCGTCTTTTTTGCCGAACACAAACAGCTGACGATCGGCTTCGCGCGCGTTTTTGCAATCAGGTTTCTGAAGTTCATCCGCGTCTTTCTTGCATTCCTGAATTGTTGCCTTGCGCTCTTTCTCATGTTTTTTGTACCACTCCACGTCATGCGAGGCATCGCAGGCCACCAGGAGGAAAGGGATAACAAGCAGTAGTTTTTTCATAATTACCTCAGTTAATTGAAGGTGACGCGGTAACGTCCCCGCCGGTTCCAAAACAAAATTGTGGGTGGCACGTTCTTTCTGCGCACGTAATAGCTTGTCCTGTGACTGCTGCAACATGTTCATCAGATTCAGCTTCGCCTGCTCACCCTGAATAGCACCCTGTGACGTCTGGATACGGGCCTGTAAGTCAGCAATCGATTTCAGGTCTGGAGTCGTTTTAATCTGCTCCGTCAGCTCCTGCATATCGGTTAGTTCCTGCATCTGGTTGTTGTAGGCTTTTTCTGCCATAACGCGGTCATAAGCGCCTTTTTCAGCCAGCTTTTTGTTCATGTAGGTAATTGCTTCGCTGGGCGTCATGTCGTCAACTTCCGCATTAAACTGGCCCATCATGCTGTTAACTGAAGGCGTGACGGAAGAACTGGAGTTCATGGCGTCGCTGTAGATCTCCTTCCAGTTGTCCGGCAAATTATTTGCCAGCGTGCTGGTAGACGTCCCCAGCAGATCGCCCAGGTTGGTTGTCTTTGCCATCGACTCATACATATTTTTCTGCGTTTGCAGCTGGCTTTTAAGCTGCTCCAGCTGCTGCGCCATTTGCTGAAGCTGCTCGACCTGTTTAGCCAGCTCAGTAGGGTTGGTCACGATGATGCCTGCGGAAGCGCTTTGCGCGCCTCCCAGAATCAGGCCGGTGGTCAGCAATACTGCCGTCAGTGTTTTTTTCATGGTGTTTTGCCTCGTTGTTAAGCCGTCAGGCGCCAGTATTCTTTGAGCCATACTTCAGGGTCATTACCGAGCCGTTCAACCAGCTCATGCGCAATTTCGGCGTTTTGTGGTTCACCGGACAACACGCTAAGAACGTTGTCCATTGTCTTAATATCTGCATCAATATCGTCGCTGTTGCGAGGGTAGAGATTGAAAGAAGCAATCGCAGACTGTTGCCCTTGTTTAACCAGGAACTGTCTGGAGTGTTCGGTAATCGACATCAGCGCGTCGTATTCAGCATCAGTAAGGAAGGCATAATCCTCTCGGATAGCTTCCGGATCGCGCAGGCAGATTTTTGTGACGGTCTGCGACATGATCGTGCGGCCAATACGGCTGGACAGCGCATCGTTCGGCTCCTGCGTGGCAAACACATAGATAGCGTCTTTCTTACGGTCAGTTTTGATACCACGCTTAACTTCACGCTCGATAACCGGATCGTCAAGGTAGGCGTGGAACTCGTCAAAGCACTGAATGACGCGGCGTTTGCCGTCGATGGAGTCACGTACCCGGTACAGAAGGTACATCATGAGCGGAGTACGGGCCGGGCTGGATACTTCCTCTTTGGCTGCGATAAACTCGGATAAATCGAAGCCAAAAATATCATTCGCGCTGAGATCCAGGCTGTCTTTATCATTGTCAAACAGCCAGCCATACTGGCCTTCGCGCGTCCATTCGCGCAGCAGCCCTTTCAGTGATACGCCATTTTCCACAACTTCATTCACGTACCCGTCCAGGATAGTAACGGTGCGCGCCTCGCGTGGAATAAGTGAGCCTTCCCCCATAACCGCATCAACGCCTTCAGCCAGTTCGGTAGCCATCGTTGCGCTGATAGGCCCGTTATTGGTGGTTTCCACACAAATGCGGAACAGGTTTTTAATGAGGGCAATATTGCGTTTGGTCGGTTCAATCTGAAGCGGGGCAAACCCGGACGGCATACCCTGTTGCAGAACTTTATAGTAGCCACCAACGCTTCGAATGAACGGCTCCATACCGCGGTCACGGTCATAAACAAAAAGCCGCGGGTTGTACTTCATTGACTGCGCCAGCAGGAAGTTAAGCAGCGTGGTTTTACCTTCCCCCGACATACCCGTTATTAACGCATGGCCCAGCGGGCGTTTACCGTAGGAAAGTTCTTCAAGCGGGGTCACATGGAAATTAAAATAGAGTGGCGTACCGCTGATCGTGCGGAACATGGTCAGCGCTGGCCCCCACGGGTTATTGTCAGGCTTGCCACGCATAAAATTGTGGAACGGGCTGAAGTGCAGGAAGTTCCATGAGTTTATCGGAACCGGGCGCGGCGCCCATTTCTGGTTGCCAGGCAGTCTCGCATAATATGCAGCCTCAGAGGCCAGGCTGATAGTCCCGCCAACCACGCCACAGCCGGTTAGCATAACCTTCACACGACGCGCTTTGCGCTGTACCGCGTTTTGGTCATTATCCCAGACATGCACGGTTCCATGATGGTAGCCCATCACGAACTCTCTGGACGTCAGCATATCGAGCGCAGTACCAAGCTGTGCCAGCTGGCTTTGCGCACGGTCGCGCGTTTCCTGCAAAGATTTTTCCTGATGCGTCAGAAACGTTTTAGCTGAAGATTCAGAGAGGCAAGAAAAACTCTGCGTCAGAAGGTATTCAAAATCGGCTTCTTTAAGCATGTTAAGCTGGCCTGGCTCTGTATCTTCTTCGTATTCACGAAATTCAATGCCGGTGGTATAGAAGTTGTGATCTACCGTTCTGATCTGGACAACATCCCCACAGGGAGCTAACAGGGCGGTTGTCCATGATGTACTCACGGATACGATCACGGCAAACAGGCACGATGGCCCATTCCATATTTGCGAGGAAATAAAGGAACTCCAGCGCTTTTGAATAAGCGTGAGCCTGCGAAGGTTCAGGCTCGTTGCGTTCGATAACAATGGCTTCGTCAAAAATGTCTGATTCATCGACTTCAGCAAGTTCTTCACGTTCTTTTTTATCAGGCGCAGGAATTTCAACACCGCGTTTGTCACGATAATAGATACCCAACTGCTGAATGCCATACGGCTTCATTGCTTCCAGGATTTGTTCAGAAATATCTTCCAGACCTTCAAGCGCCTCATTCTGCATTTGCTGAATTTCGTCACGAGTCGGCTTTTCAAATTTCGCCAGAAACTTCTGTGTTTTATCCCCTACCTGTTTGTAAATAACGGTCAGATAAAGGTCATTAATCAGCTGCTTGGAATCACCGTGCAGCTTACGGTTATATTGATCAACATAAGCAGGGAAAAAATGGTCATACTCACCATCCGGGTACTCTTTAGCCTCATGGTGATATTCATGCGTCCACAGCTCTACATGGTCTGTTCCGAAGCTCTTGACCAGCGTATTAAGGTCTTTATGCCAGGTGACCAGTTCCCGATCTGATGCGCAGTCATGTGTGCGGCCATCCAGCTTGAAAAAAGCCATCAGATCGCCGTTTTCCATCGAAATCACGTAATCATTGAGGTGATAAGAATAGGGCAAATACTTTTATTTACTGATGGCTCCTTACGGTAGGCATCAATTTTTTTTGGCTTCGTAGCGGTGGCAGCTCTCATTATTTTAAACCCTTACGTTTGTAGTCAACAGAGGAATAAGACGATCCTCCCCACTGCTTAAACGGAGAATCAAACCAATTACTGAATTTGGTTTTCAACCACAGGCCCATAATTCGAAACATGCGGTCGTCATATTTTGTTAATGCAGCTGAAGGAATCCACAAAAAGACGAACACCAGAATCGCCCACATATGAATAATCATAAAAAGCGAGGCAGAAATCATGAATATCATCATAGCTACATTACGTGGTACACCCAGCGCGCGAGGTAAGCGAGTCGCACCTTTGAAAAGCGGTCTTTTCCCGTCAACGAACATCTTTGTAGTCCTCACTTTGGGGGACAAAAGTCCCCCCTTTTCGCGTTGTTCAGCTTCCTACGCCCGTCAGGGAAACCAGAAATGATGCAGAACCAATACCAATCAGCGAGATTACGATACGAGGAATAAAGCTGGCTGGGATTACGTGAAGCATCCACATAAAGCAACTAACCATGATCGCAATAGCACAACCAATTGGAATCCATGTGCTCAACCACGTCTGGATTGATGTAGCGGTTGATTCACCAGTATCGGTGCCAGCGGCCAGCGCAATTTGCGGCAGGGCAATGGACAAAACGCCCATAACTACCGCAGGGCCATACTTCTTAAACAACGTGGTCATACTTTCTCCTTACTCACTATCTTCTGTTGATTGCAGATTTAACCGGCATTCTTCAACGCCACACTTATCTTTCAAAAACTCTGCCAGTAGCCTTAAATCAGCCCAGGTTCGTAGCTCATGCTCTTTGTTAACCCTAATGGAACATGCGATCTGGCCCAGCTGTTCATCGTCTATCTGAAAAACGGGATACCACTTCTTTAATGAAACCCGTTCTATCGTTACCTCCTTCACTTTTCCTGCTTCAAATAGCTCCAGGATCTGTGATTGCAATACAAGGTACAAACGTTCCATCCATAACCTCATTCCCCCTTCGCTGTTTCCTGTCTGGTTAAAAAGGCATCCGTATTATTTCGGCTGAAGGCATCGCCATCACCCGAACCAAAAACATCTTGTTCACCGTCATACTGCGGCGCCGTACTTTTTGCCTGCTGAGGCTCAGTCGCGGTGCTGTCCTCACTGGTCTGGCCGTCAGGTAGCAGCGTAGGGATTTTCAAATCAGTTGATTGACGCGCCACGTTGATAACTTTCGTGACATACCCGTTAGAAATCCCGTTTGTGAGTGAGCCGGTGTTGTAGCAGGAAAGCGCGTGTCTCAGCGCAACCTGCCCGGCTGGGTAGGATTTCAGGGCGCTATCATAACAGGCTTTAAGGATGGTCTGGCTCGCCCGCAGGTTGATGCAGGGTTTGAAAATATCGTCAACCGAAAGACCCAGGCCCACTAAATTATTTGAGTTAATTTGTGCAAGGCCCATATCAAAACTTTTATTATCCTTCAGCAGAACTTTCGCAACGCTGACGGCCTCAGCTTCAGTACGCGGTTGCTGTTTTAACTGAATACTACCGTTAATATTGATCCTGTACGGCCCATTTGAGGACTCATGGCCGACGATGTACGCCATCGTTAAGGGTGAAACATCAGGCGCACATCTCTGCGCAAGCCTGGCAACTTCATCGGAGGCAGGCGCAGCACTGGCACGGCCAGCACAAGCAAGGCAGGCCAGAGCGAGAACCAGGAGTTTTGGATGTTTACTCATTTATGTTTCACCGCGTAATTGTAATTTCGACGACTTTTGTTTATGATAAGGGCTAATGAGATCGTGTCAAGAAGAAACGAAAAGAAAACCGCTGAAGGAAGGAAGGTGATGCTGGTTCCCCTGAAATCAGAAAAACGACCAAAAGGCGAACCCGTGTATCGTGACCCGGATAACCCTTTTAATACGTGGACTGGTATAGGGAAGCGCCCGGCCTGGCTAACTGCAAAATTGGACGCTGGCATTAGCCTGGAAGCCATGAAGATGCAGGGCGTAGCCAACCCCAGAGAACATAGACCAGCAAAATACCGCGACCCCAGGAACGCAGAAAATACCTGGTCCGGGACTGGCCGCCGACCCACATGGCTCAAAGAGCTGCTTGATAGTGGTTTATCACTTGATGATCTGAAGATATAACCGGAGGGTATAAAAATGGGCGAACTTATTGATTTTGCGGAAAGGCAAAAAAGCAGAAGGAAGAAAAAGGCATCTTCCATTCCGCCCATTTTTAGAAAATTTCGTGTCCATGCGATCAGGTTACTCGCCAGCATCATCAAATCCGGCTCTTATTCAGTTGCTTATATTGTTAAGAAAATTACAGGAAAGTTAATCAAGTTTTACACAATTTTAACGATTTTCGTTTTTGTTGTCGAATATATTGCAGGCGATATAGGTTACAAATCTATTTATAACGCAGCGTTATTATTAATATTGCTTACCGTTATCAACATTCTGGCGAGTGTATATCTGAACAAACTGTTAAGGACAAAACAATGAAGAAACTCTTAATACCTCTGATAGCAGCTGGTAGTCTGCTTTATATTCCTGCCAGCCATGCTGAAGATCCCTGCAAAGTTATTATGTGCATGGCGGGCAAGCTCACCGGCGATAGCGGCGGAAGCGAGTGTAACAGTGCTGAAGCTGCTTTCTTCAATATCGTTAAAAAGAACAAGCACGGCTTTTTACCCAACCACACGAAGGATGCCAGGAAGGCTTTTCTTAATGAATGCCCGGATAATGGCGAAGGTGGAAGTAACCAGTCGATGATAAGCCAGATCATAAGTAAATACGGGAAAGTTCGCTTATAGGCGAACTAGGAATAATCTCAATTTAAGGAGCCAACGTGAAAAAATAATATTAAGTGCATTAGCCTGTACAGCTCTCTTAACTGGTTGCGTCAGCCAGGATAAAGGTAATGCGATGCAGAGCCAGCTGAATAACCAGCAACGCCAGATTAACGAATTATCCGTTCGTTTGCAGTCTGCGGAGTCCCGGCTATCAAAGCAGGAAGAAAAGCTGCGCAACGAACTGCTGCAATCCAGCGGCTATTGCTATCTGAATGGCGCCCGCTACTCGACCGGCACCGTACTTTACGGGCGGATTTGCCAGAATCAGTCAGGCAGCGCTTCGTGGCAGGTATACAGCCGTCGCTAAACACCAGGGCGGTTTAACCGCCCTTTTCTTTACCCTCAGAAAGCCCACTATGACCATGATCCCCTTCCCCACTACAGAAAACCTTATTCTATGGGCTTGCAGCGCCATCGCACTGCTTGCCGTTGTATTCTTCCGGCGTTCAGTACGGCACAGGCGACACAAAGGAAGCAGCAAAGTGCGCGGCGGGTGCTGGAGCGCATAAAGACGTTGCCGGGCTTCCCACAAAAAATTAACTACCTGAGGAAAATTGATCCTTTTGTGTTTGAAGAACTGTTGCTGGAAGGATTTGAAGCGCATGGCTTCAGAACCATCAGAAACAAACGCTATACCGGCGATGGAGGCATTGACGGCCAGGTAATAATAGGAAAATATCGCTATCTTATTCAGGCTAAACGCTATCGCGGCCATATTGCTTTACAGCACGTACAGGAGTTCGAGAAGTTGCTTAAACGTCATAACTGTCGCGGTCTGTTTTGCCATACCGGGAAAACCGGCGCAGGTTCAAAATCTGTCAGTATTGCCAGTGAACGGATGGAGATTATCAGCGGCCAGCGCCTGATAGATTTGCTCACGCCCGGCAGCTCCTTCACTATCGCAACCGCCCCGCAGACGATGATGAAGCGTACCGCAGCAACACTAGAAACGAGCACCATTGTTAAAGATGCCGGTAAAGAAAATCGATACCATGAGAGTTAATTAAATGAAGTCAGTAACTATAGAAGCAAAAACATTTGCTGAAATGTTAGGAATAACAGAAGGTGAGTTAATCTTTGCCATTAAGAAAACTGGCACATTCAAAAACAAGACCATCCCACAACCTCATGAGCCACATAAATCAAATAATAGATTTTTATATTCAGACGTAATGAGGTTTATAGAATCACTAAAAGACAAAGAGAACCGGTAATGACTCCAACTTACTGATAGTGTTTTATGTTCAGATAATGCCCGATGACCTTGTCATGCAGCTCCACCGATTTTGAGAACGACAGTGACTTCCGTCCCAGCCTTGCCAGATGTTGTCTCAGATTCAGGTTATGTCGCTCAATGCGCTGAGTGTAACGCTTGCTGATAACGTGCAGCTTTCCCTTCAGGCGGGGTTCATACAGCGGCCAGCCATCCGTCATCCATACCACGACCTCAAAGGCCGACAGCAGGCCCAGAAGACGCTCCAGCGTGGCCAACGTGCGTTACCTAACAATAAACCTGTTTAAATATCCAGATAAAAACATTCAATCTGGGTCAAATGAGTGATACAGTTTCACCCATAAGACCCAATGGAGGCAATATGTCTGAATTTGAATTACTGGCGCAGGATCTGCTTGAGAAAGCAGAAGCGGAAGAACAACTGCGACAGGAAAATGATAAAAAGCTGCTCGGGCAGGTGCTGGAAATCTATGACCAGAAGTACGTGGCTGAACTGCTTAGAAAAGTTGGTAAAAATGAGTGGAGTCGCGAGACTCTTAATCGCTGGATTAATGGTAAGTGCTCACCTAAGACGCTGACGTTAGCCGAAGAGGAACTTCTACGAAAAATGCTTCCGGAAGCGCCTGCACATCACCCTGACTATGCCTTCCGGTTTATTGACCTGTTTGCTGGGATTGGAGGTATACGGAAGGGCTTCGAAACCATCGGTGGCCAGTGCGTTTTTACCAGTGAATGGAATAAAGAGGCTGTGCGCACATATAAAGCTAACTGGTTTAACGATGCTCAGGAACACACTTTCAATCTCGATATTCGTGAAGTCACGCTCAGTGATAAACCTGAAGTACCTGAAAACGATGCCTATGCTTACATTAATGAGCATGTGCCGGATCATGATGTACTTCTAGCAGGTTTCCCCTGTCAACCGTTTAGCCTTGCGGGCGTAAGCAAGAAAAACTCGCTCGGGCGCGCGCATGGTTTCGAATGTGAGGCTCAGGGAACGCTTTTCTTCGATGTGGCGCGTATTATCCGCGCAAAAAAACCTGCCATCTTTGTTCTTGAAAACGTTAAAAACCTGAAGAGCCATGACAAGGGTAAAACCTTTAAAGTCATCATGGATACCCTCGACGAACTGGGCTATGAAGTTGCGGATGCAGCTGAGATGGGCAAAAACGATCCTAAAGTTATCGACGGAAAGCACTTTTTACCTCAGCACCGAGAACGTATCGTTTTGGTCGGTTTCCGCCGTGATCTGAACATTCACCAGGGCTTTACCCTGCGCGATATTAGTCGTTTTTATCCGGAACAGCGTCCGTCATTTGGCGAACTGCTGGAACCCGTGGTTGACAGCAAATATATACTGACGCCGAAACTCTGGGAGTATCTCTATAACTACGCCAAAAAGCACGCAGCTAAGGGTAACGGATTCGGTTTTGGCCTCGTTAATCCTGAAAATAAAGAAAGCATTGCCCGTACGCTTTCTGCTCGCTATCACAAAGACGGGTCTGAAATTCTGATAGACCGTGGCTGGGATATGGCCACAGGTGAAACAGACTTCGCGAACGAAGAAAATCAGGCGCATCGGCCCCGCAGGCTGACTCCGCGAGTGCGCGCGCCTTATGGGTTTTGAAAAAGTAGATGGCAGGCCTTTTCGCATTCCTGTGTCAGACACTCAGTCGTACAGGCAGTTCGGTAACTCCGTAGTGGTGCCCGTGTTTGAAGCCGTAGCCAAACTGCTTGAACCTTATATCCTGAAAGCGGTTAATGCCGATTCGTGCAAGGTTGAACGAATCTGATCGCTCCTCCCGGTATTTATGCCGGGAGATAATCTATGGAATATCTGCGTAAAGCCCTGTCAGCTCAGCAATAAACGCACCTAGCGTCATTAGCTCAGCTCTCACCGCCTCCGGGTATTTTTTGTGCAGAGATGATGGCACGACCAATCTGACACCCGACTCCCGCATCTCCCGATATTGAGCCAGAGAAACTCCCTCCTGGAGTGTAAACAGATGCACCTGATGAATTTTATCGGCCTCATTCAGTATCTGACGCCAGCGATCCTTACAGGTAGTCTTGACTGCCAGCATGCGCAGATTTTCTACGGGAAACTCAGTATCGTGGTAAGCCCCTGCGGAAGGGAAAAGGAAATCGGGTTTTTATTACCTTCTGTGATGGCCTGCGTCGCAAAGTGTCGCAGGCCGTGCTCAATGAATAGATGCTCCAGGTGCAGTTCCAGCGACTTCCCGGCTCTGGATTTACGGCGATTGCTGACAGAATTGGCCAGCGCAATAAATTCATCCACAGAGCCAAATCCTTTCCGGATGATATCCAGAACATGCAGTTCCTCAACCAATAGAAATATGTCGTACTCCACGCGCCGGCGGTCAAGAAGTTGCTCATCCGGATCAAGGGAATTTTTCACATAATGGCTGGCTGCATACTGAATAATTTCACTTCCCGACGGAAAGCGCAGGTGCCAGTCTTCAGGTAGAATATATTTATGATTTACTGGCGCTTGCTGTAGAGATAGTCCGCCTAGAATCTGTCCTGCGGGGCCGGATATAAGCGCTCCGGGTATAACTTCACCAATAGCGGTCTCAATGACGTCCTCTTCATCAGTGCTGGCGCATACCCAAATATTTACTTCCTTACAGTCCCCCCTTGCTCATCAAGCTTGAAAGCCAGGAGCGTCAGAGCCCCTGTATTTTCAGGATCCTGAAGTGGGCTGCCTCTACCCCAGCGGGTAATCCTTTTTCATTCCGGGTTTTACCAAAATGACGGCTGTTATAATAAATTGCCCTGGCTTCGCTGTCAGGGCAATCATGCGATGACACATGTGCGGTGAGAAAAACCGAAGGGTTCAGTTCACGGGTATGGTTGATAGACGGAAAGAGTTTTTCAACGATACCTGAAGGGATATAAAGCCCTACCTGGTGACCACCTGTTGCGCCGGTATCGTTGGCGGAAAGGCGTTTGATGTAGACGAAGTAATTCTCACATGCGATCTCAAGTAGCCAGTTGTGGAAAACCGACATAAGCATCCCCTGTTACCCTGAAACTCTACTCACCATTTTTTCATGATTATATACAAACAGTGTCATTTTCAGAAGACGACTGCACCAGTTGATTGGGCGTAATGGCTGTTGTGCAGCCAGCTCCTGACAGTTCAATATCAGAAGTGATCTGCACCAATCTCGACTATGCTCAATACTCGTGTGCACCAAAGCGAGGTGAGCATGGCGACGGAGGCTCTGTTGCAAAGATTGGCGGCAGTCAGAGGTAGGCTGTCGCTCTGCGCCGATCAGGCGGCTGCTGCGAAATGGTGGTTGAGCATGCCCATGGCCTCCGTCAGCGCCGAGGGCCCAATGCCAAAGCTCTCTCCACAAGGCGCACCTCGCCCCTGATGCCGGGCTGCAGGCACCAGGGGCGAGCCTGTCCTTGCGCAGGGCTCGCATGACTTCGAATCCCTTGATCGTGGCATAGGCCGTGGGGATCGATTTGAAACCGCGCACCGGCTTGATCAGTATCTTGAGCTTTCCGTGATCGGCCTCGATCACGTTATTGAGATACTTCACCTGCCGGTGGGCCGTCTCCCGGTCCAGCTTTCCTTCGCGCTTCAATTCGGTGATCGCTGCACCATAGCTCGGCGCTTTGTCGGTATTGAGCGTGGCAGGCTTTTCCCAGTGCTTCAGGCCTCGCAGGGCCTTGCCCAGGAACCGCTTCGCTGCCTTGGCGCTGCGGGTCGGCGACAGGTAGAAATCGATCGTGTCGCCCCGCTTGTCGACTGCCCGGTACAGGTAGGTCCACTTGCCCCGCACCTTGACGTAGGTTTCATCCAGGCGCCAGCTCGGATCAAAGCCACGCCGCCAGAACCAGCGCAGCCGCTTCTCCATCTCCGGGGCGTAGCACTGGACCCAGCGATAGATCGTCGTATGGTCGACCGAAATGCCGCGTTCCGCCAGCATTTCCTCAAGGTCGCGATAGCTGATCGGATAGCGACAATACCAGCGCACCGCCCACAGGATCACATCACCCTGGAAATGGCGCCACTTGAAATCCGTCATCGTTCCGTCCGTCCAATCTCCGCCAAGCATGCTCAAGCTTCACGATTTTTGCAACAGAGCCCACACGAGTATTGAGCATAGTCGAGATTGGTGCAGATCACTTCTGATATTGAACTGTCAGGAGCTGGCTGCACAACAGCCATTACGCCCAATCAACTGGTGCAGTCGTCTTCTGAAAATGACAATCGTGCCACCGGCTCCAGGTCTTATCGAACAGCTCAGACACATGGTCCAAATGCTGGTCGATCCGTTCGGCCAGTTTTTCGATGGCCTCTTGCTTGAGCTTGTCACTTTCCTGAACTCGATGTTCAAGGCCCTGGCCACCTGGTTGAGGTTCCGGCCGATAGCTCCAAGCTGCCGGCACGATTCCCGTACGGTGTTCACTTCTTCATCAGTGAGGACCGGCATCCGGTTCAACGACCGCAGTCATTTCTGTACCTAAACAGTCCTGCGAATATGTGAGTTTTGACCTAATGAGCCACAAAAACTCATTTTCGCCCACGATAATTTTTCTACTTCCTTTCTTTGGAATGCTCATTTCAATATTCACATAACGTCGCTATCAATCGCGGAAAAGGCGTAGTGCGCGAAGCGAACGAAGCTTTTTGCCGTCGATTGCATAGCTTTGTTAACCCTTTTTCCAAATTTGATAGCAATAGTTAATGTTTGAAGTAAAGTGTTGCTCAAAAACAACTTCGAAGGTATTTGGAATACTCGGGAAGAAAACATCCCCCTCTGGCTCGATGTCGATCGTCGATAAGTGGAGCGTAGAGGCCATGGGTAATGTTTCTCGGTAAATTTCTCCGCCACCAGACACTATAACGTGACCGGTGAATTCAGCTAGCCTGTCCATGGCCTCTTCGATTGACTGAAATACAACTACATTGTCATCATTTGATGTCCAACCTGAGCGGGTAACGACCGCGTATTTCCTATTGGGGAGTGCGCCCATAGATTCAAACGTCTTGCGACCCACCAGAAGCCACTGATTGTAGGTCAATGCTTTAAAAAGTAGCTGCTCCCCTTTCGCGGACCAGGGTATGTCTGGACCGCAACCAATCACGCCGTTTTTCGCTTTCGCAGCCATCAATGATACTTTCAAGGTTCTCATCCTGGGTTAACTTTGTTTTAGGGCGACTGCCCTGCTGCGTAACATCGTTGCTGCTCCATAACATCAAACATCGACCCACGGCGTAACGCGCTTGCTGCTTGGATGCCCGAGGCATAGACTGTACAAAAAAACAGTCATAACAAGCCATGAAAACCGCCACTGCGCCGTTACCACCGCTGCGTTCGGTCAAGGTTCTGGACCAGTTGCGTGAGCGCATACGCTACTTGCATTACAGTTTACGAACCGAACAGGCTTATGTCCACTGGGTTCGTGCCTTCATCCGTTTCCACGGTGTGCGTCACCCGGCAACCTTGGGCAGCAGCGAAGTCGAGGCATTTCTGTCCTGGCTGGCGAACGAGCGCAAGGTTTCGGTCTCCACGCATCGTCAGGCATTGGCGGCCTTGCTGTTCTTCTACGGCAAGGTGCTGTGCACGGATCTGCCCTGGCTTCAGGAGATCGGAAGACCTCGGCCGTCGCGGCGCTTGCCGGTGGTGCTGACCCCGGATGAAGTGGTTCGCATCCTCGGTTTTCTGGAAGGCGAGCATCGTTTGTTCGCCCAGCTTCTGTATGGAACGGGCATGCGGATCAGTGAGGGTTTGCAACTGCGGGTCAAGGATCTGGATTTCGATCACGGCACGATCATCGTGCGGGAGGGCAAGGGCTCCAGGATCGGGCCTTGATGTTACCCGAGAGCTTGGCACCCAGCCTGCGCGAGCAGCTGTCGCGTGCACGGGCATGGTGGCTGAAGGACCAGGCCGAGGGCCGCAGCGGCGTTGCGCTTCCCGACGCCCTTGAGCGGAAGTATCCGCGCGCCGGGCATTCCTGGCCGTGGTTCTGGGTTTTGCGCAGCACACGCATTCGACCGATCCACGGAGCGGTGTCGTGCGTCGCCATCACATGTATGACCAGACCTTTCAGCGCGCCTTCAAACGTGCCGTAGAACAAGCAGGCATCACGAAGCCCGCCACACCGCACACCCTCCGCCACTCGTTCGCGACGGCCTTGCTCCGCAGCGGTTACGACATTCGAACCGTGCAGGATCTGCTCGGCCATTCCGACGTCTCTACGACGATGATTTACACGCATGTGCTGAAAGTTGGCGGTGCCGGAGTGCGCTCACCGCTTGATGCGCTGCCGCCCCTCACTAGTGAGAGGTAGGGCAGCGCAAGTCAATCCTGGCGGATTCACTACCCCTGCGCGAAGGCCATCGGTGCCGCATCGAACGGCCGGTTGCGGAAAGTCCTCCCTGCGTCCGCTGATGGCCGGCAGCAGCCCGTCGTTGCCTGATGGATCCAACCCCTCCGCTGCTATAGTGCAGTCGGCTTCTGACGTTCAGTGCAGCCGTCTTCTGAAAACGACAAACAGCCAGAAAGGCTGTTACAGGCGATTTGATCTGCAACCTATTGGTTAAATTAATGTATCAAAAACGATGGTTTTTGTGACAGTCTTGAAAAGTCCTGACTTCTCCCGAAAAATGACTCCCCTCATGTAACAAAACTCGTTACTGTATCAACATAACAATAACCCCATAACTAATTAGCGAGAAAAGAATGAAAATCGGCTATGCACGTAAATCTACGCATCTTCAGGATGTGGCGCACCAGGTTGACGAACTAACAAAAGCTGGATGTGAGCAAATCTATCAGGATCAGACCTCACGTAGCGGCCCAAAGCGCGACAAAAAAGGTGCGCCGGAACTGGAGAACTGCCTGAAAGCATTGCGCGAGGGAGATACCCTAGTAGTTTGGGCACTAGATCGGCTCGGCGGTTCATTGGGTCAAGTCATTACTTTACTCGACGACCTGAAGAAACGCGGAATAACTTTCATAGCCATCAAGGACAGAATAGACACAAATGCGCCAGTTATAGGGGAAATCTATACTCATCTGATGGCGATATTCTCTAGCTTTGAACGCAACCGCAATATTGAAAGAACGCGCTCAGGCCTTGCAGCTGCACGCGCAAGGGGCCGTGTGGGAGGGAGAAAACCGTCACTTTCTGAAGAAGATGTTAAACAAATTAGAATCTTACTTGCTGATCCTGAAATGACAGTTGGTGCAGTTGCTAAGCGCTTCAACGTTTCTCGCATGACTATTTATCGCTACACCACAAAATCATGAATGACCGCAGCATGGCGGTTTTATTTTCTTATGCCGTCAGGGCATGGAAGGCGACCACGCCGGAGTTAAACGGGCACCGGCCGCAAATCGCCGGAAACCGCAATGCTGAACGTATCGCCCGACCCAGCCCCCTCCCTGCAAAGCCCTAATCCCGCTCACCGCCACACAGCTGCCGTATGTCCCCCACGGGGGTGCGCAGTGGGCGCCGCGCGCCTGCGCGCGGGAACGGCGGCCCGCCTTCGGGTCGCGGCGCCGTACTGCGAGTTAGCGGCCGCACGCGGCCGGTTACGGGGGACACTACGCCATACGACCAGCGACCCGCTGAGCTGCACAATCCACGGATAACACAAGCTACATACATGTCGATATGGGAATCCGCCCATCTTGCCGGGCGCCGCTGTCGTGTGGAAATCCGCCCACCTTACCGGGCGCCGGTGCCGTGTGGGAATCCACCCACCTTGCCGGGCGCCGGTGCTGTGTGGAAATCCGCCCACCTTGCCGGGCGCCGGTGCCGTGTGGGAATCCGCCCACCTTGCCGGGTGCCGGTGCCGTGTGGAAATCCGCCCACCTTGCCGGGCGCCGGTGCCGTGTGGGAATCCGCCCACCTTGCCGGGCGCCGGTGCTGTGTGGGAATCCGCCCACCTTGCCGGGCGCCGGTGCTGTGTGGGAATCCGCCCACCTTGCCGGGCGCCGGTGCCGTGTGGGAATCCGCCCACCTTGCCGGGCGCCGGTGCCGTGTGGGAATCCCCCCACCTTGCCGGGCGCCGGTGCCGTGTGGAAATCCGCCCACCTTGCCGGGCGCCGGTGCTGTGTGGAAATCCGCCCACCCTTTCCGGGCGCCGGTGCTGTGTGGGAATCCGCCCACCTTGCCGGGCGCCGGTGCTGTGTGAAATCCGCCCACCCTTTCCGGGCGCCGGAGCCGTGTGGGAATCCGCCCACCTTGCCGGGCGCCGGTGCCGTGTGGAATCCGCCCACCTTGCCGGGCGCCGGTGCTGTGTGGAAATCCGCCCACCCTTTCCGGGCGCCGGAGCCGTGTGGGAATCCGCCCACCTTGCCGGGCGCCGGTGCCGTGTGGGAATCCGCCCACCTTGCCGGGCGCCGGAGCCGTGTGGGAATCCGCCCACCTTGCCGGGCGCCGGTGCCGTGTGGGAATCCGCCCACCTTGCCGGGCGCCGGTGCCGTGTGGAAATCCGCCCACCTTGCCGGGCGCCGGTGCTGTGTGGAAATCCGCCCACCCTTTCCGGGCGCCGGTGCCGTGTGGGAATCCGCCCACCTTGCCGGGCGCCGGTGCTGTGTGGAAATCCGCCCACCCTTTCCGGGCGCCGGAGCCGTGTGGGAATCCGCCCACCTTGCCGGGCGCCGGTGCCGTGTGGGAATCCGCCCACCTTGCCGGGCGCCGGTGCTGTGGGAATCCGCCCACCTTGCCGGGCGCCGGTGCCGTGTGGGAATCCGCCCACCTTGCCGGGCGCCGGTGCCGTGTGGAAATCCGCCCACCTTGCCGGGCGCCGGTGCCGTGTGGGAATCCGCCCACCTTGCCGGGCGCCGGTGCCGTGTGGGAATCCGCCCACCTTGCCGGGCGCCGGTGCTGTGTGGAAATCCGCCCACCCTTTCCGGGCGCCGGAGCCGTGTGGGAATCCGCCCACCTTGCCGGGCGCCGGTGCCGTGTGGGAATCCGCCCACCTTGCCGGGCGCCGGAGCCGTGTGGGAATCCGCCCACCTTGCCGGGCGCCGGTGCCGTGTGGGAATCCGCCCACCTTGCCGGGCGCCGGTGCCGTGTGGGAATCCGCCCACCTTGCCGGGCGCCGGTGCTGTGTGGAAATTCGCCCATCTTCATGACAAAAATTTGTCAAATGACAGGCTCATGTGTGCTGATTTATGTCAGACGGGATTTTGCTTATCAATTATTGAGAACAGAAATTTTCCTGAATCATCAATACTATACTTAGCAAGTAAAGGTGTTTTCTCATTTATCTGCTTGAGTGCAGGATCAAGGAAAGATCGTTTCAACTCTGCCAAGTTCTTCTGTTGGGATTCCGGCAAAAGGAAACGGTCATTTAACCAAGCATGAGTAGTAACCCATAAGCCTGAAGATTTGAATTGAGCAAGACTTTCATAAAGGCGGATCGTCCGTGGATTTCGAAGACTGCCACAATCGCGGAGCGAGTAGGTGGTGAACTGGTTCGTCAGGCCGTAAATGTACCGCAGGAGTTTATGGTTAAATTCGATTTCCCAGATACCACGAGCTGATCGGCTGCCAGCCTCTGTTAGCCAGGGGCGCGCGACGCAGTCAAAACTTCCTTCTTTCGGGTAAAAGATTACCGCAGAACGGCTTAACTCAAACACGCCTTCTTTAACATCCTTGATAGCCTGGTTACGGCTTACCTGAAAAATTTGCTCATAGTCAGCCACCTTTACTTTGAAAGTAGAGTCACCGAGTACAGCCATCTCATCATCATCTTCGCTTACTGAAGCTGTGAAATACGTCTGCATAAGACATAACCAGAGAACGCGCTTTGCTTTTAGCGAGAGGTAGTAAGCAGCTTCGGTAAGCTCGTTAGACTGCTTAACTTTTATCTTTTTGTTCAGCAACTTATCCATGAGCCTTGCCTTTGTGGGTTAAAAATTACTCTCCACACTACCACAAAGTTCAAACAAGTAAATACATTTTTTACAGTTTCGTCTAAGGTGGGCCAATTCCCATAACAAGGTGGGCTAATTCCCATAGTAAGGTGGGGTGTTTCCCATAGATAGGTGGGCCAATTCCCATAACAAGGTGGGCGGATTCCCAGAGATAACACTTATTTATGATTTTAAATCAATGAGTTATATAGCTCTAAAAGACTTTAAAAAGATAAAAAATCTATAAAATACCTTTTAAAAATATGCCTGTGGATATGTGCATATCATCGCTTACCAGCGCCGCTTCGCGGCTCGGTCAACCCCTCAGAACCGCGAAAACAAGTTTCGCAGTTCTTCACGGTTCATGTTTTAATCCAAGCATGGCGCCAGCACCTTCGCGGCACCATCGAGGCCCGCGCTGCTGCCGCACCGGGCCTCACCCTCAAATAAAATAAAGTTTATAAAAATCGTACTTGTATTGACCCCAGTTTATTCTGAGTATATCCTTTCTGTAACCAAAACTACGGAGGCGCCACAGATGGCTCAGAAAAACAGAATTTCAGAAACAGAATGGAAACAGCTGCTGCCGCAAATGGCTTCCTTTGCACACATCACAACAGATATTGGCTATTCCGTGCTTGTCAAAGGTGAGAAATCATCAGACGTAGCCACGCGAGTAGGCCGTTCCAAGCAAAACATTTCCAGCACCGTTAAGCGAATCTGGGATTTGTACCAGAACACCACTCTTAAAGCCGAGAACGGCGAACCATTAAAATTAGTTCAGGTCTGGATACCAGCAAGCCTTGCTGAAACTGTTTTAAAAGAAGCCGCGAAGTACAGCATTAATAACATCACGACCTCGGAAATGGAAAAAAAATAAAGTCCGAAAGGACTTTATTTTAAGACTACTAACGCGGCTTTATTACAGTGCTCGCCACCACAGTAAACCACTATCCCCGGTTTACCCCAGAGATTGATATGACACACCGGGCAGCTGTACTTTTCCCGGTTTGTTTTGTTCACCGGCGCTTCAGGCGGCGGGGTTACAAATCGCATGGCCTCTATGATCTCGTCGTCGAGTTCAACCGGGTCGCGCCCTTCCTCCACCTCCTGTTCGTGTTCGCTATCATCTTCCTCGTCGTCAATATAGCCTTTTCCTGTAGGGCTTAGCACAGCGCCAGGCTTAGGCTGGTAAGGCGGAAACCTGTCCATCCAGGAAAGCCGGAAATGGCCTGTCAGCAGTTCATCACAGGCCATATCGAAAGGGCCACCGGCAATAATATAATGGGTCATGCTCTGGCCCACTTTCCTGCCTCCCGGTTCGCCGGTATCAGAAGGCATTAGTCCTACCCGTTCCATCCGGGCCGCCCACTGTTTGTTGTGATAGCCACGGCGGCCAGGCTCGCCAAAATGGAATTGCCACTGATGAACCATCTCATGCACCAGTGTTGAAAGCGTGGCCTTTATGGTTCTGATCGAGAAATACACCGGATTCATAGCGATCTCGTCTACCGTGTACCCACTCTCACGGCCGACGAAACGCTTAAAGGAACAATAGCCATACGTTCGCTTCTCACGCTGCAACGTTATCAGGCATGGCGGCAGCTCGTTGCTGAATAGCTTCTCATTAAAAAAATCGTAGGCTCTCTGAAGTTCATCGTAGGTTTCGGGCGTAGGCAAATTCACTGTTAACCTCACATATATGTATTGTGCAATACACATAATTTAGCTGATCTTTTATACAGATGAAACGCCTTTTACCGAAAACCGCGAAACCGCGCCGAAACTCGTTTCGGCCGGTTGAGGGGTTGACCGGCCCGCGTGCGGCGCCGGTAATTATTTGATGGTTGCTGTTGGTATCGAGCGCCAGTCTGTCGTGTAATCAGGTGACAACATCTGACGGCGCATGGCAAAGGAGTTATCGATGCCCTGGCCTGCAAAAAACAGCTGGCTCTTGCCACGCCGGTTTATGCCATCGAGAACAGCCATTAACGCCTCGCTGCCAGCTGAAGGCGTAGCAGAGTCGAATAAATCCAGCTGGGCCTCCTTTCCGCTGAAATCGGCCAGCATGATCCCTGCTTTTGCATACGCAATATCTTCCCGCCAGATCCGCGCCAGCGCGGCTTGTGCCGCCTGAATTATCGTGCGGCTGTCCTGGGTTGCCACCGTCAG
>NZ_CP091490.1:0-107172 GCF_021869665.1 Enterobacter cloacae complex sp. ECL411
AGACTATTAGCAAATGAATAAAGAGAACACCATGAACGAGGCACAGAAGATTGCACAAGCGCTGGCGGCTATCCCAGCGGATTTTCAGGATAAAGCTGTTGCGGCCACCATGCGGTCGCAGTTCTGGGAAATCATCGACTGCCCGGTCACGTTAGATCTGGCGCTGGCGTTCGCCGGGCTGGATGGTGCCGATAAAGTCAGTCGTCTGCGTAAATGTGCCAGAGCGCTGGCGCTTAAAACGCAAGATCCGAAGGCGTGCCAGTATCTGCTGGAGATCTACGAATCGGATAATCCAGAGGAACAGTTGGAGGCGTTCAAAGTGTTCCGCAATCGGCTGGTGCTGAAGGTGGCCAAAGAGTTTATGGAAGTGAACAAGATTGGCGATGTGAGACAGTACAGGCTGAAACGCCAGACCAGAGTCACGCTATCCAACATTTTTGGTAAGAAAGTCGCATAAAGCAAAAACCCGCCGATTGGCGGTTTTTTTTCATGCGCATTCGGCGTGATGACGTCGACGTGCGATAAGAGCTACCGCGATCGACTCAACTTCTTGAAAATCTTTTGAAGCGCTTGCACGTAAGGCAAGGTTCCATTTACTCAGCACACGAGCGTTATTTACCAAGTTGCTGTCTTCTTTTAATCGACCGTTCTTTAGTAGCCATTCGGCTACATCAGCCCAATCCCAAAGTGGGGATTGGCCTTTGATTCGTTGGATAGGGCAAGGGAAGTCTCCGCTACCACGAGTGCCATCTTTCAGCATCGCAATCGCCTGGCGAGACATTTCTGTTATTTCTGCAATGTCGCTCAAGCCTACAAGGGCAGAGTCGACAGATTCAACAATAGCGCCGATTCCGGCTGATTCGATATTGTCGACCGCTGATGCAATAGCGGCATCCAGCGATTCAGCTTCGCGGTCGAACTCAACATAGACGGAGTTTCCATATGCGCAAATCAGCGCATCGTCACAGCCGCTTTCGTACAGCGCGTCTTCCAGTCCTTCGGTCTCATACGTTACGCCTGAGAGTGTCAGAGTGAAGTTATAAAGCGCCATAGTACCTCTTCGTTTAGTATTCAGAGTATTCTCTTATTGATTCGGTAAGGAGTTGTTGTCGCAACTCCTTACCGGGCAAAATCAATCGCAGCGATCTACCATACGAATGATTTGCTTGGCATGGTTTTCAGCACTTCTCGGTGTCGACCATACGCTCATCTGGTGATCTCGGTGCTCACCTTCTGGACTGCCGCAGCGCAATTTGCAAAAACAGTGTGCAGAATCGCCTGGTGGAACCCAAACCCAGCCCTGAGTTACAGCATATTCAATGGCCGCTTGAATGTGCTTATTAGTATGTTTCTTCAGATACAATTTATCTCCGGCATATTATATGTTCGGTGTTGACAACTGTCAACGGCAAGTGAAATCCCTCCGTCCGTGTCCCCACCGCATTGTCGTACGCTGTCTACGGCCAGCTTTTAACGGGGCATAGAGTACCAGAACCACCTGATTTTTCACTGGCTTACCTATCTCATAACCTCCATTTCATCGTGTCATAATCTCCACCGCCTGTTTCCATTATGATAAAATTGATATATAGAAATAAGCTGGAACCTATCAAAATGAGTGCAGATATCTACGAAAAAATCATGTCCGATCTGGAGTTCGACCGCGACAATCTTGAGGAAGTCTGGCGTCAGCAACCGCGCCTGTTGATGGAGTACGGCTCTAAGCTGGCGCGGGCAGAACGCGAAGTCGCAGATGCAAAACTCTCCCTCGATGCGATTGAGGCGAAAATCTACGACAATGAGCGTAAGAACCTGAGTATGAACGGCATTAAGTTTAATGAGTCCGTACTGGAGGCGAAGGTTAGAACCAACCCGCAATACCTCGCGAAGCGCCAGAAACTCGACGATGCCCGGCACGTTGCTGATCTGTACAAGCACGCTGTTGTCGCCTTTTCCCACCGCCGCGACATGATTGTCCAGGCGTCCAAAATGGCTATCGTGGAGATTGAGCGTTTGGGCGCCGAACGTTTCCACTCTCCCCGTTAATTTATGCTAGATCATAAGTAAGTACTGATCTATCATTCTTCTCGCTCGAAAGAGCCACGAATAAACGAACGCCCAACGCGCATAGCGCCAATGGCCACAATCACAACAAGGAGAAATACATGTCTAAGTCATTACTTGATCTGCTTAACAAGACCCGTGGCGATATTGCTTCTAAACGTGGCAATAACGTTGATTTGACCCGTCTGAAAGACGGCAATAACTATCTGCGCATTTTTCCGAACAAGGACGACCCGAATGGCGTGTTCTTCCAGACTTTCGGTATGCACTACGTTAAGCATCAGAATGAGGAAGGCAAAGATGTAACCACCGCCTACATCTGCGAACAGCACACCCACGGCCACGCTTGCCAGCTGTGTGAGATGGTTATGGAAGGTCGTGCTCGCTTTAAGGGCAACAAAGCGATGGAAGAGCGCATTAACAGTATGCGTGCTACACCGCGTTATCTGGTCAACGGTGTTCTGTCTGCGCGTGAAGACTTTGCGGACGCAGAGAAATGCCAGCTGATTGAGCTACCGTCTACGGTCTTCGACGATATCTGCAAAGTGATGTCCGAAGATATTGCGGATGATATCGGCAATCCACTGAGCAAAGAAGAAGGCTATGCGTTCCTGATTAAGCGTACCGGTTCCGGTCGTGACACCAAGTACGACGTATCCCCGAAACGTAAAGTCTACAAAGGCGACATTCCTGAGAAGCTCTGGACTACCCAACACGATCTGATCGCATACGCGAACCAGGCTGACGAAACCCGTCTGCTGTCTACGGCTCGCACTATGGGTCGTCTGATTGGTATCGCGGCTCCGGCAGCAACAATGTCCTCTCCGGCCATTTCTTCCGCTGCAAAATCAGCTGCTGCTGAACTGCCAGGCTTTGGCTCTATCACTGGTCATACGGAAGGTGCAGCTGCTGTCGCTACAGCACACACTCCGGCTCCAGAGTCCACCAGCCTGGTTGATGAAGAGATCCTGCGTGCCGCTGAAGCTGAGTTCAAACCGGAAACTAAACCGGAAGAAGTTAAAGCTCCGGAAGCCGCCGCAGCTGCAAGTGCTTCAGCATCTGCTGCCGCTGCATCTGCACCAGCTGACGAAGGTCTCGACGACCTGCTGGCTGAACTGGACGCTCTGTAATCCCATAACGTGACCAGTAAGGCGTCTACGGACGCCTTACTTTTTGGAAGGAGTGTACCGGTGAATTATCTCTTTGTGGACGGTAACAGCCTGGGCTATTACCACCAGCAATCCGACAAATTACACAACGGCGAGATGGAAGTTCAGGCGGCTTTTGGCTTCGTGAAGAACGTTCGTCGTTACGCCTCAATTCTCCATGCCCGCCCAATGATCTTGTGGGATGGATTCAGCGACAAACGTCGCGACTTCTACCCGGAGTACAAAGCGAATCGCGATGACGACCCGGATATGAAGAAGATGAAAGAAGGCTTTGCTCTCCAGAAGCCGTACATCTTGAAAATGATGACCGCGCTGGGCGTTAACCAACTCATTGCAAAGGATGCAGAAGCGGACGACCTGGCTGGAATGCTGGTCTCTCGCCTGGCACCGCAGCCGACCGTTGACCATATCTACCTGCTGACAGGTGATGGCGACTGGCTCCAGCTGGTTCGCGAGAACGTGAGCTGGGTAAGCCTGCGTGAAGATGCCAAGCACAAACAGGTGAACTTCGAACAGTTCGCAGAGCTGACTGGTCTGCCGACGCCACGCGCGTTTCTGGAAGCGAAAGCGTTGCAGGGCGATAACTCGGACAACATCAAAGGCGTCGGTGGCATTGGTGATGGTGGCGCGAAAGAGCTGCTTCATGAATGGGGAAGCGTGGCCGCAATGGTACGCGGCATTAACGACGGCTCCATTGTCATCAACAAAGGTCGCTATAAGACGGCATTCAACAAACTGGCAAAGAATGCCTTCAACGAGAAGACGGGCTGCCGGATGCTCGAAGCCTTTAAGCGCAACATGATGCTGATGAACCTTATCGACACAAAATTCCCACCCAGCGAAATCGAGTCGATTAAAGGCGCACGCGACATGAATGCCTTCGAACAGATGTGTTACGAGCTGAACTTCCGGTCGTTTCTGGAAGATCTGGAAGTGTTTGTTCTGCCATTTGAGAGGTACTGCTGATGCTGAAATCCATCATTAATGGCGGGGCAACTACGCCAACCATGCTGGCTAAAGAGATTGTCTTCTGCCACGGCGAGCACGCTGTGGTGGCGCTGCCGAACATTCTGGGCGCTGCTGGCATTTCTGCTACTGAGCGTGAGTTCGCGCTGGTCAGCGAGCAGGTCGTGAAGATCATCGCTCGCGTCGCCAAACACCTGAACCACGACGCAATCAAGTTTGACGAAGCCGCTGCTTCGAAGCGAATCAACGAATCAAAAGGAGCCTAATCATGGCAAAAGGCAAATCCGCACTGGCACTGGCGCTGAAAAAGAAAATCGGCAGCAATGACGAGATCCAGAAAGTCTCCCACTGGATTGACTCCGGTTTTCCCCCACTGAACAAAGCCATTTCCGGACGTTACGACGGTGGTTTTCCGTGTGGGCGTATCGTTGAAGTCTTCGGGCCACCAAGCGCTGGTAAAACCTTTTTGGCGACGGCTGCAATGGTGTCAGCACAAAAACAGGATGGTCTGGCCGTGTTCCTTGACCACGAAAACAGTTTCGACGTTGGTCTTGCGGTGGCGAATGGCTTGAACGCCGACGAAGACGACGGTCAGTGGGTCTACAAACAGCCGGATACCTTCGAAGACTCCGTCGAGCTGATCGGCACAATCCTCAAGCTGGTGCGCGACGAAGAGCTTATCCCGGAAACAGCCCCTATCTGCATCGTTGCCGACTCTCTGGCGTCGATGGTTCCGAACTCGAAGGCTGAGAAGTTCGACAAGATGGCAGAAGGCACTGCGAAGGACAAAGATCAGCTGAACATGAACGACAACACGGCGCTGGCGCGCGCGACGAGTGCGAACTTCCCTACTCTGGCGCTCTGGGCGCGTAAGTACAACGCGTGCATCATCTTCTTGAACCAGGTGCGTACCAAAATTGGCGTGATGTTTGGCGATCCGACTACGTCTCCGGGTGGTGACTCTCCGAAGTTCTACGCGTCGGTGCGTATCCGTCTGGGCGCATCCGTCATGAAGGATGGCAAAGAGAAGATCGGACAGGACGTTGGCGCCGAGTGCATTAAAAACAAAGTCGCGCCTCCGTTTGGCAAATGCTCATGGAAATTCTACTTCGACCCGACTCGCGGGCTGGACGTCATCGAATCGCTGGTTGAGTACATGCTGGAGGAAGGATACCTGCCCAAGAACGCCAGCGGGCGTGTGGAAATTGGCGATAAGAAATACACCAAATCGCAGATCGTCGAGATGTACCGCGAGAAGCCACTTCCGGAAATCATCGCAGCACTCCAGGCGATAGACGAGCGTCGAGCGAAAGAGTCGACCCCAGCCGAAACAGAAGAAGCGTAATCACAGGGCGTCCGTTGGACGCCTTTTTTATACTTGAAAATATATAAGTACTTACTTATCATTTCTACACCAAAACGACAAAAGGAAACACATGATCAAGGGTTATCTCATGGCTGTTTCAGCGGTGATATCAGTCTGCTTTATCTACGGTTTACTGGTTCCATCGCTTATCTCAGCTAAAAGCGATCTGGCCTTATTTATCGGACTTGCCATCGCTGTAGTCTTCCCGGTTGCCTTGTTAAAAGCTGGCCGCAGGTATATCAACTCACTCAATAAAATTAAGGAGAAGTAAGTAATGAAGAAAGGTTTACTGGCGGTGGCTTTGGCTGCTATTTGCACAATGGGTCTGACCGGCTGCGATCGCGTGGAACCGGGATACGTTGGCATTAAGGTAAACAAATTGGGTGAAGACAAAGGTATCGGTGAAGTTGTCGGCGTTGGCCGTCAGTGGACTGGTCTGAATACCGAGCTGTACACCTTCCCCACTTTCAAACAGATGAAAACCTACGATGAGCCGTTCACATTCCAGATGAGCGACGGTACAGCCATCGGCCACAAAATTGGTGTGGCATATCTGGTTAATCGCGACAAAGTAACTACCGTATTCCAGACCTATCGCAAAGGTGTTGATGACATTACCGACACTGATCTGCGCCAGAAGATTGCGGACTCACTGAACCGTCTGGCCAGCCGCATGACTACCGACACGTTCATCGACGGTGGCAAGGCGTCTTTGCTCGACAATGCGCTGAAAGACATTCAGGCAGAAATGTCACCGGTAGGTATTGAGGTTATTAGCCTGTCATGGGTGGGCAAACCAGACTACCCGGACACTGTCATCGAATCTATCAATGCCAAAGTGACCGCGAACCAGAAAACGCTCCAGCGCCAGCAGGAAGTTGAGCAGCGCAAGGCAGAAGCGAACATGCTGCGTGAACAAGCCGAAGGTGAAGCCGACGCTATCCGCAAGCGTGCTCAAGCAGAAGCTGATGCCATCAAGTTGCGCGGTGAAGCATTACGTCAGAACCCGAACGTCATGGAGCTGGAAGCCATCAACAAATGGAATGGTCAGTTGCCTCAGTACATGACTGAAGGGGCCAATACTCCGTTTATCGCGTTGAAGTAACAGCCTTTTCAAAGATACGGCGTCCACTTGGACGCCTTTTTTATTTCCGTATTATCACCAACAAGAAAACAAATTGGTTACTAATACGGAATTACCATCCGTAGAAGTACAAAGTGACAACGCCACATAGTTGTTCGGCAACGGATGAGAAGGAGATCGGGAATGAAAAATTACAGCGAGATGACGGACTTTGAGATTAACTGCCTGGTCGCGGAAGCCACCGGCCATCGACCGCTTATCTCACAATATGGCTGGAAAGGCTCACAGGAAGGCGATTACACAGCGGTGGTTGCCATCGGCCGAACGGAGCCGGAACCTTCGACTGGTGTAACGATCCGGAAGATGCGTGGGACATTATTTATCGACACAGAATCGGCGTAATCCCTGCCAGACAGCCTGGCGAGTGGAGAGCGGCCCACAGAAAGGTGGATAGCTCAACGCCACAACACCTGATCCAGAACCCTAACCCTTTCAGAGCGGCAATGACCGTGTTCCTTTTAATGCAGGAGAAAAGCGTGAAGAAACTGTATGACGCGGCCAACGCTGCGCTGGATGTAGTGGATACCGAAATTGCCCAGGGCTTCCCGGAGCCAGAATGGGCGACGCAGCTGCGTGAGGCGATTGCAGAGATGAACGCACCGGAACCTTCAGAAGATGAAGCCGACTGGCAGCGTTTCATCAGAATGTACGCGGAAGAGATTGGCCCGACGCCCACCGCTGAACAGGCCATGCTTCTCAAGTACTTCAAGGAGGCTGGAGAGAATCTGCCGGTTGATGATACACCGCACTGGTTTCACGCCGCCTGGCGTAAGTTCGACGTGATCTACACCCGCGGTCTGGGAAGCAAAGATATGGTCGTCTGGCATCTGATGCACATTGATAAGGCTGTCGACCGGACGCTGGAGAAGTTCTTCCCACCAGCCTGAACACAATGATTGTGCGCCGCATGGCGCACATTAATATAAATAAGCACTTACCAACAAGGAGAAAACACATGAAGATTTTGGTTCGCATTTCAGCCAGCACCGACTATGACGTTTACCCGCTATTCATGGTCAAGTGCGATGGGCTGAACGATGAAGAAATTCAAGCGGCAATTGAGCGCAATCTCGTTGAGTACACTGGCATTGATGCAGATTCTGTGTATGTCGATGATGACGGTGTTTGTTGGCACAACGGTAGTTGCTGGTACGTCGACGACACGATGCCGGTAAGCGATGAAGACGCGGCTCATCTTGAGCGTATCTTAGGCATCAGCACTTTTGAGTGATATTTACAGCAAAAAATATATAAGTTAGTATCTACCTATCATGAAAACTGTATTAGACACTTTATTACTTATTGTCTCGATAGCTTTTGTGCTCGATTGCATCTTCACCGGAGCAATCCGTAAAGCGCTGGCGCCTGTTAATGGCGCGATGGTTAATGCGCTGGCCGTAGTGCTGGTATTCGACTCAGCATTCGGCGTTATCAAAGGAGTCGTGGCATGAAGAAACTAGCCCTGGCTCTGGCGCTGCTCTCCCTCCCTATCTACGCGGACACGCACGTCTATGAGTGTGAGATGTCAGTGGCCGAAGTGAAAAACGACGTGATCCGCAATGTCGTCAAAGCCAGCTACGGCGCGATGGTTGTGGACAGCGGCGAACAGTTTTATGTTGTTCGCGATGATCGCGTCCTGTCTTCCCCCTATCTCACCAAACGTAACGGCAAACTGTCTGGCGTGGGTGAAGATAAGTTCGTTTACAACAAATCAGGTGATGTCTACGGCGTTCACGCGAAGAACGCCAGCTACCTTTTCGATGACTGCAAGGAGGTTGGTTGATGGCGGTTACACTGGCAGGTCTGGAAATCGAAAAAACAAGTGGCTACTGGCGTGCCAAAGGGTTTAAGCAACCCGGCGTGCTGGAGCGTCTGGAACGTGAGGACGGTGTCATTGTCCACCAGCGTCGCGAATGGCGCATGTACGATCCGGAAACAGGTAAGCTCACGACGAAGGCCGGGACACTCTGGGGTCTGCTGAAGAAAATCATCTGATCCATTATCCACTATGGGAAGAACCACTTCCCATAGTGGTTATCTTGCCCGTAGAAGCAACATCATAGTGCCTACCGCTGACAGCATACGTTTGTCTAAATTCTCCTCTTTTTTACCGCTGACAGCATATCTTTTAGTCGCTCAATTTACCGCTGACAGCATACGTTATGACCACAAGACAAGGTTTACCGCTCACAGCATATCCAAACATCACCTCATACCGCTGGCAGCATATCGGCGTTTTTCGCCTCTGTGGGCGCTCTGTCAGGACGAGAAAAACAATCAAGTTAGTGAGTGCAAACCCTTATTTCATGCGGCTTGCGGGGTTAGTGACCACTGGGGAAGTTGTCGCGGGAAATGGGATCGAAGAGGCGCGCAGACAAGATAACGGCGGGCTAATGAGCAAAATCGCCCGCTGATATCATACATTTTCTAAAAATTACCGCTGACAGCATATCTTGTGCCGCTGGTAGCATACGTTTTACCGCTGACAGCATATCAAAGGAGTTTCAGGCTGTTGGAGAGAATCTCGATCAGCTTGATGTTTTCGGGCGTCAGGTTCTGCGATAACTCGGTGATTTTGTTCACGAGGTTTTGTTTTGCATCGACACCAGAAGACGTGTTCTCGACCGGCTTATCCGGAAGCGCGGGCATTTCCTCTTTGACCGAAGAGGCTTTGAGCTTGGGATTGCGGCTGTGGATCTGAATGTAAATCGAGCGGCCACGCTTAATCTCGCTGTATTCGAGATAGCCCAATTCCTCCAGCGTTTTTAAGCCGTTGCGGATGGTCTGGTTCTGCGAGCTGACGTTACGACTACTCAAATTGAGTCTGGCTCGAAGCCTTGCCAGCGATACTGGTGCCGGTTTGGCTGGAAGACTTTCGATGAACGTATACAGCGCCTGGGCGGTCTCTTTGCGCGGCAGCTTGTTAATGACTTTTAGCTGGAGCAGCACTTTGTGGTCGAAGCGATAGAGTTCGGCCAGCTTCGGCTCTGCGTGAAAGATGATGGAGTCTTTTTGCTCGTTGTAATCGACGCTGTTCACCAGGTGAACCATCAGGAGCGAGATTTTGTTCGAGCCGTCGACGTTCTTTTCTTCATACGTGCGCTGGAAAGAGAGCGTGGTGCGCATGATCTTCAGGAGGCTGTTGGTGAGCCTGTCACGCAGCGTCTTGCGGATCTGCGACGACGGATAGCCGCAGAATTTGGCGAACTTGGTAATGCTCAACTCGACGCGGCCACTCGGCTCCCCGTACTCGGCCAGAGAGCGCACGACGCCGACCCACGTTTTAAAATCGTGATCCATATCCAGGCGTGGACCTGTTATCTTGATGTCGGAATACCCTTCTGAACGAGCAACCTCCAGCTGAACCAGTTCTTTTGAGGCGTCGATCTCATTAGGTCTGTTCCGCTTGCTGTTCTTTGTTCCCTTTAGCGTGGGCACGAACAAACCAAGCCTCATCAACGCTATAGGCTGAACAGTATTGTTGCTGTTTGGAACAAGATCGCCTGTGTATAGTTCGAGGGATTCTTCTTCAAAATTATCTATACTGTCGTCTAACACATTGTTTTTGGTTTCTTTTTTCTTTCGAGTGGGCATGTTGACACCTTTCCGCTTCCAACCGCTGACAGCATACGTTATTTGCCGTTGGCAGCATACCAAAAACAGATGGCAGCATATCGCTCACCGCTGACAGCATATCTTTTACCGCTGACAGCATACGCGAATACCCCGTGAGGCCAGACGTGGCGCGGCCTGCGAGGATCGGGGATCTCTTTTGATCTATATAGGGATCTATACGGGATCTAATTAATAGGATCTACCCTGTGGATAATGTGAATAACTAAAACAGGCGTTTGCGAACATTGCCGCACCTCATGCGCTATGTTTGCGGCGAGCAACAATAACGTGAATTAAGAACATGGATCTAAAACGCACACGCTGGGTACGCCGTCTTGAGGATGGCTCCTACACCATTGAGTCAAACACCAACCTGAACAAGCAGAAGCTCCTCTGTGAACTGTGTGGCATTGCTTCCAAATGTCCGATTAACGAAGCGCGCATAAAACTACATGAGGCAGGCGCCCACTTTCACCTGAATAGCTGCATCAGATACGTGCCTCTGCTGGCATTTCGCAAACCGATCATCGGATTAGACGCGCCCTACTTCAACACGCTGCGCTCTGGCGTGACATGGCGAGACCGCGTCGAACCTGGAAAGCTTGTTTGTCTGGTTGAGGCTGATACTGGAAAGATCATCCGGTTTGGCAAAGTGGACAAGGTCTATTCCGGGCCGGTGGATGAGATGCTGCGTAAACACAGCCGGTTCAACCATCTGTGTATGGGCGGAGAGAAGATCGAGAAGGTGAGCGAAGTTATCCGCAAATCTTACGGACACTTTCTCAAAGACGACAGCCTGCTGACGGCTATTTACGTCAAGCACCTCGACCGGGAGTTCGACACCGAATATCACAGCGAGGAAGAGCTACATCTCGTTGACCCACGTCCAAAAGCAGGGGTGATCGACATCAACATAGCGCGTCAGAAGCCCTCAGAGACGATTTAATTACAAAGCTATGTCTTTGGATGGCGAGAAAACATCGCGTCTCACAGAAGCGTTTAGCGCTACGGGAATTTGAAATGGGAGCAACCCATACGGGTTGCCCTGAAACTTTAATCGCAGGTGGTTTTGCCAGTTCCATCGGGATAGGTGATGGCTTCACAAGATTTGCCATTAAAAAAGCTGTAGCTGCGAATAGTGCCGTCAGGATCGCGTTCTGTGTAGGACTCCAGCTTCTTCGGATCAGCGTTCTTACGGCGCACTTCTTTCAGCTCATATTGGGTCTTGTACATCTCCTTGTAGGCTTCCTCTATGCGCTTCATCTTGATCTCCTTTGCCTCTTTGCTACCGAGATAAGCGGCCATTTCAAGATCACAGTTGAAACGGATTTTTGGGAATGAAGGCGCGTATTTACCCATGACTTTAGTTAAATCATTGTCGTTGGAGACATAATAGGCATGGCTTCCACACAATTTGTCGGCTCTGTCTTGGGCAATAGCTACGCTTGAAGTGGAATAAATATCAACGTACCCGCCAGCTGACTTTTCATCTTGAGGCGGCTTTGGCACGCATCCGATCAGAGCAATGGCCATCGTCCCTATAATTACGCGTTTCACCGTCCGTTCTCCTTTTTCGTTTAGTTGTCATCAATGAGTGACTGCGATTATAGAGTGGCTTGTAACATTTAGAAATCTATGCCGCTTCATAAAATAGGTATTCACTTACTTATATATTTTGTCATAATCGTGTGCCTGTAGTTTTTATTCTGTGCCGTGTTGTCTGGGTTGCTCGCCTCTCAAACACGCTTAACATCTGTATCAAAATAACCACAAAGGAAAAGACACATGACATTGCCATACGGGGTGATATCAGATCCCCATTATCATCGTTGGGATGCTTTTGCGACAACAAACGCTGACGGGCTGAACTCTCGACTGGAGATCCAACTGGACGCCACTAAAGAAGCAGCCAAAGCCATGAAAGCTGCGGGCTGTAAGTACATGCTGGTGGCTGGTGATACTTTCCATGTTCGTGGTGCTATATCACCTTCCGTCCTGCATTTCGTGACTGAAACTTACGAGTGGATCATCAAAGAGTTGGGCCTCGAAGTGGTTATGCTGGCCGGCAACCACGACCTCGAAACCAACGATTCCGTATACAGCGCCAATGCAGCGGCCTCTCTGCGCTCAATCGGTGTGGAAATTGTCTGCGGCAAACGTCCTCACTCCATCAAAATGGGCGACGTAACCGTCCACCTGATTAGCTGGCGTAACAACCACGCAGAGCTTATTAGCGACCTCAAAACACTGCGTTCCGGGCTGGATGGCGACAATCACGATGTCGTTGTGCATACCTCGATCAACAAAGCGATCCCCACCATGCCAGATGTCGGCATCGACGCACAGGAACTGAAAGATATCGGCTTCCGTTTGTTGCTGTCCGGACACTACCACAACCACAAAGAAGTGCTGCCTGGAGTGGTTAGCATCGGGGCGCTGACGCACCAGAATTGGGGCGATGTTGGCTCGCTGGCTGGCTTCATGATCGTCAACCCTGACGGCACATTCACCCACCACGAAACCTCCGCACCCAAGTTCGTCAACCTTGAGGACGATGTGGAAGACGACCAAATTCGCGGTAACTACGTGCGCTTCCGTGCCGTTGTGGAGAGCGATGAAGAGGGCATCAAAATCCAGAACGTCCTGAAAACAATGGGCGCGAAGGGTGTCGTCTGCAACTTCATCCGCAAGGCATCGATGATGGAAGGCACTGCCAGTACTGCGGAGACCAGCAAAATAGACAGCCTGGGCGAGTCCGTCGCGGCGTACTGCAAGATCGTTCACGACACTGACGGCGGCTTCGACCTGAGCAAGCTTGACATGCTGTGTCAGGAGATCCTGACCGAAGCGGAGAGTGCGGAGGCAATGTGAGTACGAGCCATTCTGGGAGCTTTCGGGACTTCATCTCCACGATGAAAAGACTTGAACGAGGCCAGACGGTGATGTTCCACAAGCCCTACCCACCCAACGGAAACCCTGTGGCGTTTTATCTGGGAAGACTGAGCAAACAAGGCGTACTGAAACGCCGATCTTTCCCAGCCCACACGGAGTTTCAACTGCGAAAAGGCCAGCATTTGAATCATAAAGTTAGAGGCATTGTATGAAATTTCTGAAGCTCCAGGTTGAGAACTTCATGGCGTTAGCCAGCGCCGAAGTTGAGTTAGACCAACGCGGTCTGGTGCTCATTCAGGGTGTTAACAGTGGCGACTCTTCCGCTGCCAGCAATGGCGCTGGCAAATCGACTTTGATGAACAGCCTGATGTGGTGTCTGTATGGTGAAACTGCGCATGGCGTTAAAGGTGACGACGTGCTCTCTACAGGCCACGAGAAAAACTGTCGCGTGATGGTGACTGTTGAGGATGAAGGAAAGCGTTACGCCATCATTCGCCACCGCAAACACAAAGAGTTCAAGAACCGGCTGATCGTTCGTGGCGAAGACGGTGATATGACCAAAGGCAAAGACACACTGACGCAGGAGTTCGTTGAACGCCTGATTGGTGCATCGAAAGAGGTGTTCATGGCGTCCATCTACGCCAGTCAGGAAGCAATGCCTGATCTGCCGGGTATGTCCGACAAGAACCTCAAAACCATCGTTGAAGAAGCCGCTGGCGTCGACCGGTTAACGCGAGCCTATGCCATTGCTCGCGAGCGTGCTAATGCAGCTGCCGCACGCATGGATGTTACCAAATCCAAAATGGACGCCTGTCTCACGCTTATCGAGACCGCGCAGTCAGAGATTGAGGCGGCCAAAGCGTCCTCTGATAGTTGGGAGCGCGATCGCGGCGAACGTCTGGACAAGGCCCGCGTCGATTTGGCTGGCGCGGAGGTAACGCTGTCTGAAGTCGTGATGGAAATTCGCTCGCTGCCGGAACAGATCCGGGATACGGAAAACGCGATTGCTGGCGAACGCAGCAAGCTGGCCTCCAAAGAAGAGCATGACGCCAAACTGCTGAAGGTGCGCGGTGCGATTACGGAGATCCGCTCAAGCATCCGCACTTCAGAAGCGGCACAGAACGAGTCCATGAACCGTGCTCGCTCGTTTAAAACCAAAGCAGAAAAGGTCAACACAAAGGTCGGAGCACCTTGTGTTACGTGCGGAAAGCCCTACTGCGAAGAAGATTTGTCCACCGTGAAGGAGAGTTTCATTGAACAAGCGCGTAATGAGATCGGCCAGGCGCAGGCATCAGCAGCGGCAGTGGCTCAACACAAAGCTCGTCTTGAGAAAGCGCTCGGCATCGAGTCTGCACTGGTCGCAGCCACACCCGACGTCTCAGAAATCATCGCCAGAATCGAACGCCTGACCAATGAGCTAAGTGCGCTGCGTCATCGAGAACGTGAAGTTGTGGCCGTCGAAGCGATGGTGGCGCGGGCGCGTACTGACGTGAATCGCATCATGGCAGAGGTAAACCCATTTCTGGCTGTCATTAAGCGCCATGAAGACAACCTGGCTGCCAATAAATCTAATCATGCAGTACTTAAAAAAGAGTTAAAAAGCATTCAGGAACAGGCTCTGTTGCTGGAGAAAGCTCGCCAGGTTTACTCCCCAGCAGGCGTGCGTTCACACATCCTGACGTCTGTTACGCCTTTCCTGAACATCAGGACTGCGGAGTATCTCAACACGCTGTCGGACGGCAATATCGTTGCCGAATGGTCGACAATGGAGACAACGAAGAAAGGCGAGTATCGCGACAAATTCAATATCAGCGTAACCAAAACAGGCTCCAGCAAATCCTTCCAGACGTTGTCTGGTGGCGAGAAGCGTAAGGTACGCATTGCGTGCTCTCTTGCCTTGCAGGATCTGGTTGCCAGTCGCGCCAGTAAGAATATCGAGCTGTTTATCGGCGATGAAATTGACGACGCGCTCGACACTGCCGGTCTGGAGCGTCTCATGGGGATTCTGGAAGCCAAAGCGCGTGAACGCGGCACAGTGATGATCATCTCCCACAAAGAGATGAAATCGTGGTTCCGGGAAACCATCACAGTCGAAGTCAAAGAGGGTCGCAGCTATGTCGTTTAACTTGAGCCGAACGCAGTTTTTGCAGATGTTTGCCGTGATGCAGTCTATAAAGCTGATAAACCACCATACGGCAAAAGCAGCTGCGCCTGCACTTTTGTGGAAAAACGAAAACATCAATGACGACCAGTTCTCGGTATTAACCAGTCTGTTGTCATCGACTCCGTTGATGCCGAGTTTGTCTATGCTGCCGTCAGGAAGCACTGCGCCGATCCTTATTAATCCATTTACGGAAGGTGGATATCTCCCACATTCTGGGCCGGGGTTCGTTGTGATTCCTGAAACCGGAACGCTGAACATCCAAGAAAATGCGCTCTTCAATGCGATGGAGACGCACATCAGCACCGCATTCACTAATCTGATTCGACACGCTAACGCACGCGCGGATCACGTTGCAATGCCGGGTGCTGCCTTCGCCAGCTTCTCTGTTGACTATGACCTGCACGCGCCAATTTCAAAGTGGGCGAAACTCTGCTTTTACGAGGAGGGATGTGAAGTAGCGATTATTGAAGTTCTTCTCCCCCATGTATTCAGCGCGAATGAAACGGCTGCACACCATCTGATCGACATCATGCGGCATTTCATCGGCCAGAGCATGATCGATACGGACATTGCTGCAGGCGTTCTAACCAACGATAGCATTCACGTTGTTAGCGACATTCCGAAGCCGCCAACTCGCGAGCCGGAAAAGACACTTGAACAGAAACTAATGGAATGCCCAACCTGGGCTACGTGGTAAGGGGACCAAAAATGAGTAAAACCATTCGTGTGGTCGGCGTCGACCCTTCAATGAGCAACTTTGGCCTGGCGATTGGCACGCTGGATCTGGAAACGGATAAGCTGGACATTCATGGCCTGACATTGGTGGAAACCAAAGCTGGCGGCAACAAGAAGACGGTTCGCGTAAACAGCGACGATCTGCGCCGCGCTAATGAAATCTGGCGTACCGCCAAGCCCATAATCGAGCAGGCTCATATGGTGTTTTGTGAATTGCCGGTTGGTAGCCAATCGAGTCGCTCTCAGACCTCATATGGCATTTGCATTGGCGTACTGGCGTGCGTGGATAAGCCACTTATACAGGTCACGCCAAACGAGATTAAGCACTATGTTGGGAATAAGCTGACCACGTCGAAGGAAGAGATCATTCAGTGGGCTACGCAGAAGCAACCAAACGCCCCGTGGTTGCGCCGGAAGCAATCTGGCAAGGAAGTGCTGGTGAATAAAAACGAGCACCTTGCGGACGCTGTTGCGTCGATTTACACCGGTATGCAAACTGATCAATTCCGTCAGGTTCGCGATGTTCTTGCAGGAATTTTATAAGTCGGTAATTGATAGGTAAGTGCTTATCTATTAACATGAGGCCACTATATTTAGTGGCCTTTTTTATTGGGTGATACATGATAAGCATCGTAAAACGTAACGGTTCCACAGAGCCGTTGTCAGAGGAAAAATACAACCGCGTTGTGATGTGGGGAGTCGAAAACATTCGCAACGTTAGCGCGTCTGCTGTCGCTATGGGCGCCGCTGCCAGCATTTTCGACGGAATGACCACCTGCCAGCTGCATGAAGCGCTGGTGAAGTCCGCTGCCGATCTGATCTCTCCGGAAACCCCGAACTACTCGCAGGTTGCCGCGCGACTGAGCCTGTTCAAGATCCGCAAGGACGCCTTCGGGCAGTATGACTACCCGAATTTCTACAATCACATCGTCAGCAACGTCAGCCGTGGCGTTTACGATGAAGACCTTCTCAAATACTACTCTCAGGAAGAAATTGCCGAGCTGGGCGTGTACATCAAGCCTAAGCGCGACGAATACTTCGGCTATGCCGCAACCGTGCAGCTGGCGAGCAAGTATCTCGTTCAAAACCGTGTAACTGGCGCTATCTACGAAGGGCCACAGCAACTCTACATGCTGGTAGGCATGTGCCTGTTCCAGAATTGGGAAGATGGCTGCGCCGGTAAGACGCGTCTGGAGATGGTTAAAGGCTTCTACGATGTGACCAGTACATTCAAGCTGTCTCTGCCAACGCCAATTATGGCCGGCGTGCGCACCCCTACTCGCCAGTTCTCCAGCTGCGTGCTGATTGAAGCTGCTGATAGTCTGAAAGGGATTAGCGCTGCGTCTTCCGCAATCATCGACTACGTGTCACGTCGCGCGGGCATTGGTATTGGCTTTGGGCGTCTGCGTGCGCTGGGAAGTGAGATCCGCAATGGCGAGGCCACCCACACTGGCGTTATTCCATTCCTGAAACACTTCCAGACGGCGGTGAAATCCTGCTCTCAGGGCGGTGTTCGCGGCGGCGCTGCTACAGCGTTCTATCCGATCTGGCACTTGGAAGTAGAAAGCCTGCTGGTGCTGAAAAACAACCGTGGCATTGAAGAGAACCGCGTTCGTCATCTCGACTATGGCGTGATGATTAACCGTCTGATGTATCGCCGCCTGGTGCGCAACGAAAACATTACGCTGTTCAGCCCACACGATGTGCCGGGCCTGTACGACGCGTTCTTTGTTGATCAGGACAAGTTCGAAGAGCTGTACCTGAAGTACGAAGCCGACGAGAGCATCCGTAAGAAATCTATCCCGGCCGTCGACCTGTTCTCTACGCTGATGCAGGAGCGTGCCTCTACTGGTCGTGTTTACATTGCCAACGTCGACCACATGAACGATCACGGCGCATTCGTTCCGGAAATTGCACCGGTACACCAGTCCAATCTCTGCATGGAGATCACGCTACCGACCAAGCCACTGGCGTTCACTGACGATTCGAACGGGGAAATCGCGCTTTGCACTCTGTCTGCGTTTAACCTGGGCGCGATCCGCACGTTGGACTCACTGAAAGACGTGGCGTTCTACGCTGTGGCGGCACTGGACTCTCTGCTCGACTATCAGGACTACCCGATGGCTGCTGCAGAAATCCCGGCTAAAGCACGTCGTAGCCTGGGCATTGGCGTAACCAACTTTGCCTACTATCTGGCGAAGAACGGCTTTAACTACTCTGACGCTGCGGGCAACCAGCTGGTGCATGAGACCTTCGAAGCCATTCAGTACTACCTGCTCGATGCGAGCTGCCGACTGGCCGAAGCGAAAGGTGCATGTGACTGGTTCTCCCACACCAAATATGCACAGGGCCAGCTGCCAGTCGACCACTATCGCAAAACGCTGGATACCAACCCGGAGACCTCTTTCGAGCTGAAAATGCCGTGGGAAGAGCTGCGTGGCCGTATCCGTGAGCATGGTCTGCGTAACTCCACTCTTACAGCGCAAATGCCATGTGAGACGTCCAGCCAGATCACCAACTCCACCAATGGTATTGAGCCGCCCCGCGGCCCGGTGTCCGTGAAGTCTTCAAAAGACGGCATCGTGAAGATGGTCGTTCCGGACTTCGCGCAACTGAAAGACCAGTACGAGTACCTGTGGGATATGCCGGATAACCGCGGCTATCTGACTAAGGTGGCCATTATTCAGAAGTTCTTCGATCAGGCCATCTCTGCGAACACCAACTACGACCCGACTCGCTTCCCTGGCGATAAGGTTCCAATGATGAAGCTGCTGGAAGACCTGCTGTTTGCGTATCAGCAAGGTGTGAAGACGCTTTATTACCACAACACGCGTGATGGCGCTGGTAAGCGTGATGACGACGATCAGGTGTCAGAGCCTTCCGCTGCGGAGGTTGTTGAGCCAGAAGATGAGTGCGATGGCGCGTGCAAAATCTGATGAGCGTGGGGAGAAATCCCCACCTTTTCATTGAGTTGAGTACCTTGTTTAAACCAATAAGATAACAATTTGTTTAAAGCCACTCGATAACATTCAGAGGGAAACACATGACTTATTCTACTTTCCGTTTGGGCGCTAACGACGCAACGAAGGAACCTATGTTCCTCGGCCAGTCTGTCAACGTAGCACGCTACGATCAGCAAAAGTACCGTGACTTCGAAAAGCTGATTGAGAAACAACTCTCGTTCTTCTGGCGCCCTGAAGAAGTCGACATTACCACTGACCGCATCGACTTCAATACCAAGCTGCAAGAGCACGAACGCCATATTTTCCTGAGCAACCTGCGTTACCAGACGTTGTTGGATTCCGTTCAGGGTCGCAGTCCAAACGCAACACTACTGCCGCTGATCTCCATTCCTGAGCTGGAGACATGGGTTGAGACCTGGTCGTTCTCTGAGACGATTCACAGCCGCAGCTATACCCACATTATCCGCGGTATGGTGGATGACCCGAGCATCGTTTTCGACGGCATCGTCACGGACGAAGAGATCATCAGCCGGGCTGTAAGCATCTCAAGCGAATATGACAGGCTGTACGAAATGACCTGCGCTCGCCAGCATCTTGGTGAAGACGAATTTGAACGGCTGTATGTCAGCGAGTTTGATGGCAAGCCCTACCCTCTCCAGCGCCAGCTGTTCCGAACACTGGTGTCGGTGAATGCACTGGAGGCGATTCGCTTCTACGTGAGCTTTGCGTGTACGTTCGCCTTTGGTGAGCGGAAGCTGCTGGAGGGCAACACGAAGATCATGCGCTTTATCGCTCGCGATGAGGCTCTGCATTGCGAAGGTACTGAACGCATGATCCGCTTTATGCGTACCGGTCGTGAAGGTCTGATGTGGAAGACGATTGCCGCAGAAGAAGAGAGTTTCATCTATCAGACCATGATGGACGTGGCCGGGCAGGAAATGCGCTGGGCCGACTATCTGTTTAAAGACGGCTCAATGATTGGCTTGAATGCCGACATCCTCAAAAGCTATGTGAAATACCGCACTAACCTGGCAATGCGTCGTCTTGGGCTGCGACCGCTGTTCCCGGAAATCAAAGACGATCCACTGGTATGGATGAACAAATGGCTGCTGTCAGACACCCTGCAGATCGCTCCGCAGGAAGCTGAACAAAGCAACTACCTCGTCGGCCAGATTGACTCTGCTGTCGATCGCTCCGGCCTGAGCCAGTTCGCAGACCTTTAAGCCGAGTTTAACCACTTTGTGGCCTGGCGCTGCTGGGTCACAATTGACGTATCAAATGAAGTCCAAAGGAAAGAAAGAAGACATGAAATTTACGAAACTGACCGATCATCTGAAACTTGCCGCAGACAAACTCGTGGGATTTAAGCCAGAGCCTTACGAGTTGAATCCCGGTTTTGGCAAGGCAACGGAAAGCATCTACCTGATGGTTGACCAGTTCCACACACTGTTTCAGCACCCACGCCGTGCCATTCCAGATCCGGCACTACTGCGTCTGCGTGCCAAGCTGATCCACGAAGAAGCTGTTACCGAGGGCATCCCGGCAGCTAAAAACGGGGACATGACGGCGCTGCTGGATGCGATGGCTGACTTCCTTTACGTGGGCGTCGGCACAATGGTGGCCATCAAAGGCGGTATCTCTACGGGCATGAGCTACTACACCCAAGAGCAGAGTGTTGATCGCTTCATCCACACCATCATGGTTCCGGGCAACACGGTCTTTGACGATATGGCCATCCCGTTTGAAGAAGCAAAAGAAGCTGCATTAATGCTGAATGCGCTGGCTGACAAACTCGAAGCGAAGCCGATTAGCGATTCCGAATTGGTGCAGGAGCTGCGCCGCGTGATGAATAAAATCTACGTTGCCTGCATGATGACCTACCGCCTGGCTGATTTTCTCGGTATCGATATTGTTGAGCTGGTGGCAGAAATCCATCGTTCCAACATGACCAAGCTGTGGCCGGCTGACGCCGAAGAGCGTCGTGTGGCGGTAGAGAATTGCAAATACGACAAGGAAGATCTGGGCTTCCGCCACGCTGAAGGGACTGACATGATGATTGGCTTCAGAGTTTCTGATGGCAAGATCCTCAAATCCCCAACCTACAGCGATGTGGATCTGACTCGCTTTGTTGAGAAGGCGAAGTCCTCATCTCTTTACGAGATGCTAAAAAATAATTGTAAGTGATCACCTATCATTATATATTGCCTGAGCGTGTTTTATTGTCCAAGTTCTTAATTGCTCATTGCAATGGTGGCCTAAGAGCCACCATTTTTTTTACTCCCCTCCTAGCTTTACACACTTCTGACAGATAAACTTGTATAAAATAATAGGTATGTACTTACTTATCTTGTGTGAGGTTGATTTTGTCTATCCTACTGAATCGAGACTTTACGAACGGTCAGTTTGCCAGTGGTTCGTATGCCAAAGTGGTTGAAACGGTGCTCAACACTGGCGTTCACGCGGGTGATCGCACCGGAACCGGCACAAAAAGCGTTTCATATGTCCCTTCCTACTACATGCTGACGGGCGGCTCTGTTCCACTTATCTCCGGAAAAGCCGTCAACCTGAAGCCGTTACTGGTTGAGCTGGAGTGGTATCTCAAAGGAACGGGCAACATCCAGTTCCTGAAAGACAATGGCGTCAAAATCTGGGATGCCTGGGCTGATGAAAATGGCGATTTAGGCCCGGTCTATGGCAAACAATGGCGTCGGTGGGAAGATACCCGCATCGTGAGCCATAGCGAGTATTTGAGCAAAATCGACACGTTCCGTGAGCGCGGGTACAAGGTCGAGGGGTATCTGGGCGTAAGTGAAGATCGCGTTGTGTTGTCCCGTGAAATCGACCAGCTACAGCGTATCGTTCACACGCTTCGCACCAACCCGACAGATCGTCGCATCCTGCTGAATGCCTGGAATGTTGGCGAACTGGAAGATATGAAGCTGCCGCCATGCCATTTCGTGTTTTCACTGTGGAGTCGCGAGCTGGACTTTGAGACTCGACTGACGATGGCCACCGACATTGGCATCCAGCACAACCGCCACGGCCACGAATCCATTTACACCCAGATGCTGTGTCTTCTGGAAAGAGATGGCGGCATTACTGAGAACATGCTGGACGAGCTGGGTATCCCGAAACGCATTCTGAACTCATGCCTGGTGCAGCGCAGCGTCGATACCTTTGTTGGTATGCCGTTCAACATCGCCGGTTACGGCATTCTCACCCACTTCCTCGCGAAGATCACCGGCCACATGGCTGGCGCATTCGTGCATTTTGGCTTTGACGTTCATCTCTACGACAACCACATGGAAGGCGTTGAGGAACTGATGAAGCGCGAGCCGCCCAAAGAGTCCGACCCGGTTGTCATCTTCCCGCATGAATGGGCCGAACTGGACGACTTCAAATGGGAAGGTGTGCAGGTGTGCGGCTACAGCCCTCTTCCGTGGATCAAGGTTCCAGTGGCGGTGTGATATGGCCAGAGGGATGTATGTGTTGTGTGAAATTGAAGGTGTGCTGGCGAGAGCCAGCCATCGCAAAGCAGTGCCTGATGCGGATGCAGGCGCTCTCATTGCCGGTGATGAACTCATCTTTCCCACCAGCCGCATGTTGCGTGGTTTTGCTCGCTCCGGTGCTGAAGTGGTGCTTATCAGTAGTCGTCCGGAAGCGCTCGAAGGCCCAACCAAACGCTGGCTGAAGGACTTCGGCATTGATTATGACTGGCTCCACCTGGTTCCGCGCGGTGTCAGTTTTGAAACCCATATCAAGCGCACGCTGGCAGAGCACAAAGGCGACTTACTTATCGCCGCACTGGTTCACGATCCGCGTCTGCGTTCTGCGCTGGCAGATTCTCACCAGCGACCAACCATCTATGAGGTAAGCCAATGAAGATGATTGCAGCTGTCGGCCGCAACTATGAAATCGGCATTGGCAACGAACTTCCCTGGCGTTGCCCGACCGATCTGAAACTGTTCAAACAACTCACCAAAAACGCCACTGTCGTGATGGGACGTAAGACGATGGAAAGTCTTAAACGCCCGCTGCCAGAGCGCCATAACCTCGTTTTGACTCGCTCTCGTGGCTATATCCCCAATGGGTTCTACCCCGCTGGCATCGATGACGTTTTGAGACTACCAGATCCGGTCTGGGTGATTGGTGGCGGGCAGATTTACTCGCTCTTTATGCCACACGTAGAAGAGATCTGGCTGTCGCATATTGGCGTGGATGTGCCGGGCGCGGATGCGTTCTTCCCGGCGCCAATGATGCGTTCTTTAGGGTTCGTACCAGTCGAAACGGCTTATACCCAACGTGCAAATGAGGATGAGCCTGGCTTTTTGCAGATCGTATACAGAAGGTCGTAATGGATTACCGGATTGGAATCACTGGCGCACAGGGCAGTGGAAAAACAACCCTGGCAAGGTACATCGATGCGCATTATGGCATTCCGTATGTGGATGCCGGCGTTGGCAAGCTGATGAGCAGTCTGGGGGTGAAGGTTGGCGAGCGTTTGCCCCTTTACGAACGTCTTCAGGTTCAGATGGAGATTGCCAGACATATCGAGATGATCACCCGTGGCGTTGAAGGTTTTGTTATCGACCGCACGCCAGCCGATGTCATGGCTTATACGCTTGACCTGGTCGGCCAGACCAACGAAGACCGCTGCATCGAGCTGGCTCTCGACATTGAGCAGTTTTGCCACAAAGCGGCCATTTCCAACTTCAATGCTATCGCGGGTCTTCGCCCGGGCGTTGAGCTTTCCAGCAAAGATCTCGCGCGTCCCCAGCGAGGATCGCTTGACCGTCTTTATGTTGCTCGCATCGATGCACTTATGTGCGGTGAGCTGACAAAAATCAACACGCTTCCCCAAACCGGCGATCTGCAGGTGTTCGTTATTTCTGAAAAGTGCCGCACGGTTGAAGCGCGAGCCAGATCGGTATTGCGAGTGCTGGACAGAGCCGCTGAAAACATCGAGCGCCGTATAACAGGACGAGTGACCTTCCACTGAATGTTGCTCCCCTGTTGGGCAGTGTGACAATAAGACACGCGAAATGAATCGAGGAAAAACAGAATGATAGACGAACTTCCCCTCTCGGATGAATTAGATCGTAAAGCGATTGAAGCACTGATCCGCATTGCTGACGAACAATCCCGCTCTTTGATGAGTGAACGTGAAGCACGTCTGGCTATCCGCGCAGTGTTTGAGTCCGTTCAAGGGCTTGTTGGGGAAGAGGTTGGCGAAGCCATCAATGTGGCGATGTCGCAGTTCAATGGCGGCACCAAGCGCCCTCTGTTTCCTATGCACCTCAAACTCTCAGGCGGTACGGTTCTGTACGTGTCCGTTTGCCTGGAGACCAACCAAATCCAGATCCTCAACACATCAACGGGCGAATGGCGCGAGCCGGTCGTCTGCGAAAGTGGCGAGGACGCACTGAAAAAGGCTGCTCAGTTTGTGCGTGGCGCACTGCTGAAAGGCGCGAAGAAGCTGTAAGGAGTACCAATGACCACGATTGTCGGTGGCGTCGATATTGAGTCCACAGGGCTGGACTTCACATCCGGCCACAAAATTATCGAAATCGCGATAACCCGTTATGAACTGGAAACCCAGAAGCACATCGACAGCCTTGAGATGCGCTTCAACCCGCGTCGCAGTATCGATCCGAAGGCGCAGGCAGTGCATGGTATTTCACTGGAAGATCTGGCGACGGAACCGCTACTGGCTGACCACGCAGGCAAGATTGCTGCGTACATGGGCGCATGTAGCGCGTTAGTCGCCCATAACGGAGAGGCTTTTGACCTTCCGTTCATTCGCCACGAGTTCGGTAGCTATGGGGTGAAATTGCCAGATATCCCTCTGGTTGACTCCATGCTGGATGGCTTGTGGGCTACCGAGGATGGGAAGCGCCCACGCCTGGAAGAGCTGGCGTTCTCACTTGGGTTCACTTACGACCGTGAGAAGGCCCACAGCGCTCTCTACGATACTGACCTGATGATGCAGTGTTTCTTCAAAGCCCGAGAGAAATACGGCTTCTTCAAACTCCCATTCGAAAGCGCCTGATGGCGCTTTTTCTTTGCCTTCAGTTCTTCTAACTGCCTGTAATTATGACTTTTCCGCCTGATAGGTTTTGCCAGAATACGCTCAACCAAAACGCGGAAACGCACCAACGAAAACATAAGGAGTTAAAAATGAGCGCAGTTACAAACACTGTTAAAAACGATGACCTAGACGAACTGACTGCAATGTTGCAATCTCTCGACGAACCAGTGCAGAAAGCTGCGAAAATGAGCGGTGTCGACGAGATCGACGATCTTCTCTCTGGTCTGGATGATGCAATCGCAAAACCAGTCGAGGCGGTGGCGGATGAAGTCATGAATGCCAGCTCTACCGGCGATCTGAGTAGCGTTCTGGAAGAGCTTGAGATTGAGCACGAATCGGTGAAGGTCGAGGAACCAGAGCGTGACCTTGTTGCGGAGATAGTGAACGAGCCAGCGCCTGAACTTGACGCTCGAAGTACTGAGACTACCGGTACAGATCCAACCCCTTTACCTTCAGTGGCGTCAGAGCCTAAACCTGAAGAAGAGCAGCCAAAACGCCAGAAGGCAAAATCAGAGCGTACCCCGGCCAAACCTCGCTTCACGCTGGAAGGTAAGGACGAATCGTTCTATGCGACAGCCGGTCTGGAAAGTGAGAGCTTTACTGCCGCATTCGAAGGGGCGCCAGTCAAAGCGAAAGACAAGATCTTAAACCTTTTGAACTGGTTTAGTGGTGGGCCGGAAATCAGCGTCTACACGGTAATCGCAATGCGCCATATCCTTGACGCGAACACGGCGACCAGCAATAGCATTAAACTGGCGCTAATGAGCAACCCGGAGAAACCATATCCGCTCAACACCGCTTCGACTCAGGCTGGCCAGATGATGGCTGTGTTTCCAGCTACTGGCATTGCCACCAGGGAAGGTGGAAATCTAACCCTTAATAAAGAGTCGCCGATCGTCAAAAAATTCATAGCGGAGTATTCCATTGGATGATGTTCCCCTACCCGATCTAAAGCCCCCTGACAGCTTTAGGACGCTGGGTAAGCTAATTGCATACCCAGCATCGATAAAACGCGCCAGAGAGCTTCCCGTTTGCGAATCTGGCGCGTTCTTCTTTGTTTGCTATCCGTTTGATTAAATGAAAAAATAGGTAAGTATTTACCTATCAGAGCAAGATAATGATCGCAGCCGAAAAAATCAAAAAGCGAGAGCGTGATGCCTCTCTTCGCGACCTTTGGCGCACACCGCAGTGGTTGTTTGTCGCCATCCAACGTTACATAGGCGTAAAGTTCGATGTGGACGTCGCCTGCAACAAAGATAACGCTCTCCTGCCGAACTTTATCGGTGTTGAGCGTGATGCGCTCAAGTGCAGCTGGGGAGAACCTGGCACTGTGGCGTTCCTTAACCCGCCCTACTCCAAAATCACCCCCTGGATAGACGCAGCCATCCGCGAGCAGGCGCGTGGAGTGACGACGGTCATGTTGATACCACAATCCCTCGATACGCAGTGGTACGAGCGTGCGGCTGAATGCGCCAACGAAACCGTCATCTTGTCTGGCGGCCGCGTGGCGTTCGTTGAGCCAGATGTTGAACTTGGGCTGGTGGAGGTGAACATCAACCCTGGTGGCAGCATGTTGCTTATCTTCCGTGGCTACTGTCAGGAAGCTGGGCACACCATCAGCAAGATACCGCTGGCGGTGATGAAAAAGCTGGGTGGTTATGATCCTGCCAATGTTGTCAGGAAGAAGAGACCACGTAAAAAGGCAGCGTAAACACCAGTCTGGGAGTTAGTTTGAGAACCTGCTTCCGTATATATAAATAACTAAGTACTAATTATTAATATATACAGACGCAGGCTTTTTAAGACGTGATTTCCAAACAACTCCCAGACCGTTTTACACCTCCAGAACCCACTGGAACCCCTCTTCAGACGCTTTAGAATCGATTTTATGAACCACAGTAAGGAAAACTATCATGGTATACCCGACGAACGTCGTAGCGCTCGTTGAGAGCGATTTTCTGGCCAAAGTGCGCGACATGATGAAAGATCGCGATAAGGCTTTCAGTCTCTACGAATGGTCGCTCAAATGTCTTCATTCAGGCGAGCACAAAGAGCTGGTGGAGCAGCTGTTAGGGGAACTCATCAATGAGGTGTTTGCCCTGAACGTCCAGCTTCATGGTCGAGAAAATAATCAATCAAAATAATCGGTAAGTACTTACCATTTAAAACGCTGATCGCCAGTGATAAAATCTACCCGCTTTCCGGATTGATTCCGGCAGCTCGACCTGATGGGTGGGGGATAGCGTCACTGGCGTCAGGTTTAAAAAAGCTCACTACCAGCGTAGAACCGGCACCGTTTAGGGGTTGGGGAAGGGGGAACCAAAGTGAGCAGAGAGAAGGGTCACTTTATGATTGTCGAGTCTGGAGTGTTTCGAGAGGTTGAATCCAGTACTCCCCTTCATAAAGTGTGGGAAGATCTCGGTTCTGGGGTGCTGTCATCCATAACTTCCCAAGCCTAAGCTGGCAGTAGACTTAGGTCATAACTTTTCAGGTTATGTAACGACCAGGTTGGTGAGGAAATTTTGTACTCACCTCCCTGGGAAAGTATTACCTGAAAAGACAACCTCTCACTTCGTTCGAGGTGAACTTCACTCACTTCGTTCGTTCAGTTCAGGTTTTATTAAAACCTGTTCTGGGAAGTAAGTTTTTCTTTTCTAAAAATTTTTAATATTCACACGCACGCGTGCGCACACGCGCGAGGAAAAAAATCGTCGCGGCGCGCGATTCTGGAGCCAAAATGACGACCAAGACCCCAGCCCGGCAACATACTGGCTGCCGCACGAAGTCCAAAGCCAGATACCAAACCCACCAGCAATCCCGTACCAACTTCAAAACCCCCGTAGTCGAGTTCAATCCCCAGCTCAAAACCGTAAAAGTATTCAGTGATGGCTCTTGCCTCAAAAATCCGGGCGGGCCGGGCGGTTACGGCATCGTTCTCCAGTATCGAGGCGAAGAGCGCGAGCTTTCTGAGGGCTTCCACAGCACGACCAACAATCGGATGGAGATGATGGGCGCCCTGATTGCGCTGGAGCGTCTGAAGTACCCCTGCAACGTGATCCTGCATTCCGACAGCCAGTATTTAAAAAACGGCATGACGCTCTGGATGAAAGGCTGGAAGCGTAACGTATGGATCACGTCTGAGAAGAAGCCAGTCAAAAACGTCGATCTCTGGAAACGTCTCGATTCGGCCGCCAGCCGTCACAATGTCCGCTGGAAGTGGGTTAAAGGTCATGCCGGTCATCGCGAGAACGAAATGTGTGACCGCCTGGCGAAGATCGCCGCCTACTCCGCAGCTGATATGCCTCACAAGCGTGACATTGGATTTTTGTCACAAAAAGATAAGTAAGTATTTACCTATCATTTTAAATCAGGTATCTTACCGTTCGTCAGGATGACGAAGTACCGGTAGGTACTGTTCCAGGATGGAACGCCAAAAGGCGGCTGGCTTGGCCAGCCGCAACTCTTTCTGACACTGAGTGGAATCCAAATGGCACGTCAAACGCCTTTCACTTCTTTCAATAAACGTCCCCGTTCAATTCGCCTGGTTCTGGCCGAGCTGTTTAGCGGCCGTGTTTCTGCACGCCTTGCGGAACTGGAAGAACGAGTGTTTGAGCTGGAGAAGCGCATTGATGCGCAAGCTACCGCCATAGCAAATCTGGGCGCGACAGTAGGCATGGAGAAGGTGCGTGATTCCGTCGCCTCTCGTGTGTTGCGTGAATCCCAGGCACACAAGGACAGTTCTCATGGAAAATTTTCAACGAAATCGACTCAAGCCAATGGCCTACGGAGTAATTTTAGCAACCCTGGCAGCGGTAGCCGTGCCAGCCGGTCAGAGTCTGTTGATACCGGACACAACTACTTCCACCACAACCTTGCAGACGACGCCCCTGCCAGAACGACCTCCTGTCTCTCTGGATGGGATGCTGCTGGACACGATTCCAGCTCGACCTGCAACTCCGGATCTTCCTTCTACTGTGACTGAGGCTATTGCATGAAATGGAGCTTCCAGAAAGTCACCGCGATGATTGTTGGCCTCGCCATTTTTCTGCTTGGTGGCTGGATCATGAATCTGGTGAAACTCGTGAACGGTGGCGATCTTCAGTTTGATGCCGGAATGACACTTGCGCGTGTCGTGGGAATTTTCGTTGTTCCGGTGGGCAGCATTCTCGGGTTCTTTTGATGCCGAATCCATTTTCGGCACTGTTAAAACAAATTGTTTAGCCAATTAACCAATGAGAGTTAACAACAAGGGCCACTGACGGCCCTTTTTACACTGAATGGAGAATGTATGTTTGAGATGACTACTTTATCGATTCCCGGTGTGCTCCCGGACAGACCATTGATGTCCTCAAAAGAAATCTCAAAGCTGACCGGTAAACGACACAGTGACATTCTTCGCGACATCCGTAGCGTGCTGAATGAGCTGTATGCCGACGATTACCATAACGCAAAATTGCGTTATGAGAAAAATCAGTTACTTACAATTGTTGAAGGCATTGTTGTCAACATCGATTACCGGGGAATGGAAGGCGAGTACATGCTCGACCGAAAGCATACCGATGTTCTCATTACCGGCTACTCGTTGAAGTACCGCGCTGCTGTCATTGAGCGCTGGCATGAGCTGGAAATGAGTGTTTCAAGCGGGGCGCTTTACGGTGCCTACCCCAGCATCCCGGAAACCTTTTCAGAAGCACTTCGACTGGCAGCCGATCTTGAAGAACAGCGTGCTGATCTTGAGCGCAAGCTGTCGGTGGCAAGGCCAAAAGCCATTCTCATGGACACCATTTGCGGCACTGCTGATGAGCTTTATGGGCTGAATGAAGCTGGTCGCATTCTCGGAACGTCCGGGGCTGTTCTGGGTGCGCTGATGGACTCGCTGGGTGATGTGTACGTTAAGCGCAAATACACCACTGTTAACCGCCAGTTCCTCAAGATCTTCATTGACCGCGGATATGGCAAAAACGTTGTCATCGGAAACGGACGCAACCAGGCCAAGTTCACCTTTAAAGGACTTTGCTTTGCTGCCGTGAAGCTAATTGCTGCCGGGAAAATTACCGCCAGCGCCATTGAGTATGAGCCTTGTCGTGAGCATGTCGAACGCGAAATGAAGGAATCCAAACGTCTTCATTAACCGTCAGTGTGGGCGTCCGCCTTTACGTAGCGTTTGCCCACCTTTTCAGTCACGCCACAATAACGCCATCGAGAAAACAACTTGTTTAAAAACATAAGGAAAAAACACATGTGCGAAAAATGCAAAAAAACTAATGCCAAAGTTGAAAACGTGATTAAAAAAGTTGGTGCGGCCGAACTGGTTGAGATCATGGGTCTTGTGGTTGGTCACGAAGACGACGCCTCCCCTATCGACCGCCTTTTCAGCGTTCTCAAGTTCTCAAGCATGATTGATGATCCGATTGAAATTGTGATGCTGGCGCGTCATTTCGGCGAAGCGTATCTGGAAGAGAAAGAACGCGCCGACAAACTTCAGGCAACTCTGGAAATGGTAATCAAGCCGAAGTGCTCACCGGATTCAGTCAAGGCAGATGAAACCAACGCCAGCAAAGATCGTGAAATCGCCGGGCTGAAGTCTTCTCTGGCGATGTTGCTGGCCGCCTTCAAACTGATGTCTTCCCAGGCTGGGTTCAAAATGCCTGAGCTGAACAGCGACGATCCGATAGCCGTTCGCCATCTGCTGGGGGCAATGGCCGACCAGCTTGACGACACCAAGAGCCGTCTTGAAGACATGATGCGCGAGCTGACCCATCGCCACGACCTGAACAAACAGCCGCACAAAACGCAGCACGTACACCACTAATATCTCACCTGCCGACAGGGGGCGAAAGCCCCCTTTTTTACGCCTTAAATCAGCTGCAACGCCTGTGAATGCTGCTTTTACGCCTTTTCAACTTTGGGAAAATAACACCAACAAGAAAACAATTTGTTTAATGGTGCAATAATGAATACAGCCCTTTCCATCATTGACGCTATCACCCCAAACACTGATATCGACTACCGGCAGGAAATGAACGTCATCCACGAAATTGTGGCCGAGTGCGAGAAAGAGATCGCATTCATGCATCAGGTTCACGACTTCGTTTATGGCGACGAACGCCACAACATGATTAACCGCCTGCTGCGACTCAACCACCGGCCGGATGACGAGCGCACACGCTTTAACAGAGCCTGGCTGGACAAGGTCGACCTTGAATGGGTGAAACAGAATATCTGGGCCGAGTACTGGAAGAAGGTCACGGATATGACAAACGTTCTGCTGATCATGCCAGCTTCCCGCCGCGACGAGTGGCGTGAGCAGTTTATCGAGGGCAAGCAGGAGACCATCAGGACTGACAGAACCGGCTACCAGATGAAGGTTAAGGAGTTCGTTGGTGTGCCGGAGTTCAAAGCAGAAACGGTCATCCCAACGATGCTCAATCTGCTGAATGACAGGCACAAATATCTCTCTGAGCGCGTGTATGGCTTGTTTAAAGCGCTGAGTCCTGCCCACAAGACCAATAAGACGAACGGCTTTAGCGAGCGTCTGATCATCGCCAACTGCATTTCCGAGTTCTGGCGGGACAGCGTCAGCGTGAACTACCGGAAAGAGGACTACATCGACGACCTGCGCGTCATGCTTCATTTCTTCGCACACAAAGAGTTCATCACCATCAACCGCACAACTGAGATGCTATCAGCTGCGTACCGGGCAAACGACTGCCAGACCGGTGACTGGATGAATGTCGACGGAAACCTGATGCGCGTGAAGATGTTCAAGAACGGCAACGTTCACTTTGAAATACATCCTGACGTGGCCTGGAAGCTGAATGAGGTGCTGGCTTACAGTATGCCTGCAGCAATCCCGGCGCCATGCCGTACTGCACCCAAAACACGGGCACCAAAAGAGTTCGGGTTAATCCAGAAGACGATCTCCGAGCCGGTTCGTACCGCGCTGCGCGACGGGCGATTCAGTAAAGACAAAGGCGTCTGGTACTTTTCTGATTCCAACCTCCAGAAGTCGCAGGTGGAAGAGCTTGAGCGCACACTGAACTTCATTGGCGGCGTACAGGAGAAAAAGCACTGGCAGTTCCCGTATGAGATCGGCCATACGTTCAATACGATTGTGGCCACCGGCTTAATACCGGATACAAAATCACACCAGTTCTACCCTACCCCACGTTTGATAGCTGAGTACGTTGCCAGAGCCATCGAGCTGAAGCCAGGTGAGAAGCTGCTGGAGCCTGAAGCCGGGCGTGGAGATCTGCTGGCCTGCATCGACGCTAATCCGGAAGACGTTACCTGCATAGAAGTCGCACCTCTCTTCGCTGATATCCTGCTTGGCAAGGGGTACACAAATACGGTCTGCTGCGACTTCATGAAGTGGTCTGAGGACAACGCAGGCTATCAGTTTGACAAAATCGTCATGAACCCGCCCTACTCTCTTGGCCGTCACAGAGAGCATACGCTGGCCGCGCTGGAGCATCTGAAAGTCGGCGGGCGACTGGTGGCAGTACTGCCTGGTAATGCGCCAGTTCTGAACTGGATGGCGCTGGATAATTACGTTTATGCCAAAGGGAAGTCGTTTACTGACGAGTTTGAAGACACCGGAATCACTGTAAGCGTATACGTTTTCAAACGCGTAAAATGATAGGTAAATACTTACCTAATTTATGTAAGAATAGAGCCACTTTATCAGAGGTGAACACATGAGCGAAAAATCGAGAATTACATTCGCCAGCGTTAATCAGGCGAAGCTGCCATTTAATTTAGTGCTACAGGGGAACGAAGGAACGCCTGCCGGAACCATCAAAATCGACAAGGAGCTTGTGACGTTCGAAGGTAACTTTGATGAATCGGCGCAGGTTTTTATCGAACATCTGGCACGCCGTTGGAGCCAGCAGTGGAGAGACCTTGAGAAACGCGCCAATGAGTTCGACCGGTTCATGGACGCAATGGACACAGCAAAAGAGGCTCTGTCTGTCGGCACTCCGTTAGATCTGGAGTCGCTTTTCAAAGGAGAAATGGCCTCTGCGATGTTTGCCACCATGTTCGCAGGTGAGTTCGTCCGCAGCGGCGCTAGAAACTACCTGGAGCTGGGGTACAACGTTCCTGAAATGGGCGAGTTTACCGTCACCATCCAGCGCAAAGAGGGCAAGACGCCAGGCGAACGTATCGCTGAACTTGAGGCCGTTGTTGATCAGCGTAACGGCGAGTGTGTTCGTTTGATCAACGAACGTGATGCGCTGCGCGAAGAGCAGCTAAACAAAGGCTCGAACACACGCGCGGCCGCAGACATCTACTTTCAGTTAGTTGAGGAATGCCAGATCCCACCAGGCGGCTCTTTGGTTGAGTATGTCCGCGAATTGCAGGATAAAGCAGAGAGGTGCGCGGCATGAATGATCTGCCTGTCGAGCGCGTCTCCGCTTTTGTTAAGTCCCCGCTGGATAATCCCCTCACCCGCGGTGAGCAGATGGAGCTGGCAAGGTGGTTTCTGCATATCCGTGAGCAGATGGAAGTTTTTAAACAGTTGCCGGATCTGCCCATTACAGACGGCCATGTTCAGCAGGTGATTAACAGCCACGAAAAAGGCTGGGCGATGATTGTGCCGTGCAAAATTACCTACGAGCTGGCTAAGGAAGTGCAGGCTAACAGAGCAAGGAGCAAGGAAGAGTAACTATGAAGTTGGGTAATGCCGTTTCGCTGTTTTTTACAGCATTACTGGAAGGTTTTAATTATCGCTTTTGTCCGGTCTGGGATAAGGCGCTGGATACGCTTATTGAGGAAGGAACGCTGCTTGAGGTGCGAAATGGGATCGCTCTGTTTGAGCGCGATGCCCAGCTATATGAAGTGTTCGTCGGGGCTGGCTTCAACCACTTCGGGCATCTTATTAGCTTGAATACCAAATCCATCGACGAGAGCGTCATGCGCCGTCCGTCGTTCCGTGTAATGGATAAGCTGCAACGTCATGTAAATGCCGAATTACTACGCGTAGCCAAAGAAAAAGAACGAGAGCTACAGGCGATGATTGGATCGCTTATCGCTGAGTAAATAAAGGCCACTATTGTGGCCTTTAACAATTTGTTTTCTACCTTTTCTTATCTGTGAAAATAACTACATCCAGAAAACAACGGAGTTAAGAATGTCCCGTATTTCCAAAGCCCATATGTTTGCCGCTGGCGCTCATGGCGGCGTTGGCCAGAAAAGAAAATATACCGGTGAAGACTACATCAACCACCCGGTTGCAGTCCGCGAGATTGTTGCCTGGCATGGTGGAACCGTGGAGATGCAGATCGCGGCGCTGCTGCATGATGTGGTCGAAGACACCCATGTCACCATAGAGATGGTTCGTGGGCACTTCGGTGAGCACGTAGCCGAAATGGTTCTGGCTCTGACCAACATTGCCAGACCAGAAGACGGCAATCGAATACAGCGCTTCATCATCAACGTCCGGGAGCTGGAGCAAAGCCTCGACATGCAGACGCGCATGATCAAGCTGGCTGACCTGCTGGACAATACCTCTTCTATCGTGAGTCGCGACCCTGAGTTCTCAGCCATCTACCTCGCAGAGAAAGAGCTGATGCTGGCCGTACTCTTTGACGACAAGGAGATTGGTGCCGATGCCGGTGTTGTCGAGTACCTGGAGAAAAAAGGCATAGAGCATTCGTTGCTGATAAACGCCCGGGCGATGGTGACGAAAGGCATTGCCAGTCTGCAACCGGTACACACCAAACGTTATGAAAAACACAAAGCGCTGATCTGGGGCGCGTGGGAGGCTGCATGAAGGTCGAAAAAATAGATGTTCTTTCCTTTGTGCTGACGGATCTGGAGCGTCTCGACCCGGTACGCGTAATGATTGAAAACTACGAGCCGGGCAAGGGAAGAGTCACCATCACCTGCTATGGGAAAGCATGGACTGCTGCCTGGTTCGCGATGGGCGGTGATGACGTGCAGACGTTTATTAAGAGAGTGAGCAACGATTATTTGATTGGTTGCCTCGACCCTCAATTGCTGAGTACGGTCGACGATGACAACGACGCAAACCTGCTTTTCGTAAAGTCCGAAATCATAAAGTTGCGCAGGGAGAAAGAAATCGACGCAGAACAGGCCCGCAATATGTGGGACGAGGCAGAAAACGCTGATGACGTAAAAGAAAGTTGCTGCTGTTTCGGTGTCGGCAACGAACTGCTGAGTCTGTTTGGTGACGATCCGTGGTATGCCGGTTGGCCAACGGTGCCAAACCCCAGATACCAATACCTGGAACGTATCGTGAACGCGGTACGTGATGGGCTGAAAGCGCTTGACGATCAAGCGAGAGAAGCAGTCGGTTAAGTGTTATAGTCAGGCGCTTTTATATTTATGGAGTGAATATGAAAAATATCCTACTGGCATCATTGTTGGTAGCATCGCCGGCTGCTTTTGCAGCCAGCTTTGACTGCCAAAAGGCTTCGACAGAAATCGAACACAAAATCTGTGACAACGAACGCCTGTCAAAATTAGACGAACAACTTAGCGCAACCTATTCCAGCGCGCTCAAGGCTAACCCAGAAAATGCAGACACCCTAAAGACGGTTCAACGTCAGTGGATAAATATGCGTGGAAGACTCACTGATGATAAGGCTCTTGAGCTGGCTTATCTTATCCAAATTAATGGACTCAAGGGGTTGGATGGTTCGGCCAGCACAGCGGTGGTCAATGAGACACCGAAGCCGGTGCAGAAGCAGCCTGAAGTTCAGGAAAAGACAAGCAAGGCAGACGCAAAGCAGGCTAAGAGCGGTGATGAGCTAACTCTGGAGTCATTCCGAGCTAAGTATATTGAAGTTGACGGTGAATACTACAGCACGACATCCCTTCCCAGAGGGAGTTCGTTCTTATTCACCTGCGCCAGTCGCATTGCCGATGACCAAGTTAATGTCTGGAAGAAGTACGCAGCAAAAGAGGGCAAGATCGACCTTTTCTTTGAGCTTGAGACTCGAATACACACCGCGATGCTGAATGCCAATTTTCAGAAGCTGAATAGTGATTTAACTAAAACAGGCATTTGCGATCTGATTACCGCTGTTCCGTAAGCCAGATAAGGCCACTATTTGTGGCCTTAAACAATTTGTTTTATAGGTGGTGAAATTAATGGAACCCCAGGCGAACTAAATCCATTGGGCAGAACAGACCCTCCACACCTTCGATAGACACGCAGTCAGAACGGCGTAATTGTTCTTCTGATTTGCCTTCTCCGCAGATTTCCTTGATGACTCCCGTTGCACCATTCGTTGCCACCATCACTCGGCTGCCGGTAGTGATAGCGTTACGGTTGCGATCATAGGTCTTCATCGTTTCCTCCTTTCACTTGGGTCAAATCAGGTTTCAAAAATTGCCGCTTTTCATGTATGTGCGGTTTGCAAAATCTCAAGTGCCGAAACAAATTGTTTTCACCACCTTGTTATTCCCTTAACCCGCAAAGTTGACCGGTATAGTAGTAAATACTACTGTTTTTATATACAGTATTGAGGGCGAAAAAATGGGACTCAAAGACTCAAACTATCAGATCGTCTATAGGGGTGAGACTCTTCAAAATTTCAAACCGGGGCAATACGTATTCTTTCAACGATTGAAGGAGTATGGCGGCGGATACTGGTTAGGCAGGACTCATGAAGATGGGTTCGAGTTTTTGCTGGAAGAACCAACCTCGCTGGGAAGAGGTCTCGAGTTTCTGATAACGCACTCGAGCGTGGAGGCCAGATTTATGGAGTTCGTCGACGATGCGGACGACTTCAAACTCACCTAATCATCCCTTAAACATCTTGTTTTCTGCCTTTTGTTATTTGGGATAATAACACCAACAAGAAAACAAGTTGTTTAAGGAGCTAATCATGTTCGGAACCGCAAAAGATATCATCGAAAAGCTGGAGAACTACCCAGAAGACGAGCCGCTGCTGATGGTGATGTGGCACAAGGAAGATGTAGGTGAAGTGCGACCAGACCTGACTGACGAACAGTGCGTTCAGGTTTTGCGAAAAATCAAAGATTGCCATGACGCCAGCGTCGGCGTGAATTGGGATGTCATTTCTGACACGGCCGACATTCTGTTTCCAAAGGAGAAGGCATGATGCTGAAAATCACCGAATCGTATAAGACGGCGGTGATCAGCACCGCCCACGTTACACAGCATGACTCTGAGTGTCTGCCTAATATCTGTTTCGACCCACTAACAGATCGTGGACTGAATTGGGTACACGGCACGGAGTACGGATGGATTGTCCGCGCAGGTATGCGTGGCAACGACTGGAAAGAAGAGCTACGTGATTACGGCGTCACATGGCAAACCATCGAGAACATTCAGAAGGTACTGGATGCCGGCTTTGACGCAGTTCACTTTGATTGCGACGCCGAGCTGGTGGATGGGCTGCCTGCATGGGATTGGTAATTATCGTGCGTCCAAATTGTGGACGCACGATCTTTAGTCATTCGAACTCTTCTGGCAGGGGGAAGTCCTCATAGCCTGCGTACATCGCGTAACCGCTATAATTTGCATATCTACCCCGTGAGCCTCCGTTGGAAGGTGTAAAACTCGAACCTCTGAGATTTCTTTTGTGGCGACTGGTGATTAGTCTGTTATTACTCATTATCTCGCCAATATATTTTCCGTATCTGTCAAAGACGTTATCACCGGAAAATTTGCCAACATGCTTTCCTCTATAGGTATATAGATTGTTATTGCTGATGTAGCCGAAGTACTTCCCTTTCCACGTCCAAACGCTCGTACTCATAACAACTCCAGTTGTTGAGGGGGTATGACAACTATATTGATATTCAGAGCAATTACTACATCAACAATGTAGATTTCTATAAGAGTCCGTTGATCGCCACTTTCCCCACCTTTCCAACCTACCCCAGCCTAGGCGTGACAAGGCATTTAAGCTAATTACACCCATAAGAAAACAAAAAAATAACACATCAACGAAAAGTCAACGCTTTCCCCTGATTTGGTCTAAAAAGTTGACGTTTTCGCACGCCATCTCTTATACCCAAAATCCTACGCACCAGAAAACGTCTCCCTGCGACCAAAACGTCAAAAACGACTCGTGATACCACCCAAAAACAGAAGCGCTCAGAAGCGCTCCCGTTGCGTTTTATTGAACATCTAAACAAGTTGTTTTCAGGCATAAGAAAACAAGTTAACCACACCCACAGGAAACCCAGAGACGCCATTACCCACAATTCCGGAAAGACCCACCTCTTCCTGTCAGGCTACCGAAAAGACCCACCTCTTTGCCCCAGGCTACAGAGCACCCACCTAATCTTTCCAGGCAACCGAGAACGCAGCTCGCGCACGCAAAACCCTACACGCCATTACCCAATACACGGAGAAGAACAGCCAGAACGAAACCCCGGACAAACCCAGACCAGAACAGGAACCGTCGCAATCTCGCTTACCCACCATTACCCCGGAAGAGAGCGCAAATTCCTGAATAGCAGGGAACGCCATTACTTCATATGCGGAGAACAACTAAAGCGCCCTACTGCCATTACCCACACTTCCATCATTTCACGTAAACGAAGAGAAAAGCGCACCTGCCATTACTCCATACACGGAGAAGAACACTCACCAAAACGACGAGAACAACCCAGACGAAAACACAGAGAAGAACCACCTCAAGAACAACGAAACCACATACGCCGATAGAGAGAACAAACCACCCATTTCACCCAAAGGAATACTTGCCGTATAGAGCGTTATCAGGGGGAAGGTTTGCACGTCCACAGGAGAGAAAATCCGTAGAGATTGAACTGGAGGTATAAGTGGGAAGGGGAAGAGAGGTATCGCTACTTTCTCCGTAGAAATTCAAGCCATAGTTTTCATCCCCCGTAACGCCCCTTTCCACCCCTTCGGTCAGCCTTCGGGCCATCCAGGGAAAAGGCTATGTCCCTTTTCAGAAACGGGAGCGTCGCCGCAGGGAAAAGGCTGGAGGTTTTCAGGGAAACGGTGGGAATCCCGCTATACGAACCGGGAAAAGGCTGGCTGCCGGTCGGGAAGCGGGAGCTTGCCGGTACAGAGCGAGGGACGGCTGCGGGAGCGGTGCGGGAAGTCCTCGGGAGTGCGCCTTACTCTTCGTTCGCCTGAAAATTGCGGGGGAGTGTCGTTCCCTCTCGTGCAGCTGCTGAACTCCATTCTGCCAGACCATCCTCGGGTCTCAAGCGATTTCAGTAGGTTTTCGGGGAGAAGAAAATTCTGCCCACCAGCCCTGCGGCGCGCGTAGAGCAGAATATCGTAAATACTGGCTCCCGTGTCGTTCCCGGATACTCACTGCCCAGCCGGGCTTTCCCGACATAAAATCCTTTTTCGCCTATGTCTTATTGCGATAATAACACCAACAAGAAAACAACGTGTTTAGACAAAGGAGAAACACATGTACAAGCATCTGAATATCAGCATCACCCTCTGTGGCGAGGAAGCGTCCTCCGAGTGTGAGATCTCCCTCGATGACGTTATCCGCTCTCAGGATGTTGCTGGTCGCGTGGCGACGCTCATCTCTGAAGGATACAGAGAAGGGACGTTTGATTTCCATATCGAGGACAACCCAATGTCCGTCGCGTGGAACTGCACGACGTCAGAAACGAAGTGAGGGTGAAGAGATGATTAAGATGCCTGTGATGGTTGAGGTGTGGAGCGTGGACTCTCTGGCTGAATGCCTGGATGCTGTGGGGCCGGAGTTGTACCGCAAGTTGTGGTCGTTCGTCCCGGCTGAAGGGGAATCACCCAAAGGGAAGGATATCTGGCACCTGCTCAGTGAAGATGAACAGCGGGAGCTGGTGGACGCGGTACACATCGAGTTCCCGGACGACGAAGATTAAGCGTGAGGCCACCAGCACGGTGGCTTTTTGCTGTTTGCAACCTCCGGGGCAGCGCAGCACCGTAACGCTATGCTTTGTAGCCGTTTTCTCGCTGGTATTATTTACACCAACAAGAAAACAAGTTGTTTACGGAGTGAATTATGAAAAACGCGATGATCACCAAACTGAGCGCGGGCCAGCCACGTAAAGAAAAACCAACCGTAATGAGCCAGCTGACCCTGCTCGATATCATCGCCAACGGCACTGCCATTCGCCTGTTCAAAGAGACGCTGGTCTCGTTCGACAATGGTTCCCGCACGCGTTACGTAATGAGTGTGCGTCGCCAGAGTGGGAGAGGGTGGATGGCAAAACAGATCATCTGGCCGGAAGGAGAGCTGGAACAGGCGCTACTGGAAGCGAACAAAGTAGCCCAGCAAGAAATCCAGCGTGCCTCTCTCCTGGCGACAGCCTGACATGTGCAAAAGCGATTAGTCGTCACTACGACAGCCCCGTCCATCCTTCGGGGCTTTTTTGCTTACCCGTATTGTAAGTGCTTACCTATGACAATAATATAATCAGGTCAACAACAGGGAGACCAAAAATGACTGTAATTCGTGAAAACCTGGTTCTTGATTTGTACTATGCGTCAGAAACAACCTCAGGCGGAAAAGTTGCAAAACTGACCGCTATTCTGCGTGACAGCACGAACGGGACTGAAGTGCTCACCACCACCCTGATCCGCACCGGGACAGAAGAGGATTGGGTGTACACCGTAGGCTTCCAGAGCATCAGCGACGCATCCGAACCAATGCTGCTGAAACTGGAAACGTATTTCCGCGGCGTAGACAAAGAGATGTTTGAGAAGATGATGGTGAAAGCAGACGAGCTGTACACCTCCTACTTGAACCCGAGCAACACCTGGCTTGGACAATACGGTCTGCGCATCGTGTCCAACGAACCGGTTGAAAACTACATCCCGGAAAGCGTATTCGCTTAATCCCTCCAATGGCGCGTACCCCGCGCCATTTTCTTATTCCCGATAACAAAATGTTTTTTGCCTTATCCATATTGCGATAATTACACCAACAAGAAAACAAGATGTTTACGCATGGAGGATATGCACATGACCGATTTCACTATCTCCCCTAAAGCTGAAAACGTATGGCTGGAATCCTGGCTCGACCTGTCGCCGGAAGAACAGCAGGAAATGGATCACGTTGAACAGGACGAACAATATGATGCCCGCTTCTTCCGCTTTGAGGACAGCGTTTATGATATTGCCGACTTCATGCGCGATGACCGCTTCCCTGACTGGCACGCAGGCTACCCATTAAATGCCTTCGCCATGCTGATGATCCGCGTGGATGGCTCCGGCGATACCATCGACGTCGGTCTGCTCCACTAAGAGAACGAGGCCACCCACGCCGGTGGCCTTAAATGACCATCCTGTTTCCCGCAGGCTAAAAACACCCACCTCTTGTCGCCAGGCTACCGAACAACCCTCCGACTCCCTGCCGGCCACCAGCTGCCGGAACAGAACGCTTGGACGCCTTATGCGCGTAGCGATAATTAAACCAGCAAGAAAACAAGTTGTTTAAAGGATTATCACCATGAACTTTATCGCTACTGTTAACACCCCTGCGCATGGCCATATTTCTGTGACGTTCTCTGATAACGAGAAAAGCGTGCTGGGCGCCTGGCGTGACAATGTAACCATCGAGCTGTCCGGGAAAGAGAAACAGCAGATCACCAATGACATTATCTGCAACCGTCGCCATAAACGCGTATTTGAAAAAGCGTATGTCTCCACTTCGGGATTTGGCGTATTCATCTTCCCGGTACGCAGCGGTCGCTTCTGCCAGTCAAAACTCATCGAGTTCGCCACGCAGATCGCGCTATGGGTTAAAACAGAATCCGGGTTCGACTTCAGCGAACAGGAAGCAGTGGGGGAGGGGATGCGTATCGCCAACAATGCCATCAAGTGCAAAAACGTCACCTACGAAGCAGGAATCGACTCGTGGAGTGTCTCGTGCGGGGAATACGTGAAAGAGGTGTACGGAAAGAACCGCATTCACATCCTGACTGGCAAGTAAGAGGGGAGGGGCTGGAAACGCCCCTTTCTTTTCGTCCACCAGCTGCCGCAGGGATATTCAGAAACGGCCAGAGGGCTGTCCGGGGAACCGAAGGGAAACGGCCAGGGAATTTTCGGGAAACGGCTGGGTTTGCCTTTATGTAGAAAACAGAGCGGGAGAAGCCCAGAATCCTGCCAGAAAATATCGCAGGGGCGCTGGGGTAACGCTGGTGGAGTTTCAGCCCCTGAGCCATCCAGATAGCTTTCGCTATGTGATTATGTGAATCCGTGGGTAAACCACTGCAAGCGCGTACACGTCGCGCCAACGTGCCAATGATACGCGAGCGCCCACGGATAGCGCCAACATTGCCGACACGTCCCGAAGGATAGCGCGGATCACGTCGCCAGCTATCGCCAGACGATCACGCCCACGACACGACAAAATAATCCACGCGCTAAAACGCTGTAAAACGCGCTATAACGTGTTTTTTTTGTGGTTAATGGGTATATACCACCACACATAAAAACGCGTTAAATTGGCGCATTTATGGCGCTTATTTTGGGTCTGTTTTGGCTGACTTCAGACAATAAAAAACGCGCCAACAATGGCGCGTTATGGTGTGCGGATCTTGAAACGAAAAAAGCGCCCATAGTGGGCGCTTTTGTTTAAATGCTGTTTTGCAGTTTTCCGATCATTTCAGACAAGCGCAAATATTCACGCTTGCGCTTACAGTCTCTTTTACTGTTAAGCAAATCAGAAAACGTAAAATTTAATTTGTCACGTTGCGCTTTTAAGTCGTCGATTAATTCAAGTTTATAAGCGCGATATTTTGCGCGATATTCCGCGCGGATCTGGTCATAACTAATCATGATTTTTATCCTTAAAACTAGCGCCCATAGTGGGCGCTATATCCATCTAATTACGCTTTGAAAGCATCAGCCAGATAGTTATAAAAATCATTCTTGATAAAGCGATATTGTTGCGATCCGTTTTTAGCAGCGCCCATTCCTTTGATTTTCTCGACCAGTCCGAGACGTTCACACAAATTGATAAGCTGATTGGCTTGAGTGTAGCCAGCGTCTAATTTAATCTCACATGCTTTTTTAGCTTCATTCATTAAATCGAATACAGCGCCATTTGTGAATGTCTCCATTTCATCATTAATCATTTCGATTAATGCGAATACGCGAGATCCGGACATATCAGCGACGGAATAAACGCATTTACCAGACTTGATAGATTTAACCAGATAAACCAATTTTTCGAGTGAATAGCTATTGGTCATAGCTTCGCGGAAAAACACTTCTGGCGCTTGTTTGCTTGCTTTAATCGCGTAGTAAAAGACACCAGCTAATTTCTCATCATTAACAGCGTTTAAAACGTTGTTGGTGAAGTATGCAAGTTTGGTAGTCGCTGCAAGCATGTTAGCTTTATCTGCTTTTGTGTGCGTACCATTCTGATAATGATTGTTATAAGTCTGAGTAGCATTATTGGCTGCAACTTGTAATTCATTAGCGATAACTACAGCAGCGTCGATGATGGATTTTTTAGAGATAGCAACGTTAGACATGATATTAATCCTTATGTAATATTGATAACTTAATTTGTTATTTGTTTATCGTTAGCGTGTTCGCTTTCGATGTGACTAATTATCGATATACAGAAATTAAAATCAAGAGTTTTTTACACGGGAACGAAAAAAATTTTCTTCAATAAAAATCAAAGTCTTAGAAATAAATCGCGTTTTCTCGAAGGTGTTGCCTAAATAAATTCCCTATTCGGTCATTCACCCTTATATATTTAAAATGGAATAGGGGTTAGGGGAAATAAATATAACGGGAAGTGACACATAAAATAATAACCGGACTTAGCCGGTTATTACCCTTATAGATTTAAAACGGTAAAATCCGTTCGACCCAATCGAACATGACGACTGTCTTCCGACCGTCCCCCATGTTGAGCGTGACCTGGCAAGCGTCAACGCCTGAAGACACACCCTCAATTTCACGGCCATCCGCCATGTAGACCCTTATAGACTTCTGCATCTCATGAGCCTGGCGACAAATTTTGAAGAAATCACGGCGAGATGGCCGATTGTCCACATAGTCTGGGTGTACCGTTGTCCGACCCGTGAAATCGTGCGCAATGCCTTCTGTCACACCTGATTCAATCGTACTGATTCGCTCAAGTGGGAGCCTTATACGATTTTCTTTGTCGAACGGGGCAGGGCAAAGATCGACTTTGTTGCGCGACGACATGAGACCCTGAACGTACATGCAGAACACCTGACCATCTTCCATCGTGACCCTTACAGGAATGAGAGACTTACGCCAGAACATCAGCGCCTTCTCCACGTTGGTGTAATCGCGCGGCCAGACTTCTGCAGGAATCCCGTAGGTGATGTCAGTAATATTCGTCATATCGTCACAGTGTCGTTGGTAGGATATCGATGTCACCTGCGTTGCTGGTGAACACCCGGAAGACTTTCGTCTCGCCAGCTTTGGTGATGGTCTCGCGTTCCTGACGAGCAGGGTTCAGTGCGCACAGCCCGGCGCCTTCCAGTGAAGCGCCAACAATCCATTGCCCGGCATCAAGATGAAACGTCGCTTTTTCACCGGTCTCAAGTTTCGCAACCGTCTCACCATTGATGAAGATGGATGCGTCACAGCCCGCACCTATCATACCTTTGTCCCTCATAACCACCAGCGTGGTTGGTGCAGACGTCTGGTATTTGAAAACTCTGGCCTGCGGAGCCGGTTTTGCATCAGCTACAGACACAGGGCGGGATGAACATGCACTCAGGAGTAAAACGGGGATGGTAATCAGTGGAAGTAGAACGTGTTTCATGGCTTGAACTAAATCCTTATCACTTCAACGAACAAGGCGTCTTGCGACGCCCTTAATGCTTAATCGAGACGTTTGAGAATATCGGCCAGATCTTCTTTGGTCATGCCAGAGGATTCGTAAATCTTCATGACCTTTTCACGGGCCTTTGCAGAAGCCTCTAATGACGTAGCTGCCTTATCAAAATCAGCCATCGTCATGTTGGACAGCACCAGATTGATGATGTCTGCCTTTGACAGCTTAATATTGCGTTCACGCAGTCGATTCTGAAAGGTTTCCAGCTTGTCGTTTGCTTTTTCGGTTAACTGAACCTGGCAGTGTATAGCGCGTTTCTCGCTCATGCTTACTCTCTATTCAAAACAGTGAAATCGAATGTGCTACCCACCGGCAAAACGCCCTCGGCAAACCCAGGCGTCGTGTCGATAATGTGCTTCCGCTCATATGAATGCGACATGAGATATTTGTTGCTTACGTCGATAAAGTCGGTAATAAAGCACACGTTAGCCTGATTCTTTTTGGCTCGAAGACCGCGACCAACACGTTGGCGCATCTCAACTTCGGCTTTGCCGCCACCACCCAGAATCACCGCCCCTACGCTTGGAACGTCGACACCAACATCCAGAATGGTTGAACCAATCAGAACATCTATCTTGCCTGCCGCCAGACTGTTGAGCTTTGCTTGTCGGGTAGTCTGGTTTGATTCTCCGTAGATGAAATCGACCTTCAGGCCGCTTTCCTTCATCATTTCCATCAAAATCTGACCATGACGCTTCAAACGAACCAGCGTCATACAGTTCAGACCGTGACTTTTGTACATTAACGCTTCGCGCACAATAGCCTCGTTGCGGCCCAGATTGTAAACGATGCCTAACTGATAGGCTTTCTGGTAAGCCGTACTCATTCCAACCCGAAAGTTCAGGTGTTTCGAAGCAAGTTCGGCCCTAATCCGCACCTCGTCTGGAGTGTACGCGATTTTATGATATAGAAAGTATGGTTTCGCTAAAATACCTCGATCGATCAAATATTTCTCCGTTACCTTTATCTCAATGCGGCCGGCAACGGCCATGAGACGCATATTTGCCTCGGTCGAGTCCTTCATGAACGGCGTAGCTGTCAGCGCCAGACGGTAATCGGCATTGATGCACAACCGGGCGATATCGTAGAAGTTTGAACCAGATGATTCGTGTGCCTCTTCCAGAATCAGCAGAGAAACGCTGGACAGAAAGCGCTTAACCAGTTCCCGGCGCTTCAGGTGGTACTGTTTTTTCTCAGGTGATGCATCGCGCGGTGGCTCTTCGAGAAAACTGGCCAGGGTCTGCACCGTGGCAACGTTGATATGGCGCGAGACCTGGAACTCACCAGATCCAATCACCCCAACTTTCTGACCTTTCAGCCACGGCTCGCCATTCTCCGCGCGGTAGTCGATGGATTTCTGGAAGTTCTCTGCCATCTGGAACATCAGAACCGAGCGCGTGGTTAAAAACAGCGTCATACGACCAATGCGAGCAGCTGCCTTACACGCTACGTTCGATTTACCGCCACCGGTCGCAATCTGGGCAATCATCATCCCTTCGCGCACCAGTGTTTCCACAGTCTGATCCTGATACGCATAGTCCGGGTTATACGGGAATGGGTTAACTACCGGGTTCGGCTTGCCCAGCGCGGGGGCTTTTTCCTTGCGCACATGCACGCATTTGATGCCAGCTTTCAGAAGGTTGGCCGCTACTGGCTTCGCAAACCCAGCCGGGAACGCGTTTTTGCTCCAGTTGAACATCGTGCTGGTTCCTTTCCAGTCCCCAGCCTCCACTTCATAGCTCAACATCTCCTGAACGAGCCGCTTCACGTTGTCATCAGCGCCAGAAATCAGCGCATTGACTGCATTCGATACAATCCGAACTGTCATAAACCTCTTTCCTTCGTGCCTTTTGTATGGTAATTGGCTATTATAGTAAGTAAGTACTTATACAATGGATTGTATCAGAATTATGGATGTGAAAATTACGATTCTGCAGGTGGAAGTCGCTAACCTGCGTCCGAATCCCTGGAATACCAACTCCGTTGGGGCGAAAAACTTCGAAAAACTGAAAGGCTCTATCGAAAAATTGGGCTTTTTTAAGCCAATTCTGGCGCGGGAGCTGGACGGGGGCGTTTTTGAGATCCTCGGTGGCGAACACCGCTGGCGTGCCGCGATGGAGCAGGGCATTTCAACGGTTCCTGTCATCTCCGTGGGCAAAATTAACGACCTGGTGGCCAAACAGATGTCCCTCGTCGATAACGAGCGCTACGGCGAAGACGATCAGGTCGCTTTGCAGCGCTTAATCGAAGAAATCCAGTCTGAAATCGACTACCGGTTGTCCGATATCGCCCCGTATGACGACGAAATGGCGGCAACACTCGCCAAAGCGTCCGTTATCGATCTTGAAGCGCTGGAAGCGCTCTCCCGTGGCGATGACGAGCCGGTCGATGAGGACAAACGCGAGAAAACCGAGCGAGTCGGCGCCGAACACCAGACGATGCGCTTCAAAGTGACGTTTGATGCGTCAGATCGCGTCGCCGACACCATCAAAACCATCATCAAAGAGCAGGGAATCAATACCGGTAACGAAATGGAGAACGCCGGGGAAGCCCTGGTGTGGCTGGTCGACTACTACAAGGAGCGTATGTAATGACCAAAAACTTTGAAATCGTCTATCGAAACCCGGCAGAACTCATCCCGTATGAGATGAACGCCAAAAAACATGACGAACAGCAGATCCGCGACCTGGCGGCCGCCATCAAAAAGCGCGGTTTTGACCAGCCGATCACGGTCGACAAGCACGACGTCATCATTACTGGCCACGGTCGTCGCGAGGCGGCACTTCTGGCTGGTCTGGAGCGTGTGCCGGTCATCGTTCGCGACGATCTGAGCGAAGAAGAAGTGAAGGCGAAGCGTCTGGAAGACAACCGCCTGGCCAGTATTGACTACGACGCTATCAAATTGCAGCAGGAACTGGAATCCCTGGTGTTGGGTGACGTCGAGGTCTTCGGTTTTGAGGAGCGCGAGTTGAACGTGCTTGTCGGCAGCATGACCGAAGAGATGGAAACCGGCTCTCTGGTGCTCGATCTGGGCGAAGAGACGGAACGCCAGAAAGAAGAGCACACCGAGATCAGTCGCGAAGTAGCCTCTGAAGAAGTCCGCGTCATCGACGTATTGGGCTTTAAAACGCTCCCTGCTGGCTCTGCCATTGTGGTTGGGGATTTGCTTGCCCACATGGAAGAAATCACGGGAGAGAGCGGGGTAGACGCTTTCGTGGCGTATGCGGAGAAAGTTTCTTCTGGGGAGCTGGCTGCATGAGCAAATACACCATCAACGTATCGTTTCAGACCCGCGTGAACAAAACCACGCGCACGCTGGAGATTGCCGAATCGTTCGGTCTTGGCCTTGACGAAAAAGAGTGGACGCTTTTCGACAATCTGGAGCTGGAAGTGAAGCAGGGCGATGTGGTGTACATCACCGGCCAATCCGGTTCCGGTAAATCCGTTGTGCTGCGCGAGCTGCAACGCCAGATGAAGGATGAAGGGCTTTCTGTAGCCTCCATCGATGACTTTACCTTCGACAATGAGGTTAACGTCATCGACCAGCTGGGCAAAACCACCAGCGAAGCGCTGGGGCTGCTGTCTATGGCCGGATTGAATGACGCCTATCTATTCGTGCGCAAGCCATCCGAGATGTCTGACGGCCAGAAATACCGTCTCAAGATCGCCAAGCTGATCGAGTCAGGTGCAAAAGTCTGGGCAGCCGACGAATTTGGCGCTGTTCTCGACCGTGTAACCGCCCAGGTTGTGGCGTCGAACCTCCAGCGTGCCGCCCGTAAGGTTGGTGCGACGGTAATGGTGGCGACGACCCACGAAGACCTGAAGAACGCGCTGCGCCCGGATATGCAGATCACCAAGCACTACAAAGAACGCGTGAAGGTGGAATATGCCTGATTTGAAGATCGTAGAGCTGAAGCCATCGAAAGAGGCTGACAACAACAACGTTGAAGTCATCCGCCTGCTGGAAGAAGCACTCCAGTACGCCAGAGAAGGCAAAAGCCAGAGCCTGGCGCTGCTGATGATCAACAACGACGGCAGTGTTCTGGATTGCTGGCATAACGGTGGGCGTCCATACGTCATGGTCGGGGCGATGGAATCGCTTCGCCTGGACTTCATCAATGCCAATATCGAGCGCAGGTGATCGACATGACAGACATCATCATCAAACGCTACCGCCCGGAAGAGTTCCCGCGTCATCTGGACTTTCTGGAGCATATGACCGTTACCAAAGGCACGGTTGAAGACTGGCACGCGCTGAAGTCGCTGCACTACAAGACGGATGGTAAGCCGTTCGCGCCAACGTATTATCGCTGCGAACTGGACGACCGGCTGGTGGGCGTCGTGGTTATGGCTTACCCGAAACTGCTGCTGGCGCCTCGCCATCGCATGTTTCCTAAGCTGAAGCCAACCACCAATACCACCGTGGCCAACCAGTATTGGGGCCGGTACGTGAACAACAACTTTGCGGTGATCAGCCGTTCCGTTGTGGACACTCAGTACCGCGGCGTCGGCGTCTCCTATCGAATGATTAACCTGGTTAGCAGGATGCACGACCGGCCAATCATCGAGATCCAGTCATCGATGAGCAAATACAACCCGTTTGCCATGAAAGCAGGGTTCCAGTTCATCCGTCCGGAGCGTCCGAAGAGCTATGAGAGTGCGTTGCGCGTCTTCCAGCGTCATTTCCGTTCCGACCCTGGCGACAACGAAGCGATCGTCAAAGAGCTGTTCGCCATGAGTGAGTCTCGCCGTCGTCGTGCGCTGCGTGATCTGGTCGCTGACTACCACAAGAACAGTTCCCTGGCCAAAGCCGGGCGTAATCGTGGCACGACGATTCAGGACATTGCCGACAGCCTGGTGGACGAGGCCAGCATCGTGAAGCTGCTCAAGGACATTCACAACCTGAGCTTCACGTCTCCGCTGTATGGTGTGTACCGAAACCCGGACTTTGGTCGTCAGCTGCCGGACACGCTGCCACTGCTGGCATTCGACAAACAGCCTTTGAATAAACCTCTTGAAATTGCATTACCGGCATAAGGATTTGCCATGACGTTGACCGACAAACAAAAAGACATCATCAAAACCATCAATTTAGGCCATGAGCGTGGGTATCTGCTCGATCTGGACGAGCTGCTTGAAGTGCTGCCGTACAAAACGACCAAACAGAGTATGCAGTTCTCTATCCGCGCACTGGTGAAAAAGGGGCTGGTGGAGAAAGGAATGTGCCGCCAGCGCGGTGATTCCGGCTACCACCGTCGCACGCTGGGACTGACCACTTTAGGTCGTGCCAGAGCCAAATTACTGGTGATGTAAGTCGGTCTGGGAGCCAGTTTGAGAGCCTGCTTCCGTATATATAAATACTAAGTGACTTATTAAATATATACGGAAGCAGGTTCTGAATACTCCCCAGCCCGGTTTTAAACACCCAGAAAACAAATTGGTTAGGCACAGAATTAAACAAGTTGTTTAGGAGCGCAAGGATGCGCTCTGAGTGTTTTAGAGGGATCTATGACTGTAGAAAAAGACGAGAGCAAAACTCGCCTGACGCCAGCTGAGTGGGCAGAAGCCGAAGCAAAGTGGACTTCCGGCGAATACACACTCTCCAAGCTGGAGGAAGAGTACGGCATTCGTCGTGAAACGCTCTCCAGACATTTCAAAAAGCGTGGATTAGAGAAAGGCGCGGACTCCGTTGGGAAGATGGTGCGCGAGTCGCTCAAATCCGACGCAGAGCTGCGTGCGAAGGCGCGTGCAGAGAAAATCGAAGAGCGCCGGACTCGTTACGACGATTGGGCATTCGCACTCGGTCGGATGGTGATGCATGAGGTGGCCACAGCCAAGAAGGACGGCAAGCCACTCGCAACCATCGAAGATGACCTGAAGAGTCTCCAGCGTGCCAGCGGCACACTCGCTAAGTGCTTCGAAATATCCTCGAAAGCGCTCGGTATGGATCGCGCTGAGAACGAAGAAGACGAAATCCCGAACCTGGTATTTGGCGAACTTACGCCTTCCCAGGTGGCGCAGCTGCGTAAGGAAGATGATGAGCCGGATCTGATTGATGACGATCTGCTTGAGTCACTCGAAGAGGAAGCACTGAGCGAAGCAGAGGGCGATTCTGACGCGTCTGGTGATGAAAGTGATGGGAGCGTCTAACTATGGCCATCCCGTCGTCTCTGAGTCTCGTACAGCTGCATTCTGGGCAGATGCAAGTCTTCCAGTCGCCACATCGTTTCAAAGTGGTGTGTGCGGGTCGACGCTGGGGTAAATCCCGGTTGTCGATCTCCACCATCATCCGCGCGGCAGCCAAAGAGAAAAAGCAACGTGTCTGGTACGTCGCACCGACTTACCAGATGGCTCGCCAGATCTTGTGGGATGACCTGCAGGAAGTTCTGCCTCGTAAATGGGTTCGTAAGAAAAACGACACCACGATGACCATCGTGCTGAAGAACGGCTCTGAAATCGCGCTGAAAGGTGCGGATAAGCCCGATACGCTTCGTGGTGTGGCACTGCACTTCGTGGTGCTCGATGAATTTCAGGATATGAAGCCTGACACCTGGTACAAGGTACTGCGTCCGACACTGTCCTCTACCCGTGGCGGTGCGCTGATCATCGGTACGCCAAAAGGCTTCTCCGAGTTCCACAAGCTGTGGACTATCGGTCAGAACAAAGATTTGCAACGCAAAGGGCAGTGGAAGAGCTGGCAGTTCGTTACGGCTGATTCTCCGTTCGTACCGAGCGCGGAAATCGAAGCAGCGAAGAACGATATGGACCCTAAATCGTTCGCACAGGAATACCTGGCCAGCTTCGAAAACATGTCCGGACGCGTTTACTACCCGTTCGACCGCAATGTGCATGTGAAGCCACTCCAGTTCAATCCGAAACTGCCGATCTGGGTTGGTCAGGACTTCAACATCGACCCTATGTCATCGGTCATCCTGCAGCCGCAGCCAAATGGCGAGTTGTGGGCCGTGGACGAGGTTGTGCTGTTCTCTTCCAACACGGCTGAAGTGTGTGATGAGCTGGAGCGCCGTTTCTGGCGCTGGAAGTCTCAGGTCACTATCTTCCCTGACCCGGCTGGTGCGTATCGCCAGCACGCACGCGGCGAATCGGACGTCGATATCTTCAAGGAAAAAGGTTTCCTTCGAGTCGATTATCCGAAGAAGCACCCGCCGATCGCAGACCGTGTTAACGCAGTGAACCGCATGTTGATGAGTGCCTCGGGCGAAACCCGGTTGTACATCGATCCGAAGTGCAAACACCTCATCGACTCGCTGGAGAAGGTGATCTACAAGCCAGGCTCACGCGATATGGATAAGACTGGCGGCATCGAACACAGTGCGGATGCGTTGGGTTATCCGGTTCATCGTAGGTATCCGGTGAAAAATCGTGTTATTCTTGGTGGATCTAGATAGGTAAGTACTTGCCTAAGTGGAAAGGAAAATCAAATGGAATTGACTGACAAGCAAATCAAAGACCTTGTGGCACGACGCCACCCTGAATATGAGAAGAAAAAAGAACATTGGGACTTCCTCGCCAGCACCTACGCTGGCGGGCGTGCCTGGTTCAACGACAATATCTTCCGTTACTTCAAAGAGGGCGATCAGGAGTTCAAAGAGCGCCTGGAACGCGCTTATCGCTTCAACCATACGCGCGAAGTGGTAAACCTCATCAACAAATACCTCTTCAAAGAGGTCATTCACCGCAACACTGATGAAGCACCGGAGCAGATCCGCAATTTCTGGAAGCGAGCCACGCGCCAGAACGCCTCCATCGATGCGTTTATGGCGGCTATCGATCTGCAATCATCCATTTATGGCCGTATCTGGGTTGTCGTGGATAGCACGATGAACGTCGATGTTGAGTCTGTTGCAGACGAGAAGAAAAATGATGCGCGTGCCTACGCTTACTGGATTTCGCCGCAGCAGCTGCTTGATGTTGCCTGGGATGAAGACGGCAATATGTTGTGGGCGCTGATTGTTGAAATCGCGCGCGACGACGAAGATCCGTTCACGTCAACCGGGCAGGAATACCAGCGTTACCGTCTGTGGACGCAAAACGAGTGGTATCTGTTCCGTGAAGAAGTGAAGAAAGGTTCCGGAAATAGCGGTCGCCGTCAGGCCAAAGTCGTTCTGGAGGATAGCGGCCAGCATAATTTGGGCGTGGTGCCGGTGTTCCCGGTGGATTGCATTGGTGAAAGCGAGTCTCCGTATTTCAGCCCGTCGTTGATTGACGATATTGCCTATCTTGATCGCGCCGTGGCCAACTACCTGTCGAACCTTGACGCGATTATTCAGGATCAGACATTCAGCCAGCTGGCGATCCCGGTTCAGTCATTGCTGCCGGGCGATGAAAACCACACCAAAGTGCTTGAAATGGGGACAAAGCGCGTCTTCACCTTCGACTCTGAGAGCGGTAATCAGCCATTCTACCTGTCTCCGGACCCGAAACAGGCCCAGATGATTATCACCACGATTAAGACGGTGATTAACGAGATCTACCATTCCGTTGGCGTGGCAGGTGAGCGAACCAAGCAGGATAACGCACAGGGCATCGATAACTCTTCGGGCGCAGCGAAGATGTACGACTTCCAGCGTGTTAACAGTCTGCTGGTGACGAAAGCAGAACGTCTCGAAAGGGCAGAGCGCCAGATGATGCAGCTGGCAGCGAAGTGGATGGGTGTCGAACTGGATGAAGACCACTCTCTGATCGCGTACCCGGAAAGTTTCGACATTCGCGGTCTGACTGACGAGTTTGCCGTTGCTGAGAAACTGTCGCTGCTCCAGGCGCCTGATTCTGTTCGTCGTCATCAGATGGAAATGCTCATCGAGAAGGTCTTCCCGAACATTTCCGAGGCGATGCAAAAGGAATTTCAAAAAGATCTCTTGAAATTTCCTCCAAAAAATGATCTTAACACCCTTGAAAATAAGTCAGTACTTACTTATGATCGAGATACAGCCCAAGAAAGCGGGCAAGATCAACCCCGAGGGAATGGGGACTCATCTACTCAAGAGACCGAGTGATAAGTAACGAAAAGGAATTTCTATGAATCTGTGGCAAATGCTTATGGCCCGTCGTGGCCTGATGGATGTAGCTGAAGCGCATGAGCGCGGCGGCGCTGGTGGCGGTGCTCCTGCTGGAGACAATGAGCAGGGCAATCAAGACCCAGGCAAACAGGGCGAGCAAAAAGAGCAACCGAAGGGTGACGACGACGAGTATGCCGGTATGACTCAGGAAGAGTTGCTGGCAGAACTGCGTAAGTCCAAGAAAGCCGGTGCTGACCTGCTGAAAGAGAACATGAAGCGCAAGGAGAAAGAGCGCACATTGGCCGATCAGCTGGCTCAGTACGGTGATATTGACCCGGCGCGTGCTCGCCAGCTTCTCGAAGCTGAACAAGCCGCAGAAACCGCACGTCGGGAGGCGGAGCAGGCTGAACTGGAACGCCGTGGTGAGTTCGATGCTGTGAAAAAGCAGATGATCGAAGCGCACCAAGCTGAACTGGCACAGCGCGACGAACGCTACTCCGCTCTGGAGAGCGAGAACGCCGCACTGAAGGCTCAACTGGTCGAAATGACGGTTGGCGCTTCCTTCAGCGGCTCTGCCTTCCTGCGTGACAAAGTTCTGATGACTCCGGCTAAGGCTCGCGTTATCTACGGCTCTCATTTCGAAGTGGGTGAAGACGGTAGTGTTGTGGGCTTTGATAAGCCAGCCGGTCAGAAAGAACGTGCAGTTCTGGTTGACGGTGAAGGCAAACCGTTACCGTTCGAATCCGCGATTGAGCGCATTCTGCGTGCAGATCCGGAAGCTGACGCACTGTTGCGCAGCGAAGCCAAGCAGGGTGCTGGTTCCAATAGCAAACCGACCCACAAAGTAAACCAGCCGAAGAGCAAGTCGACTATGGATAAGTTGACCTCCGGCCTGGGGAAAATCGGACTCAAGTAACATCTTAAATCATAGGGAAATGAAAGATGCCATTACTGCGTGATGAAGCTGAAAAGCTGTCTAACAACGAACTTGAGCAGGGTGTGATCGAGACCATCATCGATCGCGATGACCTGTTCGCTGTTCTGCCTTTCATGAAGATTAATTCTAAGGCATACCTCTACAACCGCGAAGCTACCCTGAGCGAAGCAACCTTCATCGATGTGAACGACACCATCACCGAAGGCGCTGCAACCTTCACCGAACACGTTGCGAAGCTGCGTATCCTGGCAGGCGACGTAGACGTCGACAAATTCCTGGCGACCACTATGTCCGACACCAACAACCAGCTGGCAATCCAGGTTCGTCAGAAGGTGAAAGGTCTGGCTCGCGCATTCCGCCGCAACCTGATTCTGGGCGACTCCAGCACCAACAACAAAGCGTTCGACGGTATTCCGAAGCTGATGCACGACGATCAGAAGATCGACATCGAAGGCGCTTCCATGACCTTCTCCATGTTCGACGAGCTGGTCGACGCGGTGAAAGATCTGGGCGCAGACTGCATTATGATGCGTTCCGAGCACCTGCGTGCTTATCGCGCTCTGCTGCGTACCGTTAGCCTCGGCCCGTCCGAAATCATGATGGAAAACTTCGGTCGTCCGATGCTGTGCCACAACGGTGTACCGTTCATTGTGAACGACTTCATCCCGACTGATTCTGGCAAAGCAAGCATCTACTGCCTGCACCTGTCCGAAGAGAACGGTGTGACTGGTCTGTATGGCGGTGAAAACGCCGGTATCGTTGTTGAGAACATCGGTACTGTTCAGAACAAAGACGCAACCCGTACCCGCGTTAAGTGGTACTGCTCTCTGGCGAACAAGCACGACAAGGCTATCGCCGCGCTGACCAACGTAAAAATTTGATCAGTATAGTAGGTAAGTAATTATCTACCATTTAAGGGTGGGCTATACGCCCACCCTTTTTGTAGGAGCGAGAAATGCCAGAACAAAAGATGAAGATCACGGAAGAGGCGTTTGCGGATTTCACGGGGCATATGTGCCGTGCCGGATTCACCAATTCCATCTCCAACGAGCCTCTGAGCGAGCGCCAGCAGAACCATCTTGCGGCTTGCTTCCGGGCAATTCCGTTCACTCAGTCTGTCACCATTACACCGGCTGCGCCGTCCGTATTGGTGGGTAAAACCGTTCAACTTAGTGCAGGTATCACCATGAGCAAAAGCGCAGATTCATTCACCTGGACGTCGGCCAATGACCAGGTCGCCACAGTCAGCGGTACGGGTCTGGTTACTGGCGTGACTCCGGGAAAAGTGAAGATCACCGCCACCGATAAGCAGACTCAGCTTTCTGCGTCAGTCGAAGTGACCGTTAAGCCTGTCAGCGTGGAGTCCGTTACGGTAACGCCAGACTCTACCTCTGTTGAGAAGGGGAAATCGGTCAAGTTGCGCGTTGATGTACAACCGTCAAACGCAACAAATAAAAGAGTCACCTGGACTTCCAAAAATAACGACAAAGCGACCGTTGACCAGAACGGTAACGTAGCTGGCGTAGCCGTTGGTACGGCAACCATTGAAGTGGTTTCGCAGGATGGCAGCCATAAAGCTACTGCTACGGTTGAAGTCACTGAGCCTGTCGTTGCTGTTACTGGCGTCTCTGTCGATCCGAGCACCACCAGCGTTGAAGCCAACAAAACGGTACAGCTGACCGCGAACATCGAACCGGCTGGCGCAACCAATAAGCGCGTAACCTGGGCGTCAAAAAATGCCGAGTTCGCGACGGTTGATAGCGCAACTGGACTTGTGACCGGTGTGGCTGCAGGTACTGCCACTATCGAAGTCACCACGGAAGACGGTAGCCACAAAGCCACTGCGACCGTTGAAGTGACCGCAGCACCGGCTGCGTAACCAACACATGGGCGGCGATGCCGCCCATTAAGTGAGAAGAAGAATGAAACCAGCAAAAATTCGTTTATTGGAGCCTCAATTTTTGGGGTACACGGGCATTCTCTGCGGTATCCAGTTTGTCGACGGCATCTCGGTTGCCGAACTGCCATTCATCGATCAGCAGCGGATTTGTGCCTCCATGCGTGCCACTACCGTTGAAGGCAAAAATGTATCTCCTTCTGCCGCGTACAGCAGCCGCAATGATTTGACTGCGGACGACATTGTCGAGACGGCGGCCCCGGATATTGTGCCAATGAAACGTGGTACGGCTGAAGTGGAAGCCAAACCGGTACAGCGCTTTACTCGTGAAGAGCTGGAGTCGATTGCGGACTGTGAAGGTATTGCGGGTCTGCGTCAGATCGGCAACCAGATTGGCGTGAAAGCCAAAGGTATCGTTGAAATGATCGAAGGCATCCTGAAAGCACAGGGCGGTGAGTAATGGCGCAGATCGACACGTACCGTAGCGGGGAAGCAGTTTCCCTGTCGTTTGCATTTAACGTTCTGGATATTGAGTCGGCCACGTATACCGTCAGAGATGGCGCAGGTGCGATCATCGTCGATAACGAACCTCTCGATATTACTGAGGGGCAGATGTCCATTCCGGTTGTCGTGTCGGCCGAACACAACCTGCTTTCAGATAAAGAGCGCGATCTGCGACACGTCATTGTCAAAGCGGTGGCATCCGGGCTGACGCATGAAGAGCGCAAGATGTACGTTCTGCTGAATAGCTTCGAGCTGTCAATTCCAGGCCAGTCATTCGCAACGGTCGCAGACGCCCAGATGCAAGCTATCGATATGCTGAACGGCGACACCCTGTTAGCTGATGGCGAAGGGCTGATGCGCAAACGTCTCATTGAGGCCACCAGACGCGTCAAAACGCTGCCGTTCTCAATCCGCAAAGTCCTGCGTATCGACTTCGACCGGTACGATCGCCCGCAAAACATGCTGAACGTCTATGACATTCCGTGGGGCGCTGACGGGGCATATCGTCACGATCTGATCGATTGGGAGCAGATGACGCCTGAGAAATTCGACGAGTTCCCGGACTACTTCAAACAGGCATTAATGCTGGCCGTGGTTAATGAAGCCTGCGAAATCGCTAACGGCAATGACGTAGCGGCAGCCCGCGAGGACGGCATTCTGTCTGAGTCCATTGGTGAAACGACCAATATGTACCGCACCGGCAAAGCGGCAAATGTGCATGTGGCTCGCAGTACCTGGCGACTGCTGGTCAGTTACATCAATAACCGCATGATTGTTCGCCGTGCGTAACGCCAGTCGCATTATTTACTTCTGGTCGAAAGGCTCAAGACGAGCAATCGCGCCTTCGCCTGGTAATGAGTGCGGCTGCCAACCACAGGGAGAGTGCATGAACATTTCATGGCAAGCAGAGATAGCGATTTACCGTCTGGGTTCGAAGAACGTCTACGGTGAAGCGCAATTGCAGTTCGTCAGGAAGACGAACGTCGGCGTCGTTAAGTTTGAGCAAAGTAACGAGAAGTCATCGGTACGTGCGGACAGCTCCGGCAGTCGCGGTAAAGCGAATCTGGAATTGTTCGATGCTGTTCTGGTGATCCCACTTGAGGCCGCAGTACAGCTTGATGACGTTCTCATTCTGGAGGGGCAAAAGCTGAAGGTATCCAGCGTGCATCGTCGCTGGGGACTGCGTGGGCGCCCTGGGCATCTGGAAGTAGGGGCAAACATATGGGTCTGAAGTACGACGCACATCAGTTTAAGCGTGCTGGTGACAGGCTCAACAACAGCCAGAAAGCCTTTAAGCGTTATCTCATCCGTGACATGGAGAAGCTGGCGCGTCTGGTTGAGCGTCTGGCGCGGGCAATGGCTCCGCTGGAGACTGGCTCACTCGAAAGCGCGATCTTCGCGAGAGTGGTCAAAGAGGGTTATACCGGGCTGCGTATTGAGTTATCGGTATCCGGGGCCAAGCCACGCGAGGGGCATCCGGGCGTTGAGGTTGGCGATTATGCGGAGTACATGGAGTTGGGTAAGTATCGTCTCGGCTATCTCTCTCGCATGAAGAGCGTCACCAACCCGCCAGTCGCTGGTGTGAAGCCACGAGTTGGGCCTTTGTTCCTTGAGAGAGCCGTACAGATCAGTGAGAAACAGTTCACTCAGACGATAGCTGAAGCGGCAAGGAAAGCAGGTTTTACGAGAGGTTGATGTGTTTATTGAAGCATTTGCGAGCCTGATGCAGAAGGCGAAGATCGGTACACTCGGCACTGACATCTTTTGTCACTACATGCCAGCCAATGTGAAGTCCGGTGTTCTGTTGGTTAATCCCAATACGGGGATCGCTATTGACCATGAGTTGAAAGGCTTTTATCACGACTCTTTTACCGTCATCGTGCGTAATGCGACGATCACAAAGGCGGTGGCGAAAGCCAATAAGATCATGGACATGTTCCCGGTCGAAGAAACCGTGTCAGAGGGCGTTTACTTCCGGTTGGTTCGACCAATGTCGATGCCGATCACTTATCCAAAAAACGAAGGCTCATTAATTGAAGCGGGCATCCCGATTGAATTTGCGGGCTATTTGTTGAATTAATAAAATAAGTAAGTATATACTTACAATTAGCGCCATGAAGGTGCTGATTTAACGGAAAAAGGAGTTTTCCAACAATGTCCAATACCCATGTAAAAAACATCAAACTTGGCGCCTGCAAAGTGTCGTTTGGTGGCGTTGATCTGGGTTACACCAAAGGCGGTGTTCAGGTTGAAGTTGCGACCGAAACTCTGAAAGTCACCGTAGACCAGCTGGGGCAGACCACCATCTCCGAGCTGGTGCAGGGTCGTAATATCACGATTACCGCGCCGCTGGCCGAGTCCGTGCTGAAGAACATGGTTGATTTGATGCCTGGCTCTACCCTGAGCGAAGACTCAAACACTGTGACCATCACTTCCGCGCAGGGCGTAAACCTGATCGACGTGGCCAAAGAGCTGATCCTGACGCCGCAGGATACCACCGACTACGTTCTGACCATCCCCAAAGCAGCGACCGCGGGCAACTTCACCATGACCTACCAGTCTGATGATGTTCGCGTGTTCTCCGTTCAGTTCACCGCTTACCCGGATGACGACGGCGTGCTGGGGAAAATGAGCGGCCCAAAGCCGGTTAAAACCGTAACCATCTATCCAGGTTCACCGACCTGCAAAGTAGGAGCTACGGTTCAACTTTCGGCGCAAGTGCAACCAGATGATGTTGCAGACAAAACCGGTGTCTGGGCATCGGAAGATCCACTAAAAGCAACCGTAGACCAGGCTGGATTGGTTCGCGGTGTTGCAGAAGGCGCAGTCAACATTTCGTTTACTGCTAATAGCGGCGGCAAGAAGGCTACCAAATCTGTAACGGTGACTGCTGCCAGTTAACCGTGGTGTTAATTAAGCAGAGGCTCAGGAAGAGCCTCTCTTTTAAAAGGACTTTAACCAATGACCAAATTACTCGATCTCGACTCCATTCTGCCTCCGAAGAAAAGCATCAAGTTCGGCGGTCAGGAATACCCCATCGTTGAAATGACTGTTGGCCTGTTTGTCTCCATCAAGCAGATGGAAGGCAAAGACCTCCAGAACATGTCGCCTGTTGAGCAGGTAACTGCTTACGCCGACCTGGTTCGCAAGGTCATCCCATCCGTGCCGGACGCTGTACTGGAAAAACTGACTGTTCCGCAGCTCCAGCAGATCTTCACCTTCGCTATGGAAGTGATTGATGAAGAGAACGAAAAAGCGGCTGGTGAAGGGGCAAAGTAATTTCCCGCGATGAATCCGGGGTAAAGACCGTATCGATAGATCTCGGATTCTATTTCAGTCGTGTAGTTGCTCACTACGCCGTGTCGCCATTAGAGCTGCTGGGCGTCCCTCTAACGATGTTCTGGATGCTCAGTCGCAACATCGACCGTCTGCGCGCGGAAGAGGATGTCCGCAACCTGCAAGTCGCTCGCGCTGCCCAGGCAGATGGCGAGGGCGTGAAGGCGTTCATGGAGGGTTTGCAACTCAGGATTGGAAGACCAGTCGTAACCGATAAAGTCTACGATCCACGCAAGGATAAGGCAGACCCTGACGCCAAAGAGCAACTGATGCAAATTTTTGGCAGAGGATGACAAGGGAATGTCACAAAACGTAGAGTTTATCCTGTCGCTGGAAGACAAGCAGTTTACAGCGTCAATCGACCGGGCGGGTAAGCTACTTACCAGATTCGGGGAGCAGGCCACAAAGCCCGTTCAGAAAATTAACAATCTGGAACGCTCGTTGGGTTCGGTATCCCGCATCATCGGCGTTCTGGAGTCCAAGCTCGATGCCACGGCAGACAAACTACAGGATGTAGCTGCCGGCTTCGAGCTTGTGTCTGATGTTTCGCGCAAGACGCGAGGCAACATTACCAGCCTCAACTCAGGTCTCAAAACCCTGATTGAGCGCGTCGACACAACCACCTCATCCGTTAATAAACTCACCACATCGCTGCGCAAGGTTCAGTCTGAACTCAACGAGTTTTCCGATTGGGCAACGTTCGCTGGCAAGAGCGCCAGCCGCTTCGGTACGGAGGTAAAAGAAGCCTCTTCCTCCGTGAGTGGCATGAATACGCGCCTTAACACCACGACGAAGCGTCTCAGTAATTGGGGTGTCACAACGAGCCAGGCTGCCGAGGGGCTGAAGAAAGTCCGCGATCAGATGGATGCCGTGATTGGCCGCCAGCAACTGATCAGCAAGCCGGTACGTGTGCGCACCAGCGGCTACGGTGAGGGCGGTGGTAATGGCGGTGGCGGTCGACGTGGCGGCACAAATGGCCACGGCGGGCGCGGTGCTGAAAATGGCGTGTTCTCTGGTCTGCGCGGCAATATTTTCCTGCTGGGCGAGATTGGTGATGCAGCAAGAACGGTAACTGACATCCTGTTTGGCTGGCAGAAGCCAATCATCGAAGCCGCCTCCGAAATGGAGCGTATGCGCGTCATGTTGCGCGGGCTGAACAAGGACAAGGCCAACCCTGGCAAAGCAGCCGCAGAGGATATGCAGTACATCGTGGATATGGCGCAAAACGCCCCGTTTGCGATGCAGGCGCTGACCGATTCCTTCGTTAAATTCCGCTCGGCAGGTCTCGATCCTACTGACGGATCGCTGAAAGCACTGGTGGACTCCGTTGCACGCTTCGGCGGCGATAGCGAGCTGCTTAAACGTGCTGCCGTGGCTGTCCAGCAGATGTCCGGTAAGGGCGTCGTGTCGATGGAAGAACTGCGTCAGCAATTAGGTGAAGCCGTTCCTAACGCGATGAAGGCGATGGCAGACGCTGCCGGTATCACTATGGGGGAACTGACCAAAGCAGTCTCCACCGGTACTGTGGAAGCGAAACAGGCGCTATCGCTGATGTTCGTTGGTCTGCGTGCGGAGAACGAAAACGCCGCCAAAGACATGATGCAAACCTACACTGGTGCGCTGGCGCAATTGCAAACCTCCTTTACGCTGTTTGCCGATCGTGTCGGTCAGGCGGGCTATCTGGATTCTCTCTCAAAGGGGATGAAAGAGCTGGCCTCCATCATGAATAGCGCAGAGGGCATTTCGTTCGCTAACTCGCTGGGTTCCGGACTCTCCACGGCGATCGACGGCTTACGCGAGCTGGCGCAGTGGCTGGCTAAAAACCAGGAACTGGTTATCAGCCTGGGCAAAGTCGTTGCTGCAATGGTGGCGTTCAAGCTGATGCGTGCCGGGATTGCAGGCGTGATTGGCACTGCCGGGCAAATGGTTAACACATTTACCAAGATGTCGACCGTTCTCCAGGCTCCGTTCAATCTGGGCGCGACAGCTGTCACCCGCTTTAATCGTGCGGCTCGTATGGGGCTGGCTCCAATCCCATCGCTGATCTTCGCTATCCGTGGCGCGATTACGGGGCTTCAGGGCGCGTTTGCTGGGCTAACTGCGTTCATTGCAGCAAACCCCATTGGTGCAGCGTTCACCGTAGCTACCGTGGCTGTAGCCGGTCTTATCACGTATATGACCATGCTCCGCAGCGAAACGTCCAAAGTCGTGGATGAGATCCGCAAAATCCCGGAGGCGATGACGGCGGCCAAGCGTGCGCAGATGGCAGCGCGTGCAGCCGAGCTTGAAAAGCAGATCCAGCGAGACCAGCAGGCGCTTAAAACCGGCGAAAGCGTGAACTACTACTCCACAGCGGCTGGCCCTGTCGCCGTGAAGGAGTCCAAAGAGGTTGTTGAGGCTCGCCTGAAGAAAAATCAGGAAGAGTACGAAAGAACCACAGGCACGATGGCGCTGGGTGATGGCGCGGTGGCCAAACGGCTGGCAAAAGAGGCTGCTGAATCCCAGATTGAGAAAATCCGGGCAGATAACCAGGTCTTCTCTGCGACGTTTGTGAAAGCCCGTCAGGAGGCTCTGGATAAGATCCAGAAAATCAACGACGACAAATCGCTTTCGGACGACGAGAAGAACAAGCTGCTCGCACCGCTTCGCGAGAAGGTGAACAAGTCCTATCTGGAACCGGCGCAGAAGCTGGTCGACGACCTGTCTTCTCGCAAAAACGCAACCGAGAAGCAAATTGCCCACTTCAGCGACATGCTGGAGAAAGCGAAGAAAGAGGGGAACACCGAGCAGGTTCAGAAGCTACAAGGCAGCATCCGTGGGTATCAGGAGCATCTTGAAGCTGTTGCTCAGGAGCTGACTCAGGCGGAGTTCGAGCGTGATAGCGCGGCGAAAACCGGTAAGGGCGTAATGTCCAACCAGGGAACCGTTCTGGGGCTGGGAACGACCGATAAAGCGGCTCAGAAAGCACTGGCGCAGTATATGCGGAACCAGATGGACTCCGCGACCTACCAGCGCACACTGCCAGACGGTACGGCGATGCTGGACTTCGAAGGCAAGCCGATCATCGGGCCGAAACAGCTCAAAACCCAGTTGAACCTGCAGAAAGCCTCCAGCGCCAGCTCTCTGGAGAAAATGAGCGACGAGGAACGTGCAGCCGCGATCGCCGCACTGACCAAAGCGCGTGAGCAGGACGCCGCAGCAGCGGAAAAAGCCGGGCAGCGTACTGCCAATGCTTCTCAGCGTGCCGCGAGGAAGGAAGAAAATGCGCAGCGTAAGCTGGCGGCCGGCTACCAGAAAGCCCTGGATAAAGCCGATCAGCTTATGGGGCAGATGGGTGAAAGCTCAAAAGCGACCGTGTCGTTTGATCAGTCTCTCCGCGATACCACCAAATCGCTGACCGAACTGGCCAACGCCGTACCGAATGAGTTCATCACTCAGGAGATGATCGACAAAGCCAAGTCACGCCTGGCTGACCTGGCGAACGCGAGCGACGACTATCGCGAGATGTTCAACCGCCGCAACGTCGAGCAGATGATCTCCACCTGGGCGCCGGAATCCGATTCTATCATCAGCGCGGGTTACAAGCCGTCTCGTGAAGAGAAGGTGGTCGATTTCAACGACACCTACAACCGTAACCTGAAAGCGTTGATGGATCTGCGTGACCAGGCTTCTGATCCGAAAATCGTGGCGCTTTACACCAAGCAGATTAACCAGCTGGTGGCGGCAGGCAACACCGCTCTCATCAAAGAGACGGGTACGGCGACACAGAAGCTGGCGCTTGAGTACGAGAATCTGGCCGATCAGCTGGAAAATAGCTGGAGCAACCTGTTCAGCAACATGACGGATACGCTGACCGACTTCGTCATGAAGGGGAAAATGGACTTCTCCAGCCTGGCAGAATCCATCCTCCGTGACATCACCAACATGGTTGTGAAGACGCAGATCACCCTGCCTCTCATGAACATGCTGGGGATGGGAACGACGGCAGCGGGCAGCTCTCAGAGCGGCAATCTGCTTTCTGGTGTCGCGTCAGCGGTTGCCAACCAGGGCGTCCGGATGAATGCGGTCAACGGCGATAAGAGCGTGGGTGAGGCGACGAAAGAGACCTCCAGCTCGGTCTCCGGTCTGGGGCAGACCACTCAGCAGACGACCAGCGCGATTGGATCTGCAACCAACGCGATCGGCAGCTGGGTAAATGGACTGTTCACCAGTACTGAAGCCAAAGACGCGGAAACCAAAGCGGTGAAGACATCCATCTTCTCCATGCAGAACCTTAGCTCTGTCACTGGGGCGCTTTCTGCCGCGTTTGCCATGCTGGGCGCAAACATGTCCGGCTCTGGCAATAAGTGGTTGAGCTTCGGCGCTACCATTGCCTCCGGGCTGGTGTCGGCCTGGGCTGGTGGTGGCTTCGACAACATCGGATCTGGTTCCTCCGGCTCTAACTCCGGATTCAACAATCTCACCGGATCGGCATCTGATGGTACTGGCGGCATCCCGGCAATTCCGAAGTTCGCCAAAGGCGGCATTTTCGGGAAAGACGGCGTGGTTCCGCTGCGTGCGTATCAGAAAGGTGGCATCGCTGATTCTCCACAGCTGGCGCTGTTTGGTGAAGGGGATATGAACGAAGCCTACGTTCCGCTTCCGGATGGGCGTTCCATCCCGGTCACGCTCAACGCAGAGGGTGTTAAAGGCGGCGGTGGCGGCGTTTTCTCACCTGTCAGCATTGAGATCAACGTCAACAGCGACGGCAGTGTCTCGGAGAACAGCAATTCCGAAGGCGCATGGAGTCAGGCAGCGCAGCGCATGAAGGCGATCGCGCTTGAAACCATCGCTCAGGAGAAGCGGCCAGGCGGTTCGCTCAACCCTAACTCTCAACGTAACTAACCACGGCTGCCCCGGAAGGGGCAGTCTCACAAGGATGTGAGATGGAAAGACTGACTTTTAACTGGTATCCCGACTACGAGTCGGAAAAGACCGTGAAGCCTAACGTGACGGTGCTGAATTTCGGTGACGATTACGAACAGCGCCAGGCCAAAGGTCTCAATCGCATTAAAGAAGAGTGGAGCCTGACATTTACGCGCTCTTACGACGTTATTAATGCCGTCGATGACTTTCTGACGGCACGCGCGGCCGTTGAGTCGTTCTACTGGACGAATCCTCGTGGCAAAAAGATGGTTGTGGTGTGCGACAGCCATACTGTGAAGCGTTACCAGGGCTATCTCGTTCTCACTGCGACCTTCCGACAAATTTATGAAGGATAATTTAACCCACTAGATAAGTAAGCACTTATTTACTATTATCTATAGGCGCTGACAGGATGTTGGCGTCTCTTTATTTCAAGGAAGAAACGATGGGTATTAAAGCTGATATTCAGAGCTTGTCGCCCTCCGCGCTCATTGAGCTGTTCGAACTTGATATGTCGAACACCACCTCTGGGGGCAAGCTGTTTTTCCACGCTGGTACAAACGAACTGATGGAGCCAGTCGTTTGGCAAGGCGTGTCTTACGAACCGTGGCCAATCAAGGCGTCAGGCTTTGATAAGACTGGTCAGGGTACTTTGCCGCGTCCAAAAATCCAGGTCTCCAACTTTGCCGGAACTGTCTCCGCTGAAGTTCAGGCAAACGACGATCTGGTGGGCTGCCGCATCATCCGCAAGATGACGCTGGCGCGTTTTCTCGACGCGGCCAACTTCAAAGACGGGAATCCAACCGCAGATCCAAATCAGCACTTCCCGGATGAGATGTGGTTCATCGAACAGAAGACTCTCGAAACCCATGAGGTTGTCGAGTTTGAGCTGTCGAGTGTGTTCGATCTGATGGGCGTGCAACTGCCGTACCGCCAGATCATCAAAAACACCTGCCCGTGGAAATACCGCGGTCCAGAGTGCGGCTACACCGGCCCCTATTTCGACAAAAACAACCAGCAAACCACCATGTCAGGCGCGGATTACTGCACGAAACGCTACGACTCATGCAACGCACGCCGTAACTACTTTGCCAATGGCGTAATCCACTTTGGCGGGTTCATTGGAGCAACGCGTTATGGGTAATAGAGCTTTCCCTGAGCTTGGTTCGGACGTTATGCAGGAAATCTATCTGACAGCCATCAAACGCTACCCGAACGAAGCGTGTGGCTTTCTGGTGCGTACCACTGGCGAGAAATATCGCTTCATGGAAGCCCGGAACGTGTCGGAAAACCCGGAAAACACGTTTGTTATGCACGCTGACGACATTATCGCAGCGGAAGATGCGGGATACGTGGTTGCCATCTGGCACTCCCACACTGACGAATCAGCTGAAGCGTCATACGCCGACCGCGCCGGATGCGAGGCAACGGAAGTTCCGTGGCTGATTCTGGCTGTTAGGAAGAATGTCGAGGGCGATGCGCCATTTCACTTCAGTGAGATGAATGTGATCACCCCAGACGGCTTTGAGATGCCTTATCTGGGGCGGCCCTATGTGTTTGGTGTCTTCGACTGCTGGATGCTGTGCCGCGACTACCTGAAGCGTGAGTTCAACGTCGAGTTGAATCCAAACCCGCACCTGCATATTCCATCGTGGTACACGGGCGATACCGACATTCTCGATCAGAACTACCGCAATGAAGGGCTTGTTCGTCTGGCGCCGGGGACGGAACCCCAGCGTGGAGACGTCTTCTTCATTCAGTACGGAAAGATGCCTGACCACTGCGCGGTGTACATCGGAGACGGAATGATCCTGCACCACCAGATCGACCGTCTGAGCTGTCGCGCTTATTACGGTGGCATGTACCAGAAACACACGACGCACCACCTGCGTCACAGAGACTTACTCAAGGGAGATGAAACGTGTCTGAGTTAGTTCATGTGCAACTTGGTGGCCCGATGGCCAGACATTTCGGCCGCCACTGGCATTTAAAAGTGCGCAACACCAAACAGGCGTTGGATTTGGTCGAAGCCAATCGTCCGGGCTTAAAAGCATGGATGAAGCGCAACATGAAGACCTACGACAGTTACCACATCCAGATCACCAATAAGCAGGGGCACAAGTGGTCGGTTGATGAGAGCGAGTTTCAAATGATGGGGCAGTCCGACAACATCGCGAAGATCCGCATCACACCGGTTCCTCGCGGTAGTGGCGGTAAGGCTTTTGGTTGGTTCCAGACAGTCGTAGGGGCACTCGTCATGGTTGCCTCATTCTGGTTCCCAGCGCTGGCCCCGCTCGGCTTGTCGCTAATGATGGGCGGTATTTCGCAGCTAATTTCGCCCCAGGCGACCAATGACAGCGTAAGGCAGGCAGATAACTCGAACTCGTTTTATTTCGACGGGCCACAAAACACCACTAACCAGGGCAACCCGGTTCAGCTCATTTATGGCGAGGAAATTCTGGTCGGCTCACAGGTTGTGAGTTCTTCGATCACCATCGACCAGCTTTAGTAAGAAGGGAAATTTTTGAACATGGAACAGTTCAAGAAGAAGAGACTGCCTCTCCTGATTGCAGGTGCTGGCGGTAAGAAAAGCAGTGGCTCCAGCCGCACGCCGGTTGAAGCCGACGATACCGTAAACTCGCGTGCTATGGCGTCCATCCTCGACCTGCTCGGGGAGGGTGTCATTGGCGGGCTGGTGGATGGCGCAAAGTCGATCTTCGTTGATGATCTGCCAATCCTTAACGAAGACGGGTCTCCAAACTTTAGCGGTATCACGTGGGACTTCCGCGATGGTTCACAAGACCAGACGCCGATGTCCGGGTTCGATTTCGTTGAAACGCCGAAGTCAGTCAACATCCAGCTGAAAAGAATGCACGACGTTACGATTGCCATCGATAACGATGAGGCAGACCGTGTCCGCGTCATTCTGAAGTTCCCGTCTCTGCGTAGCATTGACAAAAAGACCGGTGATACCAACGGTACGACCGTGAAGTACAAATTCCAGATTGCCAATGGCGATAATGCCTTCAAGGACGCCATCGCAGAAGGGGAGAGCACTTCCGAAATTACGCTGACGGCAAAAAAGACGGGCGTCTACTACCGCAGCTATGAGCTAAAACTGCCCAAGCCAGGTCGTGCCTACAAGGTTCGCGTGCTTCGTCTGACCGATGACAGCAACACTCAGTACATCTTTAACGATACGTGGGTGGACTCTATCGGTGAGATTGTTGATACGCCGATGAACTACCCGAACTCCGCGCTGGTCGGCCTCAAGGTCAACTCAGAGCAGTTCGGCAGCTCGATGCCGTCTCGTTCGTATCTGGTGCGTGGTCTGAAGATCCGCGTCCCGTCCAACTACGACGAACACACAAACACCTATATCGGCGTATGGGATGGCACATTCAAGCTGTTGTCATCTTCCAACCCTGCCTGGATTCTCTTCGACCTGCTTACCAACGCTCGCTATGGCCTGGGGCAGTACGTTTCTGAGTCCATGATTGATCTCGGGCAGATCTACCAGATTGGGCGCTACTGCGACGAAGAGATTGACGATGGTTTCGGTGGCAAAGAGAAGCGCTTCGCTATCAACACCCAGATCACCAGCCGTCAGGACGCGTACCGACTGATTCAGGATATCGCTGGCGCCTTCCGCGGAATGGTCTTCTGGGCTGGCGGCATGGTTAACGTCATGCAGGATAGTCCGTCAGATCCGGTCATGATGTTCACCAACGCGAACGTCAAAGATGGCATGTTCAGTTACAAGGGATCTGCGCGTAAAGACCGTCCGTCAGTGGCTCTTGTGACCTACAACAACAAGGAAGACGGCTACAAGCAGAACATCGAGTACGTCGAAGACCAGGAGGCGATGCGTCGTTATGGCGAGCGCAAAACCGAAGTGGTTGCGTTTGGCTGTACCAGCCGTGGCCAGGCGCATCGTGTCGGTCTGTGGCTGCTGTATACCGCACGCATGGAGTCCGACGTTATCAGCTTTACGGCAGGGCTGGATGCTTCCTTCCTGATGCCGGGCGAAACGGTGCTGATTCAGAACAAATACCGTGCTGGTAAACGCAACTCTGGCCGCATTGTGGCGTTCACAAAGAACAGCATCACTCTCGACGCACCGGTTACGCTGAATAAGGCTGGTAGCTACATCCGGATCTTGAATCAGGAAGGAGAAATCGTTGAGCGCGATATTCTTGAGACCGGGGAAGACATTACCAAAGTGACCTTCTCCAAAGCGCTCAATTCTGGTGATATGCCGGTTATGAATGGCGTCTGGACGATTACCGAGCCAGATCTGGAACCAATGCGCGTGCGTGTTATCAACGTTGCCCAGGGCGAGGCTCAGGGGACGTTTGACGTTACCGTTGTCCAGAATAACGCATCGAAGTACGAAGCCATCGACAACGGCGCGACGCTGATCCCCGAGAACAACACCGTTCTCGACCCGACTTATTCGAAGCCGACCAACCTGCTGGTGACGGAAGGGACGTATATCTCCAGTCCGGGCAACCTCTCAATCAAGCTCGTTGCCACCTGGGAAGGTAAGTCTGCGGAATATTGGATCAGCTGGCGTCGTTCCGATGAGAACAACGTCTCTAACTGGCAGTCCGCACGCGTTACCGAAGAGCAGTTCGAGATCCTCAATATTGCCGAGAATGGTCAGTACGACATTCAGCTCTATGCGGTTTCGTTCAGCGGCAAGAAGACGGATATCATCAGCACCGTTTATCAGGTGAAAGGTACGATGACGCCGCCAGGCTCTCCTACCTCTCTGACGGCCGTGGGTGACTACCGCAACGTGATTCTGAATTGGGTCAACCCGGACTCAATCGACCTCGATCACATCAACGTGTACGCCTCCCAGACCAACGATCTGGAAACGGCAAAGTTGATTGCAGAGGCTGCCAGCACCACGTTCACCCATGCCGGTCTTGGGGATAGCGAGACCTGGTACTATTGGGTTCGCGCGGTGAACAAGCGTGGCATGTTAAGCCCGCCGAACTCCAATCTGGGTACGGAAGCGATGACGCGAGACGTCCTCTCATTCCTTACCGGGAAGATCACCTCTTCCGAGCTGGGACAGGAGCTGCTGGAGGAAATCGGCTCTAAAGCCTCTCAGGATGCGGTCGACGCCATCAACAAACAGATGGAAGAAAGCCTGAAAGAGCTTGATCAGTCCGTTACCGATCTGGACAGCAAACTGGAAGACACCAGCGGTCGGCTTGAACAGGCCCAGAACGACCTCAAAAATGAAGTCTCTGGCACGCTGGACAAGGTCAACGACGCGCTGCAACAGGTTGAGGACTCTAATGCGGCTCTGGTTGAGTTGCAGGAGACCGTTTCCGAGCAGGGCAAAGCCGTTGCAGGTGCTGTGGAAGCGGCACACGCTGCGCTCGACAATGCCTCCGCGCTGATTGCTGAAGAGCGTGAAGCCCGTGTCGAAGGCGATAAGGCAAATGCCAAACAGATTGAGGCAATGAAATCCTCCGTCGATGACAGCGTTGCCGCCGTCGAAGAGATGAAAAAGACCGTTGCCGAAGTCGAACGCGCCAGCGCGGAAGTATCGACCAATATCGAGGCTCTGGCCAAAACCAATATTGACCTCGCTCTGCGTCAGGATGAAGACCAGCACAAGCAAATGGTCAATAACGCGAAGATCGCCACCACTCAGAAGACGTTTGCCGACGATATGTCTGCAATGGCCTCAAAAGTGGAAGAGATCCGCGCAGAAATTGGTGAGGACATCCGGGCATCGATTCTGGAAGAGACAACGGCTCGCGTAGAGGCTGATAAGGCGATCGCAACACAAATCACCAAGTTGGAAGCCCAGATCAATGATGATATTTCTGCGGCCATTGTTTCTGAGCAGGAGGCCAGAGCCACTGCGGATGAATCCCTGTCCAGGAAGATTACGTCACTGCAGGCGAAGGTAGAAGGTGACATTAGTGCGGCTCTTACCGAAGAGCAGATCGCCCGAGCTTCGGGGGATGAGGCATTATCCAAACAGATTACCAGCCTCAAGGCCCAGACGGGTGAGGATATTAAGGCGGCAGTTGCCAGTGAAACGAAAGCGCGTACTGACGCAGATAGCGCACTGGCAACTCAGATCAGCACGTTAAAGGCCCAGACTGCGCAGGACATCAAAGCAGCGGTTGCTACTGAGACTAAAGCTCGTACCGATGCCGATTCGGCGCTGGCCGGGCAGATCACAAGCCTGAAAGCCCAGACTGGCAAGGATATTAATGCAGCAGTTACGTCCGAGGCGAACGCCAGGGCAAATGCTGATGGGGCGTTGGGATCACGTATCGATACGCTAAAAGCCTCTGTTGACGGTAACTCTGCAACGATTAAACAACAGGCGACAGCTATTGCGGACACCAATAAAAAAGTCTCTACAGCCTGGACGCTTAAGATGGAGACATCGACAAGCGGTGGGCAGAAGTATGTTGCCGGCATTGCGTTGGGGATCGACAGCACTGGTCTGTCTCAATTCCTTGTTCAAGCCGACCGTTTTGGATTGGTGAACTCAGTGAATGGAAAGGTTACAACGCCTTTCGTCATTGAAAACGGTGTGGCATATATGAGCGGAGCTTGGATACAAAATGGCACTATCGATAATGCAAAAATAGGGCAGTTCATTCAGTCTAACGACTTTCAAAGCGGTGTCAGAGGATGGAATATAAACAAAAATGGCTCTTCTGAATTTCAGAACATCAAAGCCAGAGGGGAGATTATTGCAACAACGGGAAGGATGAGTAATGTCGTAATTGATGAGACATGTACTGTTAAAAAGCTATTCGCTGAAAACATCTATGGAGACATTATTACAGCATCATCCAATTTGACCGATAAGGTTTGGGGAAATACAACTGGCACTAGCTCGGGTACGCGTTACCCAATTGCAACCATACATGGTGCACCTTTCGAAAGAGTTTTTTTATTTTTAGGGACAACTGCTGCGCATACCCTTTGGCGACAGAACGTCACAATTAGATGTGATGAGTCGATCGTTTTCCAATATGACACAGGAAACGATGGTTCAAGTGGCGATTCTACAAAAAAATGGAATAACTTGTTATTAAGGATACCGGCTTCGTCGTATGGCGCGACCCAAAATCTGACAGTTCAGTTCCCAAACAGGGGCGATAGAGGATATCTCCAGTTCACCGGAATTCTAATGCTATATAAAATTTCTGGTTCGGTGACAATTCATTAATTACAATGTTAGGTATGTACTTACTTATGCGGGCGGGAATGCCCGCACTTTCAAGGAGCGAATATGTGGTACAGGGAAGGTACTATCACATTTACAAAGGGAAGTGACACACTTGAGGGCACTGGTACGTTTTGGAACGTCACAGCCAATGGTGTATTGCCGGGTATGATTGTCATCGGACCCGATAACAGCCTGTACGAAATTAAGCGCGTGCTAAATGACACCCGCTTGACACTCATGGAGCAGTACACTGGTGAGACCCAGAATGAGGTCCCATGCCGGATCATCACTACCTATGAAGGCGATCTGACCCAGTTCAGCGCCCGCTTTACAGCATTGATGACCCGAATGTCAGCCGACTCGAAGACAATGAGAAGCTGGTTAACTGCCATTGATGAAGTGACACTCGAACGCGAGGATGGTACTGAGGTAACGGTTAAATCGCTCACCCAAATCGTCGATGAGCACAATGCCAACCAGCAATGGTACAGGGACAATGCGGATGCAATCGATGCCGCGGGCGACAAAGCTAAACAGGCCGCCGCCAGCGCAGCGGCAGCTGCCAATAGCGCAAGCACTGCCGGAACAAAGGCGACTGAAGCCAGTAACAGTGCCGCAGCAGCAGCTGCATCCGAAGGCGTTGCCAGCGAAGCCGCTAAGGGTGCAAAGACCTCCGAAACGAATGCAGAAAGCCATAAAGAGACTGCTGTAGCTTCAGCTGCCACCGCAACGGAGAAAGCCGCCGAAGCCGGGGCATCTGCTTCGAGTGCCGCAGCGTCAAAAAATGCCGCGAAAGCCTCAGAAACTAACGCTGCTGGCAGTGCTGTCTCTGCTGCGGATTCTGCGACCGCAGCATCTAATTCCGCCGCAGCTGCTGAAGTTTCTGAGAGCAATGCCGCCGCATCAGAAAGCGCAGCAGCGGGCAGTGCAGCCGCCGCTCTTGCATCTCAGAACGCATCCAAAACATCTGAAACAAACGCGGCGCAGAGCGCCGATGGGTCGGCCACCAGCGCTGCCGCGGCTAAAGTGTCTGAGACCAACGCTGCCGCCTCGGAAACCGCCGCCTCCGCGAGCAAAGTGGCTGCCGGTTTAAGCGCTGACGCGGCGGCGGGAAGCGCCGCTACAGCTGGTGAGTATGCTGATGCGGCAGAGGCTAGCAAAGACGCGGCCGCATCAAGCGTTGTTGAGGCTAAGAAGTATGAAGCAAGCGCAGCCGCATCAGCTACAACCGCAAGTGATGCTCTGGCAAGTGTTGAAGCAAATGCAGCAGAAGCCGCTGAGTCGGCCACACTCGCGACAGCAAAAGCGTTCGAGGCCTCGACTTCGGCGGCTGAGGCCAAAGCATCTCAAACGAAAGCGAAAGCGTCTGAGGACAAGGCCTATGAATATGCGCAGAATGCGCAGTCCAGTGTCGCCAGTGTGAAATGGAAGGGTACATCCGCCGAACTTGATTTGACTTCTGAAACGCCCAAGTGGGTAAAAATCTCGCGTGCGCGTATGCCGCAAGCGACCAGCACTGTCTACATCGAAGTGATCGGTGGCGCTGGTTATGAGGCCGATAGCCCAGGCCAGGCGGCGATGGCTGATATTGTCCTGCGAACCGCGGACGATGATCCGCGAGGTCTCAATGCGGTTGCCTATTTAACGCAGGACTCCGCCGTAAATAGCTTGGCTACCGTGAATACCGACGAAGATAATTACGACATCTTCCTCCATGTGGGAGCGGGCGCTAAGAAGTTGATTGTTAACCTACAATTCTCCGGCGCCGCGGTAGAAACGCTGGGTGTAATCGAGTCGGTTGACTCGTTGCCGGAAGGTGCAGTCGAGGGAACGGTATATCACCGAGTACTTTCAGACATCAATGGCTCCATCTCTGGCTCTTTGGTTGGAAATGCCGCTACCGCCACGAAACTGCAAACTGCAAGAAAAATTGCAGGTGTAAATTTTGACGGTTCTTCCGACATTAGCATCAGTCCAGCCAACATAAATGCAGCAGCAGCGGTTAGCGGTTGGCTGAATAGTGGAAATGGTTCGCCTTTTACAACTGCCCAATTCGTAACATGGCTCAATGAACAAGGTGCTTTTGAATACAAATGTTGGATCGCCCGGTGCTCATGGGCCTACGCGGGCAACAATTACATTGACGATACCGGATGCGGCAGGATTGACCTCTCTGGGTCAGTAATTGAAGTTTTCAGTAATGCAAATACAAGTAGCTACACAATTCGTGTTACTACCCCCACAACCACAGGGCATGGGGGCGTTACTAACGCTGAGTTTATATACATTAATAATGGTGATGGCTACGCGCCTGGTTGGCGTCGTTTGTATAATACTCGCAATAAACCTACGCCTTCTGATATTGGCGCACTTGCTTCAAATGCTAATGCCGTATCGGCGAGTAAATTGCAGACACCGAGAACCATCAACAACGTCTCTTTCGATGGCACGGCAAACATCAGTATCCCGACATTAGTTTCTTGTGGCCGAGTTACGGCATTGGGCGCAAACACTCAGGGTGCAATGCCTGGCATCCAGATGTATGAAGCCTACCACAATGGTTACCCCGTAGCGTACGGGAATGTTGTTCACCTCAAAGGTTCGGCAGCTGCTGGCGAGGGAGAACTTTTAATTGGCTGGAGTGGTACGAGTGGTGCCCATGCTCCGGTTTATGTTCGTTCGCGCCGAGATTCAACGGATGCCAACTGGTCGGCTTGGGCGCAAATATATACCACTCTCAATAAGCCAACCCCTACGGACATCGGGGCGTTACCAATTGCGGGAGGGGCTTTAACAGGTGCATTAACAACACCAGGCATGTTAACAACGGGTGATATTACTTTCAGGAATCTCGTTAACAGGCATATCCGTTTTGAATACACTAAAAATGATGGGACTACAGCAGTAGACGGATACATCTTCAAAGATGGAGTGGATCATTCTTCACGACGCCAGGGTATCCGCATCAACTGTGGAACTCCTAATAAAGTCTCTGGCAATACTGCTTCTTCCGGAGATTTTGTATTCGGTGAAGATGGCGTATTTACCCTCCCTGGCGGCGGCACCATTAATCAAGATGGTTTGAACCAAAATGTATATTGCATGAGTGCATTGAGCACGACTGCAACAGGTTCAAAAAACTTCCTGAGGAAAATGCGTGGCGGCAATGCAGATACTATATGGCATGAAACTGTTCAGGGCGGCGTTTATCGTTTAGCAACTGGTAATACAGACTCACAGGAAGAACTGCAAATTTCAACAGCGCAATATGCACGTTTCCGTGGCGAGGTTCAGGTCTCGTCAGTTAAAGGCGATGGGGGTCAATTCAGAGCAGTAAGCGGGAATTTTGGTTTCATTATCAGGAATGACGGCGGAAACACCTACTTTCTTTTAACTCCTTCAGGTAATGCATATGGCGGATGGAATGGTCTTCGTCCGTTAACCATCAATAATGCTTCTGGACAAATGTCAGTATCCAATGGGCTGTCTGTTTCTGGTGGGGCTGTCATTAATGGTGCACTTGGAATAGGCGTGGCTAACGGGTTAGGGGGAAACTCTATTGTTCTTGGCGATAATGATACCGGATTTAAGCAAAATGGGGATGGAGTTCTGGATGTATATGCTAACAGCGCTCATGTGTTTCGGTTTATAAATACAACCTTACAAAGTAATAAACCTCTTTCTGTTTCTGGCGACATTACCTCCAGTGCATGGGTTTACGCCAACCGTTTTGCCATTAATAGTGGTTCCGGCTCGTGGATTAGTATGCGCGATCAGAACGTTATCTTTGGACGTAATGCTGTGGCGACAAGTTCAGCACAGGCGTTACTGAGACAAGATCATGCCGATCGTAAGTTTTTCGTCGGAGGTCTGGGAAACAGTCAGTTTGGTTTTTACATGATCAACAACTCACGTACCGCAAACGGCACGGATGCGAACGCATACCTCCAGAATGATGGTACTTGGGTTTGTGGAGGCAATGGCAGCTTCAATGACGTTTATATCCGCTCTGACCGTCGTAGCAAACGCAATATTCGCAAGATTGAACGAGCGCTCGACAAGCTGGATCGGATCGAAGGTGTTCTGTACGAGATTCAGGTCTGTGACCGTTATGAGCAGTCTGGTGGCCTCATCGCTCAGGACGTCCAGAATGTTCAGCCTGAACTGGTAACGGTTGACCATAACGATCAGTCTGGAGAGCCTCGTCTGCGTCTGAACTACAACGGCGTTATCGGTATGCTGGTTGAGGCCGTCAAGGAGTTGCGCAAGGAAGTGCGTGAACTGAAGGCGAGAATGTAATCAAGGCGATTGGTGCGGCTTCCCCACCAATCATCTATTTTCACATCGGATAAGGAGATTAGATGTGCCAATTGTCGGTGTTCCCGGTTGGATTGGGTCTTCGGCTGTCAGTGTGACAGGCCAGAGATGGATGAGTGCAGCTCGAACGGCGGTGCAATTGTCTGCTGCTGGGAATATGTCTCAGTTAGCAGGTTGTTCTAAGGAAATTCATTACAGCATCGGTGCGAATCATAACTACAACAAAGACACACTGATCAACTATTTAAAATCACAGGGGTCGACACCAGTCGTTGTTACCATTACAGGGGATCTGGTGTCGTTCAGCAGCGGCGTGCCATGTTTAGATTTCCCGAGTTCGCTTACCAACTCTTATATCAGCCTGGTAATCAACGCAGGTGTAACTGTCTATGGTCGTGGGGGTAATGGTGGCGTTAAAGGTGGCGGTGCTGCCGGTGGCACTGCTATTAACAACGGGATTGGGACTCGTTTAAGAATAACCAATAACGGCGCTATTGCCGGTGGCGGTGGCGGTGGCGGCGGTAACTCAGCCGATGGTGGTATGGGTGGTGGCGGTCGCCCGTTTGGTGTTGCAAACACTACAAGGCCGCCAGCTTCAGGTTCGCGTGCGGCAACTTCTGGCACTTTAACCGCTGCCGGTATTGGCGCTCAATATTTAATCGGCACTACCGCTGTCCAATACACATGCGGTAGTGGAGGTAATGTGGGGGCTGCTGGTGCGGCTGCTACTGGACGATTGGGGACAATGTACGGAGGGGGCGCGGCGGGTAAGGCTGTCACGGGGAACGTGCCTACATGGACTAAAGTCGGTGCAATTTATGGTGCTCGTGTGTAAGTACTTACCTACCATGCAAGGGTGATTTGTGGTATAAAACAGCCATCCCGATTTGACGATTCATGGAGGAAATAATGTCGAACGAGATGGCAGGCGTAACGCCAGAGCAGGTAGAGCGCATTGCCGCTATCGTTGCGCGTGAAGTTGTCGGCAAATTAGGTAAGGAGTTACGTGAGGAAATTGGCCAGGAGGTCAACGACCAGCTCAAAACCTACTTTGGCGATATGACGCCTTCGCAACACAGCATTCAGCACTCCAACCTGGACAAACTACTTAATCGACTAGACGCCATCTCCAGCGGGTTCTTTGGCGGCATTATCTCAAAGATAACGTCGTTCCTGATTACCGCGCTGCTGCTGGGTCTGGCCGCTTATGGCGTGAAGAATGGACTGCAATAACAGGAGATCAAGGATGAAAACTCCGAGAGGCATTCGTAATAACAACCCTGGCAACCTCGACAAAGGTTCGCCGTGGCAGGGGTTAATTGACAACCCTGCCGAACCGCGTTTCTGCACGTTCAAAGATCCCGTATGGGGCATTCGAGCGCTGGCAGTAACGCTCATTACCTACCACGACAAGCGCCGCGCGAAGGATGGCTCCAGCATCGATACGATCCGCGAAGTCATCGAACGCTGGGCGCCTCCGCATGAAAACAACACCGTAGCTTACGTGAACGAGGTATCTAAAGCCGTTGGCGTGACCCCGGACATGATTATCGATCTGCACGACTACGACACTCTGCGTCCGCTGGTGGAGGCGATTATCCGTCATGAAAATGGCCGTGGCCCGCTCAAAACGCCGAACACCTGGTATGCGGCAGAAGTTATTGAGGAAGGTCTACGTCGCGCTGGTGTCGTTAAGCCGGTGAAAACCGTGAAGGCTGTTCCTGTAACCAAAGAAACTGCCGGTGCGACCGTTACGGCGGGAATTGGTCTGGCACAGCTGGCTGACGTCATGCCACAGGTCTCTGCGGCAATGGACAAGGCGCAGGGACACATCACCAGTGGTGATACGGTTCGGATCATCTTCGGTATCGCGACCATTGTGGTGGCTGGCTTTATCGCCTGGTCACAGGTGCGAAAACACCAGAACGGGATGGTCTGATATGACCGGCAGCCTATTTTCAAAACTGAAGTTTGCTCTGATGACTCTGGCTGCCGTTCTTTTCGTGCTTGTCGGCGCTTATACGATGGGAGGTCGTGCGGCCCGACAAGCAATCGAAGAGAAGGCAAGGCAGGAGGACAGGAAAAGACTTCAAAGCACAGTGGACGTCAAAAATGAGATACTTAATGAAGTGCGGCGGAAAGATGCTTCTGCTGTTCATCGCGAGCTGCATGATAAGTGGCTGCGTGATTAAGACACAGACTTCCGGCGTGCTGTTCTGCGATGCAGCAAACCCTATTTATGTCAGTAACGACGACTTTATGACCGAAGAGACGGAACGCGAGATCCTCTTCCATAACACGATGGGAGAGCGATTGTGCAGCTGGCAGGACAGACAAGCCTTGAATTAAAAAAGCCCCTCAATCGAGGGGCTTCGTTTACTCTGTTTCAAACAGCTCTTCAATGCTTTTCGTGGGGTAGAAAAGCGAGTTGGCATTTGCCCCCGTCAAAGGGATGAATCCAAACTTCTGATAGAACTGCATTGCGCTTTGGTTTAGTGCATCCACAAACAAAGCGTATATGCCTACTGCGCGAGAAGCCTGATAAACAACCTTCAACGCGTGCGTTACGAGAACCTCCCCGTAGCCTTGTTTCTGTAGGCTGATATCTATTGCCAGACGGCCAAGCGTAACGCTGGGGGCATCCGCGTAGGGGATTTTCCGCTTCTGGGTGTTCGATGGTAGCGTCTGTCTTGCAAAACAGCTCCCGGATAGCGTGTAAAAACCCTTAACTTTCGGCACCGGATCTTTGGTAAGAAGCAGGTAGCCACGTAATATACGCCCGTTGTGTTGCTGTACCAGGCGGTTTTGCAGGAAATCATTCAGAGATGGTTCGCCGCAGTCGAAGCCCGAAAAATCGTATACGGCTTGTGCTGAAAACATCTCTATGGTCAGGTCGGCCACGTCTTACTCCATGCTTTGTAGACGTTTGGCAGCTCGTTTCAGCCTATCGTTCGGTGCAGGCGGGTTACTGATGGCATCCATTACCAGATTCCAGGACTCTTCACTGAGAATCAAGCGGCGATGTTGCTCTATCACTTCCGCAGCACGTTCAGAGGCACTGGCAACCATAAACTGAGTAATCGTCTGGTTGGTCATTGCCGCAGCTTCTTCGATCATGCTCTTGTCGTCGTCGGTTAATCTGAGATCGATGCGCTGTTTTTTCAGTGCTGACATGTTTACTCCTAGCCTCACGTCATGAGCTGTGAGGGACTTCTATAGTCAAATTTCAATTAAATTAAGTATCAGATATATAAGCTATTTCAGTATCATTTCAATAATTTAATGTCAGTTTATAAGCGATTAGTAACAGTAATTTAAACGGTATTTATTCAATAAGATCAGTATTTATATAGTCATTTCAAGCATCAATAATATTATCGGTCAAACCCGTCATATGTACGGCGTCTTTCCGTACATTCACTATAAGGCTGATTGGCCAAACATTCAACTGTTAGTTTGCTCTGTGAGCTAACACCCTGCATTGCCTATCATTTCACCTTTACACCGTAGCCGTAGGCATTTAGGCTATATCGCATATAAGAAAACAAGTTGTTTCATACGACAATAATTCACGCAAAGGGAACTCACCAATGACCAGGATCATTGTGGTTGGCGGCACAAAAGGCGGCCCAGGCAAATCTACCGTTGCCCAGCAAATTGCGGTATGCCTCAAAGTTAAAAAGAAAAAGAAGACTCACGTCACCGACATTGATATTCAGCGCACCACAACGAGCTGGTGCGAAGACCGTCGCCAGAACGAAGATCTTGAGCTAATCCCGTTCGCATACGTTCAGGACGACATAGTCAAACACATCAAATCGCTGAAGGGACGCTACGATTACGTCGTCATTGATGCGGGTGGTTTTGACTCCGAAATTCAGCGACAAGCGATGCTGCTGGCAGACTTCATCATTATCCCGCTTCGCCCTAAGCGTCGTGATTTGAAATCCCTGCGTGATATCGACCCGATTATCGACAACGTTCGCAACGTGAACGAGACTGTGAAGATCCGCGCGGTAGTGAACCAGTGCCCGTCACTGCCTTCCCAGGCGTCACGTATTCTGGCGGCGAAAGAAATTGTCGAGACATTCGGCATCGAGGCTGCGCCGGTTAACCTTTACAACCGTAACGTTTATGACGACGCGGAAGAGGCAGGTCGTTCTATCTTTGAAATGACTGGCGCCGAACGCGATAAGAAGGCAGAAGCCGAGTTCGAAGAGTTTGTAGATTACATCATGAGTCTGGAGGAAGAATAATGTCCATGAGAATGGGAGACCTTGCAAAGCGCAAAGATCCGGAAGAACCGGCAAAAAGCAGCACCCCAATGCGCCAGCCAGTCAGACCGCAGGGGCGTCCGACTCGTGGGAAAGAGAAGATTAAGAGCCGCACAATGTCGCTGGAAGACGAGTACTTCGATCTGCTGGAGATGATGAAGTTCATCCCTCGTTTCGAGAAATTCACCCGTTCTGACGTGATTCGTGCAGCCATTTTCCATCTGGCAGAGAAGTCACCGCAGGAAATCGAGGACATCGTGAAACTGAACGAGGCGATCACCGCTGCCGACGTCACGATGCGCACCGATGAAATCAAGCGTGAGCTGATGAAGAAAGGCTAGTTATGATGAAGCGAACACAAACCGCTTGTGTTCGCTTCATCTCAAATTTCGTTTTTTTCGAATGCTGATATCACACCGGCAAGAATACCGAAATCAGCGCTAGGCCAATCAGTAAGCAGACTCATATCATAATCAGTTTTATCTAAGTCCCAAGTTCCCCTCTTGAAACAACATTTTTGGATTTTAATATTGTTATCCAAAATGGCATTTCTTAAATTATCATTTTCGAGTGCTGTAAGTTCAAAATCATCATTGTTGATTCCTATGAATATCTCTTTAATAATATTTGTGCCTGGTGCCTTGTATATATAAAACCTATCTTCTTCATCATCACCGATAGGTATCAATTTGTCACTTTCAATAACAATTCGAACTTCTTTCTCATATTCCCAATGTTGGCTTTTTCTAAATAAGACCTTTTTAACTATATCCTTGTTTTTAAAGTTTTTATCGGAGATGATGACTCTGGATTTGTCTCGCTCATCGAGATAATCAATACCCCCTTCATTCGCAGTGATTAAACAAAGATTCTCATCGTTAAACCCTGCTAATTCGGTATCAATGCCAACTACATAACCTCTGTGGTGTTGAGCATAGTGAGACCACATTAGGACTTCTAAAGGTGATCTGGATAAGCATAGACTGGCTAGGTCTGAATTGATCTTTGAGCGAAACGTCAAATGCGCTAGCGAGTCTTTATCTTCAGAGGCAAACGATACACCGTATGTTTCGAAAGGATCATTGAACTGACCAACTGGAGTAAATTTGAAGCTGGTTGCGTCATGATCAAAAAACAGTTTTAAAGTTTCTTCTGGGACGTATTTGTACAATATCATCATGTCGCCTTTTGTTGAGGTTTAGAAAGGATTATGCACTTTTTTGTGTTTCATGACAGTACTCAGAATCTGGTGGGTACTTCGAGTTCAGAACCTGCTTCTGTATATAAATACTAAGTTACTTATTATTATTTATACGGAAGCAGGTCTTTTTCTATGCCAACTTCCCAGACACATTCCCTTCCGTTTCCACTTCCAAAAACAGTCTCCAGTCGCTATGATTCGCCCATTATGATAAGTAAGTAACTACCTATCAGGCGGAGCACATGAGCCAGATCTTCTTTAACACTATTAACAACGACCAGTACGACTTCATGACCGAGTGGGACACCACAGTCATGGACAAGTGGGTGGCCGAGAATATTGGGCTGTCACGCTGCAAGGATGAGGCGGAGCTGTTCGAGACAAAGTGGTTTGATTACCGCGACATGCACCCGCTTATGGCCACATGCCTCTTCACTGAGGCATACAAGCGCCAGTACTCATACATCATGCTGTCGCATGGCCGAGAACACTATGAGACGGCCCAATTCACTACCGGTTTGAAACGTGTGCCGTATCAGGAGCTGTCGACGGCCAACAAAACGTCTCTCTGGAAAGCACGCCAGTTTGCCGACCAGTACTGCTGCTCTTATGACTACTTCATTTCTACCGTTCTTTCCGCAGCTGCACGCCGTCTGTGGGACAAATTACCTCGCCCCCAGCATCTCTGGCAGCCCGAGCTGATCGAGATATTCGAAGAGAAGTTAGCCAAACGCGCTGTAACCCGTCTGGATGACTCTCTGGTGAGTTTTAAGCATCTGGGAGACATGCAGCACGACCCGATTCAAGAACGCTATTTTGAGTGGGTTCTGGAGCGTCTGCGTGGCATTACCCGAGACAAACGCGTCCGCATCATCTTCTCCGCTGTCTGGTTGATGGAAATCGTGCCTGAGCGTGTGATTTACGCGCACTTCCCGGAAGAACTGGAAGAAGCACGGCGATTCTGTTGATCCCCTATTTGGCTTTTTTAGTATTAGAAAACAAATTGTTTAAGCACCAAAGGAAAGCACATGACCGAACTTTGCCACACAGGACGAGGGTTGTCTGAAGAGTTCGACGACGACTTCCAGAATCGACTCGCAGCCTACTTCTGTCGCGACCATGAATTTCTGACTCGCGCCGGTGATCTGGTTGCGCCAAACCAGTTCTCCAATGCGGCCAACGCCATTCTGGTGAACATGGTGTCGGGCTACTACAGAATGTATAAGAGCGCACCATCATCGTCGGCCATCCTCGACATGCTCAAACGCGCCAAACGCGATAAGACGATCCGCGAAGAGCTGTTCCCAGACGTAGTTGAGGCGTTTAAGCGGATTCTCGCTGAGAAGCTGTCAGATACGGCGTATATGGTCGACCAGGTCGCGACGTTTGCCAAAAGCGTAGCGTTCGACGACGCGCTGATTAAAGCGGCTGAGATGAAAGAGAAGGGCGATTTTCAGGGCGCGATGGCAATCATGGCCAAAGTCCAGCAAATTGGCTCTAACGAAGCGACCGGCATTTACGATTACTTCTCTGAATCAGCAGAGCGTTACAAGGCGCGTGAGTACGAAGCGTCCGACGATTACGTGCCAAACAGCATCACAACGGGTCTACCGCTGCTCGACAAGCTGCTTTACCAGAAAGGCTGGGCAAAGCGTGAAATGGTGCTGTTCATGGGCTTCGCGAAGTCTGGTAAATCGACGGCGATGGGAGAGTTCTCCATCAACGCCACGCTTGCCGGTTACAACGTCCTGTATCTGTCGCTGGAAGTTCACACCTCCATTCTGTCAGATCGCTTTGACGCCCGTCTGTCTGAGACCGAAATGTCCAAGCTGGTGGAGCGCCGCGACGACGTCCATCGCAAACTGGCAGAGCTGGGCGCGACGAAAGGCGTGGGGAGCTTGTGGATTGTTGAACGACCGTCCGGAAGCATGTCGCCTGCAGATCTGGATCGTATGTTGGGTAGCATGAAAGCAAATGGCATGATCCCCGACATGGTCGTGGTCGACTACGCTGACCTGATGCGTGCCAGCTACGACCTCCGCGACGACCGCGCCAACATTCGCAGCATCTACACTGACCTGCGTGCGCTGTATGACAAACACAACGTGGCCGGCATCACTGCATCGCAGACTAACAGGGAAGGTGGCGCTTCTGAGGTGGCCACAATGATGCACGCAGCGGATAACATCGAGAAGGTGCGTATCGCTGACCTCGTTATCACTATCAACAAAACGGAAGAGGAAGAAGCGAAAGGCGAAGCTCGTCTGTACTTCGCTGGTTCACGTAACCAGAAAGGCGGCGTAAGCATCCGCGTTAAGCAGAACCTTGAACAAATGCGATTCATCGAACGCATCATGGACGTCCTCTAAAAAAAGAAGGCGTGGGGAAACGCTCTCCACGCCGGTCTCCATAAGAGAACAAATTTTCTCTTTTGCCAAAGCCACAAAAGAAAAAACACATGAGCCTTTATGGTATTCAAATACCGAGGCTTATCAAGATATTACCTGCAAAAAGTAGGGTTAAGAACGTGAGCGACTTGAAAGAATTACTGACCGAGCTGGATTTTGAACAATGGCTCGATATGGAAGGAATCATCTACCGTCGTGGTGGTGTCAGTACTCGTGGACGTGAGGTGAATATCAAGGAGTGCCCGGTATGCGGCAGCTCAAACTGGAAGGTTTATTTCAACCTGACCAATGGCGTCGGCAAATGCTTTGCTGGTGATCATCCCGAAGAGATTCAGTTCAACAAGCTGGTCTTCCTCAAGCACTACAGCGGCAAATCCCGTCGCGATTTTGAAGAGTACGTCCAGAACGCGCTGATCTCACAAGGATGGGCGCCGAAGAAGGAAGAGGTCGTGCTGGCCAGTAAGGTTGAACTCGAAGGGCCAGTAGCTCTCCCGCGCCATTACGAACTCCCCATTGACGGTCGTCTTCCTGATTATCTGGTGGAGCGCCATATCTCCCCGGAGCTGGCTAAATACTTTGATCTGCGTTACTGCGTCGAAGGCAAGCACGCATACGTCGATCCGTACACAGACCAGGTCAAAGGACAGGTGTTTGATATGCGCATCCTGATACCGGTTTACGATCTGGATGGCGTGATGAAGACCTTCCAGGGGCGCGACATTACCGGTGCAGCAGAACGCCGTTACCTCTTCCCCATGCAGCTGCCGGCGTCGGGTAAGTTTCTCTACAACGGCCACAACGCAGTCGGAAAACAAACGGTCGTTGTGTGTGAAGGGACATTTGACGTAATGGGCGTGAAGCGAGCCATCTTCGACGAAGAGACGCTGCGGGATTATGTAGAGCCAATTGGCACGTTCGGGATGCACTTATCCGGAAATACAACGGAAGATGCAGAAGACCAGCTGGGCGCGTTCCTGACATTGAAGGCCCGTGGCCTGCGCAACGTCATTATGATGTGGGATAGCGAAAAGCAAGCGATCCGCAACACGATGTCGGCGGCCAGACGGATCGCCAGTCTGGGCATCAATGTTAAAGTCGCCTGCTTGGGAGAGGAAGGACTTGACCCGGGCGACGCGACGCCAGAGCAAATCCTCAAGGCTTATTATCGTGCTAAACCATATACCAAACAGCTTGAATTGTTAGCCAAAATTAAAGGCATAGCAGCATTACTTTGAGTTAACTTCGGAAATATAGACGTTCACAGAGAACGTCTTTACCTCAGTTTTGAAGTTGTCTGTCATAACCGCAAGGTAGGCATTATTGCTTTCATTGAATCGCTTCAAAATAATCTGGACATTGTCTGTGCAGACAAAGGATGTTGCCTGATTTCCTGCATTGTCTGTATTATCTTGTAGAAAGTTACAGTCAATTTTTCCATTATTAGCTTTGAAGGTGGCAACGTCACTCTGCCAAGTAAATGTCGCATTTACACCTTTATCTATTGATTTTGCAATAAGACGATTGCTATCAATTTTATTCTTTGGTTGTTTTATAGACGTGCGAAAATAACCTAGTCTCTTCATATCATTAAGTGAATCGCAGCCAATTTTTTCGCCTTTGTCACAAGATGCCTGATAAAGTTCACTTGCTTTTTGGTAGTCTTTTTTTACGCCCAATCCGTTTAAATACAAATATCCTAAGTTTGCCAAGGCCGCCTCATTGCCTTTATCTGCCGCCTTTTCTAAGTATGAGCGGGCAAGAGAATAATTCTTTGGAGTGCCTTCACCATGAATGTACATATAACCAAGATTTGACATACCCATAGGATCTCCAAGATCTGCTGCCTTTTTGTACCATTTAATGGCTTCAGCATCATCTCGTTTTGTTCCAATCCCTTCATCATACAATGAGGCCAGGCTAGTAATAGCTTTTACATAGTTTTTATCAGCCGCTTTTTTATACAATTCAAAAGTTTTCTTACTATTCTTAGGGACTCCGTTTCCAGACAGATATTTCGCACCTAAATAATACATAGACTCTGGACTGCCGGCAGCCACAGCAAGTTTATAGTATTTAATAGCTAAAGCAGAGTCCGGGTTACCTACCAGGCCTTTTTCATAAAAAACTGCAAGATTATTGTAGGCAGCACCTTCTACCGCATTGTCAGCAATTTTATATAACTGTTCAGCCCTACGGTAATCCTTGTTGACGCCATATCCAAATGTGTACATTAATGCGAGGGCGTGAGAGGCTGGCTTATCTCCTTTTTCCACTGCCGATGTGAGCCATTTTTTTGCTTGAGGATAGTTCTTTTCGAAGCCGTTTATGCCTTTTAGATAGTTTACCCCTAAATCACGCTGCGAAATGATATCTCCACCTGCGGCAGATTCAATAAGTCTCTGATTTTCATTAGCTACCGCCGAACCAGAATTTAGAAACAGTGACAATGCGAGTAGTGCTGTTGAGTTGATGAATTTCATATCGTTTCGTGTTTAACCAAGTGAATGTCGTGTGGTAGTCAAAGGTGCGTTTGTAGTTAGAGAGGTTACTTCAATTCGGTGAGCCTGTCAGTGTCAGTCTTCAAAGCGAGAGAGCGCCTACATTAATAAGTAGATACATACTTATGTTTCTGTAAGAATAAGCGCATTGTTGAGTGAGGAATACCGATGAAAGAAGACATTCAAAAATCCGTGACAGAGATGATTGATAAATCGGGCGTGGAAATCGACGCTGACGAACGCCAGAAAATTGTTGGTGAAGCCATCGATGCGGCGTTGGAGCATATTGCACAGGTGCTGAAGACTGTATCGCTTGCAGAAGGTTCTTCTTACATGCGGGTGTGGGTTCGCTTTGGAGAGTCCCCTGAATTACCGGGCATTAAACAGAAGCGTGCCGCGTTGGTGGCTTTCATGAAGAAGGGTGAGAATGGCTCGATGGAGATACGTACCGGCGCCTGGTACGACGGCCGTATCGTCTTCACGAATTATGCCCAATGCCTGCATGGTGAAGAGCTTCTTAGTGTCGTAGACATCACCCTAAGAGCGATCAAAAACAGAGCGGAAACTGAAGAGGACACAGCCTGCGCCGCATTCCTAAGCATCATCGAATTGCCTGAAGTAATGGAACGTTCTTCTGAGCTGAAGACCCCGCCTGGTCTGCTGGATTTAGTTGTAAATGCTGACACCAAGAAGGCGGTGCAGCGTGTTCGTGAGGTTGAATACGGCATCATCTGCGATATGTGCCGCAGCGACTTAGACCTGGTGCGCATCATTGTCGATGCGGGTCAGGCATGTGATGGTGTGCTCGCCAGTTTTGCAGGGCAGGTGGCACGCCTGGCCAACGAGCTGCCGATGATTAAACAGGAGGCAAAATCCTACGCCGTCCACCATGCCAACGATTTACTGGAGCCATACCGGTTCGAAGCCGCTCAGGACAAAATGACTGGCTGGGCGACCTGGTAAGCCTCGAAAAACCATTTAGCCCCCTGGTGGGGCTTTTTTAAACTGCGCTCAATAAGTAAGTACACGACTACGGTTAGAAGCATGTCCACAAGAACAGATTTGTCGAAAATCCCGTCTATCTCCGGAAACAACGGTTATTCGCTGCGCTGCCCGGAAGTGAAGATCAACGGCCATGAGGCTCATTGCAGCTATACAGTCTGCCAGCACACCATCCTCGCCTACAAAGAGAAGCGTCTCCCGGCTACATCTTTCCAGTCCTGCGCTGCGGCCATTGCTGCTGGAAAATGCCAGGCGCTGAAGATGATGGTCGAAGAGATCCGCAAAGGCGAACAGCTCTACTTCATCGATATGACTGCGCTTATCAAAGAAGTGGAAGAGCAAAACGACCACGCCAGCACGCTCACCCGGAAGCGCAACACCATGACGATTAACAGTCTGGTTAAACGCACGAAGAAAACAGAACCAGCCAAACCCGAAACCACGTCCACCGATTCACTGGCGCCCGTCACTGACGTGTACGCGGCACTCATTGAAGAAGCAACCAAAGAAAACACATGAAAACTCCCGAGCGACCGATGGAGGTTAAACACTAATGGAAAAACTGATCGCCCTAAAGCACAAGCTGGATGCCATAAAAACGATGGGAACCAACGCCAAGAAAGAGGCGCTGGCCAACCTTGATGAATTTGAGCAGAGCATGGTTTCGCTAATGCTCAACCCATTAATTCGATTCGGTGTGAAGAAGTACAAAGTGGCCGAGCCACTCGATACTTCCGTACCCAGCGACCAGAAGGTAGTCGAGCTGCTGGAGAAGCTGGCGGCGCGCGAACTGACCGGGAACGCGGCCATTACTGCTGTCGAATCACTTGTTGCCTCAATGTGCGCTGACGGGCAGGACGTGTTTCGTCGCTTCCTGCTGAAAGATCCGAAAGCCGGCGTCGGTATCAGTCTGTGCAACAAGGTGTTCGAAAACCCAATTCCGAAGTTTGAGGTACAGCTGGCGTCTCCGTACAAGGAGAAAGGCGACAAATACCCATTTAAACCAAATCCCAAGGCCAAGTGGCCAATGATCGGCAGCCTCAAACTCGATGGTCTCCGGGTTATCTGCGAAGTCATCGTTGACGAGGAAGAGGTGAACTTCCTGACGCGTACCGGCAATCCGATTACGTCACTCGATCACCTTAAACCAGCCATGCTGGAGCGAGGCAGACTCTCCGGTTTCAAGCACATCTTTTTCGATGGTGAGGGTACTGCAGGTACGTTCAACCAGTCCGTGTCGGCGCTTCGCAAGAAGAACGTGAAAGCCATTGGTGCCGTTTACCACATCTTCGATTTCTTCTTACCAGAGTGGCGTGCTCAGGCAAAAAGCAAAGAGTACCTGAAAACCGGCATGAAGCTGAAAGAGCGCCTGGCCAAGCTGGTGGCGTTGTTCCGCAACACTCGCGGAGAGGATTATGCGCCAGATATCCACCTGCATCCTTTCTACATCATCCATAGCCATGAAGACTTCATCGAACGCTTTATGAAGCGCCTGGACGAGAACGAAGAAGGGGAGATGGGGAAAGATCCGGACTCTGTTTACGAGTTCAAGCGTACCCGCAGCTGGTGGAAGTTGAAAGACGAGGATTCTGAAGACGGTGAAATCATCGACTTCGAGCCAGGCGACCCGGACTCTGGTTTTGCGCATACGCTGGGCAAGATAGTGATTCGTCTGGAGAGCGGCGTCATCGTTCGTGCCAGCGGTATCAAGCATAAGTACCTGGATGAGATCTGGAACAATCAGGATAAGTATCGTGGACGCATCGTCGAGGTTCACTGCCATGAGAAAACGCCAGAAGGCAGCTTACGCCACCCGCGTCTGAAGTGGCCGAAATGTCTGCGAGATACCGAAGACCATATTGGAGATAAAGACTGATGCTCGGCCGCATTTGCCGCATTGTAGATATCACGTACTCACTGAAGGAGATTAAGGATGATCATGTTAAGTAAACGGGAGAAAGAAACTCTCCGTGAAATCAGCCAGTGGAAACAGTTCTACGCTAACTGGAAGCCAAAGACCCGTGCCAAACTGGAACGCATGAATCTTGTCGCTAACGTTTCGCCAAAAGGATGTGTGGAGAACTATCAGCTCACAGAAAAAGGACACTCATTATTGAAGGAATTGACTGAGGAAGGGGCGTTATGATGATTCCATACATCCTATTATCTTTTGCTGGCGGCGTGGCACTCGGCTTCAGTATCTGTCGCGATTTGGTCAGGCAGGAACTGAAAACTAAAACGCTTCGCATCGGTAAGCGTCTGTATCGAGTTGTTCACGAGACGGGAGTGTGGAAATGAGCAATTTGACCTCTTTCGACTGGTGGCTGGCGACATACCTTGTGGCGGCCGGCTTCGGATGTGCCTTTTACATTGGTCAGTTAATCGTAAAGCTACTGCTGATCAGATTTGCCAGCTACAAACGCATAGACGACGGTCTGTGGCGCCTGGGTTCTTTGCTGGAGACTCACTACGGTGAACTGAAGGAGAACGAATCTATCACTATTCAAGCTAAGCGTTTTACGGCCATCATCACGAGAACGCCGGAACAGAAGGTGAGTTTGATCAAAAAAATAGCAACTAAACGATGTATAGAGAAATAAGTATTTGCTTACTTATCTAGTATATATAAGATTCACTTGTTTTCGTTGAGACGCGACTGTTTGAACGTTAAATATAACTGCAAACGAAGATACGTACCTGGCAGTAGCCTAAGAAGCCAAACACCAGCGAGGTCAGTTTCCAGCCTCGTCACCGAAATGGGACACACTGAGCGAGTGTGATTGCAGAACGCAGGAGAGAGCATGATACGGCACCACCCATGCTCTTTCCGATGAAGTAACAGGATGGACGGTTGGTTTCCTCATTCCATTCCATCATCCCGGTTTCAGCCAGCTAACCGTCCATCCTGTTACGTCATTTCCATTACTTATGTCGTTTAATCTTGGGTTAAAAGCGGCGACGTAACCCGGCTGGTATGGTTAGCCAGCGCACAACGTTGAGGTCACTGTTTTCTTTTAATCATACAGGTGATTCCACAGAGCTGTAGCGACTGATTAATATGTTGGGTCGAACATAAATCGGTTCAGTGGCCTCAACGTTGTGAAAGCAGGATTCTTTAACCCTCTGGTGAAATCATTGTTGCCTATGTAGCCCCTGGTTTCACAACATGGATGATTCCATACATCCGATAAGATCGAAAAATCTGGCGGCCATCAACCGCCGTGAAGGATTCAAGATCTTCGCTCTATGTGAGCGAGCCACAAGCCTCGTCTGGCACTAACGGAAAGTGCAAGTTGCGGGAAAGTCCTTGGTTGCCTGGTTGCCCATGAACAAGTACCGCCGCGAAAAATGATGGTGTAGCTCAGTGGTAGAGCGGTTGACTGTTGATCAACTGGTCGGTGGTTCGAATCCACCCACCATCGCCAACACAGCGCTGAACGGTTTGGAGTTCGCCACCACCGTCGGAACGGAAAGACTCCGCAAATGTCGCCAGACCGTTCAGCGCTGTGATAGACACGGCAGACGTTCTTAACCATTGCTTCTTAGCATCGTAGCAACACTTTTTTAGCGCAAAAATCAAAGGGGCTTCGGCCCCTTTTGCGTTGCTAAATATTTTGTTGGAGTTACATTTGAGCTATCTGCGAAACACTTTAGGGAACTCTACTGATGGCAAAGCTATTTTTCAGCTTAAAACTTTGGGAGGCTAAGACATCAATAAGAGTCATGAATATGCTCGCTGAACAAGCTGAGACAAACATTGTAAGTGCTCTCAATGATGCCGCACTTCCGGGCGCGGTATTGGAAGATGAGTTTGAAGATTATCATGAGGATGATGACGGTAATGTTTATCGGTATACGGTACCGTATTTTACCTGCGGCTCCAGTTCTGGATATAATGCTGATGAAGTAAAATCGAAACACAAACACCTGATTACACAACTTACTCGTCGTTCAGCTTTTTTGACGATGTATGGACTATTTGAACACCACGTGGTCGAATGTCTTGATGTCATGGATAAATTGTCGGGAGAGGAGACTGACAAAAAATTCAAATTGGTCGAAGACTGTCATAAGCGACTTACTGGATCTATAGGTGGCAAAGGCATCAGAAGCATTGATCATCTTGCTGCAATCAGAAATATCATGGCCCACAATGACGGTGTTGTCGAAAATTATCATAGCCTTGCAAATTCAACCTTAAAGAAATCACGTGAGATTCGCGCAGTAAACCGAGCAATGAATGAAAACGCTGGTATAACAGTCAATACTTTCGACGAGATTCTCATGAACGATCGGTTTCTGATGTATGTTGTAGGCGAGTTTGACAGATATGTTCGCGAGTTGGAGGCGGCAGTTATCTACTATCAAAAAGCATCTGTTAATTTTGGCTAAGTCATAAACTATTTATCTGTAGCACCACCAGTAGTAGGAGTGAGGCTGTTTGCATGGAGATAACAACAATGAAAATAAACAGATAATACAGATTAAAACTTCACGTTTGGAAGAAGAAAAACGCAAAAAAATCATAGGGGCATGACTACCCCTACCAATTTCACATAAGTTTTTTCCCCTGTTTGATTACACCATTCCCATCAATGTAATTAAACGTCCGATCGGAAGAAAATACCCTTTCGACTGCATTATAGATGACACATGTATTGAAATGAGCAGCTAATTTTTTAGTTGCATGATACTGACCACTTATGTCACCGAAATCCCCATACAGCACTATATCTTTCGATATGGGGAAAAGAACACAGGTATCTTCAACTAGAAAACCTGGTGAACCTGGCCTGCCATCTGTCCACATCAAGCTTACTGGGTGATCTGAAGTTATGAAGGTGCCTGATTCATCTGTAGAACGGAATAATCGCCAGCTACGGCTACGGAGCGCAGTATCAATAGCCTTAGACATTTCCATTTCTGCCGCTATGAGAAATTCACGCTTAACCGAAATTGAGAATTGCCCACCTTCGACAAAATTTTTCATCTTCTCAAATGGAACTACGGGAAGAGATTTCGCAGATTTTTCCTCATAATCTCGGATAGTATCCTCGTATCTCTCTTGATTTAAAACAGTCATTTTCGCGACCATTTCTACTATCGGGGTTATTTGAGATTGTAAGTGTTCTCGCATAGCTGGTGTTCTTACAGCGAGTAATGAAATAAAAGTGAGAAGAATATCCTTTGTTTCTCCTGAGAATGGCTTACCCTGACTAAGATTATTAAGTTCTGTAGCAACGCTACCCTCAAACTCAGCCAGTGTACTTTCGAGTACATTAGGATCAACATCTTCAGCATCAATTCTGTTAAAATCTCTAACTCCTCCTACATTTCGAGTGTTAGATTCGAAGATTTTTTTATTTTTTAGATCAAAGGCAGTAAGCTTTGATTTCACACCTCTATTTTTCGTAAATCCTCGCAAATAGCACTGAGAAAGGTAGTGATGATGTCTAGCTTGGTTCACAGTTATTCCTTATGACGCAAAAAATGTAAATATGAATTGTGATAATATTATTCAGTTAATGCATTCTCAAACTGAACTTAGCCTTTGAAATGTAAATTACAACCTGCACGGAATCCTCCTCCTATTTCGAGATATTCAGCTCGTGTCGTACCAGTCAGGTGCATAGACTGCTCTGTAAACTGGGCCATATCATGGCTACACTTTTTGGCCGTTGCTTTGTAGCCGCGGTTGCACATTGCATAAACAACGTTTGGATCGGCAAACTGTGAACGCTGTGCTATGGCGTTGCACGTCGTTGAGACTCTCGCTAATGCCTGTTCCGGACTCAATTCTCCAACGAGTGTTGCTTTCTGCGAATTATTAAGTTTGCTGCAATCTAGTCTGCGTGCGGCAATGCGTTGCTTTAGATAGGTTTTCTGAGCATAATAAATGTCAAAATCCTCTCTTTGCATCGTGGCCACGCCTCCAGATTTTGCGGGTATGCTGTTAACTTTGGCTAACTCCAAGCATAATTCACTATTGTCATTTATTGTTTTCAACTGGTCTACCGCTGTCTTTTCTGCTGATGGGGCGTAATGCCCGCTACACCCCGTTAATGTTGCAACTACAGCTGCATAAATTGTTAGACGCTGCATTAAATGCCCTCATGTGTCTTATACAAGCAATATAGGTTGGATCGGATAACAGAAATTTTGTGGTCTTAGCGTATTATTTTATCAATATTTATTAGTGATAAATTGATCTTGCATCGCTGATATAACATTTAAATCCGCACTCGTAGGTAATGACTTACTTATTATTTGTGAGTATAGTTCTTTCGGTAACTCACTTGAAAGGACTCAATATGGGAAACAAACGTAAACAGGCGCGTCGCGCAGCTCGTCAGGCTCTGAAGTCGAAACCACGCATCCACGGTTACGAAATTGACACAATCATCGTTGACGAACTGGCTGCCGCCCATGCTCTGCCACCAAAACCTAAACGCGACAACTCTCCCATCGAAGCGCGTAACGAGGCCCAGGCCCGCTATCTTATCTCTCTCGATACCAAACCTCTGACGTTCGCCACTGGTGAAGCCGGTTGCGGCAAGACCTACCTGGCTGCTGCCGTCGCAGCGCAGCGTCTGCTGGATAAGGAAGTCGGGAAGATCATCGTGACGCGTCCGGTATTGCAAGCAGAAGAAGATCTGGGCTTCCTTCCGGGTGACATGAGCGAGAAGTTCGCCCCGTTCTTTCGGCCCGTCTATGACGTGCTACAGAAGCGTTTGGGTGGCTCATTCCTTGAATATTGCTTAAAGCCAGAGGTGGCCAAAGTAGAAATTGCCCCCTTCGCTTACATGCGTGGGCGAACGTTCGAGAACGCTGTAGTCATTCTCGATGAGGCACAAAACGTTACAGCGTCACAAATGAAAATGTTCCTTACCCGTATGGGCGAGAACGTAACTGTCATTGTGAACGGGGATGTGACGCAATGCGACCTGCCAGGCAATGTTAAGTCTGGTCTGGAAGATGCACTGGAGCGTTTTAAACCTTCCTCCCATGTTGGCCTTATTGAGTTTGCGACCGAAGACTGCGTGCGTTCTGAGCTATGCAAAGTCGCACTGGAAGCCTATCAGTAAGGGGAAGCCAATGACCAAGGAGTACCTGCCACACCAGAAACGTGTCATGGATGAACACGAAGAACTGTGTGGCCGCATCAAAGAACTGGAGGCGTACATTGCCGGCGACGGGTTTGCTCGCCTGCTGTATGTCGACCGCATCATCCTCATTAAGCAGCTGGACACGATGAAGGCGTATGACCTGATTCTTCGTGCCCGGATCGCTCGTTTTTAACGTAAGGAAACCAAAATGACCGATATGGATATCGAAAAAGAGATTGTGGCCAAAGGCAAAACGGCCGCGCGTGTTACCCCGGAACGCATTGAAGCCGTTATCTCAGGCGAGTTTTACTTTACCGGCGCGGACGGATATCGCAGCTCACCGTTGTGGCTGAAGCAGGAAGAGCCTGAACCGGCCCCGCAATCACTCGAACTGCTGACATTCTGCGTTCTTGTGCTGGAGAACGGCTTTACCGTAACCGGCGAGTCTGCGTGCGCCAGCCCGGAGAACTTTGACCCGGAGATCGGGCGTAAAATTGCACGCCAGAACGCAATTGCCAAAATCTGGCCCCTGGAAGGCTATCTTCTCAAGCAGCAGCTGCACGGGGTGAAGTGATGAAGGTCGTTATCTACGGACGCGATAATTGCTCATACTGCAAACGTGCGGTCGAGCTGGCGAAGCAGCTGCACGGCCACGGCTTTGGTGATTACGAATACATCGATATTGTGTCTGCCGGCATCGACAAAGAGAAGTTGAGCGACCTGGTTGGCAAGCCGGTGGAAACCATACCGCAGGTGTTCGTAAATGGTGAACCTATCGGCGGCTATACAGAATTTGCTGCTTTTGCGAGCACTCTGTAATACAATACGGCTCCTTTTGGGGCCGTTTATTATTTGTCGCTTTCATCAACACAGCGTACACTTAGTTACGAGCCATCGAGTTGTTAAGAGGTTTTATGCGTTTAGAAAATTGCCTTGAAGATATGAGTGTCATTAGCAATGCTCTTGCTACTGTGACCTCTAACGCTTCGCGTTTTTCAAATGAAAAGCCTAAAGCCAAATCTGGGCGTGCCTTTATTGAGCCGCTTGGATATCGACGCTTCCGTGGCACGGTGAAGCACTCTGCGAAATTCGCAGGATTCAAAGTACAAGCCTATGTGAGTACTGCGGGTATTCCTGTTCAAGAGAACCGTGATGCGGCACAGCTGGCAGAGATCGAAAGCAAGCTCGCAGAATTGACGGCGAAACACGTTCGCCTGGCTAATGCCATCTCTGGATGGAAAGCGGAAAAGATTCGCAGCAGCTTCGGTGAAAGCCGTTACGAAGAACTGAAGAACGTTGACCTGACCATTCGTGGTTTGGAGGGATTCGTTAACAAGTTGATTCGTGACTCTGAGCAACCTCATCCATACTTGAAGCGCCTGAGCGATTCTGTAACTGAGTATCGTTTGGCTATCTCTGATCTGCTATTGATTTTAAATCAGTGTTTTAACGACGTAGACGTCATCGAATCGCAGACTGGCCTCATTGATGAGGACGTCTTCGCCAACTTCTCATTCCATTGAGGTTGAACGATGAAGGTCACATGGAACAGTGATAGTTACGCCCAATTTTTACAGCCGACCTTCGATATAAAGCCTGACTTAAAGATCACGTTACTCAACGATTTCACGTCGCTTAAACAAGGCATGTACCCAGCCGTATTCGGGAAAGATGGCCCGTATACGGCTCCGGGTGCTATTGTGTCCTCCCGCGTTTATCACGTTCATCTCTTGTTCACGAAGCAAGAACGAACCAGCAGCCGCAACAGATTCAATTGCACAAGCGACCGCGCACTCGTTTACAGTCAACATGCACATTTCCAAGATGTGTATAGCCTATTGGCAATCTTCCCTAACAACGCACATCAGTTTGCGAAAGATCCAAAAATTATGGCCGATATCGCTGCATACGCCGCCGCATTTCAAGCTCTCACTAATCCGTGACAATCACGCTAATAAAATCTCAGAATTTAAATTTTCGGCCTTAAATGATTCCATACCTATTAAGTATGGAATCATTGTACAAAACAGGCTATTTTATGGTTGATCATACAAAAACTTATGCCTAATATACTGTTTATACATACAGTAAATAGGGCTTCACTCAGTGAGTGGACGATGAAAAACACCTTTGATAAAGCACGCGCAGCAGAAAACACCTCTCGGGAAGCCATCGAGTACCTCGAACGCGCTTCCGGTTTGTCGGCAGTGTCGACCGCCAAATTCGACGGTGACATGTCGTTTTCTTCCGCCTTCATGTTATTCACTCGCTTATCTTTACTGATAACGAGACGTCGACCTGAAATAGCCGTTCATTGTGTTTTGATACATGTAATGCCGCATATCTCTGATGTAAAGGTAAGTGATATAAGTAGGGTCTTGGTCAACCAGCTGGTGAACCCACTGATACTGGAAGGCAAGATCGTCCAGGGCAGACGCGTGTTCTCCCTGATGAAACAGTTCCTGAGCTGGTGCGCCTTTCAGGGGCTGATTGATACATCACCGTTGAATGATATGTCGCTCAATAGAGTTGCCGGTGGCGCAAAGCCAGTGCCGCGCGAACGTAAGCTGACTGACGCCGAGGTCTGGGTATTCTGGAACGTCTGGGATTACTTCAATGTGTGCGAAGGCACAAAGTGGGCGGCCAGGCTCTGTCTTGTCGCTGCCAGACGACCCGATGAAGTGCTCCGGGCCAGAAAGGATGAGTTCAACCTTCAACGTGATGTATGGAATCAAGGTACGCGAAACAAATCGGCCAGACAGCACGCGCTGCCGTTAAGCCCATTGATGCGTCAATGCGTGGAAGAGTTGTTCGAGTACGGGAAAGACAGCCAGTGGCTCGTTCCTTCGAATAAGAAGAAGGGCGTGGATACGCCAATGTCTAAGGTGGCCATTGCCCAGGCACTGAGAAGGATACTGGAACGACCTGAGTTGATGGAGGTTGAGTCATTCACCCCACGCGATCTGAGACGTACAGCGCGTAGTTATTTCCCTGCTCTGGGGATTAATCAGGAGGTGGCCCGTAAGATTATGAACCACAGTCTTGAAGGGATAGATCGCGTCTATGATCGCCACGATTATATGGATGAGATGCGAGACGCCTTGAATAACTTCTCAACGTACATCGCATCTATCGTTAATCAAACAGACTTAGACGAGATAGACCACAAATTCAAGGGAGATCGTCTAGCCACGGAGCTTATTCGTGTAAATTTCTCACAGTGACTTGATGGCCTCTACCACCTTTTCTGACGCACCATGTTGACCGTCAAAACGGTTACGGAACGCTTCTAGAACGAGTTTTTCATCAGCGGAGAGAGGTGCAGTGCCCTCTTCGCGAAAAAACTCAAGCAGCTCAGGATGACGTTCTTCCAGAACCATCAGCATCAGTCGAACCGGATCTGCATCCAGCGCTTCGGCTAATGCTCGAACCTTATCTACTGGAAGTGGGATTTTGCCGCTTTTGATGAGAGAGAGATTGTTGGCGTTCTTGTACCCAACCTCTTTGGCAATGGTAGCCTGACTTTTAGGCGAGATTGTGATTAACGAGTCAATGTAAGCTGCGTAGCGACCTTGTTTGATCTCTGTTTCGTTGGTAGCCATGTAGTGAACCTTGCGTGTTTTGTTTATCTCTGGTAAGTGCTTACTGATATTACAGCAAAGGCCAGGGTTGTAAAGACTTATCTATTTAATTTCGGTAGGCACAAAATCCCGGCATACCGCCATTATACTATGGTTTTTAGGCGATTTGTCACTATTCGCTTACAGAAATAAGTAAGACGCATCTGATATAGTTGCATTCCATATTGATACAATAGGTAGTAGTATTGCCGAACTTTCAAATGTGTTCAGTTGGATGATATGAAATGAAAAATATAACTTCTAAATTGACCGCCCTTGAGGTTGGACACGCATATGCGATTGGACTGGATGGCGTCGCGACGATCCTGACAGAACTAGAATCTGAAGAGCTTCCCGTGGAAATGGTTGATACGACGGTTTTCACTTTTGAGCTAAAAAATAAACATTTCACTCTCATCAATACCGGTTGCGGCTCCCTTGCCGTGAGAACCATTTAAAACACATTCCTGCCTATAGATGCCTGTACGAACAGCTTAGTTGCCTGTTCGTACAGTGATAAATTACGCACATCAGAAAACAAATTGTTTTAATAACAAGGAAATTCTCATGTCCAAAGCCATGACCAGATCTGTGCTGAAAGAGGTACAGGACTTTCGCGACTGCGTAAAACGAGTTGTAGCGATGCTATCAGGCAAACAGATACCTGTTGCAGAGCGAGGCAATGAAGCATATGTCCGCTACAACCGGCGCGGCGAACCAGTGCTGGTAAACATCCCATCTATACCGGACGACGCGTCACCAACCCTCATGAACGCAGTACGTGGTTTTCTCGACCATGAGGTAGCCCATATCCTCTTTACTGATCCGAAAGTCGCAATGAAGATGCGCGAGAAAGGAAAGGCTCCGTCTACCGGGCTTTGGAACGCGCTGGAAGACGTTTTTATTGAACGCAGAATGGGACAGGTATTCAACGGAACTCGTCGCAATTTGCTGGCCACACAGAACCTGGTGATCGACAAATACTTCAAGGGCAAAGTGTCAGAGGCGGTTTCAATCTGCCACGGCAACCAGCGTGAATTGTTCCTGAAATTCTTCCTTTGCCCGGTCGTTCGCGCCTGGGATGGCCAAAGCCCTTTCATCGACTTTATGGAAGAACACTGGCACCTCATCGAGAAGCCTGTGGCCTTGCTCAAAGAGCATGGTATCGACGTGGCCGTTCGCAATATGTCGAACACAGAAGACTGCGTGAAGGTAGCAGCTGCTATCGCCCAAATCATGCAGGATATGAAAGACAAGCCAGAGGGCAAATTACCAGAGCTTAAATCGTCTGCTAGGAAGCCGTCGAAGAGTGAGGATGAGTCAGAGGAAACCCCAGAAGCCGGTGACGAACCGACTCATAGTGAATCAGCACCAAAGCGTACCAAAGGCGAAGACGACGACAAGGAAGAGCAAGAAGATGATGCCTCAGAAGAGGAAGAGTCTGGGGATTCTGATTTGCCCGAATCAGTAGATAAGGACTTACCTACAGAGGATAAAGAAATTAGTGATACAGAAAGTAAATATACAGAAGCAGGCGAAGAGGAATCAGGAGACACCCCAGAATCCGATGATGCCGGCATGGAATCAGGTGATTCTGATGACGAAGGTGGTAGTGATGACACTGGCTCTCCAACGCCTGGTGATGGCATTCGCGAAGACGCCGATGACTCCGATGGTTATGGCTCTGGCGCCGCTGGCGATGGGGATAGTGATAGTGATGACGGCGAAGACTCCGATGCCGGTCACGGGGAGTCGGAAGGAGAAGGCGAAGAGGAAGATGATGCCGCCGATCAAACAGACGGCGAAGGTAAAGAAAATGAGGATGCTGCGGAAGCGCCTGAAGACAGTGAGTCAGGCTTTGTTCCTGCTCCGGATGAAATGACTCTGGAGGACGCACTCAAGGCGCTCGACGAGATGGAAGACGGAACAGGCGAAATGACCGAAGACGCACTGTCGGCCACCATCAGCAAAGAGCTTATGAGCACCTCACTTTCTGAGTATCGCCCATACGATCGTTCATACGACTTTATCGGGTTGATTGATGAGGCTGAAGAGCATGTAAAGCGCACCAGAAAGACGTTCGGCGCAATCCCGATGCACTCACCGGTCGATCGCTACCGCATGGTTCCGGAAGGCAGAAAGCTCTTTGAACTGAAAATCGAAAAACATCTGTCAGCAGGCGTTTCTTCGACTCTGGCCAAAGACCTGGAGCGAGCTATCGCCAGCCGCAACCGAGTTCAGTTTATCCCAGGCCAGAGACGTGGGCGGATACATGGCGCGAACCTGTATCGTCTGGCAATGAACGACGACCGCGTGTTCCGCAAGAAAGAAGACCACAGAGCGGTGAACGCGTGCGTCCAGCAGGTGATCGACTTGTCCGGCTCAATGGGCGGCAGGAAGATTCAACTGGCACTCGCCAGCGCCTACACCATTGCGGATGCTCTGGATCGTATCAATGTGCCTAACATCATCACCGGCTTTACCACGTTTGGTAGCCCAGATTATGAAACCATGTCGAAGCGCGGGTTTACTCGTTTCGAGGCGCTAATGCTGCCCATTATCAAAAACTGGAATGAGAATGCCAACTCTCCAGAGATCCGCGCCCGCATGGGCTGCGTGTGTGAGACATTCCCCCTGCTCAATAACGTCGATGGTGAGAGCGTCGCGCAGCTGGCGACTCTGTTTGCAGGGCGAATGGAGGACAAGAAGATCATGCTGGTTATGAGCGACGGGGCGCCATGTGCTGCAGGCGATGGGTTCCATCAGCATTTGCGAACCGTCACCAAAGAAATTGAGACGTTGAGTGACATCGATTTGATGGCTATCGGCGTTCTGACCGATGCACCACGGCGTTACTACAAAAATTACGCACTGGTAAACAGCGTAGAAGAGTTAGGGCCGTCAGTCGTCACTGAGCTATCTCGTATCATTCTTGGGTAATGGCTTTACCCGTAAAAATAAGTAATCACTTACTATACAGCCTGATATATTTATATAAGATATACCCCACGAACGACAAACAGTAAGGAAAAACACATGACCGCTACTGCACTACAGCAAGAAGAACATTTGCCGGAAGCCATCGTCTGCAAGTGGTGTGGCAAATCCTTTCATTACCTGAAATCCCATATCTCTATGGGCCGCTGCGAGAACATTCCTGAGTCCGCGAAAGGTCTGGACGTGGACGAGGTGGTGAAAATGTACACCACTGCGTTTCCGGATGAACCAACGATCTCTCGCACGGCACTGGCCAAACTCAATGAGAAGCGTGCCGAAAAGCATTCAGGCGAAGGAAAAGTAGCGGAGATTAGCGCACACCCGGGCTACGCAGGAACGGTCGAATACACGACCGAACTGGTGGCCGCGCACGAGCTGCTTGGCGTAACGATCAAAGAGCTGGGAACGCCACGCGGAAAACCACTACAGGTGACAGTCAATGTCAACACGCCATATCCGGAGTTCGTACCGGAAGCGAAGAAGAACTATGTGTATGGCGACTTCGACCTGATTAAAGACATCTTCATGATGCTGGAAATCGGAATCCCAGGCTATCTCTGGGGTCATGCAGGAACCGGTAAATCTTCTCTTCCTACGCAGCTATGCGCCCTGCTGAATCGACCACTGATCCGCGCCCAGCATACGGCGTCTATGGAAGAAGCACACGTTACAGGCCAGATCCTCGCTCGCGATGGCTCCACCTACTTCGAGCCGGGTTTGCTGGCGCTGGCGATGAAAAATGGCTGGGTGTACCTCGCTGATGAATATGACTTCGCGTTCCCGCAGATTCTGGGTGTGTACCAGCCAGTTCTTGAAGGAGAACCGCTGATCATCAAAGAGGCAACTCCGGACTGGCGCCGTATCACTCCGCATAAACGCTTTACCTTCATTGGCACTGGAAACACTAACGGCTCTGGCGACGAAACGGGTCTCTATCAAGGAACGAACATCCAGAACGCGGCGAACTTCTCGCGCTTCGGCATTGTTTCGAACGTGAAGTACATGAGCACTAAGGCTGAAGTCAACATGCTGGCTGAGGCTGGCGTCATCCGCGAATACGCCGAGAAGATGGTGAAATTCGCGAACCTTGTCCGTGAAGGTTATGAACAGCATCTGATCAGCCAGCCAATCGGCCCTCGCGAGCTGCTGCTGTCCGCAAAAATCGGAATGATGCGCGGTGATTTCTCTGCCGGCATCGAAAAGTCGTTTATCAATAAACTTCCATCCACGTCTGCACAGGCAGCGCGTGAAGTGGTTCAGAAGATCTTCGGTTAATCGTGCGTAAAGGATGTTTCGGCTCTCTTATCGCAGCGTCTGAAACTGGCCGGGCTTGTCTGGCGTGTCCGGATAGGCCCGAGTGCCACCAGTCAGCCAAAGAGGTTGCGATTTCGATGTATGGGAAGTTCGTTGGCTTCCCCAATGACAAAATCAAGAAAACCAGAAAGGTAAAAACACATGAAGGCTCTGATGGTCAGAACTGACTTCTCCCTGGGAGAGTCGGCTCTAAAAGCAGAAAACGCGGTGAGAATCGCGAGAGACGCTGGCTACACCGCTGTCATTTCCGCTGACAGTATGAACATTGCCAGCGTCATTCCCTTCAGCGCGCCGCGGGTGACGACATCGCTGTTATTTGTGGTGTAAAGCTGAATATTGTCGATGATCCTACGTATGAGCACCGCGCTCGCCTGGCGAAAGAGTCAGGAGGATGTATGGAATCATTGGTTCGTGAACGGAGCTACAGCTTCACCGCTCTGATTAAAAACGAACAGGGTTATCGTGACGTGTGTGAGCTGATGACCCTGGCCAACAAGCGCGAGCAATTTTACTTCGTTCCGCGCCTGGCACTCCACCAACTGGCAGACGCGTATGCCAAAGGCAACATTATCCTGCTGACCTCTGACATTGGCAGTGTCTTTCAGCGCCGCGATTTCGCGAAGATCATTGGCACGCTTGTAAGTGCTGGCGGGCGCGAGAACTTTTACAGCGTAGTTTATCCGCACCCTACGCCATTCTACGACCAGATTAACGTCCGGGCGATGAAAGTGGCAAGCGCATTGAAAATCGAGCCAGTGGCGTTCTATCCCGCTTATTACGAAGCTGTCGAGGATGCAGACATTAAAGACATTGCGCACATGGTGACGAACAACATCAAGATCGACCAGCCGCATCGTCTCCGTATTCCCCACCAGCGTGACAACGCCATCAATGGGCGCCGGCATCTGCTTGAGGCGCTCAAAGCATTCTCCGTTCGTATGGGTGTACCAGTGACGGCGGCTATGGCCTCAACAACGCAGGACACCATTATTGAAGCCTGCACATGGCGCTGGCATGAATTGCCACCAGCACTGCCCAAGATGGCAGACGACGAGCCTGCAACGCTGATGAAGCTGGCTGTCGCGGGGCTGCGCAAGCGTCTTACTACCAAAGAGTTTGGCTACACACCACCGGCTTCTGAGCACCGTGTGTATGTTGATCGCCTGAAGTACGAAATGGACACGCTGACCCGCCTGGGCTTCTGTGGCTACTTCCTAATGGTGCGCGACCTGATGAATCACAGTCGTGAAACTGGCATTCCTGTCGGGCCAGGTCGTGGTTCCTCTGCCGGGTCTCTGGTGGCGTGGTGCATAGGCATAACCAACGTTGATCCTATCCGTCACGGTCTTCTGTTTGAGCGTTTCATTAACCCTGAACGTCTCGACTTGCCGGATGCGGATCTGGACTTCAGCCAGGCACGTCGTCATGAGGTGATCGAGTATCTGAATGAACGCTATGGCGAAGATTACGTTGCCGGTATTCCGAACTTCACCTATCTGGGCGCTGCTTCGGCGCTGCGTGACACTGCGCGTATTTACGGTGTCGACACTGCGGATATGGCGGTATCCAAAGAGTTCAAGAATCTGGAAGACGATAGCCTGTCGCTGGAAGAGCTGCGCGAGCAACTGGCCAGCCTGGACAAATACGCCACGAAAAACCCGGAAGCGTTCAAAGCGGCGTGTAAGCTGCAAAGCCTGATGCGTGGTTTTGGTCGTCACGCTGCGGGGATGATCGTCGCTGGTGTTCCATTGGTAGAGCGCACGCCCGTCGAGCTGCGTGGCAATGCTCGCTGTATTGCGTTCGATAAACGTTACTGCGAGGCGATGGGGCTGATTAAGCTGGACGTTCTCGGTCTGGCAACGCTCGATCTGCTGGATAGCGCGAAACGCTACATCAAAGAGAGTACCGGGGAAGACATCAATCTCGATGCTATCCCACTGGACGATCGCAAGGTTCTGGATGGGTTCGCTGCAGGGTACACGCAGGGCGTATTCCAGCTGGAGTCCGGCCCCATGCGCAAGCTGCTTAAAGATCTGGGCGGTGGCATTGAGCCAATGAGCTTCAAAACCGTTGTCGCCACGACCGCACTCTTCCGACCTGGCCCGATTCAATCCGGCATGTTGGACGACTATGTCTCCGTGGCCAAAGGCTTCATGGCTCCACAGTCGCTGCACCCGGTACTGGACGAACTTACCGCGGAAACCAACGGCGTGATTCTGTATCAGGAACAGACGATGAACGCGACACGATTGCTGGCCGGCTTCACGATGGCCGAAGCAGATGGTGTGCGTTCCGCTATCGGTAAAAAGAATATGGAAAAGATGAAGAGCATGGGCGAGAAGTTCGTCGTTCAGGCTCAAGCGGGTTGGATCGACGTTGAGATGGAAGACGGCACAACGCAGCGTATTCACCGCGCGGAACACTTCAAATGTGAGGACGGCGCACTGCGGACGGTCGAAGAAGCGCTGGAGGCAGGTGTGAAATTGCCTATGGCTGCTGTACGCGTTACAGGGTCACAACCGGGTTTATCTGAGACGAAAGCTAAGGAGATCTGGGATGCCTTCGAGAAGAACGGTGCGTATCAGTTCAACAAATCACACTCCGTTGCCTACTCACTGATCAGCTATCAGTCTATGTGGTTAAAGACACACTACCCTGCTGAGTTCTTCGCTGCTGCGCTCACCATTCTGGGCGAGGATAAGCACCAAGGGCTGGTTAAGGATGCGCTGACCTATGGCATTCGCGTATTGCCACCAGACGTTAACGTGTCATCTAACCGAATTGAGATCCGCACGCTGGAAGACGGCAGCCAGGTTCTGTATGCGCCCTTCTCTGCTGTGAAAGGCTGCTCTGAGAATGGTTGCCAGGCCATCATGAGAGCGCGTGAGAAAGTTGGCGGCAAATTCGAGTCACTTGAGCAATTTGAGGAAGCGGTCGAGAAGCGTGCGTGCAACAGCCGGGTACGCGAGTCACTGCAAAAAGTAGGTGCGTTCGCATCGATTGAGCCTGGCAGTCTGCCAGCGACAGATCCGGAACGACTGCGCGACCAGGCAGAGTTGATGGGTAATCTGGTGATCGACGCTGTAAAAGCCTCTCGACCGTTCGAGATGAACCCTAAGCGCTCTGCTGAAGTGAATGTACTGATGACTCGCATGGCGGCTGAAATGGGTCTGGGAGACGACCTGATCCGCCCAAGCATTGGCATTAAGCCGAAAATCATGGTCATTCTGGACAACGCGAACGGCAATGATGGGCGTACCGGTTACTTCATGGAGAACGGCTACGACGACTTTAAAGCGAAGTTGCTTACTGCAGGCGATCTGCGCATGGGCGATCTCTACGTCACCGGCGTGTGCAAAAAGGTGAAGGACAAAGAGAAGGACTACACCAAAGACGAGATCGGCCAGTTCACCGACTTTATGCGTGAAGAGATCAATCTGGTGCGTCCGACCTATGTGCTGACGTGTGGCAGCCGGGCGACGTCACTCTTCAACAACAAGAGCAAACCATCCGACCTGGTTGGACGCAAAGAGTATCTGCCAGAGCTGGATGTGACCGTTTTCTACGGATTTAACCCGAACATTTTGTACTTTCGCCCAGAAGAAGGCGAAAAGCTGGAAGCAATTCTGGCAGAGGTAGCGGA
>NZ_CP091491.1:0-99483 GCF_021869665.1 Enterobacter cloacae complex sp. ECL411
TGAATATTTCCACGCAATTACGTCATTCAACGGGTTTTGCGGCAGGGGCGGACGGCCTTTTGCAAGGATGTAGGCGCATTCGTGGCGATAGCCCACATATGCGGCCTTCGATGTGTAGGTTTTGGTAAACACCAGGTGGCCGACAACGCTGAATCCCGCATTTTTCCAGGCGGCCATAAAGCGATCGACGCGGTTCCAGCCGTAGAAGCTCACCATCAGCGCGTCTTTTTTCAGCACGCGATACATCTCATGGCAGGCGGGTTGCAGCCATTCATCAGTTTTATCGCCGGCGATGGTACGCCCCTGACGGTCACGAAAACCGACGAGATATGGCGGGTCGGTGAGAATGAAATCGACAGCATTATCCGGAAAGCCGGACATGATATGGACGCAATTACCCTGGATAAATCGGGACATAGTAGTTCTCCTTTCTCAAAGCGGCGCCAGTTACGCCGTGCCGATACGACAGCCGGGCGAAAAGTGGAGAATGCAGGGGCGGTGCCGCAAGCCGCAGCGCAGTGAAAAAGCCCACGCTGGCTGGACGGTTTGACGGCGAAAATTGAGACGGAAAACGACGGGAAGACAGCGGGTAAAGCCTTTGAAATAAACTGCGACCGGGTGAGGACACCGGCAGAGCGAACCCTTGCATTCGAAGCGGCCCGGCTACAGTAGCGGCACGGCGGCCACACGATGGCAGGAACCTGAAAAACGGCCTATTTTCTGAACTGATGAAAACACAGATTTCGCATGCGAAATCTACACCGGAGAAACGATAATGTGCGGTCGGTTTACGCAGTACAACTCCCGCGAGGAGTACCTGGCCTTTCTCGGAGAAGAAGCAGAACGGGACATCCCGTATGATCCGGAGCCCGTCGGCCGCTACAACGTTGCGCCCGGAACCCGTGTATTACTGCTGAGTGAACGCCGCTCGCAGCTGCATCTTGATCCTGTTCACTGGGGTTATGCGCCGGAGTGGTGGAACAAGCCCGCTCTCATCAACGCCAGAAGTGAAACTGCGGCCGGCAGCCGGATGTTCAGGCCACTCTGGGAGCACGGACGGGCCATTGTTTTTGCTGACGGCTGGTTTGAGTGGAAACAGCAAAACGGCGTGAAACAGCCGTTTTTCATTTACCGTAAGGACGGAAATCCGCTCCTGCTCGCTGCCATCGGGAAACCACCTTTTGAGAACGGCAATGACCAGGAAGGATTCCTGATCGTCACGGCCGCTGCGGATGAGGAACTGCTGGACATTCACGACCGGCGACCACTCGTGTACTCACCGGATGCCGCACGTAAATGGCTCAGCGAAAACACAACCGGTAAAGAGGCGGAAGACATTGCCCGTGAGGGCAGTCTTCCCGCCGAAGATTTCACATGGCACCCCGTCAGCCGGGCTGTTGGCAATCCCGGGAACCAGGGCCGGGAACTTATAGAGCCACTGACTTAGCAGACGGTGAGATACCCGGCATCGACTCACAGGGTTATGCACCGTTTCTGTGGATAACCCACTGCCTGTTTTATCTGCCAGAACAATAACCTGGCAGGAACAGGAAAAATTCTCCTTGCAGGACGGGAAATATCTTAAATAACACTGTATGTAAAAGGGTCTTCCCTTGTTGTGGTGGCTGAAGGCATGATAATGGTGTATTTAATCGCCAGAGGTCACCGCCATGGACGAAAAGTCCCTCTACGCTCATATTCTCAACCTGTCCGATCCGTGGCAGGTAAAGTCCCTTTCTCTCGATGAAAATGCCGGTTCTGTTACTGTCACTATTGAGATCGCTGAAAACACCCGGCTAGCCTGTCCGACCTGCGGTAAATCCTGTTCTGTTCACGATCACCGTCATCGTAAATGGCGCCATCTTGATACCTGCCAGTTCACCACTATTGTTGAAGCCGATGTTCCACGAATTATGTGTCCGGAGCATGGCTGCCTGACGTTGCCTGTTCCGTGGGCTGGCCCCGGAAGCCGGTATACGTTGCTATTCGAATCGTTCGTTCTCTCATGGCTGAAAATCAGCACCGTTGATGCTGTCAGGAAGCAACTTAAGCTCAGTTGGAATGCGGTTGACGGCATTATGACCCGGGCAGTTAAGCGAGGTCTTGCCCGGATAAAAAAGCCATTATCCGCCCGTCATATGAATGTGGATGAGGTCGCCTTTAAAAAAGGACATCGTTACATAACGGTGATCTCCGATCGCGATGGTCGGGCGCTGGCCTTAACGGATGATCGCGGCACAGAGAGTCTTGCCGGCTATCTTCGCACGCTCACTGATGGGCAGTTGCTGGCTATCAAAACGCTCTCAATGGACATGAACGCGGGCTATATAAGAGCAGCGCGTATCCACTTACCCAGTGCGGTTGAGAAAATCGCCTTTGACCGCTTCCATGTGGCGAAGCAACTGGGCGAGGTAGTTGATAAAACCCGTCAGAATGAACATCCGCACCTCCCTGTTGAAAGCCGACACCAGGCAAAAGGAACCCGCTTCCTGTGGCAGTACAGCGATAAGTGGATGACCGAATCCCGGCAGGAAAAGCTGATGTGGCTGCGTGCACAGATGAAGCTGACGAGCCAGTGCTGGGCGCTGAAAGAGCTGGCAAAGGATATCTGGAACAGGCCATGGAGCGAGGAAAGACGGAGTGACTGGCAGAGATGGTTGGCGCTGGCGGCTAACAGTGACGTTCCCATGATGAAAAATGCCGCGAAAACGATAGGAAAAAGGCTGTACGGGATCCTGAATGCGATGCGACACAGTGTCTCAAACGGAAATGCGGAGGCACTTAACAGCAAGATCAGGCTGCTGAGGATAAAAGCCAGGGGATACCGAAACCGGGAGCGCTTTAAACTGGGGGTGATGTTCCACTACGGAAAGCTGAATATGGCGTTCTGAGCCTTCCCACCATGATCGGGGAAGACCCATGTAAAAACAGGTATTTTAAGAGGTATGCCATGATCCTTTTTGTCACTCCCGCATCAGAGCCAGCACTGTCCACCGCACCACTTTTCACAGAGCGCTGTCCGGCTGGTTTTCCGTCACCGGCCGCGGACTATACCGAAGACGAACTGGATCTGAACGCCTACTGTATCCGTCGCCCCAGCGCGACCTACTTTGTCCGGGCCATTGGCGATTCGATGAAAGATATGGGCCTGCACTCCGGCGATCTCATGGTTGTCGACAAAGCTGAAAAACCCATGCAGGGGGATATTGTCATCGCGGAAACAGATGGCGAATTCACCGTTAAGCGCCTGCAGCTTAAACCCCGTATCGCCCTGCTGCCGATGAATCCCGCCTACCCCACTCTTTATCCGGAAGAACTGCAGATATTCGGCGTGGTGATGGCATTCATACATAAGACGCGGGGTACGAATTGATGTTCGCTTTGGCTGACGTCAACAGCTTCTACGCCAGCTGTGAGAAAGTATTTCGTCCGGACCTGCGTAACAGGCCCGTTGTGGTGCTCAGTAACAATGATGGCTGCGTCATCGCGCGCAGTGCCGAAGCGAAACGGCTGGGTATTAAAATGGGCGTCCCCTGGTTCCAGCTGAAGACGGCACAATTCCCGGAGCCGGTCATCACGTTCTCGTGCAATTACGAGCTCTATGCGTCTATGTCGAACAGAGTTATGTCTCATCTCGAAGAACTGGCGCCGCGCGTGGAGCAGTACAGCATCGACGAGATGTTTCTGGATATCCGCGGTATAGACAGCTGCATCAATTATGAGGACTTCGGCCGGCAGCTGCGCGAGCACGTGCGCTCCGGTACGGGGCTGACAATCGGCGTCGGGATGGGGCCGACCAAAACGCTGGCTAAAAGCGCACAATGGGCGTCTAAGGAATGGCGGCAGTTTGGGGGCGTGCTTGCTCTGACTTCAGGCAATCCAAAGCGAACGGATAAACTGCTCTCACGACAGCCGGTGGAAGAAATCTGGGGAGTAGGATGCAGGATCTCAAAAACGCTTAATACGATGGGCATCACTACGGCACTGCAGCTGGCGCGCGCGAACCCTGTATTTATCAGGAAGAATTTCAGCGTTGTGCTGGAGAGAACCGTCCGTGAACTCAACGGAGAAAGCTGTATTTCGCTTGAAGAAGCGCCGCCGCCAAAACAGCAGATTGTCTGCAGCCGGTCCTTTGGGGAGCGTGTCACGACGTATGAAGCCATGCGCCAGGCAGTTTGTCAGTATGCTGAGCGTGCAGCTGAAAAACTGCGCGGCGAGCGACAGTTCTGCAGGCACATTGCTGTATTTGTGAAGACGTCACCGTTCGCGGTGAACGAACCGTATTACGGGAATGTGGCCAGTGAGAAGTTGATGACTCCCACGCAGGATACCAGGGACATCATAGCCGCAGCGGTGAAAGCACTGGATCGGATCTGGGTGAATGGCCATCGATATGCAAAAGCGGGTTGCATGCTCAATGATTTCACTCCTACCGGGGTTTCGCAGTTGAACCTGTTCGATGATACTCAGCCCCGAAGCAACAGTAATCAGCTGATGAAAGTCATGGACGGTATTAACCATTCCGGTCTGGGGAAAGTATGGTTTGCGGGACGAGGTATCGCACCTGAGTGGCAAATGAAACGGGAGATGCTTTCACCGGCCTATACAACTCGCTGGTCTGAACTGCCAGTAGCGAAATTATGAGTCACGAAAAGGTTGAAAAACTTGGTGATTTCAGTGTGAAAGAATTTAAAATTTTCCTTTACAATCATAATAATAACATTGAAATCGGCATGGTGAAAAACATAAAAAAAGGATGCTCTCCGGCATCCTTTTCCCTTACTCACTTGACTCAGGAAGTCTTTTCAGAATACGTTTTATTGCATCATCAATCTCCGACTGTGCCTCAGCGGAAATGCGGGAAAACTCATAAACAACCAGTCGCTTCTTTGAATCAGTTTTCTTTCTGGCAAACTGATTGCGATCTGAAAATTCTCTCAGCTTCTCAGTTTGAACCGTTCTGGTAGGGCGGGTTGTCAACGATTTGCTCTCAACCCTGATAGCCGCCAGAATTTTGCTTTTATCAATTGCCGGATAATCTGGCATGGTCTTCAACCGATGTTGAACTTTTTCCATCAGTTCTGTTACGGATGTTTGCTTGTTGTTTGCTTCTTCAGCCAGTTTTAGCAAAAACTGATAATCCGACAAAGAAATATCATTTATCACCGGGAATACTGCAACCATTTCATCTGGCACTGCTGCGGCCTGAAACGCGCGAGTCACTTTCGCCGGAGAGAGATTCTCTTTCAACGCAATCTCTTCTTTCGTCATGCTAGTTCCATAGGTGACTTCAAGTCGTTTCCCCAACTCTCGAAGGCTATGTTCTCTAGCTGTCTGGATATCTTGCGCTAACTGCCGTGCATCGGCGAGTGATATATCATCTTTAGTTACTAGGATTTCGAATTTAACGTTATTAAATATGCAGGCGGCACGGCGTCGGGTCCCATCTAATATCTCAATTCGTCCATTAACCTCCCGTCCAATAGCCGGGAAGAATTGCTGCAGCTTTATCGTCCGGGAAATATCACTAACGGACTCACGCGTAAGCATAGCCTGATCTCGTCCATTGACCGATGCATCAACGAACGTCTTTGATTCAATCTCTCCGCTTAATACAACCGTTTTGACAAATTTGGCCTGCTTGCCGGATTTAAGAGTAAACGTTTTGACATCTCCGTCACCTTCAAGCATACGGGCAAACTCTGAATTGCTATTACCGAGAACTCGCCCACGAGCTAAAACCTTTTTCATTTAGACTCTCCCCGGATGTATTCAATGCGGTCAAAAACTGCTTTCGTAAACCGTTCTGCTTCAGTACGTGCCTTTTTCAACGCTTCAGCACTACCAGGGTATGAAACAGGGTTAGCACTAATAATAGTGTCAAAAGATTCACCACATCGTTCGAATCCATCCAAACGTGGCAGTGACGAGTCCAGAATATTACTTGCATACACTTCGCGGGCCAGGCTATGCGAAGTTTCGTGATCACGCTTATTAGTCATTTTTGACATGAAACCGATACTCGCGCTCAGGCGTGGTTCCACACCTTCGTCTTCAAGACGCTCCAGCATTTCAGGCAAACGTGTCAGATATTTAAGGGTTGAATGGAAATCAACCTGTGCCGGTGGAGTAGGGGTCAGAAGCAAATCACTCGCTGCCAGACCATTCAGAAGGAACGGATCAAGATGGGGGCCAGTATCTATGAAGACAAAATCATAGTCACCAGCGATACGGTCAATAATTGTTTTCCTGAGGACTTCAGAAGGTTTAAGTCCTGGTAAATGTTCTGCTACTAAAGACTCCCACTGGCTCGCCACAAAGCCGTCATCAATAGAAGCAGGGATGACATCAACACCAGGAATAATGGTGGGGCGAATAACTGCTTCTCGCAATGTTTCAACATCGAGATCATTCAGCATTGCCTGAGCAGCTGTTTCAAGGACTGTACCAATGCTATGGGTGTGATCCAGGAACATAGTACTGGAGGCCTGTGGGTCGAGGTCTATTACAAGGATGCGAAGATCATGCCGCAGCAGGTCCTGATGTACACGCAACGCATGTGCAAGAGTAACTGTACTGACTGTTTTTGATACACCACCTTTAAGGTTTACAACGAAAATAACGTAGGGTTCTTTATGGATATCGCGATATTTAGGTATCTGTCGGTGGGCGTAGATATCGATAACATTCTTTATCGTCAGAGCATATTGTTCGACGTTACCAATCTGCTTTTTATTAAATATATAGCCGTCTTCTTCCATTTCTTTCATGGCCAGTTCTACGATACGCCGGCTCAGCTTTGGTAGTTTTGCGACAGCGTTACGAGTATATGTCTGATGATAATCTGTCAGATTAAATTCTTTCCTTTGTTCCTCAATATCCCTACTCATAGCCTGAAGTAAAGCGCTTGCTCTAAGAGCTATGGTACCCACACTACCGTAATCGCGTTTCATTTTTGTCCCCTAAAGATGGAATCCTTGCACATTGATGGCGTAGAAGCTCACGCCATTGTACACAATAAATAATAACGTACAACATATAATGATACGACATTAAATTATTGTACGTTAATACCTACCTATCACGTAGCTCAAAAAGACAACTGAGGCTGTACTCAAAGAAAAAACCGTGAGTCTGTTCAGAGCTTGCATCTGAGCAGGCGAGGGGTTGGACAAGCTCCGTGGGCGCGTCAGCCTGTCACATTGGGGTATGCTCTATATATACCACCCGAAAAAATACCGGCGAATATTATTGTTACCACATAAGTGATACCATCATAAGCAAGACCACTTAAAAGTTACCAGAAGGACAAAATATGTTCGTTTTTGGTTACCTCCGGGCATCCACTTCAGAGCAGAATGCCAGCCGGGCAAAAAATGCACTGAAGGCATTTGCAAACCAAAATGGCCACCGTATTGCTGGCTGGTATATCGACAATGTCTCCGGTACGACAATGAACCGTCCTGAACTGATCAGGCTTCTTGGTGATGCGGAACCTGGTGATGTGATTCTCATTGAACAGGTCGACAGGCTTACTCGACTGGATGATGCAGGCTGGGAGACACTCAGAAAGCAAATCACCGACAATCAGCTGGCCATCGTCAGTCTTGATTTACCAACCAGCCATCTGGCGCTATCCAGCACAGTAAGTGATGACTTCACCCGAAGCATGCTGAAGGCCGTAAATGGCATGATGCTGGATATGCTCGCCGCTATTGCCAGAAAAGACTACGAAGACCGTCGACGTCGCCAGGCAGAGGGAATCTGTAAAGCGAAAACTGAAGGAAAATACCGGGGCAGGGTGGCCGATGCACAGAAACATGAACTGATACGTACTCTGCGTCTGGCCCACGGAAAATCACTGCGTGAAACAGCCCGCCTGGCTGGCGTATCAAAGATGACAGTAATCAGGGTCTGTAACGGCAATCATAAGCAGGATACTGATTGACGATACTTATTCACGTTAGGTTCAGAACGGCTTTGTTGAATAAATCGAACTTTTGCTGAGTTGAAGGATCAGATCACGCATCCTCCCGACAACACAGACCATTCCGTGGCAAAGCAAAAGTTCAGAATCACCAACTGGTCCACCTACAACAAAGCTCTCATCAACCGTGGCTCCCTCACTTTCTGGCTGGATGATGAGGCGATTCAGGCCTGGTATGAGTCGGCAACGCCTTCATCACGAGGAAGGCCCCAGCGCTATTCTGATCTCGCCATCACCACCGTTCTGGTGATTAAACGCGTATTCCGGCTGACCCTGCGGGCTGCGCAGGGTTTTATTGATTCCATTTTTGCCCTGATGAACGTTCCGTTGCGCTGCCCGGATTACACCAGTGTCAGTAAGCGGGCAAAGTCGGTTAATGTCAGTTTCAAAACGTCCACCCGGGGTGAAATCGCACACCTGGTGATTGATTCCACCGGGCTGAAGGTCTTTGGTGAAGGCGAATGGAAAGTCAGAAAGCACGGCAAAGAGCGCCGTCGTATCTGGCGAAAGTTGCATCTTGCTGTTGACAGCAACACACATGAAGTTGTCTGTGCAGACCTGTCGCTGAATAACGTCACGGACTCAGAAGCCTTCCCGGGCCTTATCCGGCAGACTCACAGAAAAATCAGGGCAGCCGCGGCAGACGGGGCTTACGATACCCGGCTCTGTCACGATGAACTGCGCCGCAAAAAAATCAGCGCGCTTATTCCTCCCCGAAAAGGAGCAGGTTACTGGCCCGGTGAGTACGCAGACCGCAACCGTGCCGTTGCTAATCAGCGGCTGAGCGGAAGCAATGCACGGTGGAAATGGACAACGGAATATAACCGTCGCTCGATAGCGGAAACGGCAATGTACAGAATGAAGCAGTTGTTGGGAGATTCACTGACGCTGCGTGACTACGATGGTCAGGTAGCGGAAGCTATGGCCATGGTGCGTGCGTTGAACAGGATGACAAAGGCTGGGATGCCAGAAAGCGTGCGTATTGCCTGAAAATCCAGCCAGCTACAGGGTCGTTCGCACGAAATCTTATTTATTCAACAAAGCCGCTTGAAATACCAAAAAAATCTTGGAATCAAGATATAGTTAATAGCTCCGCCATGCTTGATGTATCGCTACACGATTGGACATCTGCATTAGCATATTGGGACAACCCACCATCCTGTTCTGAAAGAGAATTCATAAACTATATTCGATGCTTTGCTGAGCTAGAATGGATTCCAGCTTTAACTTATAATCTGAACATACTTCAAGAAAAACATAGTATACAACAGGAGCGAATTTTAATCGCAACTGCATGGCGTGATATAGGTATGCGTAACTGGAAGTCTGCTATTGAAAACCTCGAGAAAGCGCTACCAATTTGCACAATTGATGATTTATATTATTTCAAACCAGAGTTAATGCTATCTCGATGCCATCTCAATATTGGATCATTTTCTCTAGCAAATAAATATTTAGCTATGTTTGAATCTCACACTAGGAATAATCCACAGTGTAGAGAAGAAATAGCTAAGCTTGCTTTAATTAGAGGTGATTATGATAAAGTCTTATATCAAGTGAAACAGGCATATAAATCTGACAAAGATATACCTGAACCGCTAACTATACTGATGATTGAAGCTTATCATAAAAAAATATTTGAGATCTCTAATACAATTTCCGACGCTAAAACCCCCGAGATAATTTTAGTAAAGGTCAAGTCTCTTAGAGAACAAGGAAAAATATCTCAAGCTTCATCATTATTCGAAAAATATTTTAACAGAAAATCACAAAACACTTGGGTCGAGCAGGCACATATAGAAGCAGCACGTATATATATGCTTACTCATGACTGGAAAAAAGCCATAGCTCATTGGGAACAATGCTCAACTAATGATCCAATCGTTGGTATGGCTAGATTGCGTTGTCTTGCTGAACTTGGCTTACATAAAGCGATCAAACGGACAATGAGGACTGGTACTTGGTTTAATAATTTACCAGATGCTCATAAAGAATTTGCTCATGCATTACTTAGTTTTTCTCAAGGAAATTGGATTGAAGCAACTAAAAGCTTATCCAAAGCTATTCCATTTTACGATAAATCTTCGTTAATTATTCATAAACCTGAATTATGGCTATCACGCTGCTTACGTGCACAAGGATTATTTAATGAGGCACATTGCCAACTTGCAAGATATGAGTCTCATACAAGAAATGATCCACAATGCCGTGAACAAATTGCTCGGCTGGCTTATGCTAGAGGTGATATGAAAAAAGTCATTCATCAATTAGAACATGCATACCCAGATAGCTTAGATATTCCGGAAGATTTACTATTAATAAAATTATATGCGATGCGATTAGAAAAGAACTTCCATAATTACACCGCTGTAATTAACTCTTTAGATTCAGATAAATCGAAAAGAATTTCTCAATCTATTGAAAATCTTATTCAAAAGCACTCGTCATCTAATGCTGCCTAGCGTAGAGTTTCCCTTTTAGTGATTTATTGATTAGATGATATTATGAACTCAATCGAATCTAGTTTTATTAATACAGATATAAAATATTTATTTCAGCCAGCAAAGCAAGATAGAAAACATTTGCTAGTTATTTTTCTGGTTTTGGTTCTGCTTCATCGATTTCATATGATTTTCGTGGCGAATCAGCAGCTAAATAGCTGCGCCTAATACCGCTACACTTTTGCCTGACCATGTTTTCCTCCGGGGAATGGGCTGGCGGTTTCCATAAAATGGCGGACCTTTTTCAGTAACTGCCACATTGAGCGGCACTGATGATTACGGGTTATCGTGTCATGAAGTGCCTGCCATAGCTGTTCCACATGATTCACCCACGGCGAGTAAACCGGCTGGTAAATTACCCTGAACTTGGGATTTGCTTTCAACCAGCGCTGTGTTTCGCGGCTTTTATGGATAATGTAGTTATCAACGATCAGCGTGATTGTTTTCGCCCGCCGGTAAGTGGCTTTCAGGTGCTTCAGCAGAGCGATAAACAGCGCTGAACTTTTGCTGTTGCCGCCCACGTAGCTGACTTTACCCGTGCCACTGTGCAGTGCGCCGGCCAGATAGTATTTTTCGTTCTGCCCCGGCGTCACTACCCGTTTCTGCTGTCCGCGCAACTGCCAGTCCGCACCGATTTTAGGATTAAGGTGGATATCCACTTCATCTTCATAAAATACCGGATGCTCTGCGCTGCATTCATCCAGCGCTTTGTGGATTACCGCCATCTTTTCATCTTTATGTGGGTCACGGATACGCAGAGTTGGCGCGGCCCTGCGCCATACAAGCCCCGCAGATGGCAACCAGCGGCGAACGGTTCCTGCATGTAACTGGCAACCGGTTATCTCATTGATTTTTATTGCCAGTAATTCGGTGCTCCAGCGTGAACGTTGATAACCAAAATCGCCGGGAGAATGCTTTATCAGCTCACGTAACAGGGTGCAGATATGTTCAAAAGGCCAGCGTCGGGAGCGCCCTGCGGGTAAGGATTTCAGGCCTTCAATACCTGAGTGCGTAAACCAGTTAATCCAGCGACCAACGGATGAACGGGCACAACAGAGAGTTCTGGCAACATCGCTGACCCGTTCACCCCGATGAAGCATCAGCATGGCCGTGAGTCTGCGGGCATGATTTTTATCACGCGTTTTATGAATAGCTTTCTGCATCAGGCGTCGTTCGCCACGGGGTATTGGTACTATGATCGGCATCGCTCAGTCCGGTTGGTGATTTTGGTTGGTTTGGCGATTGATCAGATCGCACAATCCGGGCTGAGTTCCCTTTCAGTGATCTACTATTCCGCGCAGCTATTTAGTTGCCGGTCGAATATTTTATGGATTTCTGATGACTTTGAGAACGAATGTGCTTATTATATTTCTAAGGATAGTAAGCTATCCCTTGAAAATTCAGTATTAGCATTAATTCAATCGGTTCTTCAAACTCTTAATCTAAATGAAGAACAATGTACACTAATGGGGTTTTCAAAAGGTGGAAGTGCAGCTCTTTATTACGGACTAAAATTTAACTTTAAAAATATAATTGCATCATGTCCCCAGTTACACATTGGAAGTTATGTTTCACGTCACTGGCCAAATGTTGCAAATAATATGATGGGCAATAATTATGATCAAGGAGATATAAATATCCTTGACAACCTTATCCCTGACTTATTAAAAAAACAAAGAAATAAAGACCAACATATTTATCTAATCACATCTCTAGATGACGAACAATACTCTACCGAAATTGCACCGTATATAAATGATTTCAATGAGCACCAAAATTTTAATTTTGTTATTACCAAATCACACCTTGCATGGCAACATAATAAGGTCACACGCTATAATCTCCCTATCATTCTTTCAATAGTTTATGCAAATGGTGAGGGTGTATCACCGGTTATCGGAAAAATAACCAATGGATATCAATCGAATAAAATAAACGAAAAAGTAATAGCTTCTCAAAGGCAAAAAGAAGTATTAGTTTCTGAACTTTCATCCATATCATATTCGGATGGGAAAATATACCCTAAGGGCGTCTCATTTATTCGGGGCTTTACATGTGAGCGGTATGACCAAATTAAACAGACTTTAATTTTATTTGGTGAGGATTTTACGTATGAGTTTCCACTTGGTAAATTTATACAAAAAGAAAATAACTATCGATATTATGAAAGTGAATTTTGTGATTACAGTGCCGCTTCATTCACATCATTAGGTAATAAAGGAATTGATATAACTTCGATTGCTCAAGGTTCTTATACACTTAAAATTAAAACAACTGCAGGTAATGTTACTAAATCCAATCCATTAATGCTCAAACGCCACTATGAAGAATATCACTTAATAGATAGCAGCGAATTATATTTTCACTCTTCATCTAGTGGAACACAAATAATAAAAAGACCCATCCTTGACAATATTAACAACATTATATTCTCTGTAGAATCCAAATGGGTTAAAGATAGTATTTTCCATCTTGAGGGTATATTCGCTGTTAAAAATGTCACATTGGATGGATGGGGAGGGTAGATATTACTTGTGTTTAAAAAATTCTAATGAAACATATTCATTTAAATTAGGAATGTGTCATAAAGAAGAACTTAATAATATATTCGGTTACAATTCAAAAATAAATCACAAATCATATTTTTGTACTATGGGAGCAAAAGGTGTTGATCTAAGTAGTTTAAAAGACAATGATTACTCGGTATTTAGGTAATGGTGCCAACTTACTGATTTAGTGTACGATGGTGTTTTTGAGGTGCTCCCGTGGCTTCCATCTCCATCAGCTGTCCCTCCTGCTCAGCTACTGAAGGCGTGGTGCGTAACGGTAAAAGTACTGCCGGACATCAGCGCTATCTCTGCTCTCACTGCCGTAAAACATGGCAGCTACAGTTCACTTACACCGCCTCTCAGCCCGGTACACACCAGAAAATCATTGATATGGCCATGAATGGTGTTGGATGCCGGGCAACCGCCCGCATTATGGGCGTTGGCCTCAACACGATTTTACGTCACTTAAAAAACTCAGGCCGCAGTCGGTAACCTCGCGCATACAGCCGGGCAGTGATGTGATTGTCTGCGCTGAAATGGACGAACAGTGGGGCTACGTCGGTGCTAAATCACGTCAGCGCTGGCTGTTTTACGCGTATGACAGGATACGGAGGACGGTTGTGGCGCACGTCTTCGGTGAACGCACTCTGGCCACACTGGAGCGTCTTCTGAGCCTGCTGTCGGCCTTTGAGGTCGTGGTATGGATGACGGATGGCTGGCCGCTGTATGAATCCCGCCTGAAGGGAAAGCTGCACGTAATCAGCAAGCGTTACACTCAGCGAATTGAGCGGCATAACCTGAATCTGAGACAACATCTGGCAAGGCTGGGACGGAAGTCACTGTCGTTCTCAAAATCGGTGGAGCTGCATGACAAGGTCATCGGGCATTATCTGAACATAAAACACTATCAGTAAGTTGGAGTCATTACCCGGTATTTATATCACTTTCGTGCCGTGGAGTCATGTATACAGAGAAAGTAAAATTTAATATTCGGATTATATCTGGCAAAGCATATATAATTTGAAAATTAAAGGCCATGGATTAATAGTTTTATTTACACCTTACTATATAACCAATAGATTTATCTTGATAAAATATCATTACCCTAAATATTCGATATCTTGCCTTTCATGCATAGCTGTATTTCATTTGATTCTGAGCAAATTCCATGACTCTCTGGACACAATCAGGCGGTATCCTGTCCCGCAGTAAACAGATAAGTGCCTGCCTGGGTGAACCACTGGCTCGTTTTACCAATCCCGATACAACACAGCCAGGAGACGTCCTGGTCGGCTGGGGCCAAAAAGCCAATACCCGCCAAATAAAACAGAAAGCCCATGATCTTGGCCTGCCGTACTGGCAGCTGGAAGATGGCTTTATCGGTTATATTGGTCACCCCGCCAGAGGGGGCAAGGCCGTCTCCCTGGTCGCCGATCCTGTGGGCATTTACTACGACGCTCGCCAGCCCAGCCGCCTTGAGCAGCTGATCGCCACCCCGTGCGATACCGCGCTGCTGGCGCGGGCTGAAGCGCTGGCCGGCGAACTGCTGCGTCTTGGCATCACCAAATACAATTGCTATGCCGCGGGCAGCGCTCTACCCGACGCGCTGGCCGCCCGCCTGCACAGCGACGCCCGTCCTAAGGTGCTGCTGATCGACCAGGTGGCGGGGGATCTCTCCATTCCCGGCGCGCTCGCCAGCGAGGCAGATTTTGTTGAAATGGTTGCCGCTGCGCGGCGTAACCACCCCGGCGCCCGCCTGCTGCTGCGTACCCATCCGGATACCCGGCTGGGCAAGAAGCGCGGCGTGCTGGCGCAGATGCAGCTGGATGACGTGGAAAGGGTCATCGATCACTGCCATCCCCATGCCCTGCTGAATGAGGTGGAAGCGGTCTATACCGTCTCCTCGCAGATGGGGTTTGAAGCCCTGCTGCTGGGCAAAGCGGTCTGGTGCTTCGGCATGCCGTTTTACGCCGGCTGGGGATTGACCCATGACAGCAAATCCTGCCCGCGTCGCCAGGCGCAGGTCAGCCTGCCGCAGCTGGTGGCAGCGGCGCTGATCCTCTATCCCCGCTATCTGGATCCGGTGCTGGGCCAGCGCTGCGAAGTGGAGCAGGTGCTTGAGGTCATTGCGGATCAGCTGAATCCTGCCCCACGCTATCGCCGTCTGTATATGGTGGGCTTCTCGCTGTGGAAACGCGCCTTTATGCGCGCCTTCTGTCAGCCGCTGGCTGAGGAGCTGCGCTTTGTGTGCACCCCGCCCAAACGGCTGGCCGCTGACGAGCAGGTGCTGGTGTGGGGCAGTCGTTATCCCGAACTGGCAAACGCAATTCGGGTGGAGGATGGTTTTATCCGCTCCCGGGGGCTGGGCTCGAACCTGTGCCGCCCTTCCTCGCTCTCCATCGACCCGGTGGGGATCTACTTCGACAGCCGCCGTCCGAGCGGGCTGGAGCAGTTGCTCAACCAGCAGCAGCTCAGCGAACAGGCGCTGGAACGCGGCGCCGCGCTGGTGGACATGCTCCGCCAGCATGGGGTCAGCAAGTATAACGTCGGCACCGTGCAGCCGTTCACCCCGCCGGCCGACGGGCGAGCGCTGGTGCTGGTGGTGGGCCAGGTCGATGGCGATGCCTCGATCCTCACCGGCAGCCCGGTCATTCGCAGCAATGAACAGCTGCTGTGGGCCGTGCGTGCCGCCCGGCCAGAAGCGCATATCCTGTTTAAACCGCATCCGGACGTGGTGGCGGGAAACCGGGCCGGTGCCATCTCGGCCGAATGCCTGGCGCGCTGCGTTGACAGCCAGGTGCTGGATCTCGGTCTCACCAGTCTCTATCCCCATGTGGATGAGCTGCATACCATGACCTCCCTCAGCGGGTTCGAAGCGCTGGTGCAGGGAGTGAAGGTCACTACATGGGGCCAGCCGTTCTACAGCGGCTGGGGGCTGACCGAAGATATCCACCCGGCGGAGCGCCGTCAGCGCACCCTGCCCCTGGCGGCACTGGTTTACCTGACGCTGGTCGCCTATCCGCGCTATATCGACTGGCAGAGCGGCCTGTGGATGAGCCCGGAACAACTGATCCGCCAGCTGGCAGCGCAGGGAAACTCCTCATCGCAGAAGGCCAGCCGCTGGCAACGCTGGCAGATCAAGCTGAGCTATCTGGCACAAACATTTCGTTAGCACACTATTTATCCCGATTTATTAAAGAAAAACGGTCATCAAGCCGTTAACTCACCTGTCTCATCAACGGAACCGATCTGGGAAAAAAAATGGAAGAGCAAGCTATCCGCCATCTGCTGAATGGCCGCCGATATCTTTTATTACAAGGACCGATGGGCCCCTGCTTTTCACGTCTGGCAAGCTGGTTGCAGAGCAGCAAGCGTGAAGTGAAGCAGGTCTGCTTTAATGCCGGGGACTCATGGTACGCCGCGAAAGAGACCGCGCTGCACTACACCGGCTCAGTAAAAAATTTTGCCTTCTGGCTGCGCGAGTTACATAAAACCTACCCCTTCGACACCATCGTCTGTTTTGGTGACTGTCGCCCGATGCATATCGAAGCGAAGAAGTGGGCGCGCAGCAAATCCATCGATTTTCTGGCGTTTGAAGAGGGCTATTTCCGTCCCTTCTACATCACCCTGGAAAAAGGGGGCGTGAATGCCTTCTCCTCGATGCCCATTGATGCGAAGTATTATCGCGAGCAGCCGCTGCCGGAGCTGAAAACCCCAACGCCGTGGAAACCGAGTTCCTTTAACCGTGCCGCCCATGCCATGCTCTACTATGCGGCGGGCTGGTTTGGCCGCCATCGCTACCGGGGCTACCGCCACCACAAGTCGTTCTCCCCGTGGTATGAGATGCGCTGCTGGTTCCGCGCCGGTCGCCGTAAGCTGTGGTATCGCTGGCAGCAGCGCCACATGCTGAGCCATATCACTGAAAAACTGGATAACCAGTACTACCTGGCAATTTTGCAGGTCTACAACGACAGCCAGATTATTCATCACAGCCCGTATAAAGACGTGCGTGACTATATTGAAACCGTGATCCGCTCCTTTGCCCGCCATGCGTCGAAAGAGCACTATCTGGTGTTCAAGCATCACCCGATGGATCGTGGTCACCGTTTTTACGGCATCCTGATTAACAAGCTGACCGAAAAGTATGACGTCAGCGGCCGGGTGCTCTATGTCCACGATCTCTCCCTGCCCGCCCTACTGACCCACACCCGGGGCGTGATCACCGTGAACAGCACCGCCGGCCTGTCGGCGCTGATCCATAACAAGCCGCTCAAGGTGATGGGCAAAGCGCTGTACGACATCGAAGGGTTAACCTGGCAGGGGCCGCTGAACCAGTTCTGGCAGGCGGATTTTGCTCCAGATGCAAAACTGTTCCAGCGTTTTCGTACCCACCTGCTCTATCAAACGCAGATCAACGCCGTCTTTTACGGCAAGTCCGACTGGCTGAACATCCCGACAGAAATTCCCCTGACGACACCGCTTGCCGATTCCGAGCTCGAACGCTAATTCATCTCCACGCCGGGGAAATTGCCCCGGCGGATCCGATCTCTACCGCGCTTTTATCCCGCCGCTGTAAAAATCCCTAATGTTTATCCCAATTCTGGCCGTTATAACCTAAGACAAATTTTTATGCCGAATTCTGTACTGACATATTTTGTCAGCCGCACCGGCATAATGTTCACAGCAATGGGGCTTTGTTGAATAAATAAGATTTCGTGCGAACGACCCTGTAGCTGGCTGGATTTTCAGGCAATACGCACGCTTTCTGGGGTCGTCTCAGAATTCGGAAAATAAAGCACGCTAAGGCGTAGTCACCCCGTGACTCCCCCGCGCCGATGCAGCGAGCTTCGTTCCGTCTTGCAGTGACGCAATCAGCGGGCAGGAAACGTTCCCTTTCCGCGCATGGCAGGCGCACACCAGTTCAGACAGCACGGCCTCCATGCGTGCCAAGTCGGCCATCTTCTCGCGCACATCCTTGAGCTTGTGCTCGGCCAGGCCGCTGGCGGTAATGACTCCAACTTATTGATAGTGTTTTATGTTCAGATAATGCCCGATGACTTTGTCATGCAGCTCCACCGATTTTGAGAACGACAGCGACTTCCGTCCCAGCCGTGCCAGGTGCTGCCTCAGATTCAGGTTATGCCGCTCAATTCGCTGCGTATATCGCTTGCTGATTACGTGCAGCTTTCCCTTCAGGCGGGATTCATACAGCGGCCAGCCATCCGTCATCCATATCACCACGTCAAAGGGTGACAGCAGGCTCATAAGACGCCCCAGCGTCGCCATAGTGCGTTCACCGAATACGTGCGCAACAACCGTCTTCCGGAGCCTGTCATACGCGTAAAACAGCCAGCGCTGGCGCGATTTAGCCCCGACGTATCCCCACTGTTCGTCCATTTCCGCGCAGACGATGACGTCACTGCCCGGCTGTATGCGCGAGGTTACCGACTGCGGCCTGAGTTTTTTAAATGGCGGAAAATCGTGTTGAGGCCAACGCCCATAATGCGGGCGGTTGCCCGGCATCCAACGCCATTCATGGCCATATCAATGATTTTCTGGTGCGTACCGGGTTGAGAAGCGGTGTAAGTGAACTGCAGTTGCCATGTTTTACGGCAATGAGAACAGAGATAGCGCTGATGTCCGGCAGTGCTTTTGCCGTTACGCACCACCCCGTCAGTAGCTGAACAGGAGGGACAGCTGATAGAAACAGAAGCCACTGGAGCACCTCAAAAACACCATCATACACTAAATCAGTAAGTTGGCAGCATCACCAACTGTCTGATGTTATGTATTCATCAGTGTGCAAATATCATACCAGCTTATGGTTCAGATAGCCACGTTGCTTAATTGTTGTGCAATGTAACAAATGTGAGGTATGTGTAGGTAATCGTTATTTTTAGGACTTAATGCACCGGTATTCTGGGCTTCAAATTCATCGGGGTAATGGCAAGTTAATGAAAAAAAGACCATTTCTCACGGGGGAAAAATGGTCGAATAATAGTATCCTGGTTCTGTGTACGTCAGGGTTCCAGTAGGATAGCGTCTATTGTCATGAACAAAACGACAAATAAGGGGGTAAATATGCCTCATTTTTGTTAAGGAATTTTCTATATGAACTGTTACTCAGTTTCTGTCCGTGAAATGGTCAGTATCAGGTATCAGACAATCATATCCTTTTATCTCACTGAGATTCCGGGCTGGACTTGATATCATCTAAACCTTTTCGGATTTCCACGTTTGGAAAATACAAGCCTTTCAAGAATTATACTGGTCTGTTAAGGAAGGTGCGAATAAGCGGGGAAATTCTTCTCGGCTGACTCAGTCATTTCATTTCTTCATGTTTGAGCCGATTTTTTCTCCCGTAAATGCCTTGAATCAGCCTATTTAGACCGTTTCTTCGCCATTTAAGGCGTTATCCCCAGTTTTTAGTGAGATCTCTCCCACTGACGTATCATTTGGTCGGCACTGTTGCAAATAGTCGGTGGTGATAAACTTATCATCCCCTTTTGCTGATGGAGCTGCACATGAACCCATTCAAAGGCCGGCATTTTCAGCGTGACATCATTCTGTGGGCCGTACGCTGGTACTGCAAATACGGCATCAGTTACCGTGAGCTGCAGGAGATGCTGGCTGAACGCGGAGTGAATGTCGATCACTCCACGATTTACCGCTGGGTTCAGCGTTATGCGCCTGAAATGGAAAAACGGCTGCGCTGGTACTGGCGTAACCCTTCCGATCTTTGCCCGTGGCACATGGATGAAACCTACGTGAAGGTCAATGGCCGCTGGGCGTATCTGTACCGGGCCGTCGACAGCCGGGGCCGCACTGTCGATTTTTATCTCTCCTCCCGTCGTAACAGCAAAGCTGCATACCGGTTTCTGGGTAAAATCCTCAACAACGTGAAGAAGTGGCAGATCCCGCGATTCATCAACACGGATAAAGCGCCCGCCTATGGTCGCGCGCTTGCTCTGCTCAAACGCGAAGGCCGGTGCCCGTCTGACGTTGAACACCGACAGATTAAGTACCGGAACAACGTGATTGAATGCGATCATGGCAAACTGAAACGGATAATCGGCGCCACGCTGGGATTTAAATCCATGAAGACGGCTTACGCCACCATCAAAGGTATTGAGGTGATGCGTGCACTACGCAAAGGCCAGGCCTCAGCATTTTATTATGGTGATCCCCTGGGCGAAATGCGCCTGGTAAGCAGAGTTTTTGAAATGTAAGGCCTTTGAATAAGACAAAAGGCTGCCTCATCGCTAACTTTGCAACAGTGCCAAATTTAACGCATCAAGCGCGACAGGCTTCCCGATGAAATACCCTTGCGCCTCGTCACAGTGATATTGTTTAAGCCTTTTCAACTGCTCCGCCGTTTCCACGCCTTCAGCGGTGACAGCCAGCGAATAGGCTTTGCCAAGGCCGATAATATTCTCAACGATGATTTTGGCGTTTTCCGATTCCTCCATGGCGAACACAAAAGATTTATCCAGCTTTATTCCGTCGAACGGGAAGCGTTTCAGATAGCTTAATGCCGAGTAGCCGGTTCCAAAGTCATCAATCAAAAAGCGTACGCCGATATCCTTCAGCTGCTTCATGGTTTCCAGCGTGATATCCGGATTGGAAATCGTCACGTTTTCGGTAATTTCTAACTCCAGCCGGGACGGTTTAAGCCCCGATTTTTGCAGCGCAGCCTTTACCCGTTTCGCCAGGCCACGGGTATTAAACTCCACCGCCGAAATATTGACCGAAATAACCAAATCGGGCGAGAGATGCACCATATCTTTACAGGCTTTCTCCAGCACCACATCACTCATGGCAACGATCAGGCCCGTCTCTTCCGCAAGCGGGATGAACTGATCCGGCATCAGTAAACCGAGACGCGGATGCTGCCAGCGAACCAGTGCTTCGACAGCAGCGATACGCGAGGTTTCAATGTCGTAACGGGGCTGATAAACCAGCTGAAACTGGTCTGTGCATAACGCTTCACGAAACTCTTTTTCCATTTCCCGGCGCTGAATTAAGTACTCGCCCATGTTGGGTTCGTAAAACACCCAGTTATTGCGACCGGTATTTTTCGCTTTATACAATGCGATATCGGATAACCGAATCAGATCGCTGGCGTTCATTGCATCCTGAGGCGCCAGTGCAATCCCCATACTCACGCTGATATACACTTCATTGCCGTTAACGATAAAAGGCCGGCTTATTTCACTGGCAATGCGCTGGCAGAGCGTCTCTATGTCTTTACGCACATAAATATCCGGCAGAATAAGGATAAACTCATCTCCGCCCTGCCGGGCAACCAGATCGATTTTACGGGTACAGGACCGCAACCGGCTGGCGACTTCATTGAGTAACGCATCGCCCGCATTGTGGCCGAATAAATCATTTACCGGTTTGAATTTATCCAGGTCGAGGCTGATCATGGCCAGGGGATGATCCGGATCGGGTAAAGAACGCAGCTCACCTTCCAGAAACTCTTTCATTCTGACCCGGTTTGGCAGGCCGGTTAATTCATCATGCCGCGATAAATACTCGGCACGCTCCTGCGCCTCCACTTCCAGAGTGACATCGGTCACCGTACCGCGAAAGCCCATAGAACCATCATCCATAATGGCGCGCTTCGCCACCACATTGCAGTAACGCTGATGGCCCTGATCTGAGAAATAGCGGGCCTTTTTGAGCGTGTAATTACTGCTCGTCTGCGGATTCAGCAGCCAGTGATGAAAAAGGATTTTGTCGCTGTGGATGAAATCCAACATGTTCCGCCCAAGCCAGTCGTCAGAATGATGACCGGTAACGCCGGAAAAACGGTCGGATAACCACGTTAGCCGTGCCTCGCTGTCCGCTTCCCAAATCCAGTCGGTGGTGGCTTCAATGACGTCGCGAAAGCGTCGTTCACTTGCCGTAAGCGCTTGTCGGCTTTGCTCAAGCAGGGAAACATTTTCGTCATTAATTTGCGCTTTGATTAACGCACCACGCCGCATCAACCAGGTAAATGCAATGGTCGATAACATCAGAATGATGATTAACGGCAGCTCCCGGTTCATCAGCGCTCTGCCCGGATCGTCGCTTCGCCACTCAATCAGAACATCGCCATTATCAATGGGTAAAATAAGCTGAGCTTCCCGGTAGTCGGCTTTCAGGTGTGGCTCCATTCTGCCGAACGTATGCGCATTATGAATGCCGTATTCGTTGCCCATTTTCTCCAGTTTAACGGGCGTTAACACGTCGGCGAAAATCAGTACCGAGGCATCTTCCGCCACCGGCGTGATGCTTTCATCGTCTCCCGACGTGATCCGGGCCGCCGCCAGTAAGGTGAGTTGCCCGTTGGTCATCATAAGGCGTGAGACGGCTTTACCCTGGCTTTGTGAGAGGTCGTTAAAAAGTTCTTTGGTGATGTTCCGGTTGAGCCATTTCTCGAAAGGCTGGCTGACAAGATTTCCTTCAATGACGCTATAACGCGTCTCCCCGGCGGGAGACAAAACAAATACGCCTTCATACTGGTAATTCGTGTAAAGCGATTCACCAAGGTTCTGGCTGTCCCATGCCCATTTAACATTCACCTGCTTGTGCAAATTATTATACGCTTCGCCCCAGTCGGCATTATCCATTAAATTTGTGCGTATCTTTTCCTGCCGGTTAGTGAGGGCTTTTTGCAAAAGTAAACTGCTGCGCGCGTCTGCTTTATTATTAAGATTATCCGCGATATATAAAAGACTCACTATTGCCGCCAGAAAGAGACTGCTCAGCAACGCCGCGGTAATAATAAAATTTTTCTTTACTATGCCACTGGTTTCTCCTGAAAAACTACTTACTTTGTTGAAGCGCTGCCAGTTCATTTTCCCCATCTCTTAACGGGTGAGAGTCCATTGGCCTGAAATAGGCACAGCCCGCAGAGGCAGTATCGGCAGAAACGGATTTTTATTTAGTGCCAGCTTTCTGTTTTGCTAAGGAAGGTGCGAATAAGCAGGTCATTTCTTCCCAAGCTGACTCGCTGGTGATGCTGCCAACTTACTGATTTAGTGTATGATGGTGTTTTTGAGGTGCTCCAGTGGCTTCTGTTTCTATCAGCTGTCCCTCCTGTTCAGCTACTGACGGGGTGGTGCGTAACGGCAAAAGCACTGCCGGACATCAGCGCTATCTCTGTTCTCACTGCCGTAAAACATGGCAACTGCAGTTCACTTACACCGCTTCTCAACCCGGTACGCACCAGAAAATCATTGATATGGCCATGAATGGCGTTGGATGCCGGGCAACCGCCCGCATTATGGGCGTTGGCCTCAACACGATTTTCCGCCATTTAAAAAACTCAGGCCGCAGTCGGTAACCTCGCGCATACAGCCGGGCAGTGACGTCATCGTCTGCGCGGAAATGGACGAACAGTGGGGATACGTCGGGGCTAAATCGCGCCAGCGCTGGCTGTTTTACGCGTATGACAGGCTCCGGAAGACGGTTGTTGCGCACGTATTCGGTGAACGCACTATGGCGACGCTGGGGCGTCTTATGAGCCTGCTGTCACCCTTTGACGTGGTGATATAGATGACGGATGGCTGGCCGCTGTATGAATCCCGCCTGAAGGGAAAGCTGCACGTAATCAGCAAGCGATATACGCAGCGAATTGAGCGGCATAACCTGAATCTGAGGCAGCACCTGGCACGGCTGGGACGGAAGTCGCTGTCGTTCTCAAAATCGGTGGAGCTGCATGACAAAGTCATCGGGCATTATCTGAACATAAAACACTATCAATAAGTTGGAGTCATTACCAGGCAGCTATTACTGTGGTCGCCATGTTCAGTCCTTTAATTTTTTAATGCAAAAGGCACAGGGCTCTGTCGTACATCTGAACACTCCAGCTCCCTGGAAGGGTCGGGACAGTTTATTCTTAGTTGCACAAGTTCTCTACCGTCTCGCTTTCTACAAAGGCTTATAATTAACATGGAAAATAAGAATCTCGCTTCTTTATTGTCATTTATGTAAAAGTTTCTATTATTGATGCTAATTATGCAATAATGCGATTGGGTTCAAAATCTATCATTAGTATTGCATTTTCAGCACAAATCATTCTTCATTTCTCCTGAGATCCGAAAAAAGTAAGTTTCGGATCCTCCGGAAACGCACCGGCGCGCGGCGGCACAGAAACACAAGATGTGCCACGCCATCAGCTGAATCTTCTGCCACATGTTGTGTTTTCACCCTGCCCCGTGACCCGGCGCGCAGCAGCGGAAAACAGCGCTTCGCTTATTCCCTGACCGTGGTACACTTCCGGAAAGTCTTAAATACTCCAGAAATCGGATCACCAGAAAACTGCCATCCGGTAATTCAGGGGTGTTTTTATAAGTTGAGTTGTAATTGCATCTGGTGAAAGTTGCTATGTGTAAAATATGATTAGGTTACTAGTGGCTGGCTAACAGTATTCGTTATAAGGGGCGAAATCCGGCATCAATAAGATGCGCATCAAAATGCATATGCGAGGTATGTCTATAACAGCAGTGTACAGTTAACTCAGTCACTGTAAGCCGGTTTACAGTATTCACAGAGCGGAGCAGATTTTTGCTTCAGCAGAATGTATACTTTATGGCATACCTGAAGTATGTAAAAAAGAGGTGCATTGTGAAGCAGCGTATTACAGTGACAGTGGACAGCGACAGCTATCAGTTGCTCAAGGCATACGACGTAAATATCTCCGGTCTGGTCAGTACGACCATGCAGAACGAAGCCCGCCGTCTGCGCGCCGAACGCTGGCAGGAAGAAAACCGGGAAGGTATGGCTGAGGTGGCCAGCTTTATCGAGGCTAACGGATCGTTTGCTGACGAAAACAGGGATTGGTGATATGCAGTTTAAGGTTTACGCCTATAAAAGAGAAAGCCGCTACCGTCTGTTCGTCGACGTGCAGAGTGACATTATTGACACCCCGGGACGCCGGATGGTGATCCCGCTGGTCAGCGCCCGCCTGCTGTCCGACAAAGTCTCGCGTGAGCTTTATCCGGTGGTGTCAGTCGGAGGTGACCCTTATCGTCTGATGACCACGGATATGGCCAGTGTGCCGGCCACTGTCATCGGGGAAGAAGTGGCCGATCTCAGCCACCTGGAGAATGACATCCAGAACGCCATCAACCTGATGTTCCGGGGGATCTGACATGCGGATCAGCGAACAGGTGCTGCTCAGTGTCCTGAGACAGGGGGGCTGTATCCGCAGTTTCTGGCGCCGCTCTGCCAGACTGGCCGGCACGCCCGGCCCGGTGGTACCGGATGGTCTGGTCCTGGAAACGCCTGGCGAGCGTGGCGACACCCCGCTCAGCCATGTGGATTTTGCGGTGGTGGCGAAAAGCCTGGCCTGCAGTGACGAATGGTCGCAGGTGGTCGGGGGAACCGAGTTCGGCGGGGCCGTCTGGCGGATGGCTCCGGATACTGATGGCCCGGTGCAGGGCAACGGAGAACGGGATGAACAGTAACCTGCCGGTACAGCGACCGGCATTGCATTCGCCGGTTCAGCCCGTTCATCTGCCGGTGGCCATTGATTATCCGGCCGCGCTGGTCCTGCGTCAGATGGCGCTGGTGCAGGATGAACTGCCGAAATACCTGCTGGCCCCGGAAGTGAGTGCCCTGCTCCACTATGTGCCGGACCTGCACCGTAAAATGCTGCTGGCGACGTTGTGGAACACCGGGGCACGCATCAACGAAGCCCTGGCCCTGACAAGGGGGGATTTTTCGCTCGCGCCGCCTTATCCGTTTGTGCAACTGGCCACCCTGAAACAGCGCACGGAGAAAGCAGCCAGAACGGCAGGCCGTGCCCCTGCAGGCAGTCAGGCGCATCGCCTGGTACCGCTTTCTGATCAGCAGTATGTCAGCCAGCTGGAGATGATGGTTGCCACGCTGAAGATCCCGCTTGAGCGGAAGAATAAACGCACCGGCAGAACGGAGAAGGCCCGCATCTGGGAGATCACCGACCGGACGGTCCGGACCTGGCTGAATGAAGCGGTTGAAATCGCTGCGGTCGACGGCGTGATGTTCTCCGTGCCGGTGACACCGCATACGTTCCGTCACAGCTACGCCATGCATATGCTGTACGCCGGTATCCCGCTGAAGGTGCTGCAGAGCCTGATGGGCCACAAGTCAGTCAGTTCGACAGAGGTGTACACGAAGGTGTTTGCACTGGACGTGGCGGCGCGGCACCGGGTGCAGTTTCAGATGCCGGAGACGGATGCGGTGGCCATGCTGAAAGGGTCAGTGTGAGTCCTTTGATAACGGCCTGACGCGCCCGGTGGGCTTGCCCAACCCGTCGTCTGCTCAAAAACAAGTTTTGAGCAGACATCAGGTTGCAAAGGTAAAGCGATGTGGCTCACCAGCGGTGACTGTGACCGGAATGCCCATCCCCTCACCATTCCTGGTCAGGGCGTGAAAATTCTGACTGGTGTCTGATTTTTACTGACGCTAAACCACTGCCCATATGCCCCAGGTAATCAGGAAGCCTGTGAAGCCGAGGATCGTGGTTAATACGGTCCAGGTTTTCAGTCCATCTGCCACACTTAATCCCAGGTATCGGGTCACGATCCAGAAACCAGAGTCGTTGATATGTGATGCCCCAAGTCCGCCAAAGCAGGCAGCCAGTGTAACCAGCACGCACTGGATCGGATTTAGCCCCACAACAGCTTCAGAAAGTAGCCCACCGGTAGTAAGAATAGCCACTGTCGCTGAGCCCTGTGATGCCCTGAGAGCCAGTGAAATGATAAAGGCGGCAGGCAACAGAGGCAGGTCCATCATATGGAGCATACTGGCAAGGGCCTTACCCACGCCGGACTCCACCAGAACCTTACCAAATACGCCCCCCGCCCCCGTCACCAGGATGACAACTGCTGCAGTGGGTAGCGCCGACCCCATAATGTCGCTGGTATGTTGTAAACCCCAGCCCCGACGTAAAGCCAGCAACCAGAATGCCAGTATCAGCGCAATCATCAGCGCCACCATCGGGGAGCCAAGCAGTTGTAGCGTGCCCAACAGCGGATGCGATGCCGGCATTAACGTGGCAGACACGGTTCCGGCCATAATAATGGCAATTGGAATGACAATCAGAGCGGTAACCAGCGCCACACCTGGGGGGCTCATTTTGTCACTGATTTTCGTGGTTTCCCCGGAACTGGCCGCGGGAGTCAGTTGCATCTGTTCCAGCACGTCAACGGACAGCGCGTACTGACGTTTATTGATCATTCTGGCTGCAATGTAGCCGACAATACCGACCAGAATGGAAATGGCGATACCGAGAATGGTCAGCCAGCCAATATCTGCATGGAGTAACCCTGCGGCGGCTACCGGGCCTGGATGAGGAGGTACCGCCACGTGAACGGTCAGCATAATCCCGGCGACCGGCAAACCAAATTTAAGTGGGGACAGCCTGGCTACTTTGGCAAAACCGTAAATAATCGGTGCCAGAATAATAAACCCGACATCAAAGAACACGGGAATACCCAGGAAAAATGCGGCCAGGGTGAGTGCAGCAATGGTGCGTTTACTTCCCAGTTTTTGGCTGAAATAGTTGGCCAGAGATTCAGCACCGCCAGAATGCTCTATCATCCGCCCTAACATTGCGCCAAGGCCGATAATAATCGTGACGGAGCCGAGAACACCTCCCATTCCGGCGATCATGACTTTGCTGACGTCACCCGCCGGGATCCCCGCGGCTAGTGCAACGACCAGACTGACGAGCAACAGTGCAATGAAAGGCTGAACTTTTGCCTTAATGACCAGCAGTAACAGCATGATTACGCCGGCTAAGGAAGGTGCGAATAAGCGGGGACATTCTTCTCGGCTGACTCAGTCATTTCATTTCTTCATGTTTGAGCCGATTTTTTCTCCCGTAAATGCCTTGAATCAGCCTATTTAGACCGTTTCTTCGCCATTTAAGGCGTTATCCACAGTTTTTAGTGAGATCTCTCCCACTGACGTATCATTTGGTCCGCCCGAAACAGGTTGGCCAGCGTGAATAACATCGCCAGTTGGTTATCGTTTTTCAGCAACCCCTTGTATCTGGCTTTCACGAAGCCGAACTGTCGCTTGATGATGCGAAATGGGTGCTCCACCCTGGCACGGATGCTGGCTTTCATGTATTCGATGTTGATGGCCGTTTTGTTCTTGCGTGGATGCTGCTTCAAGGTTTTTACCCTGCCGGGACGCTCGGCGATCAGCCAGTCCACATCCACCTCGGCCAGCTCCTCGCGCTGTGGCGCTCCTTGGTAGCCGGCATCGGCTGAGACAAATTGCTCCTCTCCATGAAGCAGATTACCCAGCTGATTGAGGTCATGCTCGTTGGCCGCGGTGGTGACCAGGCTGTGGGTCAGGCCACTCTTGGCATCGACACCAATGTGGGCCTTCATGCCAAAGTGCCACTGATTGCCTTTCTTGGTCTGATGCATCTCCGGATCGCGTTGCTGCTCTTTGTTCTTGGTCGAGCTGGGTGCCTCAATGATGGTGGCATCGACCAAGGTGCCTTGAGTCATCATGACGCCTGCTTCGGCCAGCCAGCGATTGATGGTCTTGAACAATTGGCGGGCCAGTTGATGCTGCTCCAGCAGGTGGCGGAAATTCATGATGGTGGTGCGGTCCGGCAAGGCGCTATCCAGGGATAACCGGGCAAACAGACGCATGGAGGAGATTTCGTACAGAGCATTGACCTGCCCCCACGATTAGATACAACACTCAGTTAGTAACGTCGGAATCTTCATTCTCAGAATGACCCTTTCTCCAGCCCGCTGCAAATTCAGACGGTGTCTGATAATTCAGCGTGGAGTGCGGGCGGCATTCGTTATAATCCTGCCGCCAGTCATTAATAATTTTCCTGGCATGAACGATATCGCTGAACCAGTGCTCATTCAAACATTCATCGCGAAATCGTCCGTTAAAGCTCTCAATAAATCTGTTCTGCGTTGGCTTGCCCGGCTGGATTAAGCGCAACTCAACACCATGCTCAAAGGCCCATTGATCCAGTGCACGGCAAGTGAACTCCGGCCCCTGGTCAGTTCTTATCGTCGCCGGATAGCCTCGAAACAGTGCAATGCTGTCCAGAATACGCGTGACCTGAACGCCTGAAATCCCAAAGGCAACAGTGACCGTCAGGCATTCCTTTGTGAAATCATCGACGCAGGTAAGACACTTGATCCTGCGACCGGTGGAAAGTGCGTCCATGACGAAATCCATCGACCAGGTCAGATTGGGCGCCGCCGGACGGAGCAGCGGCAGACGTTCTGTTGCCAGCCCTTTACGACGTCTTCTGCGTTTTACGCCCAGGCCACTGAGGTGATAAAGCCGGTACACGCGCTTATGATTAACATGAAGCCCTTCACGGCGCAGCAACTGCCAAATACGACGGTAGCCAAAACGCCTGCGCTCCAGTGCCAGCTCAGTGATGCGCCCTGATAAATGCGCATCAGCAGCCGGACGGTGAGCCTCATAGCGGCAGGTCGACAGGGATAAACCTGTAAGCCTGCAGGCACGACGTTGCGACAGACCGGTCGCATCACACATCAACATCACGGCTTCCCGCTTCTGGTCTGTCGTCAGTACTTTCGCCCAAGAGCCACCTGAAGCGCCTCTTTATCCAGCATGGCTTCGGCAAGCAGCTTCTTGAGTCTGGCGTTCTCTTCCTCAAGCGACTTCAGGCGCTTAACTTCAGGCACCTCCATACCGCCATACTTCTTACGCCAGATGTAAAACGTGGCATCGGAAATGGCATGCTTGCGGCAGAGTTCACGGGCGGGTACCCCAGCTTCGGCTTCGCGGAGAATACTGATGATCTGTTCGTCGGAAAAACGCTTCTTCATGGGGATGTCCTCATGTGGCTTATGAAGACATTACTAACATCGGGGTGTACTAATCAACGGGGAGCAGGTCATTCCACCATGTTTTGCCATGGCAGAATCTGCTCCATGCGGGACAAGAAAATCTCTTTTCTGGTCTGACGGCGCTTACTGCTGAATTCACTGTCGGCGAAGGTAAGTTGATGACTCATAATGAACCCTGTTCCATGGCTCCAGATGACAAACATGATCTCATATCAGGGACTTGTTCGCACCTTCCCTAAATCAATAAGTTGGCAGCATTACCTATTATCCGTATATTAAGTCAGCATCAGAATGCCGGCCGTCATATCAACTGGCAATAGTCAGTTACCACATTGCGCTACGTGAAAACTGACAGGGTTACAGGGGTGTACCAAGGTCAGAATTCACGTAGCGCATCCTCTTCTTCTCTGCTCCATTCTCATTATGGTCCGATCATGTATGTCCTGGCATTACCCCATTTCTCCCAAAAACCGTAAAACAGCCCTCAGGCCGCGTCATGACTGGCTTTAACGTGGATCTATGTTGAAAAAGGATCCTTTACGCATTTGGTTTTACCCGCAATAATGCGGGATAAGACAATAAAAGGATCCGCGCGCTGCGATTTATTGTCATGGCAGGATCGGCCGGTCAGGTGCAAAATACCTGTATCCATAAAAAGTGCGTGCGCTACGTGAAAAATAGCCGATGAACAACGTCATTCCCCTGCAGAATTCACCAGAACGCGTTTCGTTGTTGCCGATCGCCCCGGGCGTTGATTTTGCGACCGCCGTGGCATTACGACGCATGGCCACCTCCACCGGTGCCACCCCGGCTTATCTGCTGGCTCCGGAAGTGAGTGCCCTCCTCTGGTATATGCCCGACCAGCGCCATCACATGCTGTTCGCCACCATGTGGAACACCGGTATCCGTATCGGAGAAGCCCGGACGCTGACCCCGGAGTCATTTGATCTCGATGGTCTGCGACCCTTTGTGCGGGTACTGTCTGAAAAAGTACGGGCCCGACGCGGGCCCCACCGAAAGATGAGGTCCGCCTGGTCCCGCTGACCGATATAAGCTATGTCAGGCAGATGGCGAGCTGGATGGTCACCACCCGTCCCCGCCGGCGTGAACCGCTGTGGGCCGTCACCGATGAAACCATGCGTAACTGGCTGAAGCAGGCCGTTAAGCGGGCCGAAGCTGACGGGGTCCATTTTTCAATTCCGGTAACGCCCCATACCTTCCGGCACAGCTATATCATGCATATGCTCTATCACCGCCAGCCCCGGAAAGTGATTCAGGCGCTGGCCGGCCACAAGGATCCGCGCTCGATGGAGGTATATACCAGAGTGTTTGCGCTGGATATGGCGGCCACACTAGCCGTGCCGTTCACCGGTGACGGGCATGATGCCGCGCAGATCCTCCGGACACTTCCCCCTCTGACGTGACAACGTCACTCGCCACAGTTTATATAAGCTGTAGTGAGTGAAATAAGCTGTAGCAGGCAACATAAGCTGGAGTAAGCAGATTGTGATATGTGGAAGCCTGATGCAATAAGTCCGCAGGGCTGCGGCAACTGCAGAAAAACAATGGTGGAAGTTTGTTGCTCAGGAAGCACGGGCCTCAGACATGAGCCGCACTCATCACCGCTTATATAAGCTGTAGTGAGCAGGACACTCACCAGAGGCAGCAATATAAGCTGTAGCAAGTAAACAGAGAGGTGTTACTCACTACAGCTTATGTTCAGCGGGATTTGAAGAGTTTTTCCAGGTCATCGAGCGTGATGCCAAGTTTCTCTAAAAGCGCCAATTTCTCAGCCATCTCCGGACTCACATCACCCGGTGCGGCTGGCAGTTGAGGGTTCTCAGCACTCTCATCATGCGGTGGTTTTAACTTGGGCCGCCGGTAATGAATGCAGAAGAGTTTAGTGCGTCCCCGCTGGATCTCCGTGTAATCCAGATAGCCAATCTCCCGGAGCTGCTCCATGGCACGCCTCACCGTCTGGTTCTGCGAGAACACAGGGGATTTCAGGTTCAGGCGGGCCCGCAGACGCGCCAGAGATATCGGTGCCGGATCCCGGGGCAGACTCTCTATAAAGGTATAAAGGGCCTGGGCGGACTCCCGGCGTTTCAGGGCATTGATGGCCTTGAGCTGCAGTAACACTTTCCGGTCAAACTGGTAGAGTTCAAAGAGGCGCGGATCGGCCTGCAACTGGACGATATCCTTCTCCGTATCATAGTAGGCCGACTGCACCAGGTGTGTGATGTACTCTTTGGTGTGACTTTCGGTCGTGCGGGAAAACGAGATCACGGTACCCGCGATACGTTTTAGCGAGGGGCTGATACGCTCCCGGAGCTTGCGTGATGACTGACTGGAGGGGATCCCACAGAGTTTGGCGAACTCAACAAACGGCAGTTCAACCTTATCGCCGATAACCTTATGGCGTGCAAAGGAATGGATCACCCCTACCCAGGTCTTGAAGTCATTATCCATATCCAGGCGGGGACCGGTGATCTCCACCTTATCAAACCCTTCGGCTCTGGCGAGAGATAGACGCGTCAGTTCTTCCGTCGCATCAGTACGCGAAAGCGTGTTCTTTTTACTGTTTTTCAGTGATTTGAGAGTAGGGACAAACACTCCGAGCCGCATCAGTGCCACTGGCTGCACTGTATTACTGGCATTAGGAGTGAGATTTACGACTTCACCGGAGGATTTATCCACCTCTTCAAACAGCTTTTTTATGTCCAGATTGTCCTTGTCCAGAGAGCCCCCCGATCGGTGGATTGTTTTAGAATAAAAGCAGCCACTGTTCTCATGTTATGGCCTGTAAAACGCCAGACAACTGGCTTCAGTTTATGCACAGCCCTGATGAACTTTCAGGTGACATACTCACTGTAGTTTATATCAATCGCTTATTACAGCATATCCGTTGCATAATACAGCTTATTGTCTACCAGTTACAGCTTATGATTAACATGCTACAGCTTATGTGATCATGCTCCAGGCTCAGTCCTGACGCGGCCTTCAGAGGTGTCGGGATCTTCTTTGGATCTTACAGGGATCGCTTTAAGGATCTTATTACTGGATCGAATGACTGTATATGTGGATAACCTGCTGACCGACAAGGTAATTCAGACTGTTCATTAATGATCCCTTTTCATACCGGCAACAACGCGTACCTGCTCCTGCCAGCATCTGTGCTATTGCGCTTCCTCGCCGGTTCGCGGGCATAAGCCCGGTCACCGGACTGCGGCGAGCACTGATCTATTCATTTCTCAATACAGACTATGTCAAAACTGCACTTCTCTCAGAGCCATGATACGGAGGTTACATAGTACAGTTTGATTCTGGTTTCTTCCGATCAGACACAGCAACGGTAATTTGAGCCTGACCGATCAACATCGAGAAGTTTTTCTCTACACCTTTACGTGCTGTACCCGGATCCACAGCCAACTAGTGGTTGAAACATGCATACCATAACTCTATTATAATCGTACGGTATACATCCGTACATGCTATCGCCTTAAGTCCCGAACTCAACAAAACTGTCCGCTCTCTCAGATTAAAGAGTGGCCTGGGAGAGAAACCATGTCAGCACTGAAAAAGCAGCGCATTGACCTGAGATTAAATGAAGACGACAAACACATGATCGAAGAAGCTGCAGCAATGACTAACCAGTCAATTTCGCAGTTCATGGTCAGTACCGCCTCAGAACGCGCTGCAGAAGTTATTGACCAGCACCGTCGTCTGCTCCTCAATGAGGAGTCTTGGAACCTGGTTATGGATGCAATCATTAATCCGCCAGCACCGAATGACCGGCTGAAACGCGCCGCTAACCGTCTCCGGGAACTGGAGTAATAAATGGAGGGTTTAAGGATTGAGATTTTTTCAGAGGAAGTTGAATATGAATTAAGCAACTTCGATTGTGGAGAAGAGTATCTGAATACTTTTCTTACTGACCATCTGAAACGGCAGCATAACAGTAAGATCTTACGTGGTTATGTTCTCGTGACGAGAGAGGATAAACCGCGTGTGATGGGGTACTACACGCTATCAGGAAGTTGCTTTGAGAAAATACTTCTACCCAGCAAAACACAACAAAAGCGTGTACCCTACAAGAATGTGCCGAGCGTGACTTTGGGCCGTCTGGCAATTGATAAAAGCATTCACCACCAGGGATATGGAGAAACACTTGTTACCCATGCGATGAAAGTCGTGTATCAGGCCTCGCAGGCTGTGGGTATACACGGAATGTTCGTGGAAGCGCTGAACGACAACGCCAAAAAATTCTACCTTCGACTGGGTTTCATTCAGTTAAAGGAAGAAAACTGTAACTCGCTCTTTTACCCGACAAAATCTATTGAAGAATTGTTCGAAGTAAATGATGAATAAAACAGGTTTAGACTGATCCAGTAAAGCCGTACCGCTTATGTAAAGCGGCCTAGTCCTATTACAGTATTTTTGCCGAAACAGCTCTTCTGCGGTATCTAGGGAAGGTGCGAACAAGTCCCTGATATGAGATCATGTTTGCCATCTGGAGCCATGGAACAGGGTTCATTATGAGTCATCAACTTACCTTCGCCGACAGTGAATTCAGCAGTAAGCGCCGTCAGACCAGAAAAGAGATTTTCTTGTCCCGCATGGAGCAGATTCTGCCATGGCAAAACATGGTGGAAGTCATCGAGCCGTTTTACCCCAAGGCTGGTAATGGCCGGCGACCTTATCCGCTGGAAACCATGCTACGCATTCACTGCATGCAGCATTGGTACAACCTGAGCGATGGCGCGATGGAAGATGCCCTGTACGAAATCGCCTCCATGCGCCTGTTTGCCCGGTTATCCCTGGATAGCGCCCTGCCGGATCGCACCACCATCATGAATTTCCGCCACCTGCTGGAGCAGCATCAACTGGCCCGCCAATTGTTCAAGACCATCAATCGCTGGCTGGCCGAAGCAGGCGTCATGATGACTCAAGGCACCTTGGTCGATGCCACCATCATTGAGGCACCCAGCTCGACCAAGAACAAAGAGCAGCAACGCGATCCGGAGATGCATCAGACCAAGAAAGGCAATCAGTGGCACTTTGGCATGAAGGCCCACATTGGTGTCGATGCCAAGAGTGGCCTGACCCACAGCCTGGTCACCACCGCGGCCAACGAGCATGACCTCAATCAGCTGGGTAATCTGCTGCATGGAGAGGAGCAATTTGTCTCAGCCGATGCCGGCTACCAAGGGGCGCCACAGCGCGAGGAGCTGGCCGAGGTGGATGTGGACTGGCTGATCGCCGAGCGCCCCGGCAAGGTAAGAACCTTGAAACAGCATCCACGCAAGAACAAAACGGCCATCAACATCGAATACATGAAAGCCAGCATCCGGGCCAGGGTGGAGCACCCATTTCGCATCATCAAGCGACAGTTCGGCTTCGTGAAAGCCAGATACAAGGGGTTGCTGAAAAACGATAACCAACTGGCGATGTTATTCACGCTGGCCAACCTGTTTCGGGCGGACCAAATGATACGTCAGTGGGAGAGATCTCACTAAAAACTGTGGATAACGCCTTAAATGGCGAAGAAACGGTCTAAATAGGCTGATTCAAGGCATTTACGGGAGAAAAAATCGGCTCAAACATGAAGAAATGAAATGACTGAGTCAGCCGAGAAGAATTTCCCCGCTTATTCGCACCTTCCCTTTTTCTTTATCCGTTCACGTTTCAGTAGCTGGAAAAAACTTTCTGCGACTGCGTTGTCATGACAGTTACCGCGACGGCTCATACTGCCCTCCAGCCCGTGTGATTTCAGGAACGACTGCCACTCATAGCTTGTGTACTGACTGCCTTGATCAGAATGAACCAGCACCTGCTTTTGAGGATTACGTCGCCACACGGCCATCAGAAGTGCATTCAGGACAATATCCTTTGTCATCCGGGGCTGCATTGACTAGCCAATAACTTTGCGCGAGAACAGGTCAACAACCACAGCCAGATACAGCCAGCCTTCGTGAGTCCGGATGTAGGTGATGTCCGTTACCCAACGCTCATCCGGTGCTTCCGGGTTGAACTGCCGCTGGAGCCTGTTGGGCGTCACGATGCTGGTTTCACCCTTACGTGCCCGTGGGCTACGGTACCCGACCTGAGCCCTTATCCCGGCACGCTTCATCAGTCGCCAGACACGATTAACTCCGCACTGTTGTCCGGTATCCCGCAGGTCGAGGTGGATCTTGCGATAACCATAAACGCAACCCGACTCCAGCCAGAACTGCTTTATCAGCCCCGTCAGCCTCAGGTCAGCATGATGCCGCCGTGAATCCGGCTGCTGAAGCCAGGCGTAAAAACCACTCGGATGCACATCCAGCACCCGACAAAGCAGTCGGACAGGCCAGCAATGGGTGTTGTCACGGATAAAGGCGTACCTCAGTCGGACAGCTTTGCGAAGTACGCCGCTGTAGATTCAATCTGTCAATGCAACACCCCTTTCAATTATCTCTTTCGGTGTTTTGAACTTCAGTGTCTTTCTCGGTCTGTTGTTTAGCTGAGCAGCAACCAGATCTAGTTCATGTTGAGTATATTGGGGTCAGTTTGGATATAGAGAATTATTGTACGGTAAGCCTGTTTTTTGAACAGACTTACCTATAGCAATAGGGTGTCCTCCCGCGCTATACGGCATTTTCAGAGGTTTGACCTTAATCGGATAACCTAAATGCGATACTGCAAGAGCGACAACTTAAAAGCGATAGCCACTGACGCAAAATCAACCACTTACGAACCAAGATTGGTTAAATAATGCGCTTAACGTACAAAAATTTCCGTTCTCCAAACTGACCCCTACTCGGGCAGCGGGCGGTCTTCGGCCTCAAGACGCGCGATGAAGTCCGGGTAGTGCGCCTGCACTAGCGCGTACAGCAGCGTGCGCTCGGGCAGGTGGCGCGCGTAACGCGCAGCGGCGTGGGCGGCCGGCAGTGGCGCGCACACCTCGGCCTGCCGCCGGGGTGCGGTCAGGCGCGGCACGCAGCGCTCCGTTGCAGGGACGGCTGCTCAGGGTTGCGCCCGCGAGCACGCGTTCATATCGGCGTTTTCTGATCTTCGCGTCAGACATTGCCGCGGGGCGGGTAGGAAGTCTCCCGCCTCGGACGCCAGAACGCACAAAGCCCGGCACGAGGCCGGGCTTTGTGGTCTTGCTTGATGGATCGCGGGGCTTAGAAATCCATGCCGCCCATGCCGCCCATGCCGCCGCCGGCCGGCATCGCCGGCTCGTCCTTCTTCGGGGCCTCGGCCACCATCGCTTCGGTGGTGATCATCAGGCCCGCGATCGACGCGGCGTTCTGCAGCGCGGTGCGGGTGACCTTGGTCGGGTCCAGGATGCCGAACTCGATCATGTCGCCGAACTCGCCGTTGGCGGCGTTGTAGCCGAACGCACCCGAACCTTCGACCACGCGGTTGAGGATGACCGACGGCTCATCGCCGGCATTGGTCACGATCTCGCGCAGCGGGGCTTCCATCGCGCGCAGGGCGATCTGGATGCCGTGGTTCTGGTCTTCGTTCACGCCCTTGATGCCGGCGATCGCCGCCTTGGCACGGATCAGGGCGACGCCGCCGCCCGGGACGATGCCTTCCTCGACGGCCGCACGGGTCGCGTGCAGGGCGTCTTCGACGCGCGCCTTCTTTTCCTTCATCTCGACTTCGGTGGCGGCACCGACCTTGATCACCGCAACGCCGCCGGCCAGCTTGGCCACGCGCTCCTGCAGCTTCTCGCGGTCGTAGTCGGAGGAGGTCTCCTCGATCTGCGCCTTGATCTGCTTGATGCGCGCCTCGATGCCCGCGCCTTCGCCGGCGCCATCGATGATGGTGGTGTTTTCCTTCGACACCTGGATCTTCTTGGCGCGGCCGAGGTCCTTGATGGTGGCCTTCTCCAGCGACAGGCCGACTTCCTCGGAAATCACCACGCCGCCGGTCAGGATCGCCATGTCTTCCAGCATCGCCTTGCGACGGTCGCCGAAGCCCGGGGCCTTCACCGCGCAGACCTTGACGATGCCGCGGATGGTGTTGACCACCAGGGTCGCCAGCGCTTCGCCTTCGACTTCCTCCGCCACGATCAGCAGCGGCTTGCCGGCCTTGGCCACGCCCTCGAGGACGGGCAGCAGGTCGCGCACGTTGGAGATCTTCTTGTCGTACAGCAGGATGAAGGGATCATCCAGGTCGGCCGACATCGACTGCTGGTTGTTGACGAAGTACGGGCTCAGGTAGCCGCGGTCGAACTGCATGCCCTCGACCACGTCGAGTTCGTTGTCCAGGCCGCTGCCTTCCTCGACCGTGATCACGCCTTCCTTGCCGACCTTGTCCATCGCCTGCGCGATCAGGTCGCCGATGTTGGCATCCGAGTTCGCGGAGATCGCGCCGACCTGGGCGATTTCCTTGCTGGTCGACGACGGCTTGGACAGCGACTTCAGTTCGCCGACCGCGGCCTTCACCGCCTGGTCGATGCCGCGCTTCAGGTCCATCGGGTTCATGCCGGCGGCGACCGCCTTCATGCCCTCGCGGATGAACGCCTGCGCCAGCACGGTGGCGGTGGTGGTGCCGTCGCCGGCGTTGTCGGAGGTCTTGGAAGCGACTTCCTTCACCATCTGCGCGCCCATGTTCTCGAACGCGTCAGCCAGTTCGATTTCCTTGGCGACGGAGACGCCGTCCTTGGTGATGGTCGGCGCGCCGTAGCTCTTCTGCAGCACGACGTTGCGGCCCTTCGGGCCGAGGGTCGCCTTCACGGCGTTGGCGAGCACGTTGACGCCGCGCACCATCTTGGAGCGCGCGTCTTCGCCGAAACGAATGTCCTTGGCAGCCATTGCGAATTACCTCGAAAAATTATTCGGATGAGAAATGTGTGGGAGCGACGCGCGATCAGCCGAGGATCGCGAACAGGTCGTCTTCCTTCACCACCAGCAGCTCGACGCCGTCCAGCTTCACTTCGGTGCCGCTGTACTTGCCGAACAGCACCTTGTCGCCGACCTTGACCTGCGGCGCGCGGACCTGGCCGTTGTCCAGCACCTTGCCGGTGCCGACGGCGACGACTTCGCCCTTGATCGGCTTCTCGGTGGCCGAATCCGGGATCACGATCCCGCCGGCGGACAGCTTCTCTTCTTCCATGCGCTTGATGACCACGCGGTCGTGCAGCGGCTTGATATTGGACATGGCAACCTCGGTAAATGGTTGATTGACGTGGAAAAACCCGGCGATTTTAGCAGTCGCGCGAAGCGAGTGCCAAACCGCGGACAACAGAACCGGGCGAACCCGGCATGCCACCGAGATGGGGCGGGCCCGCCGACTTTCAAGGGCCGCACGCGGATGTCCGCCAGGCCCGCCGGATCGGGGCAGCCGCTACCCTATGCCGGTGAGCGCCCTGATCTGCTTCTGCACCTGTCCCGACGCCGACAGCGCCGAGCGCATCGCCACCGCGCTGGTGGCCGAGCGCCTGGCCGCCTGCGTCAACCTCCTGCCCGGCCTGCGTTCGGTCTATCGCTGGCAACGCAAGGTCGAGGCCGCGGCCGAGGTCCTGCTGCTGGTCAAGACCAGTGCCGAGGCCTACCCCGCCCTGCAGGAACGCCTGCGCCAACTGCATCCCTACGAACTCCCGGAGCTGCTCGCGGTCGAAGCCGCGTCCGGCCTGCCCGAATACCTGCAATGGCTGGCCGCCGAGAGCCGACCGGTAAACTGAGCCAATGACCGCATCCACGATCCGCCTGCGCCGCTGGCTGGCCGGGCTCGCCCTGCTGCTTGCGCTGCCCGCGACCTCGGCCGTCGCCCAGGACTTCGAACTGCCGCCGGTCGACGAGGTCTTCGTCCTGTCCGCGCAGGCCACCGCGCCGGACCGCATCGAGGTGCGCTGGCGGATCGCCGACGGCTATTACCTGTACCGGCACCGCACCTCGGTCAAGGCCGATGCCGCCTTCACCGGCGCGACCATGGCGCTGCCGAAGGGCAAGGCCTACCGCGACGAATTCTTCGGCGACGTCGAAACCTACCGCAAGGAATTGCTCGGCACCCTCACCGGCACGCCCGCGGCCGGCGCGAGCGCGACCACCCTGACCGTGAAGTACCAGGGCTGCGCCGATGCCGGCGTGTGCTACCCGCCGCAGACCCGCACCCTGAAGGTCGCGTTGCCGGGCGAAGCGGGCGCTGGCGGCTTCGGCTGTAAGGCGCGCGGGCTGCATGATTATGTCGTCAAGAACGGCTCTGCCGATCATCCCAACGCCGAGGTGAAATTCGCACTGGGTGATGTGGTCAACACCATGATCGGCTGCACTAATGGTGAAACGATCATGCTGTGCCACGACACCTCGCTGCCGCGCCCCTATTCTCTCGGCTTTCGGGTGCAAGGCACCGAGGGGCTGTGGATGGACGTCAACAAGTCGATCTATCTGGAGGGCAAGAGCCCACAGCCGCACCGCTGGGAGCCTGCCGAGGGCTGGTTTGCGAAATACGATCACCCGCTATGGAAACGCTACGCCGATCTGGCGGCAGGGGCCGGGCATGGCGGGATGGACTGGTTCGTGATCCACGCTTTTGTCGAGGCGCTGAAGGCCAAGGCCCCGATGCCAATCGACATTTACGACGCGCTGGCCTGGAGCGCGATCACGCCTCTGTCGGAACAATCGATTGCTGAGGGCAATCGCACGTTAGATTTTCCCGACTTCACCCGAGGGCAGTGGCGCACCCGCAAGCCGATCTTTGCGCTGAACGACGCCTATTGATCGACGCGATTTAGGCCAAGCGCACCGCAAAGGCGAAATTGGTAATCTTGTCGGTATCCTTGACGCCCGGCGCGCTTTCGACGCCGCTGGAGGTATCGACCAGCGGCGCTCCGGTGCGCGCAATCGCCTCGGCAACATTCGTCGGATTTAGCCCGCCTGCCAGCCCCCACGGCAAGGCACCGCGATATCCGGCCAGCAGCGACCAGTCGAACGCCAACCCCATGCCGCCGGGCAGCGCGCCTTTGGGGGTCTTGGCGTCGAACAAGATCAAGTCCGCCGCCCCGGCATAGGCTGCGGCGCGTGCGACATCGCTGGCGCTGGCGACGGGCAGCGCCTTCCACACCGGCTTGCCAAACCGCGCGCGCAACTGGGCCACGCGTTCGGGCGATTCCGAACCGTGCAGCTGCAGCGCGTTCAGCTTGGCTGCCACCAGTGCGTCGGCGATGACAGCATCATCCGCATCGACGAACAAACCGACCATGGCGATCTGGCCAGCTGCGCGCGATGTCAAAGCGCCCGCGACATTCGACGTAACCGCACGGGGCGACGCTGGATAGAACACCAACCCGGCATAGTCCGCCCGCGCCGCGATGGTCGCATCGAGCGCCTCGGGTGTGCTGATCCCGCAAATCTTGATTTTCGCGGGCATGCGGTCAGTCGGGGTTCTGGATCAGCCGCACCAGCGTGCAGTCGGGATCGATCAGGTAGCCGATCCTCAGGCCGCTCGCCTCCAGTTGCGGAGCTTTGAAGCGCGGCCAGCCGGTGCTTTTTTCCTCGGCTCCCGCCGCGTTCACCAATGCCACCATGGCATCGAGATCATCCAACCGCAGGCAACAGCCGAACGAGCTCGTAGCTGGGTCGAGGTCAGGATAGGGGAAGAATTCGAGCTGCAAACCGCCGCGCTGCAGGATCATCCAGCCGCGATCCTTCCAACTCGTCGCAAAGCCCAGCTTCGCATAAAACGCCTCTGTCACATCGAAATCGCGCGATGGCAGATTGGGGGTGACGTGGTCAGCCATGGCTCAGCGCAGCTTGTCGGCCATGCGGGCCGTATGAGTGATTGCGGCGCGGCTATCGGGGGCGGAATGGCTCATCACGATCATGCTGGCCTTGGGGAACGCCGCACCAAACGCGCGCGCTGACGCGGCGTAGTGCTCAGTGTCGGCATCACCGAGATTGCCGAGCGACTTGGCCTTGCTGTCCTTGATCAGGCAGCCACCAAAAGCGATGTCGGTGCCGTCGATCCCAACGGTGATATTGTCACTGGTGTGGCCGGGGCCGGGGTAAAATACCTTGAGCGGGCCAAAGTTGGGCGCGGTTGCTGGTTCGACCCAGCCATTGGCGGCGAAAGTCAGGCTGTGTTGCGCCGCAACCATCCCCTCTTGCGGGGCAAGCTGGTTCGACAACGCATTGGCATAAGTCGCAATCCCCGCCGCATGCAGCGCGTCCATACCGCCCATCTTGTCCTGATGCGCGTGAGTCACCACCGCCAGCGCGACCGGCAGGTTGATCTCCTGCTTGATCCAGTTGAGGATCTGGGCGGTCTGGTCATCGGTCCAGGCGGTATCGACCACCAGCACGCGGCCGCCATCCCTGACGATCAAACCGTTGGAAGCGACTGCCCCGAAACCCGGCATGTCGAGATAGGAAGTGTGCTGCCAGACATTCGGTGCGAGCTGGCGGAAAACCAGATCGCCAAACCGTTGGTCGCCAGTTTCCATTTGCTGGCCAATCGTCGGGCGGATTTCACCGGGCATGCACCCGCTCAGCATCAATGCAGCGGCTAATGCGGTGCTCAGCTTCGCGACCGGGTGCATAATATTGGGCAATTCCATCAAGTTTTCCTTTTATTCAGCATTAAAAACCCCGCAAATGCGAGGCCTAGTAAATAGATGATCTTAATTTGGTTCACTGTAGCAAAAATATGGGGCGAATTCAAACATGAGGTGCGACAGTTTCAAAAGCCATATGATAATCAACAAGCTGAGCAAATTTCTCTAATGGTGTAAGCCAATCTAACGCCTTTCTAGGGGTCAGTTTGGATATAGAGAATTATTGTACGGTAAGCCTGTTTTTTGAACAGACTTACCTATAGCAATAGGGTGTCCTCCCGCGCTATACGGCATTTTCAGAGGTTTGACCTTAATCGGATAACCTAAATGCGATACTGCAAGAGCGACAACTTAAAAGCGATAGCCACTGACGCAAAATCAACCACTTACGAACCAAGATTGGTTAAATAATGCGCTTAACGTACAAAAATTTCCGTTCTCCAAACTGACCCCTATCTGGCTTTCACGAAGCCGAACTGCCGCTTGATGATGCGAAACGGGTGCTCCACCCTGGCACGGATGCTGGCTTTCATGTATTCGATGTTGATGGCCGTTTTGTTCTTGCGCGGATGCTGCTTCAAGGTTTTTACCCTGCCGGGACGCTCGGCGATCAGCCAGTCCACATCCACCTCGGCCAGCTCCTCGCGCTGTGGCGCTCCTTGGTAGCCGGCATCGGCTGAGACAAATTGCTCCTCTCCATGAAGCAGATTACCCAGCTGATTGAGGTCATGCTCGTTGGCCGCGGTGGTGACCAGGCTGTGGGTCAGGCCACTCTTGGCATCGACACCAATGTGGGCCTTCATGCCAAAGTGCCACTGATTGCCTTTCTTGGTCTGATGCATCTCCGGATCGCGTTGCTGCTCTTTGTTCTTGGTCGAGCTGGGTGCCTCAATGATGGTGGCATCGACCAAGGTGCCTTGAGTCATCATGACGCCTGCTTCGGCCAGCCAGCGATTGATGGTCTTGAACAATTGGCGGGCCAGTTGATGCTGCTCCAGCAGGTGGCGGAAATTCATGATGGTGGTGCGGTCCGGCAGGGCGCTATCCAGGGATAATCGGGCAAACAGGCGCATGGAGGCGATTTCGTACAGGGCATCTTCCATGGCACCGTCGCTCAGGTTGTACCAATGCTGCATGCAGTGAATACGCAGCATGGTCTCCAGCGGATAGGGCCGTCGGCCATTGCCCGCCTTGGGATAAAACGGCTCGATGACAGCGGTCATATTCTGCCATGGCAGAATCTGCTCCATGCGGGAGAGGAAAATCTCTTTTCGGGTCTGACGGCGCTTAGTGCTGAATTCACTATCGGCGAAGGTGAGTTGATGGCTCATGATGTCCCTCTGGGATGCGCTCCGGATGAATATGATGATCTCATATCAGGAACTTGTTCGCACCTTCCCTAATCATCACGGCGATTACGTTCAAATCCCCTGCGCCCTCTTGCTGCCCATTCAGCATTGAGTACCACGTAACGCTCCCAGCGTTCACGCAGCTGTGCGAGCTTTAGCGGTAATTCTTTGGTGACAAAGGCTTCCGGTATTTCAAAGTCATCAAGATGCCCTTCCAGGTATGCATGTACGCCTTCCAACACATCAATCAGAGTGATGTTGTTACTTTGTTGCCCTTCAAGAAGCGGCCCCTGCCAGCTATGCCAGAAGGCCTGATGGCGCAGACAGCTTTCGTCATTCGCGAGCCACCACAAATCCATAAAGATTCCTCGTGCAACTTTGAACGGCTGTTCATCAAACTGTTCGATGAGAAAGAAATAACACGGGATCTTGAGCGCGTTAATACGCGCAATTTCAATTTCAGCATCACGGCGCAAGGCAATCAGATTGCTAAAGCGCGAGCGCATACAGGCGACAGGGTTCAACACCCTTACCTTTTCATTCATTTCAGGCATACCGGGGCCGGTTGCTTCTACATAAAACGGGGCGGTATACAGGTAAAGCTTTTCCCCCAGAAAATCAGAACGGTCAAAGCCTCCGGGTCGGTCGATAATATCCACCACATTTGGCTCGTCAGGCGCATCCGGTACGGCAAATAAGCGTCCATCATCCCGTTTGATATCGTGTGTGTCCTGATCGATAAGCATAAACTGTGCAAGGGATGGGGGCTGGCCGTCTTTGTTCTCCCACGTCTTAACGTTGAGCGTTTTTGCTATAGCCGCAATATCATCTTTCCGGGCGCTGTAGTCGCAGTCAACAGAAGTGGTGAGACGCTCATCAGGCAATCTGTCGCCATATTGTGCATGATAATAGGATATCCAGTATTGCACAGCCTGACCGCCAACTGTGATAACGGCATGTTTGAACTGGTCAGCGTTGCAGATCAGCTGCTGATTTAGCAGGTACATCTGCTCATAGGGGGGAATAACGTCTTGAACAGGCATAAAAAAACCATCAGCGAATGATGGTTTATTGTGCCTCAAAGTTCAGGATCAGGCAAAAGCGATAGTATGAGAGAATTTGCTACTGGCTGACTTACTGAAGCGGCTTTTCACGGCAGGTTTGTAACCGGCACGACCACGCAAAACCTGCACCGCTACGGCTTCGTAGCGTTCATGCTGCTTTTGTTTAGCTTGTGCTGGAGACATAATTTTGTACCTGACGGTAGTTATAAACAAATAAGATGCAGTAACTATACGTCACGAATCTACGTCACGCAATAGTGTACTATTGTTGCAACTTCGATGTACTTCCAGATTACAAAGTAAGTCCTGATCTCTTAGGGAAGGTGCGAACAAGTTCCTGATATGAGATCATCATATTCATCCGGAGCGCATCCCAGAGGGACATCATGAGCCATCAACTCACCTTCGCCGATAGTGAATTCAGCACTAAGCGCCGTCAGACCCGAAAAGAGATTTTCCTCTCCCGCATGGAGCAGATTCTGCCATGGCAGAATATGACCGCTGTCATCGAGCCGTTTTATCCCAAGGCGGGCAATGGCCGACGGCCCTATCCGCTGGAGACCATGCTGCGTATTCACTGCATGCAGCATTGGTACAACCTGAGCGACGGTGCCATGGAAGATGCCCTGTACGAAATCGCCTCCATGCGCCTGTTTGCCCGATTATCCCTGGATAGCGCCCTGCCGGATCGCACCACCATCATGAATTTCCGCCACCTGCTCGAGCAGCATCAACTGGCCCGTCAATTGTTCAAGACCATCAATCGCTGGCTGGCCGAAGCAGGCGTCATGATGACTCAAGGCACCTTGGTCGATGCCACCATCATTGAGGCACCCAGCTCGACCAAGAACAAAGAGCAGCAACGCGATCCGGAGATGCATCAGACCAAGAAAGGCAATCAGTGGCACTTTGGCATGAAGGCCCACATTGGTGTCGATGCCAAGAGTGGCCTGACCCACAGCCTGGTCACCACCGCGGCCAACGAGCATGACCTCAATCAGCTGGGTAATCTGCTTCATGGAGAGGAGCAATTTGTCTCAGCCGATGCCGGCTACCAAGGAGCGCCACAGCGCGAGGAGCTGGCCGAGGTGGATGTGGACTGGCTGATCGCCGAGCGTCCCGGCAAGGTAAAAACCTTGAAGCAGCATCCGCGCAAGAACAAAACGGCCATCAACATCGAATACATGAAAGCCAGCATCCGTGCCAGGGTGGAGCACCCGTTTCGCATCATCAAGCGGCAGTTCGGCTTCGTGAAAGCCAGATACAAGGGGCTGCTGAAAAACGATAACCAACTGGCGATGTTATTCACCCTGGCCAACCTGTTTCGGGTGGACCAAATGATACGTCAGTGGGAGAGATCTCAGTAAAAACCGGAGATAACGCCAGAAATGGTGGAAAAAATAGCCTAAATAGGCTGATTCGATGTGTTTGCGGGAAAAAAATCGGCCCAGATCCGCGAAATTTTAATCAGCGAGTCAGCTTGGGAAGACATGACCTGCTTATTCGCACTTTCCCTAAAGGCGCATTCAGGTTGAAGGGCGAACAGATTGACGGCAGTTTTCTGTTAAATAATGAAACCTATCTTGTGGAAGCAAAGTGGCATAGCACTAAAACAGGAAACGCTGATCTCCATGCATTTCATGGCAAGCTGGATCAGAAAATTTCATGGGCTCGCGGCGTATTTATCAGTTGGGCTGGATTTACAAAAAGTGGTCTGGATGCATGGGGGAGGGGAAAGAAGGTCATCTGTGTCAGCGGTTATGATCTTGTTCTCATGTTAAAAAATAACATCAGTTTCAGAATGTTGATGGAAGAAAAAATCAGACGGGCAGCCGAAACTGGCAACTTATATATCAAGATAGACGAAATTTATCCAAACATAAGCAAATGATGCTTCCTGTCCTGTCTACAATCAGCGTAACTGGTGGGATTACAGCTCCACACCTTGCAGCATTAGCACTTCAGCTTGAGCGGATAAAAACTATGGTAGAATTCAAAAAAAATAGCTGGGGATGACAGTGGCTAAGTACCATATTGAATCTGTGCAGGAATGGGCGCCGTTTACTCACAACGGCCAGAGTTACTCTTTGTCACATTTGAATGCACATGAGATTACCTACAAAGGTAAGATGCAAGATTTTAAGTTTGTCGTAACTTATGGCATGCACTGCTTCACTAAAGACGGTACGCCTTACAACATCCCCTTTAAATATCAAGATGCGAGAGAGTCGATCTCCGTTTGTCTTGAACGGTATGAAGCATCAAAGCAACTGCAACACATTCTGCCCAACCTTCCATCGTTGATGCTCTATCAGACCACTGAAGAAAAGTATTTCACGCTTCAGATGATGAATAGTGCTACGAACCAGCTTGAGCCATACAAGATCTGCGTTGCATTCTTCAAAGAGAACCGTTTGATGCGTATACACGTTCTTTCGGCATTTTTTGCTCGTACTGGACCTGGTGCACCGGGCGAGCCTATCCCGCAAAAGCCAGTTAGCTTATTTAAGGTTGCTGTGGATACGGCAAAAAAGCCAAGAAACAGTGGACGACCGAAGGAAGTTAACAACAGGTGAGAAAGTGGCGGCCCCCTTTCGGGGGCCTCAGCCATTTAGTTTGATTAGATAATCAAGACTAAACAGGGCAGGTCGCATTTGCTTCGAACTGGTCGAACCGTTTCCGGCTGCGGGATGCGATTCATTGCTGAACCCCTGTAACCATCCGTTATTAGTATTCTATTATCTGACGTAGATAAGTCAAGTAATGTAGTTCTTACTGCCGCAAGGACTTTCTGAAGAAGATAGTACATCTTGTCGGAAGTTAGGAGTAATTACTTGAGTAAGAAGATGTAGTTCTATCAGGTACGCACAGTGCACACAAAGAAACAAGTTATGCGCTGTGAAGATGTTCAAGATAGACGAGCAAGATTAGCTTAAAAAAACAGCCTTAGCGTAAAATAATTATCGATATCCAAGCTGCCCCCTTAAGAGTTGCATTCACGCGACCCGTTCTTTGCTGGTCAACCAGCGCTGATGGTCACCAGTTTCCAGTGATCGTCATTACTGACGGCCTCCCAGCCACAGCTTTTCAGCAGCGCATTAAGCCCCTCGGCGCGCCCGCCAATTCTCGCAGGCACAGGTAGCACCTGCGTCCCGTCATCATTAAAACCGATATCCAGCGCGCTTTTCAGCAGACAGATACTGTTCACCGATGCCGATGGCAGAATCTTATTTCGACCGCTCCACTCACTGTCGCTGAGGACGTGATACCCCCAGTCGTACTGCTTCGCCAGCTCCAGTGCGTAGGTCAGGCGAAAAAGGTCGTTCTGCTCAGACAGTTCGCCGGTGCAGCTACGCCAGAGATAATCCAGCTTATGGCGCAGCCGCGCACGAACGCCGAGCGTACGGCCCTGGTTGAGGATCCAGTCAACATCGGTGGCCACGTCACGTGAAAAACGGCGCTGTTTTTTCACCTGCGCAAACCACCGGGTGATAAACAGGTTTTCCTGCGACTCAGACTCAACCAGGCCATCTTCCCTGGCTGTCAGCAGGGCGATAAGAGCACACCATGCCAGGTGACCCGTTTTTTCCATATTTCTCATATCATCACCAGCCCGGGGGCTGTCCTTCAGCAATGATGTTTATCATCCAGTTCCATCAGTCGGCTGTTCATCTTGTCGGGATGTTCCCGATATACCTCGCCCCTGATCGGTGCCAGCTGTAGCGTCAGATGCCGGGCAACGCTATCGTCCTCACTGTCCGGCGCACCAATCAGCCAGACCGGGTAGGGGGCATACCTGACGTCATTCCGGAGACGTTCACCCAGAGAGAGCATATCAGCCTCAGACGCGCACTCCGGGGCAAAAACCAGCCGGGCAGTAATTCGCCCGCAGCGGGAGCAGGGGAACATGGTGTTCTCAAGGAGCTTCGTGCCGGGAATGGGAGCCGGTGGTGAAGGAATGGTACCATCAGGTTGCCTGCCGGCGTGCTCAATCAACGCATCAGCCATCTGTTGAGCAACCAGCGCCACAATATCTTTGTTCAGTTCCACAGGGTCTTTAACGTACGGGCGCAGCTGCGTGTCGCCGGATGGGGTTTCGGTGACAACCACACCACCCACCTCATTGTTACAATAACAAATAACGTATGTGTTTCCCCGGCGGCGAACCTGAACGTTCGGGGGCAGTCGCAATTTTTGCTGTTCTGGCGATGGTGCCATCCGACTTCCCTGCATTAACGGGGTAAATCTGAACCATCGGTTGGACGACAGACGGCGTCAGACATGATCTGCTGCTGAATGGTGCCAACGTAACACTGATACAGTTTCCCCTGATAACGGGCATTAAAAAAATAACTGTTGGGTTCAGGAGTACGATCAGATTGTTCAAGCGTGACACGATCCTGGGTCACCCCCAGCGCAAAAGCAGCCTTTTCCCGCAGAGCCTTTTCATTCATCTGACCTGCAGCCTGAGAGATTCCGCTGATGGAAAGCGACAGAACGCCCAGAATAAGCAGTGATTTTTTCATGATTACCTTTCCTTTTGATTAATAAGGGCTGTCAGCCATCCCTTCACAGCAATACAGTAACGGGAAAACGTTCGCTCAGGCAATAATGCTAAGCCTGTCCCTGAAGAATGTCTGTAATTTGTGCCAGAACCTCACGTACTTCCGCTTTGTCACAGGCCATAAGTACATCCATTGAAAGCACCTCCAGTCGTGGCTCTCCCATTTGCTTTGCCAGCAGGCCAGCATTAAGTGCCAGCGTTCTCCGCCCCTCTTTTGATGGTTTACGCTGATCATCAATAAACAGGGACAGCACTTCTTCCCTGACCTCCTCATCCAGCCGGGAAAAGTTTCGGTCACGTAAAATATCCAGAGCAAATTTCGTTAAAGAATCCATATATTCTCCTGGTTGTTGAGGTACTGAACACCCGAAACTCAAAAAAAGCGGCTTGTCCTTCATCCTTTTTTCGGCCCAAAAGCCCCGGAATCCATTAATCCATTAAACATTGTGCGTAACTGCTTAACCGTTAGCTGGTTCAGAAGTAGCGACGACCTTGCCCCATGAGGAGACCCGAGAAGCAGGTAACGCATATTTTCCCATGACTCTGACAACTGGGCATATGACAGATCCGCCAGCGTCCTGGACAACATTAAAGGAACCGCCACCGCAGGAGGTATCGTGCCATCAGATTCAAGGGCATGATTATTCCAGCTCCACCAGATTAGCACTGGTTTTGCTGTATTCGCATACAGAGGGATCAAGCCCGATACATCAGAAAGAACATCGCTCCCATCGTAGTCAAAATCACTATTTTTAAACGCGGTAATGAGTTCGTCAGTGATATAAGAAGCCCGCAACTCGATGGAGTCCGATGCCATACGCAACCATCCGGAAAGGCTACTAAAACGCATGTCATCACTGCTCAGATATTGCATTAAATCCCAGTAGGAACGCTTTACAGCAGCGATTAGCTCATCAGTATCCCCATAGGGGCATGTAATAATACCGTTAGCCATATAACGCGTATGATCAAGGCGCGGAAATGATGGCGTCGTCTGCGTGTCCCTGTAACAGGGTATCGACTTATCACGGCCAAGCGCTATAACTGGATGCCATTCAGGATAAGAAGACACTACAGGCCCAAGTTTCGTGCAAATAACGCTTAAAGCATCCTCAGCTCGTTTCCTGTCAGTTTCAGAGATAGCGTCGATATTATCCTTTCGCCATGGTGCGATCTCTTTAATAAGAAAGTAATTGATTGCCTCAGCTTTGAGTTTTTCAGCTTCTTCATTTGCTCGAAACATAACCATACCCCAACATAACATTATTAACTTACGCATTATCTATAACACATACGCGTAAGTAAATGGCTTTATGTTTACAATAAAAAGGTACGGCTACTTTTGCACAATCACCTGCCTGCATGGAGGCAGGTGCGACTGATGAACAGGATACTGACGGTCTGTGGTATCGATACCCGGCATAGCCGTAAACACAACTTCTATATTCGTATTGTGAATGCCGAGCAGCGCGCAGGCATTCTAGGAATGCGCCAGGGGCGCATAGAGGCGCCCTCAGAAGTGGACTAGAGCATAGTGGTTAATGGCGCCGTAGCCCGGCGTAGCCGGTTACGGTGTTGATAGGTTCCACCAATCCATCCCTTCGCCCTGCTAGACCAAAACCCGCTAAAAGCGATACAGAAGCTTTTGTGCGGCGTCGGAGTGGTCACGACAAGGCGGAAGCCGCAGTCGGGGCGTATCTCCGCGTTAGCGGGCCGTGAGGGCCGCTTACGGGCGTGTACTCAAAACTTCCAGCGACACCACTCATAGCCACTCAGAAATCTAGTTACAACATCCATCATTAAAAGCGACGTTGTTCCGGGCCTTCGGCCCGGGGCGGCCTCGCTTTTCAGTGGTGGGGAGGGGCTGTGAGGGTTCAGGCAGGCACTGTTCCTGCTTTTGAGTGAGTATTTTGAATGTTGTAACTATATGTGCCGTGCCGGGGCCCGTCGCGTAGCGATGGGAGCTACTTTAGGCAGTTGCCGAACCGGCGCGGACGTGAGTCCGCTGCAAGGGCGGGCATTTTCAGGAGCCTGTCCACAGGTCAGGCGACGAACAGGTTATATATTTATATGAATGAAATAAAAGATATTTAAAAGAAGTACAGAGCAGGTTTTTAAAGGAAACCACGCACTTTGAAATCAGGTCGGCTGGCGCTCTGTAAGCATAACGGTTGTAACCTTATGGAAAGGTCCCTTGCAGTTATTTGTGGGTAACTGAATCTGGCGACGAGATGTGGCCACTCTGATGCAATTTCTGGCCATTCTGATGGCGGAATGGGGTGAATGTCAGGAAGGACGGCCGTCATTTCGTGCAGAAAACCGTCAACGATGGACTGCAGACGTGCGAAACCCTCCGGCGCCAGCCGGATTTTTCACACAGGAAGGGTTATATGGGGACGGTGGCCAGCCGCGTGTAGTTGTTACCACGCGACATCAGCATGCGCTCTTTCACGCGCCGCTCCAGCTCACGCTGGAGAGCATCCCTGTCGCCGACGAAACGCCCTTTGGCGTAGTCACGCGTCAGCTGCTGTTTCACCAGCGTCACAATGTCCTTACGGGCTCTGTCCGCGTCACGTCGGGCGCGGGCGCGCTTCAGGCCATGCTGTTTACGTTCGGACTGGTAGCTGCGGAACCGTTCGCGCACAAACCGCCAGGCCTTCGCTATCAGCTCGTCCATCTCCAGCGGCTTCAGGTTCTGCTTCTTACGCTGCTGATTCTCCCATTCCACACGGCTGCGCCTCGCGGCCACAACGGCCACGTCAGAGACGTCGAGCGCGGAGAACAGTGCCGGCGTGAAGGTGATATCGGTCGGGATATTGCAGCCAATCTGCGGGTCATACTCGGTCTGATAGGTAATCAGCCCCAGCTCCGCCATAAACGTCAGCGCCCGCGTGGCGCGGGTGATGGACAGATTACCGCTTTTCGACTCGGTGGCGAGACCGCACTCGATGGCCAGATTGGTGATGGAGCGCTGAACGCGGTTGGCCAGCGGGTCATAGTGGAAACACAGCCCCTGGAGCAGGGCATCGATGGCCCGGCGGCGCAACAGTGGCGGCATCCGGTGACGTTTACCCAGCGAGCGTAAGAACGCCACATGGATGGAAAAGTCAAAACGGGACGTGAAGCCTTCGGCTTTCGCCATCAGCTTACGACAGAACGGCAGTGTCTTTTTGCCTTCACGCGGCGTGAATGCCGGGTTCGGGTTTTTGACCTGACGGTAATGGGAGAACAGGGTCTGGGCGTCAGTCACACCTTCCCGCGCTTATGTTGCACGGAAGGAGTAAATGGCACAGAAACGGGTATTGCAGTTTTCTGAGCATAAAACTATACTCCCTGCATAGAGCAACAGCTTCTATACAGTTTAAGTAGGCCCCGTTAATCTTCTCTTAGTCGCCAAACCTGGTGAAGATTATCGGGGTTTTTGCTTTTCTGGTCCCGGGTAGACACCTCATCAGAACCAGTTCCCTGCCACCTTATGGCGTGGCCAACCAAGAATTCACTAAAACGATCAGTAATCTAGCATCCAATGAGAAAACGTTCAAGAATGTGAAGTCTTTACATCGAGAACGCCGCGTTCAGAAAGTTCACGTTCGAGTAAGGTCTCAATAAACTGAGCTTGAGTGAGCCCTTCCTCTTCACAGATCGTAATCATCCAATCTTTAAGAGGATTTTTAACAAAAACCTTCACTTCTTTATGTGTTTCACGTTTACGCGCAATCGCGGCAAGCTGTCTTTCACTCGCCGACATCGGCTTACCTTTTCGGTAAGAACGCTTTTCTTTCGATGAGGAAGTTACTGCATTTTCGATCTGCGACATCTCTGCCTCCTCAAGGATCAAACTTGGATCGTTTGCAGAGAATACTACAGATATCTGAAATCAGCGACTTAACTTTACGCGAAGGTGTGAGCCATGTTGGCGCATGGTTCACCAGGATAGATGTAGATTGCGGATCAAATGACGATGCGACTTAGTATGAAGAATGCCAGTCCGTTCCTCCGTCCCAGCGCGACTGCCAGTGCTGAAGGTAGGTTTGTGCCACTTCCGGCACCTCATTAATAACCAGCACATTCTCGCTATTCCGCGATGCAGCAGAGCGAGTGTAGTTAAAGCTACCAGCCTCAACTGTATGATTATCAACAATAATGACTTTGTCATGCATGATGGCGTAGCGACCGTTGGTGCGCAGCGGAATTCCCGCGTTCACCACGATGTTCATCGCCGCCTGGCTGGCTTTGCTCCGGTTGCCCTTTTCATCAAGCACTATCTTCACATCCACACCACGACGTTTTGCCCTGACAAGCGCACTAACCACCTCCGGAGACGTAAATGAGTAGCCCATCAGCCGAATTTCCTGCTGTGCTGACTCAATCGTCTTAAGGACCAGCTGCAACGCGCTGCCTTCAGGTGAAAAGCCGACCTGAACGGAGGATGCCGCTGCTGCGGGCTGAATACAGCTCAGCGAAAGACATACCAGACCGGACACGGCCAGCTGGCGAAAGGTGAACTTACGCATTAAATAACCTCAGAAATACTGTTCGGATGTGTTAACCAGAAACGCCGGAGACGGGGAAAACTTGCTTTTACCCTTCTCCGGGGTTGGACAACTGAGCACGGCGAAGGCGTCAGTCTCTTTTAGCGGTATCAGTTGGCGGACGCCTGATTATTTTTTGGTATCACCGGCAGCATGACTGATGGCCTGCTGCAGGGCCTCCGCGCTGGTGTATCCCGGAATAACCGTCACGTTATCAGCACTGGCGCCGGCTGACGGGAGAACCACCAGGGCCGGGGTACCGCTGAAGCCCAGCTGCTGCGCAAGTGTGTTTATGCCATCCAGGGTCCCCTGAACATCTGGGGCTGTTTTCGCATCGAACTTCACGGCTTTTGCGGCCGCGCTGATATCAGCATCGGTCAGCTTACCCTCGTTGTGGGCGGTAGCGTAAATCGCGTTGTGATACTTAAGGTAAGCATCGGCCCCCTTCTGCTTCCAGATCTGAAGCCCGGTTTTCGCCGCACTGAGCGACGCCGGCCAGCGCTGGCCAAATATCGGGAATTCCTTGAACACAAAGCGCACGTCCGGGTTAGCTTTTATTACCTTCTCCAGTTCCGGCGCCAGGCGGGCACAGTAGATGCACTGGTAATCAAAGAATTCAACGACCGTCACTTTCGCATCAGCAGGACCATATGATGGTGTGCCTTTATCGTTCAGCAGCGCTGCCTGATTCTGAACCACGGCGGCCGTCATCGCCTGCTGCTGCTTCTCCTGCTGTTGGGCCTGCAGCTTCTGGCTGACCTCAACCAGCACTTCCGGATGAGCCAGCAGGTAGTCTTTCGCGATTTCACCAATGCGGGCTTCCTGTTCCGGGGTAAAGGCAACGGCAGGTTTCTCTGCTGCCCCCGCCACGCCGGAGACCAGAAGGCCTGCGGCAAGCATGACTGAAAGGGTTTTATTCATGTTCATCCTGTGTTTTTCTCTTCTCGGTTGTTATCAGTTCGTTCCGTGCACGGGTGGCGACGCTTCTGACCGCCCTGCGCTGTCGTTTAGCGTGCTCCTGAGCCCTGCGCTCCACGGCATACGCCGCCTCCTCCGCACTCACCGCTGCGACCGGTTCACCGGCAAGGTTTTTACGCCACGCGCCCACCGTCATGGCGCCCAGATACGCATCCGAGCGGGTGACGGCGGCAAGGCAGCGTTTCAGCGTCTTCACGGAAATCTCCAGCCCGCGCCGGCGAATGTCATTGACCATTGCCTCCCGGATGTTGACCGCCAGGAGCTGCGGCTGGCCGTCCGTCACCAGGGCTGGCCAGCAACGCTTCAGGAGCGCGAGCGCGTCCGCAAGCGGCATGACCTTCCGGTACACCGGTTCCGGGGCAGGTTTGCGCCTGGCCGCCCGCATGGCCTCCCTCTCCTGGGCCTGTCGCTCAGCCCACTGCCGGGCTTTCTCTGCTTTTCTGGCGGCCTTCTCGTCCGCCTGCGCCTTTTTCGCGCTCTCATCCACCGCCTGCTTCCTGACCTTCCAGGCAGGCGTCGTGTTCACCACCACGGTCTTTTTACGCGTGACCCGGCCCGGACCCGCACCGTCCGGTTCACTGTTGCTTACGGCACGCTGACCTTCTGGCTCCGCTTTGCGGCGCAGCGTCAGCGTGGGGCGCCCCTGCTCTGTCATCCTGCCTCCGGATAAATCTGTTTCACGTATACTCCCCTGACTGACCCTATTCTGACACGGCAGATATCACATCACCATCAGTCCGATGACGGCAAGGTGCACCGCGTAGAACAGCGGGAAAAATTCGCGCGGCCAGAACCTCGGCACGCGGCAACAGGTCCGGCTCAGCACCGTCAGGGTAACGCCGGGTATTACCAGACCCGCGATGGCAAAGGCGGGGCTGTCCGCGGCATTCAGCGCGAGTATCGCCAGTGCCAGACACAGCGCCAGCCCCGTGCGCGTGGTGCGCCGGCCCGTCATACATACGCCGCAGGCCAGCATCAGCATCACTACCCCCGCCAGCCCGTAGCTTCCCGCCGAAAACGGCAGCCAGGCCAGAACCAGCATCAGGGAGAGCGGCCACGTGCGCGGCCCGTGCCGCTGCATCATCGCCAGTGCCTGTCCGCTGACCGCAAAGGCAAACAGAATATTGCCCAGGTCCGGGCGCAGCCCGGCCAGTATCCAGCCGCCCTGCGCCACCCCGGCCCATATCCAGAGCCGGTTCAGGGCGCGCTGCTGAATCTGCGGATGGCGGGCGAGGTTCATGGCCCAGACCAGGCCAAAGAGCGGAAACGCTCCCCGACCGGCAAGACGCAGCCAGTCATTATCCAGTCCGCACAGCATGCTGATGTGGTCGGCCACCATCAGCAGCAGCGCCACGGTTTTGATAAGGTCGGTCTGGCCCGGCGTCCACACAAGCAGACGCTGCAGCCAGCAGTCGGCCACCACCACAAGGGGGAAGAGCGGATGGTTTTCAGCGCGCATATCAGTCGCCTCCCAGGGTCTTTTCACGCTCAAGGTCTCGCACCGTTTCGCGCTCCATCTGCTGCAGGCGGTCCCGCTGCACGCTCTCGCGCACCACCTGAGACACCGCCTCATCCCGGCGGCGTTCTTCCGGCGCATCCGGCAGCGTGAGGGGAGATGCCGGCGTTTCTTTTATCCGATCCATATCCCGCACCACATCCCGGACGGCGACGTCAGCCCCTCCGGCCGGCCTGTCGCCGCTGCGGGCCATCTCGCGGACCGCCTCTTCGGCACGCTTATCCAGCTCCCGCTGCACCTCAGCCTCCCGGGCCTGCTGTGCCAGCACCTCCGGCGGCACCGTTTCTGCGGGCTGCGTACCGGTGGCATCGGGCAGGCCGTCGGCCCAGACCCGACCGCCGGTAATGGCGCCGGGGTTCCACGGTCGCGCCTCGCCTTCGAGCCGCACCACCACGCCGCTCTGCGGATTCTCCCTCGCGAGCCGCACGCCCTCTTCCATATCCCGCGCCAGCAGCGACTCGCCGTTACGGCTGGCCTGCAGACCCGCAAACGCCGCGTCCCCGCTGCCCATCACCCGGCCTTCACCAGCGAGCCCCTTAAGCTGCCCGTCTCCGGACGTCAGGGCGCTCAGCCAGACGCCCGCCTTCCTGCCGTTGCGGTCGAAGGCCGGGAGCGCCACGTGCGGCTGCGGGTATTTACGCCCCGGCGAGATATATTTCGCCATCGAGCCCTCGGGCTGCAGCCCGGCCTGGCGCAGCGCGGCGCGACCGGCAGGCACCTCACCCAGCGCTTTTGCCGTCGCCGTCAGGCGGGCGGCATTCGCGACGGCGCGGTCGCCGCGCGGCTCCAGAATGTCATGCGCCGTACTTTTCGCCTGCGATTTTTCCATCGCGGCCGCCCACTTATCCCGGTTGTCGGTATAGACCTGCGCGTGCTGCTTCATGCGGCTCAGCGCCACGTAGGCTGACTCGAAGCTCACCATCCGCTTACGTCCGCCGTCCGTACCCTGCAGGGAGATGGAGAAGGGCTCGCTCGCACCCTGTGAGCCTTCAACGGTGACGGCATAGGCCAGGTCGATGTGCTGCTCTGCCTGCTCGGCTGACGGCGTGAGCGTACGGGTCTGTTTCCCGTCCGACAGCGTGACGCTGTCACCTTTTATCTCACTGACCGACCAGACGCTGTTGGCCACGAAGCCCCGCTCGTTGTCGCTTTTCGAAAAGCGCATCCGGTCGCCTTCCGACACGGTAATGGTGTCCTGACGGTAGAGCGTGACGCCCTCTGTCGCCGCCTGCGCGGGCGACAGGCTGCGGGTGTTGCCCTGCGCATCCTTCAGCATCACCAGGTGCGCCTCCCCGTCCAGCGCCTCAATGCTGTAATAGGTGCTGTCCAGCAGAACCAGGCTGTCGCGGGATGCCTCCCACGTTGCCATGCGCCGCAGCTCCCCGTCGCGGATATTGGCAGGCGTGAGAACCGGCAGCGTGACCTCTTTTTCGCCCACCTCGCCGGCACCCTGACGGGCGTCATGAATCATGGCGTTCACCTGGCGGCGGTCGGCGTTCAGGGCGGTGATAACGATGGTCTGCGCCTGCGCCTCTGACGTGCGCCCCGTGTAGTCCTTCACGATGGCCTCCAGCAGCGTCGCGGGCTGCCCGCCGGGCATCAGGTCGCCGGCCGCCACGGCTTTCGCAATGGCCTCCTCCCGTTCGCGGCTGAACTCCATGACGGAGCTGTCCGGCTGCCAGGCATCCGCCCTGCGCGGCACCTGTGCCGGCGCCACGCTCTCAATGGTCGTCAGGGCGCTGCCGATATCGCGGCTAATCAGGCTGTAGACGGCAGGTTTTAGTTCCGGCGTCTGGCGGACGATCTCCTGCATCACCGCCACGTCAATGGCGCTGCGCTTCTGCAGCAGGCGGAAGGGCTGGCCCGGGGCAATGGACTGCAGCTGGTCGGTATCCCCGCTGGAGACCGCGCGCCCCCCGCCCCCGGCAATCAGGCTGTACGCCTTCGCCATGTCGGCGTTACCGACCATTGAGCTTTCATCCACGAGAAACAGCACGTTGCTGAAGTCCGTTCGTTCGCCGCCGCGCAGCTGCTGCTGCGTGTCGTGAATAAAGGCCGCCAGCGTCTGCGTTTCAGGCACGCCCGCATCGCGCATCTCGCTCACCGCCCGGTGGGTGGGGGCCACGCCGATAACGCGCGGCTGCTCCCGTTCCGGCAGCGTGCCGATGGCCGACATGACTGCCCGGAACTGGGTGGTTTTACCCACCCCGGCGTAGCCCTGCACCAGGGTAAAGCGGTCGGGGGATTCAAGTATCATGCGCGTGGCGTTCCGCTGCCCGTCGGTCAGGCCCGCCAGCTGCGCGTCCGGAACCTTATCCATCAGCGGGGTGACGGCCTCCTTTCCCTCAAGGACGTGGCGGATAATGCTTTTTTCAGCGTTGTACGACTGGCGTGAGACCAGCAGCTGCAGGCCGTTTCCCGGCGATACCGGCACCGACAGCAGGTCGCCGCTGCGCACCTGACGGTCCGCTTCCTTTTCGATGGCCTGCAGGCTGAGGCTGTCCTGCTCAAATTCTTTCGCGGCGGCCATCAGTTGCGGCTTCGTGAACGCCAGGCCGTTCCCCTCCAGCACCGGAATGGCCAGATGGATAGCCTGCTGCTCCGGCGTGTGCAGACCGGCCTTCTGGTGCGCCAGGGCATCATCGAGCCTGTCATGCCCCGCCGCATCCTTAATCTGTTCGGACACGACGCTCCAGGCAGACTGACGCGACAGCTTCTCCGTCGTTTTCTGCGCCGTCTGCGCGGAATAGAGCCGCACCGCCCGGCCGCTGAGCGCCAGTTTGTTCAGCGTGGTGTTATCCAGCTCGCGCTGCGACAGCGAGGCAAAAACCGTGGCGCTGTCGCTCACCGAGCGGCCCGGCGACTCCACCCAGCCTTGAACCACCTTCGCGGCGGTAAACGGGCTGTCGCCGGCGGGCAGGACCACGTCCGCCTTACGCCCCGGCAGGCTGACGACGAGCCCCGCCTCCCCGAGCGCCTTAACGGTCACCGTATCGCCTCCCCTGAGCCGCGTCCCCTGCGCCTGACCCAGCACTGCCAGACGGTCGCCTTCGGCCACCTGCAGCGTGCCGGTGCGGTACAGCGACCAGCTGCTGTTGAGTTCAGACAGGCGGGTCACCCGCGTCTCACCCTGGGCGTTGCGCAGCGTCAGGCTGTTGTTGCGGCCCGTCACGCGGTCAATGACAAAGCGTTCCCGGCTGCGCTCTTCGGCATTCCAGCGCTCCATGACCATCCCCTCCCGGTAGTGGTCGCGCACCTGCTGATGGCGGCTGTCGAGCCAGACCGGCTCCAGCGTGGTGATACTGACCTCCCGCTCGCCCAGCACCTTTTCCGCCTTAAGCGCCTCGCGGACTACGCCTGCGAGCACCGCCTGCTCGCGCGGACCGGTGACCTGCGCCACGCTGTGTTCACCTGCGCGGACGCTTCGGGCAAAGTCAGCGGCCAGGCGGTCATACCGCTGCCGCCGGTCAGGCTCGCTGATAACCGAGACCTGCGTCTTCTCACCGCCCTGCCACGCGAGCGTGCTCACTCCCGCTTCCTTCATGACGGTGAGGGCGCTGCCGGTCCCGGTGCGCTGGCCGCTGTCGGCAATCAGCAGCTGGACGTTATGGCGCAGCGCACCGTCGAGCAGCGTGAGCGTTTCTTTCAGGGTCAGCTTCTCCCCCTGGTCCACAATCAGCGTGCTGCCGGGCGTAAAGGCCATGCCCTCCGTCAGCCCCCGCCTGTCGGTGATATGCTCGCCGCTGAGGCGCTCATCCTGCATAAGGGCGCTGCGCGAACGCCTGTCGGCGGCGATAATCTGCACGTCACGCCCCTGTTCGCGCGCCATCATCGTCAGCTCCGCCACGCGCTCACGCTGGCCGGCCGCCCCGCCCTGACCCGAAATGATCGCCACCGGCGGACGGTCCTGGGCCAGGACACTCACGGCATCGCTGTATGACCGGCTGCGGGGCACGCTTTTATCCGGAAAAATGTCGGCCTGCCCCGTCCGCTGTAAATCGCGGGTCATCGCCGACACCGACAGCTCATCCAGCACGTGGATGTTCGAGGTAAACAGCCCCTTCTCTTTATCCAGCGGGATGAGCTGCTCATTTTTTATCGCCGCATCGATGCCGTCACGCGCCATCTCCACCATGCCCGACCGCGCGGGCAGCTGCCCGAGGGTGGTGGCCAGCAGTTCGGAATACGTGAACCGCGCCCGCCGGTCGCTCAGCATCGCGATGGCCTGCCCGACGCTGCTGTTAATATCAATGGCTTCAGGCGTCGTTGCGGGAATATTCCCCTGCACAACCCGCAGGTCTGCCGCCTCACGGTAGGCTTTAATGTCAAACCCCGTCTCTTTCAGGGTCTGCATCCACTCGGCCATGCGCTGTTCGGGGTCAACCTTCTGCTTCGACTGGCGGGTATCGAGCGCCGCCACGTCGCGGGACTTAAGGGACGCGTCATCCCCGACCGCCTCGCTGATGGTCCTGCTGCGGCTGGAATACGGCTCCGTCGGTACGCCCTTCAGCTCCCACATGCCGTGTTTGCCGACCGTCTCAGTCTCATAGCCCATCGCCGCGACGTCATCCTTCAGCGCGGCACGATACAGGCGGCCAAAGGCAATCTGGTTGGCGTAGATATTCTCAATAAACCCGGTTTTACCCACTTTGTCGCTGCTGAGCGTTCGCCACTCATCGCCATGCTGAGTGGCATTGGCCACCACCGCGTGGGTGTGCAGCTGCGGCTCCTGGTCGCGGCTGGTATCGTGGTTAAACAGCGCCATCACCAGGTTGCCGGTCAGCTGCGTCTCGCTCCTGCCCTCCGTCATAACCCGCGTGGAGGCCATTGCCTCTATCTGCTTAATGGCGGTCTCCACCGCGCGGTTGTGTGCCTCAATAAGACGCTTGTCGTCTCCCAGCATGGCCATCACGGAGACACTTTTGGGCGCAGAGAAGGTGAAGTCGTAGCCCGGACGGTGTTTGTTCGCCCCGTCCTGAGTCCGGCTGAGGTCGCTGCCGTCCGGCAGGCGTCCCTCCAGAACCTTCGTAAAGACCTTCTGGTCCACCCCGCCGCTGAGCCCCAGCGCTTCAGCCCCTTTTCCGGCCCAGCGCTCGCCCATACTACCGATAACGTAGTAGTTGTCCTTGTCGGTGTAATAATTGCCCGCGCTGCCGGCGGATTTTACCGATCCGATGCTCATCATCAGATGTATCCTCCCGGCTCAAGATCCTTTTCAGGCGCCCGGTGAACGTTGATGTTCACTTCTTCACGACGCTGCCTCTCCTGAGGAGACAGTTCGTCCTGCTCCGCCTGCCACGCCTCCCATGCCGCCATATCCACTACTTCACCGCTTTCACTGATGCCGGGCGGCAGCTGCTCTGCCTCTTCCGCCTTTGTCTTCAGCTCAGGCTCCACACCGCCGGCGCCTGCCGCACCTGCTACGGATGCCGCGTCTGCAGCGCGGGGCGCGGGCGTCAGTTGCTGTGGCTGCTGTGGCTGCTGTGGCTGCTGTGGCTGCTGTGGCTGCTGTGGCTGCTGTGGCTGCTGTGGCTGCTGTGGCTGCTGTGGCTGACCAGCATTCTCCGCACCGCCCTCTGGCGCGACAACATCGGCATCCGGTTCAAAGAGCATGGCGATGCTGCGGGATTCATGTTCACGTGCAGCCAGCGCGGCATTCAGGCGTTCCTCCGCTTTCCCGTCGATGGTGCGCGGAATGAATTCCGGTGCCACCTTTGGACGCTGCTGATACTTCAGCGCCATTTTCACGGCAGGATAAGGTCCGGGAAGCGTGACGTAGCAGGAGAGATCCGGCAACGTCTGGACGTCGGAGTAACTCACCAGGGTGACGCGCTCCATGTCCTTGCCGACCGAGGTACCGTCGCGTACCGGGTCCACACCGTAGGAATACTGCTCGGACGCCTTGAGGATTTCTTTTTCACCGATTTCGCCAGCGGCGAACTCGGCGATATTGCGCGACGGCGAGCGGAAGAAGGCACGGGTGTTCAGCACGTCGAACAGCGTTTCCGCCGGCTTCTGCCCGTAAATATCTTCCAGCTGGGCGTAGGACTGAATGCCAATGACGTAGCAGCCGCCAAACTTACGCGCCTCCGGCAGGATCTCAACCAGGTCCGGCAGCTTGTGCAGGGTAGGCAGCTCGTCGGCGAAGATCCACACGCGGCGGTTACGGTTTTCCCCCATCGCCAGCAGCCCGCGAATGGCGATGGACAACCACATGGAGATAACCGGCTTGAGGGAAGCGTGGGTGTCAGCATTGGAGGAGATAAACAGCCAGCCGTTTTTACCATCCTCACGAACGCCGCGCATCCAGTCGCGTATGGTGAATGACTCGCCGTTATTTTCGATGCCCTGCAGGTAGCGGATAGCCTTGACGTAGTTGGTCAGCACGGCGCGGATGGAGATGGCCGTTTTCTCGATTTTCTCTTCCACCAGGTTCGCCGCCGGGGAGTTTTTCAGGTACGAGCGCAGCTTCTCAATCTTGATGGAAAGCAGCGTGTCGACCAGCTTGCTGTAGCTGCGGTCCTTGTCGTTGCGCATCAGATATGCGGCTTCGGCAAAGATGGTACGTCCCGACCCCTGCCAGAAGGGGTCTTCCTTCGTGCCCATAGGAATAAGCGTGTTGGAAACGTTGTCGAAGTCAGGCTGCGTCAGGCACTCCCGCCACAGGTCCCATGCAGCGCAGCGCGCATCCAGCGGGTTAAGGATTTTATCTGTGGCCGGATCATAGTAGCTTTTGACGAACTCACAGGAGCGGTCATACACGATGACCATATCGCCACGCTGGCGGGCGTAGTTCATCAGACGGCGGATAACTTCTGATTTACCGGCCCCGACGGTACCGTGCAGACAGAAGTTCTGGATCTCCGAGTCCTTAATAAGCGGCAGCTCACCGATTTTGATGTCGGATGCGAGACCGTCGCGCCTGAGCATTTTCGCCACCGCTTTCGGGTCGTCAGTCAGCTGGCGCCCTCCCGTTATCTCGTCCTCACTCTGCTGCTTACCCTGATGGCCCAGAATCCAGGTGGTGACAAAGAAGGTAATAACGCACACCACGGCCGCGATGATGGCAGCAAGAATAAAGGCCGTCCAGACCTGGTCGGCGCACCACTGGATATATTTGTCCTGCAGTATTTGCTGCGCGTTGTACTTCAGCTCATGGCCGTAATAACGGATGGTATAGACAGGCTGGGATTTAAAAATATCGCGCATGGGGGCCAGCGTCTGACACCAGTAATAAACCATGCCGTTCACGAACGTCTGCCAGGTCAGTTTAACCGACAGCGTAATCGCGACAATGATGCCGAAGAGAATGACGAGACAGTACACGATGATATTGGCAATTTGACTGAACATACGGATACGCATGCTCGCGATCTGACCGCCCTGGGTCATATCCTTAGCATTAAAACTCATATTAGCCTCATAGAGGTTGGTCTATATGTATAGCGACCATGATTTCAGAAAGCAATTGATTTAATGTCATCCGTTACAAAACACTAGGATGACATCATTTAACTAAAGGCGGAGAGATTATTAATAATGAATGTTATTTTTTAAGTAAATCACACGCTCCTGCATATCCATGTGAGCATGATTTTTTCAAATAGATATCTGCCATTCCAGAACCTGGAAATACACCATCACCTCTCATATAAGCCCCTGCCAAATTAAACTCAGCCTGTCCGTTATTTTTAATGGATGCTTTCTCCCACCAGATCACCGCCTCGTGCATATCCCTATTAACACACTCACCTGTAGAATACAGGTTTCCAATATTCAAATATGCCAACTCAAAATCTTTTTGAGCTGAGGAGTTAAGCAAATCCATTATTTTATCACAACGGGCATCTTTCAATAATCCATTTTTATAAAGCATTGCCAAGTCATTCTGAGCAGATGCATTCCCTGCATCTGCTGCCTTCCCCCACCAATAGCCTGCTTTTTTTTATATTTTTATCAACACCTTGCCCATAATAATAGAGCAGACCTAGGTTATTTTGGGCATCTGAATTACCCTGAATCGCCGACTTATTAGTCCAATAAAAAGCTTTTTTATAATCACCAGATACGACCAAATACATTGCACCTAGCTTATATTGAGCTAATGCGTTTCCAGAATTCGCATCTTTTTTTAAGTTAGTGTAGTAGTCGTCGCTAGCCCTTACACTCAAGGTACACGACAGGAAAACAAAAACTCCCAACATCCCATAGAACACTCGCATTGTTTATCTCCATAAAACTAAATATTATATCCATACACAACCATGAAACTGACTATGAAATCCTACAACTCAATCTAACGCTTCCAACCCATTGGATAATTACTTTCCGGATTATAATTAACATTATCAAAGTCCACGGATTCAAAGTCATTATTTATAGAGTGGGCGCCATCTACCTTGTTTTTTTCAAGCCACTCTTTGATGCTTATACACCCGCTAACCTTATATAAATCCATCAATGTACCCACAATGAATACAAAAAAAGTAACAAGAGGAGGAGCCAGTGAACATATAGGCATTATCACATACCAAACTACCCTGTTGTATGTGTAGGGTTCAACACTGCCTTTATTCTTAGATATTTTATAAAACAAATAGATGAACAATCCTTGCCATAAGAGCACAGTTGCACCAATGAATACCACCTCCGTAACTAACCATCCAGCCAGATAACAAGCAATAGACTGAAACAACACTACCATGAATATCTGAAGCAGATTTCTCATCGCACCCTCTCTGGCATCCTGTTACTGCTTATGTTTATCTTGATATTTTTTTGCCTTCTTCATCAGTTCTTCAGGACTGTCAGCCCCCGGCACTCGTTCTTGAGACTCCTTTTCTTTATTATACGTATTCATTTGCGAAGATTGCTCTGAATTATGATGTTTTTGCAGATCAGAATACTGTTTATTTATGCTGCCTTCTTCATCGCGTATTCCTCCTTTAGTATCGGCTATATTCTCTCTCGATGTTGTGAGCATATTATCAACTTGGTCTTTTACATTATTCTGAATTCCGCTGTCCTGTGTACGTTGTTCGATAGTAGCCTGATGAGACTGGTGATCGGCACTAACATCGCTATTTCCACCGCCACCAGAAATGGCCCCCATACCATGGCCAACATTTCCTTTAGCTGCTGAATATGATGCATCAACGCTCGGTTGTACCTGCTCCTGAACAAATCCCCAAGCCAGTTCCCGACGTTTTCCTGCGATTTCTGCTGAGCTGGTATTAGTAAGCAATGTATCTGCATCTTGAGGTGCATGTTTACGGACATACTGGGCAAACTGCTGATTTAGATCCTCGCTCATTTGACCACTCATACTTTCTGTACGAGACGCCATTTCAGCATATTCATGGCTACGAGCCTGACTTGTGGTGTACTGATCATAGCTCTGTTTTGCTGAGTTCAACGATGCCGAAAGTTGATCTGCTCGGGAAGCCGCATTATTGTCCGTATGGCTCCCAGATTCACTGACTTTACGGCTAGTAAAGTAATCACTCGCCTCCTTAAAGTCCTGGGTTGCTTTAGCATCCATATCATGTCGAGCATCATGGCTAGCTCGAGAGCTATTTGTTGCTTGGTGCATATCGTCATCGGAAAAATCAACTCCCGCCTTAACTCCTGCCTGAAACCCTACCCCTCCTCCGGTACCCAGCACATTCAGCCCCATACTTCCTTTAGCATGTGCATCACCATACAATCCGAGTGACGCTCTGGTGCTCCTTGACGCTAACTCTTGAGTGGCCTGTTCATTACTAATATTATGCCCTTTCGCATAGCTTTCTACTGCGCTGCGCATCCTGCTGGCCATCATAGAATCCTGAGCACTCATAGTGCTGTCTGCGCCACTGGTCATTGAATTACTGCTACCACGGTTTGAGCCAAACTGACTAAGCGTATTCCATGCGCTACTCAAACTACTGTTATATCCATGCAATGCACTCTCTGACTGGGTTTGTGCCTCGCGGGCCATTGCCTGCTGTGCGGTTGCAATCTGACGAGTCATGTTGATACTCATAGGAATACGTGACGTAGCACCACTGGAATCTGTCACTACACTACCATCACGCATTTGCGTCGAACTGGCTCCGTTAGCCAACTGTTGGCTCATTTGTCCAAATACTGTTGAGCTATTGGTATTCCAGTTAAAACCACTCACATTTTCTGTCTGCATGTTAGCGTAAGAGTAGTTACCATCAACAGCACCAGAGGCAGCAGTGGCTGCAGGGCTGATAGCGGAAGAGGCCAGATGGCTGTAGAGATTTGAGAACCCCGCCCCCAGTCCCTTCAGCATTCCCCATGCCAGTGGCGGGATAAGCATCGACAGATAGCCTGCCGTGGTAGCGAGGTCTGAGTATTTTATCTGCACCTGTGACAACTCCGAGAGAACCACTGGTGAACCGTTGGCCTTCGCATAGAAGGTCATGCAGCTGTTGAGGATGGCGTAAAGCAGTGGCCAGCTCTGCACCCACATGATAGCCAGCACGTACCCCTTCAGCACATTAAGGGTGACGGCGTTAAACATCCCGCCCAGCACCATCAGGGGGAATATTCCGATGGTCAGACCGACAATCAACGTCTGAGACATAGGTAGTGAGCGTAATGCCACCTGACCGACCGTCGCATGCGCCAGCCGCTGCTTCTCCATCGATGACGTAGTGGCGATATTCAGCAGGCTTGAGGTGTCACCGTTGCGGGCTGCATAGCTCATGATGCCATTTCGCAAAGCGTTCATCGTCACATTCTGACGGACAATCGACGCGGCGCTCTGACCAGCACCATAGAAATAGTTATAGCTGTCCCCGATCATCTGGCTGAACAAAATGTCAGGATTCGGACGTCCGCCAAAAAGCTGACGCACGTAGTAACTCCATGTTTTTCCTCCGGTCTGAGTATCCAGGGCAAGCTTTGGCTTAATTACCGCAGCGGCTTCTTCACAGGTTAAAAACTGATTATTGTTGTTGAATACCCCCCTCAGCGGACTCGGCTTTGAGAAAATCAGCGTATACGGGTCTGCACTGTTCATTAGATCTTCCATGGTATATTTTCCGTTCAGGAAAATATCGCCCATCACGCAGTTCTGCACATAGTCCGTGAATATCGTAGTTATCTCTGGGTTCTGTGATAAAAAGTCCGTACTGCGTGAAACCAGATTCGCCCCAAATATCATGCCGGTTTTGCTGTAGGTGATGCTGTCGGGCTGTGAAAAGACCATTTCATACCCCTGAACAAGGGCATATCCGATTTTGGTGGTCAGCGATGCAGGCAGTGCCAGCCCGACGGGCACGTTATCGACTTTATAGACCTTTGTCTGATTACTGATATCGATTATTTGTACGGAGGTGCGAACACTGACCAGCAGCGACATCAGCACAATGACGCCTGCCCAGCCCAGCATATCCATGATGTTGTGCCGTCGTATCCACGAAATGGCTACAACCAGCACAGAGAAAGCCGTCGCAATACGCCGAATAACAACCCAGTTCTCCGTCGACATGAACGTGACGATGGCATTCAGCGTCTGCGTCAGCCAGTCGCCGCCCGCGATGACATAGATTTCCTGCATCAGCGCGCCCCCCCGAAGTGATAGTTGTTCTGGTAGCGCTGCAGCATGCGTGCCGAGACCTGCTGGCGCATGTAGCTCATCTGGCGGTCAACAACCAAAAGCGCATCCTGCTGTACCTGCACCTGTGCCTGGAAGGAGGCTATCTGCCGCGTGGCTTCGTTGAGGTTATTATTGATGCTGTCGATAACCGCCTGGTCATAGTTTCCCGTTGCCACCATTGCACGGGCCTGCTGGACCAGCTCCTGGATGTACTGGAGAAGAATGTCGTAGCCGATGTAATCGGTTAGCTGATAAACGAGGCTGTTAGAAACCCCCAGCATCTGTGGATCAACCAGGTACTTGAAGACCGGGATGGTAGTACTTGTGATAAATCCCTTCTCTTTCTCGGTTAACTTTAGATCGGCAACGGCTTTATTCTGAATGCTGGAAAGGATGTCTTTTATCTGATTTTTCAGTGCATTTTTCTGGCTGATCGTGACATTAGCATCGGCAACCACCTTCAGACATTTATCGCTGTCATTACAGTGATACACCCGTGCAGTCCCCCCCTCCATCATGGCCCGAATAAGGTCGCGATCGGTCGTTCTTGCCGGAAGCGGGGTTATATTACCCTTCTCATCAAAGACCATTGTTCCGGTCAGGGTCATGATGAACTCCTTAAGCTCTTTATTCCCGTCAAACATGCGGTTCTTTCCGAGCGCATTCCAGATGACATTGATATTCTTCGTTATGCGCTCTTTATCCTTATCACTGGCCTTATCACGGACCTTATCCATGCTTCCCCCCACCGTGCAGCCCTGGCGGGATGCCGCCCAGTCGGCAAACATGTTGCTCTCACCGGCAATGTCCTGGCAGACCTTCTGCTGGGAGACCTGAGTGCGCGGAAACAGACCGCCGACAATCCCCTGCGCCGCCTGGCAGGAGCTGAGGTTCATGCTGTTAATGTCGCTGGCCATCTTCTGCAGGAAGTCTTTAGCGGTCTTGATTTCCGGTACCGTGGTCTGCAGCGCCAGATCGAAGAAGTATCCGGCCGCATTGGACATAATCTGCTTGGCGAAACGCTGCAACTGATCGCTGTTAATAAAGCTGAAGGAGCCCAGATAGGCATCGATGCCGCCGCAGCCGGCGTTGATGTCGGGCAGCGTCATGGAGATAAGCTGGACGGTTTTCACCTGCGTGCGCGCGTAGAGTGAGCCGCCCGTGGCGTAGCCCGCGGCCTGGCCCTGCCAGACCTGTGGCTGGCTGGTGTTGGACGCAAAGCCCAGCTTATTAAAGAAGGTGTTCATGTCACTGTTCACGTCGGCACTCACGCTCGCTGAACACGCAAGAAGGAGGCCACACAGTATGGAGAGAGGTTTACGGACGAACATCGGCACCCTCCCGACTCGCCTGCAGGGCGAGTTTTCCCATTTTTCGTTTTAGTATGAACATTTGCCCTTTCGTATAAAGCGAGTTCAGGATTGCATAAACGCCACCTGCAACGGCAAGCCCGCCGCTCAGCGCGATAAATATCAGTGGAATGGCGTACATCAACACGTTCCACAAATCTTTCAGCTGCAGGTGACCGTCCCTGAGCCAGTCGCCGACGCAGGCATTGAAAACGTATGTCATAAAGACGCGCGACAGCACGCCGGCAATGAGCAAAATGCCCGCCCACTCAGCATAAACGCCGAACCGTGCGTCCTCTTTCCGTGCCCTGAGCGCGATTAACTCTGGCGTCGTAGCTCTCTGAAGCATTCCGGAGGTCATCATGTCGTGTTCCTCTGCATTGTTCTGATCAGCCATTGTTACCCACTCCACGCATCTGAAGGACCGTATCCATGCGGGCCATAAAGCCCTGTTCGTCGGTCGCGCCCTGCAGCAGGGGCAGGGCTTCAAGGGTGTTTACGTTGACGAGAAAGGTGGTTGGCGTGGCCACGGGCAGGTTAGGGAAAAAGGTTTTCATCACCTCCGGCGGCGCGGGCAACGCATCGGGAAAGGACGCATCCCCCTGACCGTCGATGGTGTAGGCCATCACCCCAAACCCCACCCGTGCCGACAGCGACTTCAGGACCGGATCAAACTGGTGGCAGTACGGGCAGTGTCCCTGCATAAACAGCACGACCTTCCAGTCGGCCAGATTGATCTGGCGGCCGTTGCTGAGGCGGTACCAGACCGGCGGCTTCGCCGGAAGTGGCTTAACTTCAGGGTCTTCCGGGGATGTTGGCAGAGATCCCGACGTTCGCGCCCCCTGTGGATGCCATAACGATTTGATCTCGTCCATTGTGGAAGCCTGTGTGGCCAGGCAGAGGGACATGAGCGCCACGGTAAACACGGTATGTCTAAGGTTCATGTCGGCATCCTCCGGCATCACGGGCCTTTTCGGCCTCACGGGCGGCATCAATCCAGCGGTTGATGATGCGGTAGCCCCCCCAGAGCGCCATCGATACGCCGATTATCTGCGCCAGAATAATGGCCATCTCCGGCTCGCGCCGGACCAGGCGGGAAACAATGTGAAACCATATCCCGAGGCTCAGCACCCATAATCCGGGCACGTCGAACTCAGGCAGGCGAAAACGGAATTTGCGCATGCGAACTCTTCCTGTATTAAAAGTTGGGGGCAAAATCTGTGGAAACGTTGAGGAACTGCTTCGCCAGGTCATCCTGGCTGATAAAGCCATACGAGACGGGTTTGACCGCCCCGCTTTTAGGGTCGGCCAGCATCAGCGCCGGGAAGTAACGAATACCCAGCCGGCTGGCCTGTCCACCGTCCATTCGGGTATCCGGCAGGAGTGGATTCACGATACCGTCCACGGAAACCGGAATGACGCTGAGGTGATACGTTTCGCGGAAGTTTTTAATGACCTGAACCAGCTGGCCGTCGATCGGGTCCTGTCCGCGGTAGAAGAACATCACGCCATAGTGCTGAGCCAGCGTTTCAATGGCGCGGCGCTGGTCGGCAAAGTCCGCCGCCAGCTGGTTGCGCACGGTACCGTTGTAGTGGCTGTGCTGCAGGTTGTAGTCCAGTTCGGGGTGCTCGAGCATGGCTTTTTTGGCGCTCATCGAGAACAGCCCGGCCTGCTGCGTCCAGTAGTTCTGCAGGCGGAAGTAGCGGGTAAAGTTCTCCACGCCCGGATACAGAATGGCCTCGTACATGGCGCGCTTCGTGGCCTGCTGAAGCGTGGCAAGCTTCTCCATGATGTCCGGCGAGGCCTGCTGAGGCTGTGTTGAAGAGGATTTGTCGTCCTCCGGCGTTCTGCGCGTTTCGTTGTACCACTGCCAGCCGGCATCTTTTCCTGTGGCGGTAAAAACGCTGCCAAGAAGCAGCAGCGCTAACGCTGTCTTTCTCTTTTTCACTGGAACCTTCCTTATCCCGAAGCAGGTCGGTTATCGTTTGAAAAGCGGGTTTAACAGCCACGCCAGCAGAACTCCCGCCACGAAAAGCACAACCATCAGCGCCATAAAAAACACATCGATGCGGGTTGTTTCATCAACGATATTCCCGCGCCAGTAAAGCACCGGTGAGGCGACAATCAGGCTGATGATAAGGCGTCCAGTAAATCCTTTAATTTTCATGATGGAGAGTCCTGAGTGAGTGATGAGTGGCTTACTGTTTGTTCTTCAGTTGCGCGGCGATTTCCTCGCGGACGCGCTTCGTCAGGGTGTCGTTATCCGGGATTTTCTTGTTCTTTTGCAGATCGTCGAAAAAGTTTGAGAAGTCGAGTTTGTCGAACTTGATTTGTTGCAACTCAGTCTGGGTGATGCCGCGACAGTCCGGGCTGCTGGCCTTGCCAAAGCCGATGTGAAGCTGACCGTTACGTCCCTGCTGCTGCACAATCTGGGCAAGCTTTGAGTCAAACTGACAGTAGCTGCGCTTCTTCTCGAGACAGACGCCGAGCACTTTTTTTGAACAGAACTCACCGATACTGACCGTGAGCTTATTCTCTTTGGCCTTGCCCAGCGCTTTCTCCTCGCTGCTGCACCTGGCAAGCCCGACGTCCTGGCCCCAGCCGCCGTCCTTACAGCAGTTGCTGAAGCCTGCCGCAAACTTCTTGCAGAACTTCGCGCTGCCGGTAAAGGCGCGTACGTTAACGCTGTTAATGGCTGCCACGTCCTTGCCCGCAGCGGCCAGCGCGGCGAGTGCCGAAACGACAGGTGCAAAATCGTTGTTTTTACCGTTCTGCGCCCGCTCACAGTCACCATCGAGACAGAAGGTGTCGCCGCCACATATCATCACCTGGCCGGAAGTACGTGTTTCACAGGAGTACGTCGCGTATTCATGCAGGCAGCCGCTGCCGTCTTCTGCCGTGAAGGCGCAGGTGCGTGAGGCAAGCGTACAGGCCGGATTGTTCATGTAGGTTTTGCAGGTGCCATTGTCAGCAGCCTGGGTCATATACGTGTCTTTGTACTTCCAGCAAGCCTGCGTGACCGGGTATGACACGCCGTCAACCACCACCGTTTTTGTGCTCCCCGGCTCAATACATTCCGTCTTTTTGAGCGTACCTTCGCTCTTGCTGAACGGGCAGGATTCGTTCCAGACCACGTCTGGTACCCATTTTTTGGCGGGAATTTCAATCTGGAGCGTAACGGTGAAGCTGTAGCGCATATTGCTGTGCTTCCAGATTGAATCTGTAGTGGGATTGTTTCTCCTGGTACGAATGGAAAACACCATCCCTGCGCCTTTCTTCAGCTGCATGCCGCTACTCAGCGCCAGGCTACCGGTATCGTTATCCATGGAAATCAACCCGAAAGGCGTGGTTACTCGCATAAACCAGTTAGGATTACTGAACGCCAGACGTTTATTCCAGGAATAGGTGGCTGTTGCAGCAACAACCTTCCCTGTCACCGGCGCAGTCCATGTTCCTGTGTATCCCGCTTCGGAGGAAGCAAACGAAATATTCTGAGACTGGATAACAATCTGTTTTGTTTCAGATGTATCTTCATAGTGGCCGGTAATGCTGGCCGTGCGCGTACAGGCCTGCTCAACCAGCAGGTCGCGCTCACAGGTATAGTTGGTGAACTCACTGCGGCTGATATTCTGCGCTTCGCACTGCGTCTGCCCCGTTTTGCCGATGATGGTATCAGCGCGGGACTGGACATCCTGGCTGGCCTTAATAAACGGCGCGTCGGGCGAAATGGGCTCCTTCGGGTTGTTAACAAACGAGTCGGTGACGGCTTTTGTAGCCTCATTAGTAGTCCAGCCCGTGGTACCGTCCGCTTTCAGCGCACCATCACCGGTCGCCGTCACACCGCCATAGTACTTTTTCTCACCGGGTGAGGCGGTATAGTTGGGGATAGACGCTGAGGGGTTAAAGTTTTTCAGGCTGCTCTCACCCTGCCCCTGTACCTGACGGGCAAAATCAGCCCCCGCCCTGTACTGCGCGTCAGCATCGGCAAATGCATTCACGCTTGCCATCGTGGTGGCAATGGCCAGCACCGACATCAGTATTGCTCTTTTCATCGGGCATCTCCTTTATTAAGCAGCTGTTGCGCCTCATCCCTGCACTCGCCCTTCCCCACCACCTTTTCCAGCGCCTGCTTCAGATGAAGATTGCCGCGAATCACGTCGTGGCCCGCCTCGCAGTACACCACCAGGGACGGCACGCTGGTGATCCCGTACTCACGAAAGCGGGTCGGGTCGATGGCGACGCCGCTGGCTGAGCCGTCCTGAACAAGCGCCATCACGGCGGTTGCCGTCGTTTTCATGTCGTTGTTGACCATACCCCGCAGGGTGGCGGGAATATCGTAGCGGCGGGCCTCGGTCAGCATGCGCTTAAGCCCCGCCTGCGGGATGGCAAAGGAGACGAAATACAGGGCACCGTGCGTGGGTTTATCCTGCTGGTCCTCGCGCTGGCGCTGTTTCAGCTCCCCGATAAAGCGGGCGTCGTCTGCTGAAAGAGGGTTCTGGCGCACCTGCTGCTCCAGCATCTGGCGCAGCGGCGCGTTGTCCTGCCCCCTCAGCTGCTGGCTGAAAGACTCCTGCTGACGAATAAACTCGCGGTTCGCCTCATCAGCCCCTGACGCCAGCGCAGTGCAACAGTATGCTGACAGCAGCAGCGCCGCCGTCAGACCGGACAGAGTTTTCATGGAAGTTTCCTTTTTCTCAGAGGAAGACGCAGTTGCGCTTGCGCCAGAGAAGATAGCCGTAGTTTTTCTTCGTGTTCGGCGGGTTACGCCCCGTTTCCCAGCGCATGACCGTTCGGCCGAAGGGATGGCACTGCGCCACGTCCGGATACATATTCACCATCTGATAGCGCCAGCGCGTTTTGGGAATAATGGGTGACGGATACTCGAAGCAGACCTTTTTATCCTCCCCGACGCTCTCCATTATCTGACCCTGACGGTGCAGCTTGAACGCCATGCGCTCGCTGACCAGAACGGAAGACTGCAGGGGGCTGGACTCATTGCTCACCCAGCCGTTAAAGGGATACATTGACCCCTGCGATCCGGCACACCAGAACAGCGCGTCAACCGACGTTTTTGCTGCACTGGCCACCGCGTCGGCCGCACATGCGCCCTGCGCGATGGGGTTGGCAAAAATGACCGCCTCCGGATTCAGAATGGAGGTCAGGGCGCTGTCCCCCCATGTCGGGTCGATTTCAGACAGGTATCCGATATCCAGATCGCCGCCCTGCAGACACCCGAGGGAGGTGATGATATTGAGCCAGTACGTCAGCGGATATTTGTACCAGTGCACGTGGTAGAACGCGCCATTGACCTGTTTGTCATCTTTTTTGGCGGTGCCCATCCCCATTTTCCCGAGATTAACGGTGAATCCGCCGAGGTTCACCATGCAGCCCGGAGAACGTGCCACATCGGTCATGGCCATCGGCTCCCAGTACCCTATTGCCAGGCCAACGCGCTGAAATACCGGCGGTGGCATGGGACAAAACTGTATCGGGCTACCGGGATTGGACGTGTCCGGTAAATCCCCGCCCGTGACTTTTGTGCTGCCGAGCGACAGGGGGAACATGCAGCGCCAGCAGATATCGGTGATCGGATTGACGAAGCGCCCTTCGCAGGCGGCGTCCGCCGCTGCCATGTGGCTGTTACCCCACAGAAGCAGCCCGAACAGAGAGACGGTCAGCATTTTCACCGGACACCTCCTGCATCATGCTGCGCCATATCGGGCGGAATGATTTCCACCTGCAGGCGCTTTCCGCTGGGTGCCGCCGTTACCCGCGCCGGCACCTGGCTTATGCCGAACCGGGCGGTCAGCACCCCGTTCTGGTCGAAGAAAATGCGGCTGTCGAGCTTCTCCGACGTCTGCGGAATGTTGCCCTGAACCAGAATGATGCGGGTGATCAGGGTGTCAGGCTTCTGTCGCTGTACCCACGCGAGCTGCTCCGCATCGTCGCCGTTGATAAACAGCAGGGTTTCGTTAAACGGCACCACATCAAGCGGATTAAAGACCTGCCCCGCCTGAGCAAACACGTTGCCCCTGTCGTCGGCAAGCGCCTTGTCCACCCGCACGCTCGGGTCAAACCAGCGCCGCTCGTAGCGCACCGCGCGGGTTATTCCCTCAACGGCAGGCGGGCGCTGGCTGTTGCGCACCACGCGCGCCTTAAACTCCGCCATCTTTTTGTCCATCTCGCCGGACTGCGCCAGCGTCTGCAGCCGGCTTTCGATAACGGTCAGCATATCCGGCTCCGCCACCGGCCAGAGATCGCCCCACGTCCCGAGGTCAGCGGCCGTCACGCTGCCGGTCAGCAGCGTCAGGCCCAGGGCAAGGGCGCGCATCACCCCCCCTCCTTCATCCGGCGGGCCACGTCAGTCTGGATTTCACGCGTGATATCCGGCGCCCCCTGCACCACGGCAGGTGCGACAAGGATGAGGGCACGATGGCGGACCTGCCAGTCCCTGAGGCTGGCCTCCAGTGACGCGTTAAAGCGGTCTGAAAGTGCTTTTGTCTGCGCCTCGTCCAGTGAACGGCGACCGGCGCTGTCAAAGAAGGCATCCACCGTGGATTTCATGTTGAAGGCCACAACCACAGGACGGTTAAGCTGGCAGACCAGCCAGCTGATGCCTGCGCCCGCAGCCAGCGTGCCGGCAATCAGCGCGGCGTTAATGAGTACGTGTTTTTTCATGAGATGGTCTTCCCTTCATGCTCGTGAAGCCAGCGCTCCAGCGCGGCCATTTCCGGCCCGGATTTTTTCCACGCCAGCTCCCAGACGGCTTCGTGAATACTCAGCCCTTCCCGGCGTCGCTGCTGCAGAAACTCAAAGTCCGGACCGTCCGAGGAGTACATTGCCCGGCTGAGCGGATCGACGAACAGGCGGTGCCAGGACGTCAGGTGCTCAACCGACAGCATAAAGCTGCTGAACCAGTTGTCCTTCGCGCTGCCAAAACCTTTAATCATGTCGCGCTGCAGCTGCGAATACTGGTCCGGGTACAGCTGGTTGTACTTGGCGAACTCTTTGGCGGACTGCTTGAGGATAATTTTGTAGGACGAGTTACCCCATGCCGCGCGGGCGGCGCTGGAGGCCGTTTCCGAGTCAAAATCGACGATGTTCTGCGTAATGGTGATGTACGAACCTGTATGGCGGCGGGCGGTACGGTAGCCCTTCTCGATAAACGCCCCGACCTTGTTGTTCTTGAAGTCCAGCAGGCGCCAGCCTTCGTCTATCACGTTGAGCTTCTTCAGGCTGCGCGGCGTGCGGTACATGCGGTTCTCAATGTAGAGAATGAGCGAGAACATCACCGCCACCAGGAGGGACGGCCTGTCCTCCAGTCCGCCGAGCTCAAGCACCACCATCCGGGCTTCGTCCTTCAGGGACGGTTCGTCGGAGTTGAAGTAGCTGCCGTACACCCCGTCGCGGGTGTACTGGGTCAGCAGTACCACCATCTCATCGAGGCGGCTGCGGATGGTTGGCGATCCGCTGTACTCCTCGCTGTCGCGGGCCATCATCAGGTAGTCCACCACGTCGTCAATGCGCGCCTGGTTTTTCTTCGTAAGCCAGGTGGCCTTCACCGCCTTGAGCAGCAGACCTTCGTGCACCTCGTCCAGGTTGCCGTTGGGGCTGGCCATCACGGACAGCTGGTCCCGCAGGCGTTCGGCCATCTCATCGATGGTATCGTCGGTGACGTTAGCGAACGGATTAAACTTCAGCGTCTCGCCGTCGAGGTAGACCCCGCCCATGTTCTCGCACAGGGACTTGTAGCCGTCGCCCATGTCGAACACCACGGCGAAGCCGCCGGAGTCGATAACGCTGCGTATCAGGGGCTGGATAAGCCCGGTTTTCCCCGCGCCGGAGGTGCCACACACCGCCATATTGAAGTTGGTGTTACCCATGCCGCGGCTGAACAGGTCGATAAACGCCAGCTGGTTGCGGTAGGTCGGTGCCAGCAGGCCGGAAGTGGCCAGCGGGCTGTCCGCCACCACCGGCATCAGATTGGCGACATTAAAGCTTTCGGCGCGCTGCAGCACGCCGGACTCGCGCAGCTGCTTAAAGAGGCCGCCGCCCGCCATAAACGGCAGATTCACGAGAAAATTGCGCATATGGTTAAAGCGCGGGGAAATCAGCTCGAAGCCATTTTTACGGAAGCTGTTCAGTACGTCCTGCTCGACCTTCAGCGCAGTTTCCTGGTCATCGCGGCAGAAGAGGGTCACGTTCAGAAAATAGCTCACCAGCGAGGACTGCCCGGACGACAGGCGCTGGCGCAGATCGCCCCACTCTTTTGCCTCCTGCGCCACGCCCGGGAAGAACTTGGCGTAGCTGGTCTTGGACTTCTTCTCAAGATCCATGAACTTCAGGTTGGCCTCGTTCTGCGCCTTTACCTGGTCTTCCACGCTAAGGACCAGCGTCAGGATAAACGGGCACGAAACGGACAGTTCCGGGTTGAGAAGGTTGCTGTAGTTGTCGGCCATATTCCAGAGGAAGGCCAGCTCCGGATTTTTGGTCAGCTGGAAGTTCATGATGCGCGCGGTGCTGTTGCGACCGTTACCGCGCAGCCCCAGCGTCATGTAGTCGGCCTTCACCTTCAGGTCAAAGGTATCGTCCACGCACTGGTAGTTCAGATCCTTGAGCGGGTCCAGTTCCCGTTCGGTGGGATACAGCGCATCCGGGTTGTGGTTAATCATTTCGCCCGCAATGCGGATAAAGGCATCCGCATCCACGCTGCGGGTGGCTATCTGCGCCCCCTGCAGCGAGGCGCGGATGATTTTGACCTGGTTTTCCATCTCCATCACGCTGGCCTTACTTCCGCGCTTACGGGGGACGCAGCAGGAGATGTACACCCGGTAGTTACGCAGGGTCAGCGGCAGGTTGAGGTGATCGGGCAGCGGGAACCCTTCTTCTGCGGCCCTGAGATAGTAGGCGCGGGTGATGGCGTTGAACGTATCAGCCTTTTCCCCCGTCCATGAGAGCTCGCGCAGGCCATACTCGATATCCTGACCCACCAGATGGCTGGACACCAGGTGAACGGCCACCGGCACCTCGCGGGGCAGCTTGGTGCGCATCAGGTTTTCCAGCGACGAAACGATAGTTTCGTTGGCGCCGTTGATGGGCTGCGCCTCGAGCATAAAGCCCATCGTCTTTTCGTTCATGAAGAGGCCGGTTTCCGCATCGTAGTCGCGGTACGGCAGCACGCGGCTAAACTGCGGGAAGCGCATCTGCCCGAGGACATCGTTCGCCTCAGAGGACGCATCGGGCATCTTCAGGGCCGTCAGCAGCGAGTTGACCGTGCGGGTGACGGAGTCCAGCGGATTACTCATGATCCCCCTCCTTTTTATTGTCGGCCGTTTTGACCGCTTCCGTCGCAGGGGCCGGGCGGCTGGCGGGGATACCGTAGCGAAAACGCACTGAGCGCATCTGACCGTACAGGCAGAAATACGGACGGCATCCCATAAGCAGCGCCGCCCCTGAAAACACAATGGCCATCACAATCCACAGCAACTTAAACGCACTCAGCGCCCCGTCAACATGACCGGCATATCCTTTAGCATCGGTGACGACGCTGCCCCGGTCATGGCAGACGGCAGAGGGAGCGTCATGCAGCGTGAGGCCGGAGGACTTGTTCTGCGGAGCAGGCGGTATAAAGGGTTGTAAAGGTTCATCACGGCAGACCGCAATACGAAACTCGCCACTGCTGACGTTATGCGTGACGGCCATAATTTCCTGCGCCATCGCCTCTCCGGGCGTGGTGTTATCCATCCACAAAAGCATGGCAACCAGCAGCATCAGCGTGGCGGCAGGCCAGATAATCAGATAGTGAAAAGCCCAGGCAAGCCATCTAAGGCAATACAGCAGGACGGACAGAAGCTTAAGCATCATTCCCTTTACCTCCGGGATTCAGCGGAAACCAGACGCTGCAGTTGTGTCTGATAGCCTCCGCCAGCCTCTCCCCGTCCTCTCCGCTGTACAGCGCTTTAATCCGGCTGACGTCAGACTTCGCCAGGAAAACCCTCATCTGCTGTTTTGTTACGCTCATACCTGAGCCTGCTTTACCCAGGAACAGACCGTGCCCACGCTGCCGTTGCATTATGTGTTGAGAAATCCCAGCCTTCCCGTCAAGGGCGGGAGCGCTCTGCTGAGACGCTGAAAGCCAGAAGTCGCGCTCTGCGGCATTAACACAGATGACACGCATCCCCATCGCCTCGCAGCAGGCCGCTATATCGTTAAGGTGGCGGGTCTTACCCGGACCGCTGTTACTGTTGGTTGTCATGATGTTCGTCTCCTGGTTTTTTGCCATCGTTCTGAATGTCTTTGCGCAATTCACGCCAGTCGCGGAGTTGTCGTTCTGATAAAAAGGTCCGCATAACCTCAACGCTGATGGCTGTCTTACCGCTACCGGTTTTCCCCACGACCATCACATTGGTTTTTCTTCTTCCCATCGGTCACCTCAGATACTGTTTTTCTCGTATTTCCAGAACCCGCTGGCATTCCGTACAGGTACGTACGCCCGGGATGGCCTGCTGCCGCCTGAGGGGGATGCGATTGCCACAGCATTCGCACCGGTTGCGGCTTTTGCCCTGCAGGCAGGATCGCTGCCTCGCGGCCTGTATATGAAGCTGGTTCAGCAATTCGTCCTGCTCCTGCAGGAGATCGAGTTCGTCTGCCATCAACGCTCCCTGCTCACACTGTCCGGACACGCTACCGCCCATCCCTTTTTACGTTTCAGGGCACGCGTGATAACGACAGATTGTTAAAATGGGTGCCACACGCGGTGGCGGTTCAGGTTTCAGTTAACGCGTGGGGTTCCCCACGCTGAGGGTTTCACAACAAAAAACACCCGCGTCGGCTGGTGATAAACGTCCTGCGTATCGATATAGGGCGCGATCCACAGCCCGGCCGTCTTTTCACCGACGCGAAGCGGCCTCGGGTCCACGATGGACTCGCGCCCTGGCGGCGACACAGTAACCGGCGTGACCGTGGAGAGCGGCGCCCGTGAGGCTGAGTGCGGCTGCGGGCGGGGGAGAGTCGGTGTACCCGTCAGAGGTGCATTCCTGGATGCGATGGCATGCACCGGTTCAGCCGGCAGCGTCAGGGGCTGCACGGACCGGGTCCGGAAATTACCCTCAGCCAGGCGCGGCAGCGATGTCGCACCCGGCTTTACCGCGCTGGCCTCCTCCAGTCGTTTGGCTTTCTCATTGGCCTGCTCGATGGTCATGCAGGTATCGGATGTCGTCGCGTTACACTCAAAATCGCTCGTTGTACCGGCACATCCCGACAGCGTCAGGAGACTGGCCAGCGTGAGCGCAACAGGCACTGTCTTGTTCATTTGCGGTTCCTTTACGTGGGGTTATTGTGAGTCGGCCTTCGGCATAAACTGGCTCTGGTTAAGCCTGCCCAGCTGGTTGAGCATCTGGTCGGTACTGAACCCGTTCATGCCGCCCTGCGGGACTGACGGCGGCGGAACCGGGCTGCGGTCGTCGCCCTCCGCTTTGCTTCTGTCATTCTCGTGCGCCAGCTCTTCAATGGTTTTCAGCTGAAAACCGTCCTGAAAGACAACGGTCACTTCGTTACCCGCCCCAATAGGAATGACGGGGTGGTACTGCTCTGCGCGTTTGATGTAGTAGTCGCTGAGGGTCTGGGCGGCTTTGGAGGCGCCTCCGCCAATCCCCATCTTCATCACGTCACCCGCGCCGAGTGATGCCGTGGCGCCGAGGCCGACCGAAGGCTGGGACGCGGTCTGCACGCCCTGACCGATGCCGTCAACAAATCCCGCGCCCCATGCCCAGCCGAGGATTTTGCCGTTTCGCATCACCACCTCGCCCTTGATGCCGTTTTTTCCCCGGAAGCTCACGTGCCCGGCAATGGGCTGGTCGATGGTGACGCCGTGCTTCAGGCAGCTGATGTTGCGGGTGCGTACGATGGCGCGTTCGCTGGACACGTCGCCCCAGGCTTCAAGCCCGATGAAGCAGCCGGTCAGGTCGTAGCTTTTGCTGTTGGGCATTTCCACCCTGCCCGTAATGCGCAGCTGCATCGGCACCGTGGACTCGTTACCGGTTACGGAGGCGTTGGCGTCAGCCCCCTCAATCAGCATCGATTTGGCGAAGCTGCCCGACGGGATGTACGGCAGGGACGGACCTTTACTCTCGTCGCTGTGGGCAAAAGACTGCCGGCGCAGCTGGTTGGGTACGGGGATGGGCTGGTACTGCACCTGCGCCGGCGGCGTGACGCCGTTACCAGGATAGAACGCGGTCGGCGGCGGGACGGCCCCCGTCTGCGGCGGGAAACCGGTCGGCTGCGGCTCACCTTCAGGCCCCGGCGCAGGCACTGGCGGTTGCGGGGCCGGCTCACCCGATGCGGTGACGGGTTTCGCCCCCAGCGCGCTAACCTGAGCGGAAAGCGCCGCATTATCCTGACTGAGTTTGTCAATCTGGTGCTGATAGCCTGCCTGCCCCTTGCTGAGCAGCTCAAGCTCGCGGCGCATTTCGGCATACTGCTTCTGCATCTCGGAGGCCGTAGCCTGCATCTCGGTCGTGGCATGCTGCTGCACCTTCTGGTCAAAGGTGCTGTCCACCACGCCGGTCATATCGGGCGCAGGCTCGCCGGCGGCTGCCGCATCGCTGCTGCCCTCGTAGCGTGCATCCGCCAGATACCAGCCGCCGCCCACCACCACGCCCACGGTCGCCAGCACGATACCCAGCCAGATAAACTGCTTGCGCTTCACCACTGAATTAATGCTGGCCATCAGCCGCACCTCCGCTGCTGATAATGAAGACCTGCAGGGCGCCGCCCGCCATCAGCTGACGCGAGGCTTCACCAAACAGCACGCCGCGAATGCCGCTCTGCCAGAAGTCGCTTTCCGCGATGTTGCGGGCCATCCCGGTATTGTTGGTGACGCGATAGCGCACCACCTTAAGGTGATTACCCACCCAGACGCGCTCGGGGACTGCAGAAAGTCCGGCGGGAGCGTTGAGGGCTTCATGCGTAACGGGGATAGCCTGCCAGCCGGACGGAAGCTGCCCGCCCAGCAGATGCTGGCTCAGGGAAACCAGCGTGGCCTCGTAGGGGGAAGACTCTTCCCAGGTGCGCGCCGCTTCACCCGTACCGGACAGCTCGCTGACCAGCCGGATGGTTCGCCCCGCGCCCGCACGTGGCACGGCCTGTACCGAGAAGTTGAGGCCGCGTTCGGTTTCCAGAATGAACGTGAAGGGCTTTTTGTTGAGGGTGCTGACAATCACACCACCGCTTGCCGTCTGTTCCTGACGCGTCAGCTCACCGTCGAGGCTGGTCAGGGCCGTCACGCGGTCACCTGCGACTGTAAAAAGGTTCGGGTCGGTATTGCTGACCGCGATGCTGGCCTGTCCGCCGTTCGTCAACGGGACAATCGTGGCAGAAAGCGCAGCGGGTGCGGCGACCGTCTGACCGGAAGCGAGCATCAGCAACGCCAGCAGCGCACGGCGACTATTTTTGTTCATCGGTGATTTCTCCGAAGTGACTGAGCCAGCTGATGCCGTCCTCGCGCTCGAACTTGAGAACGTACTGTTTCAGCTCGGGATACGGTTTCGAGTCGCCTATCCAGGTCTTCAACTGGCCGCGTACGTCCACGCGGCTGCTTGCCGGGTAAACCTTCACGCTGGTCATATAGAAAGACGAGTTAACGTTGTTGTCCTTAATGCGCTTCGCATCCTCAGCAAGCCGGATTTTCAGCTCGTTCTGCGCTGCGGGTTTGACATAGGACAGCAGCTGCTCATGAGAGGCATCAACGGTTTCCGGGGTAACATTGAGGCGAAGGGCGATAAGCGACAGGGCCATCTGTTGCAGGTAGGAGGCATCTGCCTGGTTCTGCGACACGGCAAACGGCGCGTTGAAAAGCATTGGCGTGACGATAGACTTCTGCTCATTCTGAAGGCGGTAGTTGTTGACGGCCTGAATAACATTGGTGGTGATGCTTCCCAGAATAACCACCCCCATGGCAATAAAGCCGATGGCAATAACCCGCTGTGTACTTAATCGTGCTCCGTGTTCCATCTGATTATTCCTGTCTATTTAATCCACTGGCGGTAGCATGAGTCGGGTACATCATGAAAAATCCCCCTCAGCAGTGAGGTCGGCATATACCAGTAGACCAGGTCCCGTAGCCATGAACTGCCCCGCCCTTTTTTGAGCTTTTTAATTCCGAGATAGGCCAGTACGGCAGCGATAATTCCGGGGATATCATGCTGGGTCCAGAATCCCCACCCCAGGCAGACAATCGCCGGAATAAGCTCATCCACAGGAAGGCCAAACCAGCGGCTCTGATTCGTCAGGGTTTCGGGAAAGCGATATTTTTTGAGAGATTCATCTGCCATATATGTTCCGTCTCCGGTACAGCTGGCAGTATGGAAATACCTGCCAGCCGGATTACAGGCAAAGCCCTCCCGTGAATGCTCGTGAAGGGCATTCAGAATTAAACCGGAATTTAATAGTCGGAAGTGGCTCTGAACGGCTGTCGCTGGATATCAGTATCCTGCGACAGACATACCTACCGTGACGAATACGGACAGGATCGCAAAGCCCGCCAGGAACTTGAGGTTCTTGGTCGTCATATACATCACGGCGCCCACCAGAACTTCGGCAAGAATAACCCACTTAACCACGCTGGAGTCTTTACCAAATGTTCCTTTAACGGTTGCATCGCCGCTGGACATCAGATCTTTACCCGCAGTCGAGGCAAGAACCGTATCAGGGAAAAACGCAGCAAGGGCTGCGACAGGCAGGGCAAACTTCAGCGCTTTGAGTAACGCGACTTTGCTGAATTTTTTCTTTGCAGGGGTCGCGGGTACAGCGTTAATAACAGACACATCAGTCATATTCATTAATCCTTTAATTACACCGGATAGATTTGTTGAAATAAAAATCCTAAGAAACTAATTTTGTGACTTGGGTTCAAGATTGTTTGGGATCACCTCCGCCATTTCAGAGTTATAGAAATCAGGGAATTTTTCCAGGTGGTCACGTAACCGAATCAGCGCTTCAGCTGATTTAGAACGACCACTTCTGTCCTTCGCCTTCAAAATAAGAAGATCGGTTTGTGGGTCAAGGTAGATCGACATAGTTACCGTTGGGCCACGAAGCCTGTGACGTCTAATCATGTTTTCCCTCTCAACATATTCCTGCGTCAGGATAGTGACACATTGAATACAATTTATTCAATACGCGAAAAATTCCACTATATTTTTTACATAAATTTAACATTCAAAACCTTAAGAACAACCATTCTCACCTTTCTGTATACGTCCATTCTCATGCAGTAGAATCTGAAGTCATCGTAATCAATAAAATATTTCGCAAGCTCACTCTTCACACTAGAAAGTCTGCTTGAAATTGCTTTTTCAGAGACACCTAAATATTGCGCCATCGTATGAAGTTGAAAACCAAGAATTGAAAAACATAACGTAATCATCTTTTTATTCGTCAACCCTGATATAAAAATATCAAAATCAAACTCATCATTTTTTATCCTATTCGAGGTATTGAATAAAGCTTGATAATCCGGGAAGTAATTAATAAACCATAAAGCATATAATTCTTTATTTACCATACGAATTTCAACACGTAACTGATAAAACTCACCATTCAAATTAAAAGTTCTACAAATAGCTGTATCAGGCCCCATAACAAAGGCCTCCAACTCAATTGTCGACAAATCAAGCTCAACTTCATCAGGATCAAAACTGACACCTGAAAAACACTTTGATAATGGGTGAAAGAAATCTAAATATGCATCATTTTTATATATGGGGTTTCTGGATTGATTCCGAATGCAAAAAGGCAAAGGTGAGTACTTATAGAGCGCATCAAAACGCTTCACAATATCATCTAATGATTGACTTGATTGGGAGAGATCTCTAGGATCGCGCGGGTGCATTGAAGCCTCCTCTGAAGGTTTCTGTGTATAGTCGGTACACCCGGGGGTCTAGCCCGGTGTACCGGCGACCCGCCAAACTGAATGGCGAGCATCAAATTTTACTTATGTCTGCATAAAATATATCAATTACTGACGCCAAAGTCACTCAAAAACAGCAGATCTAAATCCTATTTATCAAACATTTTCAGCTAATTATCTTGAGACTCTTCCTCCTGGGGGAAGAATTTTTCAACAATCTGTTGCACATCTTCACGTATACACGTAACCATATCCCTGAAATCAAATTTTTCATTTCCTGCGAGATGCGGACTCAGCGACTCCATCGCCAGGAGCTTGCTGACTATAAATTGAGTTTTCATTACATTTTCAAGAATAGTTTTATTATAGAGCGCCTGATTAAAGGAAGACTCTTTTCTTTCCATTTGCGCTTCATAGACCCGAAGACCAAGTTCGACCAGCATTGATGCAATGCTCGAAAAACTTACATCTTTATCTCTCGCTCCTTCAGCGCGACGTTTTTCAGCGATTACTCTTATTTTCTCTGACACTTCATCGCTTACATAGACCTGAACTCTGGCCATAATTTTCTCCTTATTTATAGTTCCAAAACTTCTGTACCTCAGAATATTTTGAAAAGCTAAAAATGCACGACTCGGCACAAACTCCCTGCCAGAAAACAGACGACTTGCATGCCGACACACACTGTAAAAATTCACGACTCGAATATAGACTCGCCGTAGTCATAACTCAATGGATTTATTAAAAATAGTCACAAATGACTCTGAGTAGAGTTTTTACCGAGTCGAATAGAACTCGCTACCGAGTCGTTTACACACATTAAAATAAATTATTTCACATTACTTTTTCACTAACTGCATGATTTGAATACCCAATCAGCAAAACTTTAATTTTGCGTGGGGTGTGGAACTTTTGGTGGTGAGGAGTGCATATTAGTTGAGTCTGGGCATGGGATGGGTTAACGTATTTCCGGCATGGTGCCCGGAGGGAAGAAATGAAACGGATTGCTCTTACGTTTTTAATGTTGGCTTTTTCTGGAATGTTGAACGCTGCTGATTGTTTTGATCTGGCAGGAAGGGATTATCATATAGATCCGGATCTGCTTCGGGCAATCTCCTGGAATGAATCGAACTTCCGCACATACGTAAAAGGCTACAATCCTGTTTCGGGTTTTGGCTCCGGACTTATGCAGGTGGACTCCCAGCACTTTAACGAACTGGCTCGTTATGGAATAAAACCGGAGCATCTTCTTTCCGATCCGTGTATGAATATCTACACCGGGGCTTACTATCTTGCAATTGCATTCAAAAAGTGGGGAGTCAGCTGGCAGGCCGTGGGCGCTTATAATGCAGGTTTCAGGAAAACAGAAGAACAGGCGCAGAGAAGATATGTCTATGCCAGAAAAATTGAGGCAACATATCGGGCTATAAAGAATAATAAAAATGCAGCGCAGACTCTTGCAAAACAGTAAAAAGACCTCAACAGGAGGTCTTTTTATTCATCCAGTATTTATGTCGTCAATCAATAGCCCGATAAATTAAATCTGCTTCAGGGTGTTTTATGATACTGATGTAGTCTTTCAGTGCATCCTGACGAGCGACGAGGTGTTTACAGACTTTCGAATATTCAGGCCCCATATCTGCAACCTGCCAGGACAACCAGTTCATGATCATCAGGGTCGCAATAATTCCGGCAGCATCGGCACTGACCTCTGCTTCAAAGTAATTACCGGGAATAACCATGTTATAGCGCTGTTCACCTTCCGGTGCGATATATCCGGTTTGCGTCGTGGTGAATCTGACACAGTTCGGAGCAATGTTTCCTCCGGTGCCCTGCGGAATAATCCAGTAATTCCAGAAACCGCCATCATAATCTGAATGCTGACGTAACCAGCTGGCAATCATGTTATCAGCAGAAGGCGTAAAAAAGAGCGCAGGAATAAAATCCAGACGTTCATCACCATCTGTAACAGAGTAGCGCTGGCGTTCATCGATCTTAAATTGTTCGGCTGATTCACGAGTGGCGGTTTTGACGTTTAATGTGTGCATTCTGGTTTTCTCCTCATTGGGTTATTACATCGTTCGACTTCATCACTGAGCGGCGAAGGGCAATGAGCAGCTGACAGTAAGGAAATAAAGGGGCGCGCAGCGTTTATATACCCCTTTATTTCCTTACTGGCTGATGCTAAAAGCAGCCCTCCGCGAACTGATGAAATCGGGCGATAGTCACACCAGGAGAATGCACACATCCCGTAACGGAAAATCGGCGTAAGACGAATTACCGTTACGGGCTTCAGAGTGGGGGTAATTTATTACCGCCACGGTGAAAGCGGCGCATCCATTCGGGATGCAGCAAGCGTGAATTTGAATTTACGTCAGGATGGACGCCCGAAGGGCGGAGACGGTTTACCGGCTCCGTTCACGACAGCCGTGTCCCTTCAGGGACGACGCCCGGAAAAGAAAGGATAATATCCATATCCGCGGCAGAATAATAAAGACCATCGCCAGCAGGAGAATGAGGAATATTAACCACCTGACCAAAAGACAGGAACTTCAGACTACCACGCGCCGGAATAATGCAGGCAGCGCGTCAGCGCAGCCTGCTTATTCTGCGCCGCAGGCGCGCGGCCTTTGATGCCACGAAAGGCAGGACACTCCCCTGCCCTTCTGGATAGCTATGCAGCGTCATTTATACAGCGCAAAAATTCGCGCATGGCACTGATACGGCGCTGATCGTCCAGCCGCTTACCAAAGTTGTTGATGTAGTACACAGGCGTATACCGCACCCTGTTTAACTTCATCGTCAGCGTATTGCCCGTGACCACCTCGGCAGGAATACCCAGCAGGGAAAGCTGAATAAACGCCATATCGGCCGCAACAGAATCAATATCGATGCAGCTTCCGAACATATGTTCAGACGGGTTATAGCCCGCCTCCAGCAGATATTCCGCATACGCCACAATCATTCCCGCCGCACCGCTTGCCGGATCGCTGACGGTAACGAATCCCTCACGGCGTATCGTTTCGTCGACGTCCGGCATCAGCAGCCTCGCCAGCAGTGACTGGACGTGATACGGCGTGAAATACTGTCCGTTGCGGTCGTCGCCAAGCTCAAGCTCCATGAAGATCGCGCCGAGGAAGTCGTGGAATTTGGCCTCCAGTGCGCAGACCATCAGGCAGAAAAGCGTATGCAGGTTGCTGATATCACTCTCGCTGTACTTCGCGCAGATTTTGCGGCTCTGCTCAATATTCTCTGGCGTTCTTATCCGCGCCATATCCAGCTCGCTGGCGGCCAGCGTGATAAAGTCGCTGAACACCTCCCAGCGGCGCAGGCTGCGGGCGGTATCCCTGAACACGCTGATAAACTGGCGGCGGGCCTGGTCGATTGTCATCATCCGGTGCAGTATCGGCTGCGCATTCACGGTGGGCAATACGGGTTTAGCGGGTGTTAAGGGTGCGGCTTCTCTCGCCTGATCAAAGAAGCTGGCAAAACTGAGTTGAGACATATTTCCTCCTTAAATGCCGCCCCGTAAGGAGCGGCTCAGTTATCAGTTAAATGCCCGCTTCAGTTCGAGCGTGCGTAACACCTGCCCCCACTCACTCCCGCGCATGGCAGGAATACGAACGGCGCGCCCCTTCTTCCGGCAGTGCGCTATGTGACGGCCCAGCGCCCGCATTTCGGCGCTGATGTCGTCACGGTCGATATCACTGCGTTTAATACGCACCTGTTTTTTTACGGGTGCGTTTTCCGCCTCAAGCATCTGGACATACAGGGCGGTCGGTGTAACAATCGAAACTTCACTGAATTGCATTGGTTTGTTCCTTTTGGTGAAGGCCGGATTAATCGTTGCAAGCGGGTAAATCCGGCGGGATATGGCAGACGAAAGTCTGCCTTTTTCATTTCTGGCGCTGCACTCCCTCCTTAACGCGTGCCAGAATCTCCGCGTGGTCAAGGTTGCTGTAGTCGCGCATCCGGTAATAACGGATACCGATCCGCGCGTAGATTTCGGTCACATTACCGCAGACCATTTCCGCCAGCATGAAGGTTTCACACTCGCCGTTCTGACTGCTGCGCCAGTTCATCGGGTACATCAGCCCCAGCGCATCATGGAAGGCGTGTACGTCGATTTCGACGGACGCGGTCAGATATGACTTTTCGCGGCTCAGCCAGTACGCGCGTTCGGCCTCACTGGTCGCATAAATACCCGCTTCAGCGCAGGATTCGGTCAGATTTAAGTGCATGGTTTATCTCCTTCTGGTTAATGGCGTTGATATTTCGCCGTGGTGGTTATTCGTCGAACGTGATGCCGGAAAAATGCGCCATCAGGTGCAGCATGTCGGCAATCTCGTCGACTTTCTGCTGAATGGCTGGCGTGGCTTTCAGGATGCGCGTGACAGCGGTTCTGAGTTCGCCCATATAGCGGTTTGCAGACTCGCCCAGCGCCGTTTTGTCCGTATTGCTCTGGTACTTCATCAGGGCTTTACTGACGTGGTTTTGCAGGGTATCAAGTTCGCTGAGCGCGCTTTTCTCCCATGCGTCAAAGCTGAACGTACTGTTCGTGTTGCTGTTGCTCATAATGTTTCTCCGGTGTGACTGGCGGCATCCCCTGCCGCCAGCCGGTTAAGTAATCAGTAATCCGCCGCCAGCTCGATCATCAGGTCAGCACATTCACCATCGGCACGTTCTTCTTCCGCAGTCGTCAGCATGTAACCCCGTTTCGCTGCCGCCCCCATAAACGCCGGACGGTCTTTCAGTGGCAGTTCTGCCAGGTAATGCATAGCCATACCCAGCAGACGGGACTCATAAATCTCGTAGTGCAGGCCACATCCCCGGTTAGCCTGTATTTCCATACGGGCCAGCACCACGTCCGCGCGAATAACATCGAACGGGTTACGGGAATGGATATTGCGCACAAAGCCATCAGTACGCAGGGACGAGGTTTTCACCCATCTTTCGGAAGATTCTTTGGTGGCGGTTTTGACGTTGACGTTCTGTGTGTTCATCCTGCTTTTCCTCCTGTCTGGTGGTTTATCCATCTCTCGGTGAGTTCCCTGGCGGCAAAGGGCAAAGGAGCAACGGCGGGGCGGCAGGAGAAGGGCGGAGACTAAAGTTTTTGCGGTCCCTCGCAAAAAGTTTTGGCGGAGTGCATTTCACCCTTCGGATGACGACACGACGGTGCTACGACAAGCCCTCCGCCCGGGGACTTAACGGGAGAGGGCTCGCCAGAGGTACGGGGAGAGGATGAACACACCCGACACGGCGGAACGACGTGGCGTCACCTGAGTGCCGGCGGCTTTATCGCCGGCATGGTGAAAGCGGCGTGACCGGAACGGTCACTGCGAGCCGGTGTTGACGTTGCGACAGTGGGATGGAAGCCCGTCAGGGCGGAGACGGTTTACCGGCTCCGTTTACGACAGCCCCGGTTCCCGTCAGGGAGGTCGCCCGCAGTCATGGCCAGTGACCCCGTCAGACAGCAGGCAAATTTGAAAAGATGATACAGACAACTGCCACCATAATTCGCAGCGTTCGTTCTTCAGAGGTGATTCACAGCAGGAAATTACAAAGCGTGAGGACCATATAAAAGAGCAGTTATACCGCAGGCATAACCGCTCTTTTTACTTTCCTGCCCTCACGCTGGCGTATAGTTTGTTACCTTCGCCTCCAGTACACCCAGCCACTGACCAGAAGCAGAACACCGCTCAGCACCGCCAATTTCATCGGGGTTATGATCTCCCCAGAATTCCAGCTTGTATCCGATACCCCAGATAAAAAACGCCAGACCTGAAGCCACAATTCCCCACTTAAGGAGAAACAAGAGCACGTTGTCCAGCATACCTGGCGGATCGCGCCAGGTGATAACCAGCGCAATCAGGGCACAGATTGCCACCCCGGCATAGTACGCCGTGCCTCCCAACATCTCCGGCGCCGCGTAATGTATGACCAGCGTAAACAGGCCATTTAACAGCGCGACCAGTATCCAGTATCTCATCTCTAAATTATCCCTTTTAAGCACCCTGCCGACCGTATTCTGGCAGGATATGATATCAGACTCAGTGAGGCGACTTTCCCCGAAAATAATCCGGTCGCACCGTCAGTTCCCGCTCAATGAGTTCATCTGCAAACAGGGGCGCGATCCTGTTAACACGACGCGCCAGATTCCGTCGCCGCGTGGCCGCCTTTCGCTCATCGCTCCAGCGCCTGATCGGCCGTTCATACAGAAAATCAACGCAGACAGCATATCCGGCTCCTGCCACCCACAGTGACATCACGGACTCAGGGGCTGGCTTCCCGGCCTCCACCACTTCTGACGCCAGTTCAGGTTCACCGGGACAGGGACCGGGACGCTTCCAGCGCAGCGAGTAACGCCACTTCATACCTGACTCCGCGCTGTCAGCTTGTTGGGTACCATCCAGCGCTCCAGCTGCCGGACAGATCCCGGACTTTCCCTTGCCAGCGCATTCGTTTCAGCCATCACCGTCCAGAAAGGCTGACTCTCCATCGTCCAGCGCTCCATTGGCTCCAGTGACGGGAAACGCTCGCTCCAGCGCCAGAACATCTCTTCCAGGTCGTACTGGCGCAGTTCAGTCCCCGACCAGCGTGCGCTCCAGCTGCTGACCGTTTCAGGCGTATGGAATGCCAGCTCAATCTCCGCCTGCCCCGCCAGCGCCTGGTACGCCTGCTCACGCTGGCACCGTTCTTTGTGACGCTGTCGGGTGTATTTTTCATCCCGCAGGGCGTCCTGACAGCGAACCCGCTCGGTCTGCTGAAAGGCCACCTCCGGAAAGAGGCGCTGACCCGCACCAACGGGAAGCGGCAGCCAGCAACGCGTCCCGCGACTTTCAATCAGCGCATCGATGGCACTGAGCCAGCTGTCCCTGCTGCCCCGCAGCTCCCGCGCCGTCAGCACCGGCGCAAAATGATGGATTTCCCTGATAGTGATGCGCGTGCTGCCCGTGAGCCGCCGGAAAAAGGCGCTGGCATACGGATACATCGTGGACACCGCGCCGCGCGACCGCCGGCGTTCAACCTCCGCGATGGCCTCCATCGCGGCGCGTCGCTCAGGGCTGAAGGGAACCAGTGACAGGTTTGCAGGTATCATGCCGCGCCCTCCGCTGCCAGAATACTGATGATGCTGGCCTGACTGTATCCGTCCGCATCGAGACGCGCCGTCAGGCTGACGGTGTGGCTGACAAGCTCCGGCTGGTAGCCGCTCAGGGTACGAATGACGGAGAACGGGCGACCGCTGGCGGGCACGAACACCACCATCCACGCCGGACTGATGGCACCAGGACTGCACACCGCAATATGGTAATTGCCGTGCGAGGGGGTAAAGCGTATCTGTACGGGGAAGAAGCCGCCGAACTCGCTGCGGTACTCGCCGTTCACATCCCAGTTTTCAGGGCAGGACAGGTCACGCATGACGGCGTGGGTCAGTTCGCGGCGGAAGTCTTCGCCGCTGTCCCGCCAGTCCTCAAACTCATCACAGGACATCGTTTTCAGTACATCGGGGGTCAGAATAGTGCGCATGGGTATCTCCTTATCGCCGCCCCGCAGGGCGGCGCTCCGTTATCAGGCGGCGTGTGCCGTGTTGGTGGTGTCGTTGTCAGGGCTGTCGGTATCTGAAGCCGCGTCGTCTGCACCGGATTCACCCGCTGACTCCGGTCCTTTGAGCCATGCCGGAACCCAGCGGGTGTGCTGCATAAAGTGCTCCGCATGCGCTGCAGCATCGCCCTTCTTCATCTTCTCCGCGTCACCCGCCGCGCCCGTCAGCCCCGCCTCTTTCAGGGAGGCGACAATCTGCGGATGTTTCAGGCTGCCGAAGTAGTTGTCCTTCGTCGGCTGCCACCAGTCGCGCAGGTGGAAGCCGATTGCCGCCTCGACCGCATCGAGGGTACTGCGCGAGGTGTGCCCCATATCGCGGGTCTGCACCCCGTCAACGGAACAGGCCGTGCAGAAGGCCATCAGCGACATCAACACCCCGCCGTCAAGGGCAAAGAAGGTGGTGAAGTCCTTCTCCCACCCTTCCGGCAGCAGGGCTTTCAGCCTTGCCCGTTCGGTCATCAGGATGTTAAACGCTGCGCCATCCTTACCGGACGGGGCGTTCTCCGTCAGGCTGCCGTGAGATACAGTGAGGCTGATACGGAACGGATGCGTCGTGGTCAGGCAGCCCGAGAAGACGCAGGTACACATGCGCCAGACCATCAGCGCCACCGCCTTTTCGGGCTGCTGCATCAGCGCCGCCTGGACTGCCAGCGTACGTTCGGAGGTCATTTTCGTGAGCAGCGGAACACTGATCCCCTCTGCGGCGTCGGGCTGGTGTGAGGTGAATGGCACCGTTACGCTGCTGGTTACGGTTTCTTCAGGCATATCCGCTTTCAGGCGCACACCGCGCTGCACGTACACCTGCCCTTCGTACAGGCTGACCATCACTCCCGCGCCTGACTTCATGTCGTCAGTCCACGCGCTGGCTTCTGCCGCCGCCTGAATGGCGAGGATGTCCGCTTCGATCGCATCTGACTCGTCGCAAACGCTGTCATATGTATCGTACTGCTCCCGCAGCGCACCAAGACGCTGCTGCTGCTCAGGGGTGTACACCGGATCGGGTTCAGCAGGCTGCACGAACTCCTTACCGTCTTCGCCGTGGTACCAGATGCGGGCTGCGCGTCCGCGACTCCATGCCCAGCCCTCCCGCTGCTGAATGTCCTGCGCGATACGCTCCAGCTTTTCCTGCACCAGACGCTCAACCAGCACGCTGTCAGCCGTACCGTCGCCCTCGTCCTGGCTGAACAGATCTTCACGGACGTAACCCCCTGCCGCCTCGTAGGCATCGCGCCCGATAAAACGAAATTTGGCGTTGTCGGTGCGCATCTCGGTTTCGGTAATAGCGCGTTTAATCAGGTGTGCGGGCGCGTTTGACCAGCTGGCCTTCACGTTTTCGAATACCTCGACCTGACGGGCAGGATCGTCCTCGAGACAGAGCGCCTGACACTGCTCAACGGTCAGTTCGTCCTGTGCAAGCTTCTCCATCAGGGAGGGGGCGAGGTTTGCCAGCTTCAGCATGCGCTGCACGTGACGGGAGCCGAAGCCGAGCGCGTCGCCAATCTGCGCGGGGGTTTTGCCCTGCCCTGCCAGCGTACGGAAACCTGCAATCTGCTCGGCGGGATGCATGGCGGCGCGCTGCTCGTTCTCGGCGACGGAGGCAAGGGCGGCAATGTCGTCGGAAACACGCTTCACCATAACGGTATGGTCAGCAGCGAGACGCCCTTCCTGCGCCAGCAGTTGCAGGGCAGTTAATCGGCGGCCACCTGCGGCCACGCCGGATTGTCCGTCCGCGAGGGTGTGAACAATAAGGTTCTGCAGCAGTCCGAGCGTCTCGATGGAGTCGGCCAGACCGCGAACGCTGTCCACGGAATAGGGGATGGAGCGCACGTTCAGCGGGGATTTAACGAGATCGGACAGCGGAACGTACTCGACCGCAGCGGCCTCAAGGGCGATCTTCAGGGCAGCCTCCTGTGCCTTCGTAATTTTTTTGCTGCTCGCTTTTTTGGGTGCTTTTGCTTTAACATCGGTTACTGACATAGTTGATACCTCACTGATTGATGATTGTCCGGCCCTGCGGAGTTACCGCTCCGGCAGGGCACCTTCTTATTTACTGCTGTTTACGAATACCGTAACGTTCGATGTAACGGTTGAGCCATTTCCCGGTATCCGCTTCAAAATTCCACGCGCGCCAGACCATTACGCCGTTCTGACGAACGACCAGACGAAAATGTGTACCCTGATCGTCCTCAATTGCCACGTTGGTGTACTGCGCCGCAACGACCTCAGCCTGTTCGCGGGTAAAGGTGTCGTCGGGTAAAACCGCCAGCGCCTCGCTCATGTTGCCCCTCCTTCTGAACCTGTTTTGCTTTTAAAAAACCATCACCCGTTGAGTTGCCGGGGCCGCGGTTTTGACGTTTTGCGGGGACCTGCTGAACGCCCACGCTGGTTGTTACCTTCACCCGTTTGAGAGCCGTTCGCCGCAGGGGCGTAAACCAGCGCGGGCGATGGCGGATGTCCGGGGCGCGGTTTACCGCGTGCCATTTACCCTGGACAGCTGACAGCGGCTGTGCTTGTCTCAGCCCCGGCGAAAGGACTCAAAAGGGTGAAAAAACCAGGCAAGGAATGAGCAGGAACCCGCCGCAACGACGGAAAGCGCGGGCGCGAAACGGCGTTGCCCCTTACAGCCCGGCGGCCGTTGATTTTCGCCGGGGTGCAGGGAGCGCAGGCCACGGCGCGACAGAGGCGGCGCATCCTGATAAGGATGCTGCAAGCCCTGGTGTTGCGTCATGGGATGGAAGCCCGAAGGGCGGAGACGGTTTACCGGCTCCGTTCACGACAGCCCGCCCGGACGCCCGCAATGAAAACGGGAACGGGCAGAAAACAGAAAACGGGAGGATAAGAATGGATTACATGCGGCTAAAATGATGGCTGACGATCATCCAGCTTGATGCCAGCCGGGAACATCAGGAGCGAAAATGCTTTTCTTTTCTGTACTGCACAACGCTATACCAGGCCGAAGCCAGGAAAGCAAAAACGGTGATCAGCACTCTTAATTCGTCCCCCGGTTCCTTCCCCTTCAGCATCAACATTATGATGATGCCGGCAACGATAATCCATGCAACGCCACCTCAGAGACGCAGTTTATCCGCCGCGACATTAATCAGGATAAAAGCAACGGCCAAGATTCCCCCCCATAGAGCCGGTACAGGCTGAAACGGAATAAACAACAGGTTAATACCGGTTAAAAGAGTCACGGCCGCAAACATCAGAGACATACGCATAAAATTTCCTCCCTGGACACACTGACTATAAGAATCACTTCTGCTGCTCATCTCCGGGTTTATGATATTCGGGCGCATTTGCGCGCGGCAGCTGCTGACTGTTCTGCCGATGAACGTCAAGCCGTTCACGGAAATACTGGCGAAGATGTTCAGGCTGTTCCCGTTCAGCCAGCTCCGGCACCACGGGCCTGTTCATCCTTTCCTGCCAGGCAACGGCAGCGGCGACTTTATCGACCGAGACCTTATCCTGATCTTCTTTTGAGAAAGAGGCGATATTCCACTTCGACATATGCATCACCGGTCTGCTTTACAGGAAGATATCCCTGATAATACGCACATTCCCGGGCAACAGCGACTGACAATGGAGAGGAGAGTGCGCGGCGCCGCAGGCGCGGCGAAGTTTCTCTCCGGCAGGCGCAGCCTGCCCGGTTTTTCGCGCGGGCTGACAGGCGCCCTCCGGCCCGGACGCCTGCCATCATACTTACTGGCCTTTTCCACCCTGTAAGATGAAATGACCGCCGATGTACACGGCACACTGACAGGTCATGTATTCGCAGATTTCATCCATCACCTGCGCGGTGGTCAGTTCCCGCTGACCGGCATCACGTCGGCGGGCATTAATCAGGGCTTTGTACTGTCGCAGGATCTCGCGGGTTTCCGGTGCAAGTTTCATACGTTTTCTCCTTAACCGGCGGGTTTGCCCGCCGGACATTAATCAGTTGCTGAAGACATAGCCGTCATGGAACACATAACCGCTGCTGAACAGGTCACGCGCCCAGGCTTCAAAATCGAAATAGCTGCGCAACGGCTCCGGCACCTCATTTAACAGGCCGTTGTCCTCCACCATCTCCCGCGCATAGTCTTCCTCGCTTTCCGCCTCGCCGCGGTACGCATCATCAAACGCGTCATAGTCACATTCGCCGGTATACTCCGCCCAGGCGATAAAAGCGGCTTCCCTGCCCTCTTCTTCGGCGCGTTTGTAAGCGGCGATAAAATCCCAGTCAATGGAGCATTCAGAGACGAACTGCGACGGGATACCTTCCCAGTCCTGAAACATAAACTCGGCATCCCATTCATCGGCATGCAGCGCCTGACAGGCCTCGTAAAAATCCTCCCTGCCGTCAAATTCCGTCAGATCAAACCATTTGCCGAAAATGCTGCCGCAGTTGTATTTGTGATACGTGCCCACGTAAACAGCGGGTGTGGTGGTTGTAGTGCGCATAAAAAATCCTCCCTAGTCGATGTCGTCTGAGTTCCGGCTTACGCCGTGCCGACACGACAGCCGGGCGAAAAGCGGAGGATGCAAGGGCGTCACCGAAGCCGCAGCGCAGTAAAAAAGCAGGAGCAGGCTGGACGGTTTGACGGCGAAAACTGAGCCGGAAAACGACGGGAAGACGGCGGATAACGTATGAAATAAACTGCGACCGGGTGAAGGTGACGGCGTTTACGCTTCCCTTGCATCAGCCGCGGCCCGGCTACAGTAGAGGCACGGCGTTTGCCGCAGGCCGCACGGGACGTTACTCAACGCGAAGCCGGAACAACGTGGAGGAAGAGCCGTAAAAGCGGAGCCGGCGACATCCTTATCCTTCGTGCCAGATTCAGGGGGCCGCCGCCCCCTGCTGTTCGCTAAACTGGCCGGATTGCTGACAGGGCATTGCGGACAAGACTGATTTCTGCACGCGCTTCTGCCATGACCTCATGTAACAGGGTTAAATCCATCCACCGGCGCGGAGGCTCGCCCGGAATACGCAGCACATCGCACATCTGGCCACATGCCAGGATTTGATCCACTTTGTCGCTGATAACAAAGAACTCGACGCTACTGTAGCGTGCCCCTTTGTTCAGGATGGCATCGAGCACCACCGGCAAATTGTCATCATCGTCCAGCCAGCAGGGCATATCATTTTCCTTCACAACCAGACGGAAGTTTCGGGTCTGGCGATAAAACAGCGTTTCCCCGCGCGTGTTCAGTGCCGCCTTTATCCGGCGCGCATCCTCCCATACCTGCCGGGATACATCCCGCACGGCGCGGGACAGGCAATCCGTTACAGCCTGAATCTCCGGCTCCGTCAGCCATTCCCCGGCCCAGGGGAAAGCTATCTGTGTTCCGTCCTCCGGAAGCTGCGGCGCGTCGGCATAGCGGCTGCCGGATAAAATAATCTGCGCTGGCGTCCCGGATATTTTTGTCATGGCACTTTGCAGATCTGCGGGTACGTCACCGGTACAAAGCAAAGGCAGCAGATGAACAATATTTGCCGCATCCAGACGGACATAAATGCTTATCCAGCCCGGTTTATTGACCGGATCACGCTGATCAACATCGGTATGGTCAGGCCATCCATAATCAGCAATCAAATCGCGCGCACGGCGCATAACAAGGGCGTTTAACGTGGTGGTTTCCTGCATAATGGGTTCCTCTGAACGGGGTCAGTACACGCCGCCCGGGCGGCGTGTTGATTTCATTTTTTCAGTAAGGCGCGAACTTTCGCCGCATCAGCCAGGCGACGGGTAACGCTTTCCGGGACCGGATGATTGCAGTCACGGGCGGTCCATTCTCTGTGCCATAACGCCTGTTCGGCAGTGGTCAGCAGGGTTTCAAGCAGGTCCGCCGGCACCATCACCGCCGGAACGGCCTCTTTCACCTGTTCAATCAGATCCATCACCGCACCGGCAGACACGCCCGACTCAAGCCGTTGTTCCTCCGGAATGGCGTCCATACGCGCCAGTACCGCCCTTGTGTCCTGCTCCGAAACGGCATATTCCATTCCGTCGGCCAGTGCTTCGATATCCGCCGGGGACCAGATAATGAGGTTCAGCGGGGTTTCTGCGGGATACTGCTCACGCAACAAGCGGCAGAGGGTTTCACAGGTTCCGTACATGTTTTTCTCCTTAGTCCTTAAAGCAGGCATCCAGCTCAAGCATTTCGTTGTATGCCGCCATAAACAGGGCATTGATGCGAAAAAGGGTCTGACGGGTCAGGCGTTCGGCCAGCACATCAGAGTCAAAGCGATAGCGGTGCTCCATCCCGTTCAGCGTCGCCCGCAGGTCACACATGCTGTTGGCGACTTCCGCCACTTCTGCGCGGAGTTTTTCGTGTCCTGCATAGTTCATTACGCGGCCTCCGGGAACTCGTCGTTAGCGGCCGGGTACTGCATGGCGCGCCGGACGGCGGCCAGACGCTGCTGTCCGGCCCGGTGATACTGCTCCAGCAGTTCAATACCGATGTAACGACGGCCAGCCTGGAGGGCGGCCACGCAGGTGGAGCCACTGCCGGCAAAGGGGTCGAGCACAATCGCGCCGGGATGTGTGAAGGACTCAATCAACGGTTGCAGGCTGGTTACGGGTTTTTCGGTCGGGTGGTGCCGGTTGCC